>CAXTPQ010000003.1:154042-159060 GCA_964246215.1 uncultured Terriglobus sp. | reverse complement strand
GACACCCACTTCTCAGCGGGTCAGGCTTTGTTGAGGAACTTGTCGGCGGTTCTTAGCGAGAGCGCCATGATGGTGAGGGCGGGGTTGGCGCTTAGGCTGGTGGGGAAGACGGAATTATCGGCGATGTGGAGGTTGGGGATGTCCCAGCTTTTGCCGTAGGGGTCGACGACGGAGTCGGCCGGGCTGGTGCCCATGGTGCAGGTGCCGACGGTGTGGGCGGTGCGTTTGGTGCTCCACAGGTCTTTGCCGCCGGCGGCCATGAGGATGCGGCGGATGTTGTTTTCGGCGTGGTCGCTCATGCTGAGTTCGTTTTTGCCGAGGGTGAAGGTGATGAGGGGCTTGGGCAGGCCGCGGCCGTCGGTTTCCGGGCTTAGGGTGACCCGGTTGTCGGGGTTGGGCAGCGTATCGCCGTGCATGCCGATGCCGGCGATGTTGTTGTACTGAAGCAGGTAGTCGATGAGGGCCTGGCCGACGAGGTTGCGGCCTTCGGTGATGGACTGCGACCAGGCGACGGGGAGGATGCCGTAGCTCTGGAGGAGATAGCCGCCGGCGTAATCGGCATCCTTGGCGCGCATGAAGTCCTCTGTGATGAGGGATGCGGGAAAGCCTTTGTAGGGACGGGTGTCCGCGCGCATGGTGGCCCAGACCTGGGTGGAGATGTGGGCCATGAAGTTGCGGCCGACCATGCCGCTGGAGTTGGCGATGCCCCAGTGGAGGAGCTGGCGGGGTGACTCGATACCGCCGGCGCAGAGAAAGACGTGTTTGGTGCGCTGGCGCTGCTCGTGGCCGTCCTTGCCGGTGTAGAGGACGGCGGTGATGGCACCGGTCCCGTCCTGTTCGACGCCGTGCACAAAGCTTTCTTCACGGATTTCCGCGCCGAGGCGGAGAGCGGCGGGCAGGAAGGTGACGTCCATGGTGGCTTTGGCACCGTTGCGGCAGCCCTGGTGGCAGTAGCCGCGGTTGACGCACGCGTTGCGCGTGCCGTACTCCGGCCGGGTGTAAGGCTCCGAGACGGCGGCGATGGGAGCGGGGGTGGCGCGGATGCCGAGCGCCTCACAGCCGATAGCCATGGAGATAGCGGAGCTGTTGAGGGGGAGCGGCGGCAGGGGATATTTGCGGTCCGGTTCCCAGGGATAGTGGGCTGGGCCGGAGATGCCGAGGAATTCTTCGAGCCAGATGTAGTACGGCTTGAGGTCCTCGTAGGACATGGGCCAGTCGACGGCGACACCGTCGTTAGAGCGGAGCTTCATGTCGCGGGCGTCGGGGCGGGGGGCGTAGGCGCCCCAGTGGAGCATGCTGCCGCCCACGCCACGGCCGCTGTTGTTCGAGCCGAAAGCGGTGGGGTTTTGGCCGCCGCTGAGGCGTTCGTCAGTCCAGTAGATCTTGGCGGCGACTTCGTCGGTGGGCCAGTCGTCGGCGGAGTTTTCGAACCATTCGCCGGCTTCCAGCGCGACGACTTTCAGGCCGGCCTGTGCGAGTTTGAAGAGGAGCGGAGCGCCGCCGGCACCGGTACCGATGATGACGGCGTCGACGACTTCTTCGGTGGGGTATTGGCGCATGTCAAAGGGCTTTTTCACTTGGCACCCCCGGTAAAGGCCTGCTCCTGTTGCATGGCGGAAGCATGGTTGCTTGGCTGCGTGGCTGCTTTTTCGAAAGCCAGGGCAGTATTTGGTCCAATGGATTGCCAGCCTTCGTTGCCGGTGGGGCCGTCGGCAAAGCCAAAGTAGCCCATGGCACGCATGCCTTCCGGGTGGGAGACCCAGGTGCGCACGATTTCGGTGCGGACGACGTTGAGCCAGCGGCTGAGCGGGAACTTCGCGTGAGCATCCACGTCGCCGTTGCTAACGCAGCGAAGGTAGCCCTCGCGGGCGGGCGGCGGCATGGCAGCGAAGGTCTTTAGCGGCGTCATCTGCAGCATGCTGTTGAAGATGGTGAGTCCCTGGCGGTAGGCTTCGGCGTCGGGAGGAAGCTCGGCATAGCGCCAGCCCGCGGACGCGCCTTTCTCGAGGCGGCGGTCGATGGCCTCGGCGATGTCGACGGCGGTGCCGATGGCAGTCTGCGGCAGGATGGCGGCGACGAGTTGCTGGAGCAGGGCGTAGTGCTCACCGGAAAAAAAGCGCGTGGTGCGCGGGGCGGGGTTGGCCCGCTCTTCCAGGGCTTGGCGTGTGGCGGCGGAGGTGCGGGCCGCGACCTCGGGGTTTTGCAGGATGGGAAGCTGGCTGGTCGACATTCAGGCAAGTAGACGCGGGCTGGTGCAGATACGGTTCTTAGCTTCTCGGGTTTTTGTGGCGCGGCTGTGCCGGTCATCGTGGCATGGTGGAGCTTTGCGGATTCTTTGCGCGTCGGCAAAGTTTGAGCGGGTCTCAGGGCGGCGTGTGCATCTGAAAGGGCATGCTTCCTTTTCATGAGTCTGGCGCGGCAGATAGATCGCCGGTGGTGGTGCTGTTGCATTTTTTCGGGGGATCGCGCCGGGAGTGGGACGGTGTGGTGGACCGGCTGAGCGGCCGTTTTCGCGTAGTGGCGGCGGACATGCCGGGCTTTGGTGAGGCGGCGGGCATGACAGGTTTTACGGTTGCGCAGATGAGCGCGAAGGTGCGGGAGTTGGTGGAGTTTTTTGCGCCCTCGCCGGTGGTGCTGGTGGGGCACTCCATGAGCGGCAAAGCAGCGATGGTGGTGGCGGCGACGCCGCCGGAGAATCTGCGTGGGTTGGTGCTGATGGCGCCGTCTCCGCTGGCAGGTGAGCCAATGAGCGATGCGGACCGTGCTGAGATGGCCGTGGCGAGTACGAGCCGGGAGCGGGCGGAGAAGTTTGCCAGGGCAGGCTTCTATGAAAAGCCTGCGGAGGGGATCTTTGAGATCGCCGTGGAGGATGTGTTGCGCGCGAATCACGATGCGTTTCACGCCTGGCCGGAAGTGGGAACGCGCGAGGACTGGACGGACCGGGTGCCTGCGCTGCGTGTGAAGAGCCTGCTGATTGTGGGCGAGCACGATGGCGCGATTGCGCCGGAGTTGCAGCGCGCACAGACGTTGCCGCTTGTGGAGGCGACGGGCGGGCGGATGGTGATGATTGCGGGTGCGGCGCATCTGCTGCCGTATGAGAAACCAAGTGAGTTGGCGGAAATGTTGGCGGAGTTTGCCAGCAGCGTGAAGTCGTAAACCTTCTGTCTCAGAAGCGAGACATGGGGCACCCTTGGGTTGTGGCTTTGCTAAACCGATCTCTCACGATTAAACCGTGAATAATGAGGCTGCCCGAGATTGTGGCAAGCCGGCAGGTCTGTGGCTCGTGGGGCTGGCTGCGCTAATCTGAACGGGAGTTTGCCCTTGTTCTGGGCCGGGAGAGATTGTGCCTGCTGCTTCATCGCGCCGCTTCGATGTGCGTTCGTGCGCGTTGCTGAATGTGCTTATCTACCTGTTTGCGGCGGCAGTTTGCTTTGCCTTGATTCTGAAGCGGACGCAGGGGCATTTCACCTATTGCCTGGACGATCCCTACATTCATCTTGCGCTGGCCGAGCGGATCCGGCATGGGCTGTATGGGCTGAATGCGGGGGAGGCGGCGAGTCCGTCGTCGAGCCTGCTGTGGCCGCTGCTGTTTGTGCCGTTTGCCGGGACGCGGGTGATGGCGTTTCTGCCGCTTGCGTTCAATGTGGTGTTTGGTGCGGTGAGTGCCTGGCTATTGGGGCGGTTTGTGGACCGGTTCAGTTCGCCGGAAGTTCCAGTGTGGCGAGCGCGGCTGCTGGCGGTGCTGTTAGTGGCGGCGACGAACCTGCTGGGGCTGACCTTTACCGGGCTCGAGCAGACGCTGGAGGTAATGCTGGCGATTGCGGCGGCGTTTGCGCTGGTGCATGTGCTGGAGGGGGAGCGGCTGCCGTGGTGGTCGATCGCGGCGGCGGCGGTGCTGCCGAGTGTGCGGTATGAGGGTGTGCTGCTGACGTTTGCCGTGGCGGTGGCGCTCTATGGTTCGCGGCGAGGCGTGCGGGCGGGCCGGAATGCGGCGCTGCTGATGGTGGGGAGTGTGCTGCCGCTGGTGGGATTTGGGTTATTTTTGCGGCATCTGGGACTGCCGTTCGAGCCGATGAGTGTGCTGGTAAAGGCGAGCTATAAGTTTGCCGACCAGGGCAGTGCGCTGCCAGTGCGGGTGGCCCGGCTGATCGTGGATACGCTGCTGACGACGTTGCAGGATCCGGAGCGGTTTGGGGTCTTTCTACTTACAATTGCGGCGGGTTGTCTGGCTTGGCGAAGCCGGCGGACGCGGAGCAGCTTGATCATGCTGAGCGGGGCTGTGGTGGTGGGAGTCGTTCAGGTGTTTTTGGGGCCGTTTGGGTGGTTCTACCGATATGAGATGTATTGCACCGCGTTTCTGCTGGTAGTAGTGCTGGCGGCATTCCGGCTGCAGTTGGCGGCTGGGTTGGGGAGGACGGACTCCGATCTGGGGACGCGGAGCCGGCCGGATTTGCTGATGTCCTCTCCATATGTGAGGGCGGAAGCGCTGGTGTCGACAGTGCGGATTCCGGGATCGGTGCTGCTGCTGGTGGGAGCGCTGGCGATGTTTTATCTGCATGGGCAGATCGGCATACCCACGGCGGCGCTTGGCATTTATGAGGAGCAGGCGCAGCTGGCGCGTTTCTCCCATGAGTTTTATCGCGGGCCGGTGGCGGTGAACGATCTGGGCTTGGTGAGTTTTGGGCGCTCGCCGGATGCGTATGTACTGGACCTGGTGGGGCTGGGGTCGTATGAGGCCTTCAAGGTGAAGGAAGCCGATCGAACGCCGGCTTGGCTGGATTCCGTGACGCGTGCGCATGGGATCGGGCTGGTGATGATTTATCCGGAGTGGTTTCAGCATGGGGTGCCCGCGGCGTGGGTGCCGGTGGCGAAGCTGTGCGCGGCGGATGCCCATCCGGAGTTTGCGATTTATAGTCCGCGGGTGATGTTTTATGCGACGGTCGTGCGAGATCGGGCGGAGATGGAGCGGAAGTTGGGGGCGTTTCGGATGGGCTTGCCGAAGGGGACTGCGTTGGAGA
>CAXTPQ010000003.1:147545-153942 GCA_964246215.1 uncultured Terriglobus sp. | reverse complement strand
GAGCGGAAGTTGGGGGCGTTTCGGATGGGCTTGCCGAAGGGGACTGCGTTGGAGACGCCGGTGGTGGACGCGTCTTCGGTTTGCCGGTGAGGAGTCTGTTTACCGGACGTTACCTCAGGGCTGAAACTTCACTGTTGGTGGTGGTTGGAGGGCATAGCTGAAGCTATGTGCTCCGTAAGCAAAGTTTGTCTTGACGCGGGGAAGGAGGAGGTTTGATGGCGCGACACCCACCTTAACGACGATGGAGCTGTCGTGCAGGTGGGGCACCGCTTTGACAAAGCCCGTCTATTGCACAACCTGCAGTTCGGGGCCGAAGCCTAGTTCTTCGACGAAGGGGTTCCAGAGGTGGACAGGTAGGGCGCCGCCGCTGGCCTGGTCGTGGCCGCCGCCGAAGGTGTTGTCCGCCCCGGCGGGGGTGTGGTTGCGCAGGAAGCGGACGAGGTTGATGCCGCTGGGGGCACGGCCGGCGAAGTGCACATAGCCGGGGCGGAAGCCGGTATTGACGCCGAAGATGACGGCCTTTGGGAAGCGTGGACGCCAGATCTGGGCGACGAGCGGATGGACCTGGCAGGGTGTATCCATGCGGACGCAGATGATGTCGGCACCAAGCTCGTCTTTCCATTTCGTTGAGAATTTTGGTGGCGCTTTGCGGGCGAGTGCGAGAGCTTCGCTGACTTCGGCTTTGGCGAGTTTGAGCGACTGCAGGTCGGCGTCGTTCGCTTTCAGGATTAGTTTCGGGTTTGGCCCGTGCAGCAGCACGTTGAGGGCGCGGGCAGCGTCGCCTTCCGCGGAGCGGCGCGGTGCGTTGAGCAGGGTGGTGAGGTCACGCAGAGCGGTGGAGCCGAAGCGGCGCTTGCTTTCGTCGAGCTCGGGGAAGGGTGCTTTGTCGCCGAGATCGGAGAGCAGCGAGATGCCGGCAAGCCATTGCAGTTCGTCCGCGAGTGCGGGTGCGATGCTTTGCGCGCACCAGAGGGCGAGCAGGCCGCTGGTGGCGGTGGGTTCGGTGCCGTAGCTGGTGAGCAGGGTGGCACCGGGCGGGGTGCCGAAGGGGGCGTGGTGGTCGATGAGGATGGTCGGTACGCCGGGCAGGATGGGGTCGGGACGAGCACCGAGGTCGACGATCAGCAGCGCCTCAGGGTTGTGGGCGCGAAGGCGTGCGTGGACTTCGGGCATCCAGGCGTTTTCAAACTTTTTGCGAGTCTCGGCGGTGACGTTTGGATAGCCGGCGGCTTGCAGGGCGCGAAGGAGAAGGGCGGCGGCGGGGAGGCCGTCGGCGTCGGCGTCGGTGAGGATGTGAATGCCGGTTGCGGTGCGTTTGGGTAGGTTCTGGAGGAAGGTTGTAAAGATCTGGCCGGCGAGGGTGGCGGTCATGGGTTCTGTTGCGGCCGTTTCAGCTTGTTCAGTTTGGGCCATGTGTGATGAGATGCCGAGTTGGTGAGGAGCTTGGGCAGTCTGACAGTTTGGTTGGAGCGGAAGCTGGCAGAATCGTGGCGAACCAACCCATCGTAACGACGATGGTACTGTCGTGAGGATGGGGCACCCAAGGTTCTGTGCTGCTTCTTGCTCATCATGCGAATGAGAGGCGATGGATCACCCCCTGCGACGCTGGCGGCATCTATCCTGCGTAACGGCAGCGGACGCACGCGCCGATTGAGCGGCAAAGGAAGGGACGGCACACCATGGCGGCACCGGAGACAGCAGAGCAGAGGCATAGCGCGTGGCTGGCGCTGGAGGCGCACTACGCCGCGAGCGGCAAGACGGAGATGAAGCAACTGTTTGCCGAAGACCCCAAGCGTGGCGAGCGGATGACGCTGGAAGCGGCGGGGCTCCTGCTGGACTACTCCAAAAACCGCGTGACGGATGAGACGCTAAAACTTTTGCTGGCGCTTGCGGAAGCGGCCGGGTTGAAGCAGAGCACCGAGGCGATGTTTACCGGGCAGAAGATCAACACGACGGAGAAGCGCGCGGTGCTGCATGTGGCTCTGCGTGCGCCGAAGGGCGAGTCGATCGTGGTGGATGGCGAGGATTTGGTGCCGCAGGTGCACGCCGTGCTGGACAAGATGAGCGGCTTTGCGGAGAAGGTGCGCAGCGGTGCTTGGAAGAGTGCGAGCGGCAAGCGGATCAAGAACGTGGTGAATGTGGGCATTGGCGGCTCGGATTTGGGGCCGGTGATGGCGTATGAGGCGCTGCGGCACTACTCGATGCGTGAGATGACTTTTCGCTTTGTGAGCAATGTGGATGGAACGGACTTCGCGGAGGCTGTGCAGGATCTACAGGCGGACGAAACGCTGTTTTTGATTGCGTCGAAGACCTTCGCCACGCTGGAGACGATGACCAATGCGCACTCGGCGCGGGAGTGGTTTCTGAAGGCGACGGGCGGCGATGAATCGGCGGTGGCGAAGCACTTTGTGGCGATTTCGACGAATGCGAAGGAGGTCGAGAAGTTCGGCATCGATACGGAAAACATGTTTGGTTTTTGGGACTGGGTGGGCGGCCGGTACTCGATGGATTCGGCGATCGGCTTGTCGACAATGATTGCGGTGGGGCAGGAGAACTTCCGCAAGATGCTGGCTGGATTTCACGCGATGGATGTGCACTTCCGGACAGCGCCGCTTGCGCAGAATATGCCGGTGCTGTTGGGTCTGCTGACGGTGTGGTACACGGACTATTTCGACGCGCAGACCATGGCGGTGCTGCCGTATGAGCAGTATTTAAAACGCTTTCCGGCGTACCTGCAGCAGTTGACCATGGAGTCGAACGGCAAGCATGTGACGCTGGAAGGTCAGCATGTGCACACGCAAACGGGGCCGGTGTACTGGGGCGAGCCGGGCACGAACGGGCAGCACAGTTTCTATCAGCTGATTCACCAGGGGACGCGGCTGATTCCTTGCGACTTCATCGGCTTCTTTCAGTCGCTGAACCCGCTGGGCCGGCACCATGACATGCTCATGGCGAATGTGTTTGCGCAGACCGAGGCACTGGCGTTTGGCAAGACGGCCGAGCAGGTGCGCGCGGAGGGCACGGCGGAGGAACTGGTACCGCATCGCGTCTTTGAAGGCAACCGGCCGTCCAACACGATCCTGGCGGAGGAGCTGACGCCGGAAATTTTGGGGACGCTGGTGGCGTTGTATGAGCACAGCGTGTTCACGCAGGGTGTGGTGTGGAACATCAACAGCTTTGACCAGTGGGGCGTGGAGCTGGGCAAGGTGCTGGCGACGAAAATCCTGGGCGAGATCGAGGCGGAGGGTCAGCCGGAGCTGAAGCATGACAGCTCGACGAATCATCTGATCGGGCTGTATCGCAGCAGGAAGAAGGCGCAATGAGCAATGCACCGTTCTCTCCGTATTCGCAGGGCAGTGGCGGTGCGCAGCCGGGTCAGCCGGGCCAGCCGCAGTATCCCGGGCAGGTGACGCACCCGTTGGGGCAGCGGCTTCTGATCGATCCTGCGTTGATCACGAGTGCGCTGGAGATCCCCGGACATCGTATTGTGCGGAATCTCGGCATTGTGCGAGGTATTGTGGTGCGGTCCCGGTCGATCTTCGGGTC
Organism: uncultured Terriglobus sp.; assembly: GCA_964246215.1. Classification (GTDB taxonomy): domain Bacteria; phylum Acidobacteriota; class Terriglobia; order Terriglobales; family Acidobacteriaceae; genus Terriglobus. The sequence continues at coordinate 150,396 of CAXTPQ010000003.1, read as the reverse complement.
CATTGGGGCGAGCTTTCAGACGATTGTGGGTGGAGACATCACCATCTACACCGACCTGTGCGAGAAGACGCGGGCCGATGCGTTTGAGCGGATGAGTGAGCACGCGGCGCAGCATGGGGGCAATGCGGTGATTGCGTTCCGGTATGACGCGAACGAGATTATGCAGGGCGTGACGGAAGTGCTGGCGTATGGCACGGCGGTGGTGGTAGAACGGCTGCCATGAGGTGATCGGCATGGCACGTGTGACCGGGATTGGCGGGATCTTTCTACGCGCGCGGGACCCGAAGGCGTTGGCGGCCTGGAACGCGGAGCATTTAGGGATCGCGCTGTCGGAGTATGGCGGTGCCACATTTGCATGGGCGGACGAGGTGCCGGCGGGCACGGGCATGACGACCTGGAACACCTTTCCTGAAGAGACAAACTATTTGGGTGAACGGGCGCAGCAGGCCATGGTCAACTACCGTGTGGATGATCTGGATGCTTTGCTGGCGCAGCTAAAGTCCGCCGGCGTCGAAATCGACCCTAAGCGTATGGATGAGTCGTTTGGGCGCTTTGCGTGGATTGTTGATCCGGAGGGGAACCGGCTTGAGCTTTGGGAGCCGCTGGCGGATTGAGGAGGCAGGCGTGCCGGTATTGAGAAAAGCAGGTTTCTCCGCTGCGACTGCACGGTGATGCTGTGACTTCTCCGTTCGAAATAACAGGTCGTGGAAGTGGGGAGCTTTAGCATTCGGGGATGAGTGATGCGGCCGTTGCGGTGAAGCGCAGGATCGATCTTGCCACATGGGAGCGGCGGGCGGTTTTCCCGTTCTTTCAGGAGTTTGAGGAGCCGTACCACGGGGTCTGCGTGCGAGTGAATTGTACGGCGACGTACCACTTTGCCAAGGAGTTGGGGCTTTCAGTCTTTTTGAGTCTGCTGCACCGGTCGTTGGTGGCTGCGCAGGAGGTGGAGAACTTCCGCACGCGCGTCATCGATGGTGAGCCTTGGCTCTTTGAGACGGTAAACGGCGGCAGCGCGGTGGGGCGGCCGAACGGTACGATTGGATTCGCACATTATCGTTATGCGCCGGAGGTGCGGGAGTTTGTTGCGGCGGCCGCGGTAGAGGTCGAGCGAGTCCGGCAGAGGGATGACTTGGAGCGCTATCCTCAGGCAGACCTGATCCGGTATTCGGTGCTGCCGTGGTTTGATTTCACGTCGATCTCGCATGCGCGGCGGTTCAGCAAGCCGGATTCAGCGCCGTATCTGACGTTTGGCAAGATGACCGAGGCGGCGGGGCGGCGGACGATGCCGGTGTCCATCCATGTGCACCATGGACTGGCGGATGGGCTGCATGTAGCGCAGTTTGTGGAGAGATTTCAGGCGCGGCTGGATGCTCCGGAGTCGGGTTGACGACGTTAGACGAACGTCGGTTCGTCTCGGCGGACGGTGCAGAACTCCACTGGCTCTTCGCCGATGAAGCAGACGAAAGAACGGCCACCAGAGTTGTGAGTGAAGCTGTTTTGGTTCGGGAGCTGTCGAGCAAGGGGCCAACCGGTCTCTTGAGGAACAGGGCGATCAATCCACATCCAGTTTGGCTAAGATACGGAGATGCAGTTTTCTTCATCCGTCTTTGACGGTGCCGGGCCGGTCGTGCCCGGCGTGCTGGAAGTGATTACCGGGCCGATGTTTTCCGGCAAAAGCGAGGAGTTGATCCGGCGGCTGAAGCGGGCGCGGATCGCCCGGCAGAGAGTTGCCTGTTACAAGCCGGACATCGATCTGCGCTATCACCGGACGGCGATTGCGTCGCACTCCGAGCAGACGATGGAGGCGGCCGTGGTGACGCCGAACTCGGACCGGCTGCGTGAGGTGCTGTTTGCCGATGGTCTGGTGGAACGGATTGAGGTCGTTGGCTTGGATGAGGCGCAGTGGTTCGATGCGGGCATTCAGCCGCTGGCACTGGAGTTGGTGGCGCTGGGCAAGCGGGTGGTGCTGGCAGGGCTGGATACGACCTTTGCCAACGAACCATTTGGGCCTGTTCCTGCACTGATGGCGCTGGCGGACAAGGTCACTAAATTGAATGCGGTGTGCATGACGTGCGGTGCGCCGGCGATCCATACGCAGCGGCTGGGCACGAGCACGGAGCTGGTGGTGGTGGGCGCGGCCGGGCTGTATGAGGCGCGGTGCCGGGCACACTTTCAGCCATATGTGGATGAACCGGCGGCGGAGCAGATGGAGCTGTCCGGGGTTGCTTCAACGTGACTTGATTTGGCATGTTCGCACGGCGTGGGAAGCTACGGAGAGAAGCAGGTGTCTCCACTGCGCGGACGATACAGCTGTCCTGCTCCGGTCGAGATGACACTTTATGAGGAGGAAGGAAAACCAGCCTTTGCGTCGTCCTCTGGTGAGAAACCACCTTCGTAACGATAGAGCCGTCGTGACGGTGGGACACCCGGATCGGTGAACTGAGGTGCTGGAGCGTTCCTCGCTTGGAGGTTCGTTGCGCGGGTCTGCCGTGAAGAGAATTGGAGCGGGAAAAGAAATCGGGTTTCTTCGCTTCGTTTCGGGTCGAAATGACAGAGCTTAACCTATACGAGAAATGCTTAATAGCCGGCGGAGATGAGGGAGAACTCGGTAATGCTTTCGGCTTTGTGATCTGTGAGGCGGGCGCGTTGTTCGGCGTATTTGGCGAGGATGTCGACTTCGAGGTTGACGGCGTCGCCGGGACGCAGGGTGTGCAGGTTGGTGGCGGCGTAGGTGTGGGGGATGACGGCGACGGTGATGCGAGTGCCGCCGTTTGGTGCCGGTTCTGATTTTGAGTTGGCGGCGGCCACGGTGAGCGAAATGCCTTCGATGGTGATGGAGCCTTTTTCGACG
>CAXTPQ010000003.1:145626-147445 GCA_964246215.1 uncultured Terriglobus sp. | reverse complement strand
TCGAGCATTCAGTGGCTTCAGGGTCACTGCTCTCTTTCGCGAAAGCTTGCTTCAGATACGACCTTCACAGTGCGGGAGGGGTGAGGGCGAAGGTTTCTGCCCAGGGGTCGTGGAGGGTGCCGCGAACGCAGGCGTCGACACCGCGGGAGAGGCGGCCTTGTGTAGAGGTGCTGGCGGGCTCGTCCGGGCTGTTGGGTGCGCCTTCGGCTGCGTGGGTGAAGTCGCAGCGGTCGATGTTTTGGAGCTGTTCGATGAGGGTGAAGGGGTTGTGGGCTTCGTCGGCGAAGGGGATGGAGCCCTCGCCGAGTTCGGTTTCGGCGAAGAAGAGCACGGCTTTGTCGACCAGGCCGGCGTTGAGGAAGGCGGCGTTCAGGCCGGGGCCGGCTTCGAGCAGAACAGAGAGCATTTCTTCATCGCCGAGGCGCTTCAGGATGGCGCGGAGATCAAGTTCCGGTTTGCCGGAAAGCCCGGAAGCGCGCTGCTCCGGCGCGAGAACGGGCACGATTTCGACGCGGACGCCGCGCTGACGGAGGGCACGTTGCTTCTCATTCGGGGCTGTGGGTGCGCAAAAAATGATCAGGTCGTCGTTGGCGCTTTCCACAAGCCGGCTACTGACGGGCGTCCGGCATTGCGTGTCGAGAACGACGCGGAGGAGGCGGCGGCGGCGCTGCAGATTGCTGCGGTCGGAGAGGATGGGATCATCGGCCAGCACGGTGCCCACGCCGGTCAGGATGACGTCGTTGGCATGGCGGAAGCGATGCACCTCCGCGCGGGCGGCGGTGCCGGTGAGCCAAAAGGGGGCGTTCTTTGGGCGATGGATGGGCAGCGGCGCGAGGCGGCCGTCGACGGAAAGTGCCGACTTGAGCGTGACCAGCGGCATGCCGGTGAGGATATGGCGCGCGAAGGCGTCGTTCATCGTGCGGGCTTCAGCCTGGAGCAGGCCGTTTTCGGCAACGATGCCGGCGTCCGCGATGCGTCCCATGCCCTGGCCGGCGACAAGTGGGTTGGGGTCGAGCGTGGCGGCGATGACGCGGGCGACTCCCGCATCGATCAGCGCGTTGGCACAAGGGCCGGTGCGGCCATGGTGAGAGCACGGCTCAAGGGTGACGTAAGCCGTGGCCCCGCTTGCCTGTTCGCCGGCCTGTTTGAGGGCGACGACCTCGGCATGGTCGCGCAGGTCATACCGGTGCGCGCCCTCGCCCACTATGACGTTGTCATGCGCCAGGACGCAGCCGACCTGTGGGTTGGGCGAGGCAAGGCCGAGCGTTGCGCGGGCAAGTTCAAGCGCCCGCCGCATGTGCGCCTGATCCGTTGGTGAAAACGGCATGGGTGATGTGATGCACTGGCATGGCTTTCCGTCATTCCCGTGCGATTGGCTGGTTTGCGAACGCAGGTGTTTGACAGAGCCAGGACGCGCTGAACTTTAGACTCCCTCGTAGCGATGTTCCCGCAGCCAGCCGACCCCAAGGCCATAGCGTGTGCAGAAGAGGGCGGTGGCAACTTTGCGGTGACGGTCGGCCATGGCAGCGCGATAGTCCCGGTGCATCCGCTCAAGGTCCATGCCGTTGGAGTAAGCGAGATCCAGCGCGTCTTCGTAGTGGCTGTCCTGGATGAGGCGGAGCACGGTGAGCAGCGTGTTGGTTTTGCCGGCCGGGAGATTGCTCTTCAGCATGCCTTTGCGGATGTTGCGGACGAAGGAAGAGGTAATCCGGTCGGACGATTGGATAGGCGGTACAGCAAGAAGCATCGGTGATCCCCGTTTCATGTGCGGCATCCCGAAGCTAACTGCTGAGCGGAGGGATGTGCCATGCCCACTGTG
>CAXTPQ010000003.1:136571-145526 GCA_964246215.1 uncultured Terriglobus sp. | reverse complement strand
TTTCTGCGAATTCCTGGATCTCTTCGGCTTCCATTCGTGCTCCTCGCTTCTAATTGCTGCTGTGGCAGTCTGACGATAGCAGTTGGAAGCTGGATGCGAGTCGCTTGAACTTCGACGTAGAAAAGCTCGCTCTATGCCATGAGGCAACGACCTCAGGGCATAAAGCAGTACCGGTGTCGGGACTAGGGTGCTTTTCGCTTGAGTGTTGCTGCGCTAATCTGCCGCGAGCACGATTGCGGCTGGAAAGAAAAGCAGGTTTTTCCACTTCGCTCGCTCCGGTCGAGATGACAGAGCTCTACTCGTGCGAGAAAGCCTTTTAGTAGCTTGGCGGTATGAGACCTTTCCGAAGGCAAAACCTAAGCAGTCCTTGCAAATACCGTGGACCCTTGCAAATACCGTGGACGGGAGAATTGCCTTAGTCTTGCTGTCGAGGACTCATCGGCCCATGTCTCAGAAGCGAGACATGGGGCACCCATTCAACTCCGGCGGTGTGGCTTTGTTTAGATCATGCGGCCGAGGATCGATTGCAGCATGCCGCCCGCTTCCGGTTGCGCTCCGGTGGACTGGCCCTGCCCGTCGACGTGGCCGTTGGAAACCAGGTGATGGATCATGAGCGGAACCGCCGCTGCCAGGCCAGCTTTCACAGCCATGGGGGGAACACCTGTGCGCTGCGAAATGCGATCGATGATGCCGCTGCCGGCCATGCCCTGCTCAATTTGGTTTGGGTCAGCGGGTGCGGTTTGTCCGCCGGCCCACTGCTGCACCTGGCCGCCCATGCCGTTCTGATGAAACATCTGCAGCAGCCCGCCCATGCCGCCGGGGCTGCTTTGCAGTTCCTGCATCAATCCACCGGCAACCTGGCCGTTCTGGCTGCCACCGCCCGCCATCTGCGAAACCATGTCCATCAAACCCATTGTGTTCTCCTCTATGTGCAATAGAGTAGAGCGCGGCTTGCAGCCTGGGGTTGTTCGACGGGGGCGTGTGCATCACAAGTAAGACGCGTGGACATTTACCCAGGTAAAAGTCAGGAGAAGAGATAAGAATGGACGTCGCAGCTCGGATATTGTTTCGCTTTGCCGGACGGATGGTTGCCCATGGGAGAGCGATGTCCTGCACCATGGCGATGGCGGCTGCGGCAGCCAGCGGAGTGCCCGCCTTCACACAACAGCTTCCGCCTTCGCAGCAACCGGCTCAGGCCGCATTGGCCGCCAGCCCAGAGAAGCAGTGGCGGATGGTATGGCATGACGAGTTCGACGGTCCGGCGGGGAGCGTGCCCGATCCCGCGAAGTGGACGCTTTCCGGAGGTGTGCCGCCGGATGGTGCGCAGTCCTACAACTGCCTGTCCGGGCAAGCGGATCATGGCTGCGATCCGGCTCGGCCAAATGTGTCATTGGATGGTGCCGGGCATCTTCAGCTGGTGGCCCGCGCCGCCAAGGATGCTCCGAATGGGGTAACGGGTGGACGCCTGAAGACGGCATCGGCGGATGACAGTAAGATGCTTTTCAGCCAGCAGTATGGCCGCATTGAGGCGCGCATCGCGGTGCCTGCGGGTGAGGGCAACCAGGGTGCGTGGCCGGCGTTCTGGATGCTGGGCAACAACATTGCGCAAGTGGGCTGGCCGGCAAGCGGCGAAATCGACATTATGGAGTACATCGGCAAGAAGGATTTAACGCAGGCGTGGGCGACGCTGCATGGGCCGGGCTACGCGCATGAGGGCATTGGCGTGCGGGCGAATCGGGCGGAGGGCTGGAGCGGGTACCACGTGTACGGCATGATCTGGAGCAAGGATGTGATTCAGTTCTATGTCGATGACCCGGCGAAGATTTATGGGACTCTGCGGGCCAGCGATTTGAAAGACGGGCAGACGTGGCCGTTCAATGCGCCGGAGTATCTGCTGCTGGACCTGAATATGGGCGGGCCATTTCCCGGCAATGTGGATGCGAGTACGAAGTATCCGCAGACGATGCTGGTGGATTGGGTGCGGGTGTACCAGGAGGTTGGTACGCGGTAAGGTGTGTCACGGCATACTTACATCAACCGAGGCAATGACTTCAGGGCTGAAGTCCGATGACGTGACTGGAGCTTATCGCCTGGCTGAAGCCAGGCCCCTCCGAAGAGACCTGACTCAAGTCAGCAGAAGAGGTCTGGTCAGACAACCCCCTAGAAGGGGTTGATCTTCTTGACGCCCTTCTTCTTATGTTTGCTGCTGCTTTCTTCACTCTTGTCGAAGTCGGGCTTGGGATTCTTAACTTTGCCGTTGGCTCCGGGTTCTGGTGGGGTTTGACCGGCGGGTGTCTTGACGCCACTGACATCGTTGACTGCATCGGGTGCGACGGCAGGCTTCTCGACCGGGGGTAGTTCCGCGTCGGTCTTGGGGCCTACGGCGTTGAATCCGTTGCCTGTGTCGGTGGTGCGTGATGCGTTCGGGGACAGGATGGTGACGCCGACGGTGCCCGTGGGAGCCGTTACCGGGTCGACGCCGGTGGGTGTGTTGCCGAAGGAGGAAGTTGCCGCCGCGCCTGTGTTGGCCGTGCCCGCGTCTGCGAGAGGAATGTCGGAGAGCGATGCGGGAGCATTGGCCGCTGACGGTGCGGGTGACTCATTGCCACCGCCGGGTGTCTGGCCGGCGGGTGTTTCTGTTGTGGTGTCCGCGGGGCTGGGAGCCGACTTGCCCGTCATGGCGGCGGTGAACTCGCTCTGAATCCGCTTGGAGACCGCCGGGGCCATGGTTGCCTTGGGGTCGGCCATGCTTGGATCGCCGATCTTTGCGGCCTGAACGGTGTCCGGCCGGCTGAATACCAGCAGCCGGGCGCGGTTCGCCAGGTTGTAGCTTTGACGGCTGTTCTCCAGCGCCTGGCTGGCGGCGATCTGGTCCGCCGTGGGCTCTGGAATGGGGCGGCCCAGGGTTTCCAGGCGATCGCGTGCGTCTTCCACGCGGTTGGAAGCCGAATAGACCGTGACGACACGCGCATAAGCGGCGGCCGCCTGGTCCTCATAGACGCGGAGGAGCCGGACACGCTGGTCTTCGCTCAGGTTTTTCATGTTTGGGCTGGTGCGGACGAAGTGCGCCTGTGCCGCATACGCATCGCCGAGGCCGATGAGAGCCGAATCGATTTTGCTGTAGAGCGGATAGGTGTCGACCACGGTTTGATAGCGGGCGATGGCTGCGGCATAGTTCTCGCGGCCTTCGTAGAAGTCGGCGATGTTGCTTTCGCGGCTGGCGAGAACTTCCTGCACCTCACGCAGCTTCTGCTTTGCATCCGGAATGAGCTTGCTGTCCGGGTACTGCGTAAGCATGTTGCGGTATTCCTCCTGTGCGTGGACGGCCTTGGTGTAGTCGCGGTCTGGCTTGTCCATCTGCTTGAAGTAGATGTCGCCGATGCGCATCTGTGCCTCGGCGGCCTCGGGCGCGTTGGGGAAGAAGATGATGAAGTCGTGGTACTCGGTTTCTGCCTGGGTGAGCGCGGCCGTTCCGCCCTCACGGTACCAGCTGTCGGCAAAGGCGAGCTTGGCACGCATCTGGTACTCGGAGTCGGGGTAGGTTGCCAGCATGTCCTGCAGCAAGAGGCGCGAGACGTCGTACTTGCCCTTCTTCAGGGCAACCTGGGCGCGGTCGTAAAGCTGCTTGTCGGGCTGCGTGCTGTTCACGTTGGCCAGCGGGTTGTCCTTGAGCTGGCGCTTCAGATCGCGCTGCTGCTTGACGGTGTCTTTGGTCGCGACGACCTTTTTATCCTTCTTGCTTTCGCCTGGGTCGTTCGTGTTGCCCTTGCGAGTTTTTTTGCCGGATTGGTTGCTGAGCACGGCGGTGGGTACGTTGTCCTGCGGCGTGGCGGCGGTGGTGCCGGCGGGCAGGTCGCCCGGTGTTGCCGGGGTTGGCTGTTGCGGTGCCGGTGTGGCTTGCTGGTCGGTGGTGGCTTGTGGGGTGGCTTGCGGCGTCGCCGTCGAGGGTGCCTGCTGCGCGGCGGAGATGGCCACCGGTGTCAGCAGAAGTCCGCTCAGAAGTGCAACGGTGACACCACGACGGGAGAAAAAGGAGCGCGTCCGGAGCGTGCGCGATAGATCGACCAGCATTCACAACCTCACATCTGCTCTTGCCTGGAGTCCCCTGGTCAGAAGCAGCTAACAACATTTTAAGCGTGCAGCGCCGCCATCGCACAGGTGATCGCAGGCGGAAGAATCTACCCGGTTTGACTTTGGAATGGCGGGACGGTTAGGTAAAGCTGCAGGATTTGTTTGGCCGGCCAGATGAAGTGGTCATTCAGATCGTTTGAGGTATTGCGATTCGTTCTGCTGTGTGGCTGAGGTCACATTTAGCGTGGGTCTTCAGCCTGATTGAAACCGGGTTGACCTCAGAGTTGTAAGTCCGGTTTCACTGCTGAGGCTGGTTGGCGGCTGATCCCACCTTAACGATGGTGAAGCTGTCGTAAAGGAGAGGCACCCACATTGGTGACAGCTTGAAGTGTCTGATATGGGGCTTCAGGGTTGGGTCGTGTTACTGGTGGCGGCTTTTGCCAGGCGGAGAAACTCGCGGGCATTACTTTCTGTCTTTGCGGGGTTGCCGGCTGGGTCGAAGATGGCCGAGCCGGCGACGAGGAGGTCTGCTCCTGCCTTGACCACTTCGGTAACGGTGTCGTCTCCAACACCGCCGTCGACCTCGATGCGGTAGTTCAGGCCCATCTCGGATCGCAATGCTGCCAGGTGGCGGACTTTTTCCACGCAGCGCGGGATGAAGCTCTGGCCTCCGAAACCGGGATTTACCGTCATGACGAGCACGTGGTGCACCAGCGGCAGCACCTCGATGAGGGTCTCCACGGGGGTGGCCGGGTTGATGACGACCGCCGGCTCCATGCCGTGTTCGCGAATGCCGGTGAGGGTGCGATGAAGATGACGGCAGACCTCCTGATGGACGAGGATCCAGTTGGCACCGGCTTTGGCGAAGTCGGGAATGAAGCGGTCCGGATCCTCAATCATGAGGTGGCAATCGAGCGGCAGGTTTGTCGTTTTGCGGACGGCTGCGACGACGGGCGGCCCGAAGGTGATGTTGGGGACGAAGTGGCCGTCCATGACGTCGATGTGGACGACGGTGCCGCCACCGCGCTCGGCGGTGGCGATCTCCTCCCCGAGCCGGGAAAAGTCCGCCGCCAGTATGGAAAAAGCCAGATCGATCACATTCTTAAGTGTACCAACGGCTAAAATCCGGAGATGCCTGCTGACTTTCTGGCCATTCCTCCCGGTCCGTTCCGCGCCTATCTTTTTGATATGGACGGCACCGTTGCCGACACGATGCCGCTGCACTACCTGAGCTGGGTGCAGGCGGTGCAGGAGCAGGGCGGGACTTTTCCAGAGGAGCTGTTTTACCAGCTTGGCGGTGTGCCGCTGCCGCGCACGGTGGAGATCCTGAACGAGCGTTTCGGCCTGCAAATGCCGCCGCATGCGACCGCGGAGCGCAAGGAAGCGCTATATATCGAGAACCTGAAGGAGGTGGCACCGGTCGCCTCCGTTCTGCACTATGTCGAGCGGGAGCATGGGCGCATTCCGTTTGCCATTGTCTCCGGCTCGCCGCGCTCGACGATCGTGCACACGCTCACGCTGATGGGCCTGCTGGACCGCTTCGATGTGCTGGTGGGCGCGGAGGATTACACGCACGGCAAGCCGCATCCGGAGCCGTTTTTGACAGCCGCAGCGAGGCTTGGAGTTGCGCCGGAAGACTGCCTGGTCTTTGAGGATGCGGAGGCGGGCATTCAGTCGGCCACTTCGGCGGGGATGCAGTCGGTTCGGGTGCCTTCGCGTGTGGTGGTGCCGCTTACATAATTGCCGCGACGGCCTCGGGGCATTTTCGCTTTAGTGGATTTGCCCTAATCTGCCGTGACCTAATTACGGTGTGAAAAGAAAGCAGGTTTCTCCACTCCGCTCCGGTCGAAATGACAGAGTCGTAACTGCGAGCGAAAACGCTCCAGGTTGCGCGAGAAGCATGGGGGCAGGACGAACTAACGCCGATCTTCACCGGTGTAGGGGTACTTGGGAGTGACGCCCGCATAGCTTACCGGGGCTGAGGCTGCATAGGCCGGGAGGGGCGCGGTTAGCTGCCGGTCCAACAAAACGCAGGCAGTGACAATGAGTGCGCCGCTCACCAGGCTGGAGAGCGCGGTTTGCAGCACGATCATGCCATACGCCGCGGGCATGCCGAGGATTTGCGCCGATGGGGAGCCGTACCGCATGGCCATGGCGAAGAGTGGAAACGAGATCCGGATCAGGATTGGCCAGACCACAATGGCGAGCAGGAGCCAAAGCAGACCGGAGATGCGGGTGCGCGCGTAGGCCTTTAGCAAAAAAGCACCGCCGACCAGTGCGAGCACACCGAAAATGGTGCTGAAGATGGTTGTGTACAGGCCTAACGTTAGAGCTGAATTTGCCATTGGCTTACCTTATGCGGATCTCGCTCTTTCATCCGAGCTTTCTTTACACGTTACAAGGGCGGGCGGATTGCCGGGCAAGGAGATTGCGGTAGTCTGCCGAGAGGAAAGATCCTGGGCGAAAGCCCCTGCTTCCTCCGGAGCAGGGGGTTGCTTCAGTTGAGTGAGGCCGGATCTGGAGTTGCTGGCGGTGTGCCCGCTGCGGCCGGGTCCGGAGTCCTGGCTTGATCCATGAGCATCTTTGCCGCGGCGCGCACCATTTTGCGGACCGGCCATGCGTCTTTTTCGCATTGGAAGAGCAGGCCCTCGCGCTGCTTTTCCGGGCGGTAGTACCAGCGCCGCAGCATGGCCAGGTGATCGCCCAGAATTTCCACGCCGTCGGCACCGGGAATGTCTTCCAGGCGAGAGACCGCGGCCAGCAGCCGTTCCTCGGCGGAACCTTCGTCTGGAGTGGCCGGCTGTGGGTGTCCTTGGTCCCGCTTGGGTGCCGTTGTTGCGGAGTCTGTTTCCGGCTCAGCCTGCAGTGGGACGGCAGCCAGCATCATGGGTTGCGCAAAGAGGCTGGATCCAACTTGTGCCTGCTCCCTGGCCAGGCGCACTCCGAGGAGGGAGACGACTTCCGGGCCTCGAAGGCAACCCTCTGCGAAGACGAAGACCTGCACCCGTGGTGTGTCCTCGTGTGGAACAGCGAGGCAGGGAAGCAGCAGCACTGCGCGCAACTCATCCAGCGGCTGCACGAGCGCGTCCGGAATGGCCGCAACGGACTTCGCCTTTGCTGCGCGGGCGTGTGCGGCTGCGGCTTCCTCAAATTGCATGTCCGCCGAAGCCCGCTCGCGTTCCGATTCGAAGCCGGCGACGAGCGATGCGCCACGCGTCCGGAGGAAATGCAAGGTGCGCTGTGCTTCCGCGCTGTACTGCTCATCGTTGCAGCGAGCCTGGCAGGGAGCCATGCACTTGTGCATTTCGCCGTAGATGCAGCCCGGGTCATCTGGCGACGGGTGCAGTTCCAGGAAGCAGCGGCGGATGAGGAAGAGGTCCTCAACGGCCTCGCGGTAGCGGTCTGCGTCCAGCCGTGAGGCGAAGGGGCCAAAGGTGGTGTGCAGCGAACGCCGCCGCAGGTGGTTGGTGACGTAGATGCGGGGAAAGCGGTTCTCCACGGCGTAACGCACGGTGAATGGCGGGGAGAGCCGAAGCTTGCGCCGGGCCTCGTCCGCGCCGAAGACGACGGTCATGGCACGGTGGAGCAGCAGCAGCGATTCCAGGTCCGACGAGGTTGGGTGCCAGGCGATCCGTGCCACGCGCTCCCGCAGATTGAGACGCCTGGTTTGGCCTTCAGCAGCAGGCGGAGGCATGAGCAGCCGCTGCAACCGCCGGCGCAGATTCGCACTTTGCAGGACATGGGGGCGGTCCGTGGCGGCATGCCCGAAGAGCGCGACGACGCCCGCGCCCGCCGGCACGGCACGCAGGATTTCCGCGGCGCGCTCCGGTGCAAACTCGAGTTCTTCTGTGAAGACTGATGTGACACTCACTCCGCCATCTTAGGCGAGGGTGAGCGCCCATGGTTGTGTCTGAAAACCATGTTTCAGAAGCGAGAGATGGGGCACCTGGTCGGTCATTGAGTAAATTCGCACCGGATGGTGGCTGAGGTGCATCCAGAGAAGGAGTTCATGCCCACACAAGCAGCCGCACGGCCCACCGAACGCGCCGCAACCCATCCCAATCTGATTCTCGCGATCTGTTGCATGAGCCTGTTGCTCACGGGCATGGACGTGACGATCGTGAATGTGGCGTTGCCGGCGATTCAGCGCGACCTGCACAGCACGTTGAGCGGCCTGCAGTGGCTGCTGGACAGCTACACGCTCACGGTCGCGACGCTGCTGATGCTGTGCGGTTCGCTTTCGGACCGGTTTGGCCGCAGGCGCGTGTTCCAGATCGGGCTGACACTGTTCACGCTGGGATCGGTGCTGTGCAGTGTCGCTCCCGGCATCCACGGGCTGATCTTCTTCCGGGCATTGCAGGGTCTAGGTGCGTCCATGCTGAATCCGGTGGCGCTGTCGATCATTGCGAACGTGTTTACCGACCCGAAAGGACGCGCGCGGGCCGTGGGACTTTGGGGCGCGGTGGGCGGCATCTCGCTGGCGCTGGGTCCCTTGATCGGTGGGGCGTTAACGCAAACCATTGGCTGGCGATCCATTTTCTGGATCAATTTGCCGATCGGCATTGCGGCGTTTCTGCTGACGGCGCGCTACGTGCCTGAATCCAAGGCAGCACACGCGCGCCCGCTCGACCTGGTGGGCCAACTGCTTGTCTTCAGCGGTTTGGCGACACTGACGTATGGCATCATCGAGGTCCAGCACGCAGGTTTGCGCGATCCAAGTATCGTTGCGCTGTTTGTGGCGGCGGCGATCAGCTTTGCCTTGCTGCTGTGGTACGAGCCGCGCCGGGCGGAACCTTTGCTGGATCTGCGATTTTTCCGCAGCGTGCCGTTCAGCAGCGCTACGTTGATTGCGGTCTGTTCGTTCGCTTCGTTTTCAGCATTTCT
>CAXTPQ010000003.1:124103-136471 GCA_964246215.1 uncultured Terriglobus sp. | reverse complement strand
GCGGCACGGGTCGCCTATCTGCTCAATGAATCCGCTTAGCGCGGCACTGCTTGACAAACTGATCGAACTGGGAGAATGAAGTTACCAAAACAAGATAAACCCAGTAATTTTCCTATAACTGCTTCTTTAGTCCCCCTAGGAGTCCCCGCCCGGTCTGCACCTGTGCAGCTTCTTCTCTTTTGATAAACATTTGTAATGGCGTCCCCGACGGGATTCGAACCCGTGTTACTGCCGTGAAAGGGCAAGGTCCTGGGCCACTGGACGACGGGGACGCAGGGTTGGAGCTATGTCGCTCAACAACCATCATCAACGTTAGTTGTCATCGCATTGCGTGTCAAAGGTGGACTGATTCAGGCTCGAATACCGGACCTCGGTCAGGATTGACTCGCTACGCGCGCCTTCCCCAGTCGCTAGCAGTGAGCCGGGGTGAAGCAACAGACCAAGTCAGCGGAACGGCTGCTTGTGACGCCCCTGAGCTTATGCGAAACTGATTCTGGGCCGGGATGGTGGAACTGGCAGACGCAGCGGACTCAAAATCCGCCGAGGGCAACCTCGTGGGGGTTCGACCCCCCCTCCCGGCACCAATCACAAGTCGCATCAACAGAACTGCTCACTATCTGCTGCGAGCAGGGTTGAGCTCTCCGCAAAGCTGATCTCTTTACTGCACCGGCCGCCGACGTAAAGACGTTTGAACGACTTAACGCCGGGACTGATCTTTCAGCAGCGTAGGCGAGATGTGTGCGAAGCCCTGCGGCTAGCGTGCAAGTGTGGTCGCTCAACCCTTCTATGGAACACCTTAGTTATCCTGCGGCGGATCGGGAGCAGGGTCTGGGAATGGACGTGTGCTGGTGCCGACCTCACACAACGAGGCGGAAGATCGCGTGCTGAGCTGAAACGGCAGCCGACGACTCTCTTGACAAGCCGCTCTGATTGCAGAGCTACGGCCGCGCGGAGGCCCACTGCGGCCTATCAGGGTCAAAGACGAAGTTGGCCGATGTGCATCAGCTGTTCTATTTCGGCAACGTTGGCAATGTAGCCGCGGGCGCCACGGGCCGTGCAATTCAGGGCGGCAGCTGCGCAGGCGAAGTCGAGATGACGCTCAAGCGGCCAACCTTGCAGAAGGCCGTACAGGTAGGCGGCATGGAAGATGTCGCCTGCCCCGGTGGTATCCGCAACCGGAACGTGGTAGGCCGGGCGATGGCAGAAGCTCTCGCCATTCCGGGCGAGGACGCCGTCCTGGCCAAGTGTTGCCGCAGTCAGTCGGTTCTTGTAGCTCTGCTGCATCACTTTCAATGCGGTGTGCAGGTCGGCTTGGCCGGTGAGCCGGGAAGGAAGATCGCGGCTGACGATCAGGTGATCAATGAGGGGCAGCAGGTCTTCCAGACCGGGATAAAGCTCGTCCAGGTCGGCCGTGACCGGGATACCGGCGTCGCGGGCCCACTGCGCGGCGCGAATGGCCGCGGTTATGTCGAAGCCGTCCACGTGGAGGGCACGCGCCGTGGTGATCCAGTCGCATTCTATCTCGCCACTCTGCAGGCTGGTGCGCGGATCACGCTTGAGCAGAACGGTGCGCTCGCCGGTGCTATCCACCAGAATGAAGGATTGCGCGCTCGGACAATTGTGCGCGGTGAGTATGCGGGCATCCACACCGGCCACACGGAAAGCGTCCCGGTGCATCTGGGCGGCGGGATCATCGCCCAGCTTGCCGACATAACGAGTGCGCAGGCTCCAGTTAGCACACGCGACCATGGCGGTGGCTGTCTGCCCGCCGGGCAGCACCTGCAGGTCATGGAACTCTGTTTTTGAACCGGAGGCGGGGAAGTCCGGCAGCGCGATGAGTGTGTCGGTGGCGTTCAGGCCGACACCGACGACATCGACCTCGGGCACATGTTCCATCTGTAAACTTTAGCGCGGCCGGAGGTGTGTCGCGGCTGTATGCGTGCCGTCCGCTTTTGCTTCCAAGGCCGCCTTTGAACGTCGCACAGCAGAAGAGTGTCAACGGGTAGTGAACAGGGTATGCTGATGGATGGCTAGTGCCTCTTTGTCAGTTTCAGAGGTCAGATCGCACTTACGTTTTCAGGAGCAGTTTTTACATGAGCAGCAACGCCGCCGCGGCCTCCGCGGTCACCTCCGCGACGCCGAGCGCCGCAGACATCAAGCCAGCCGAGGGCAAGCTCGGTATTATGATTCCCGGCATGGGTGCCGTGGCTACCACGCTGATTGCCGGTGTGGAGGCAGTCCGCCGCGGCATGGCACAGCCGATCGGCTCGATGACGCAGATGGGCACCATCCGCCTGGGCAAGCGGACCGACGACCGCACGCCCAAGATCAAGGAGTTTGTGCCTATCGCCAAGCTCGATGACATTGTCTTTACCGGTTGGGACATCTTCGGCGGCAATCTGTTCGACGCGGCAAAAACAGCTGCCGTGCTGGATCGCGACCAGCTTGCGGAGATGCGGCCGTTTCTGGAGGGCATCGAGCCCATGCCCGCGGTCTTCAACCAGCACTATGTGAAGCGGCTTGACGGCAAGAAGATCAAAACCGGCAAAAACAAATGCGATCTGGCCAACCAGATCCGCAACGACATCTCTGAGTTCAAGTCGAAGACGGACCGCCAGGTGATGATCTGGTGTGGATCGACCGAAATCTTTCTGGAGCAGACAGCGGTCCATCAGACGCTGGCCGCCTTTGAGAAGGGTCTTGTCGAGGACGACCCGAACATCTCGCCGAGTATGTTGTATGCGTGGGCATGCCTGAAGGAGGGCATTCCCTTTGCGAACGGCGCGCCAAACCTGACGGTGGACATCCCGGCTCTGCGTGAGCTTTCCAAGCAGATGGGCGCGCCGATCTGTGGCAAGGACTTCAAGACAGGTCAAACATTTATCAAAACGGTGCTGGCGCCGGCCTTCAAGACGAGGTATCTGGGGTTAAGTGGCTGGTATTCGACGAATATCCTGGGTAATCGGGATGGCGAAGTGCTGGATGATCCGGAAAGCTTCAAGACCAAGGAAGAATCGAAACTCGGCGTCTTGGAGTACATCCTGCAGCCGGACAAACATCCTGAGTTATACAAGGACATCTTTCACAAGGTACGGATCAACTACTACCCGCCGCGAGGAGATAACAAGGAAGGCTGGGATAACATCGACCTTTTTGGCTGGCTGGGGTATCCAATGCAGCTCAAGGTGGATTTTCTCTGCCGGGATTCGATCCTTGCAGCACCCCTGGCTTTGGACCTTTGCCTATATCTCGATCTCGCGGCGCGTACGCCTTCGTTGAAGCATCTTGGCATTCAGGAGTGGTTGAGCTTCTACTTCAAAGCCCCGGACACCGCGCCTGGTGTCTATCCGGAGCATGATTTGTTTATTCAATCGATGAAGCTAAAGAACACGCTGCGGCACGTGATGGGCGAAGAACTGGTCACGCACCTGGGGCTGGATTACTATGGAGATTGATCGATTCCTTTGCAGGAGCCGCCCTTTGTGGCGGCTTTTCTGCTTCTACCCGTGCTTGTGTGAGCTAAGCTGAATGACACGGAGGAAGGCATGTCTGCAGTGATTTCGATTCCGTTTGTCTCCATTGAGGAATACCTGCACACCGACTACGAGCCGGATATGGACTATGTGGATGGCGTGCTGGAGGATCGGAACGTGGGTGAGATGAGCCATTCGAGCTTGCAGCGTGCCATCCTGCTGGCTTTAATCGCGTTTGAAGAGCAAGCCGGTGTATACGCGATTCAGGAGACGCGATCTCAAACACAGGCTACCCGCTTCCGGGTTCCAGACATTTGCCTGCTGCGAGAAGAAAACAGTTCCGAGGAAATTATCCGCACTCCACCGCTGGTGTGTATTGAGGTTCTCTCTCCAGAAGACCGGCTCGCGCGTCTTCGGACGAAGTGCCAGGACTATTTGGCAATGGGTGTGCCGGTGGTGTGGATTTTCGATCCGCAGAGGGAGCTTGTCTACGAGATGAAGCAGGACACCTGGCGCGAAGTGCGAGACGGCGTGTTGCGACTGGAGAACTCACCAGTCCAGTTAGACATCCAGAAAATTTTTACGGATGCGAAAAAGCGATTTCGCGTGCGTGGCTGAACGGGGCAATATGGGAATAACAGCAGCTGTAGCTTCTGTTCCGGTTGGAGAGTATTTAGGTTCGGTGTACCACCCGGATAAGGACTTTGTGGAAGGTGTACTCGAGGAGCGGCATCTGGGTGAAATCGATCATGCCGACCTGCAGTACGCGCTGTTGATGGCGTTCAGTCCGTTGTGGAAACAACATGGCATTCGAGCGCGGCCTGAACTACGGGTGCAGATCGGTCCGGCGAGGTATCGCGTTCCGGATATCTGTGTTCTGCCTTCTGGCTGGGAGCGGACCCGCATTGTCAAGACCACACCCTTGCTTTGCATAGAAGTGCTTTCACCCCGAGATACCGTTCAGAGCACGAAACGGCGTGCGGAGGATTACATCAGCATCGGGGTCGCCGAAGTGTGGATTTTCGATCCACAGACCCGGACTGTTTACGTGCTTTCGAAAGCCGGCTTGATGGAGCAGCGATCAGGCAAACTCCAGCTGCAAAATACTCCGGTGCAGGTGGACATTGATAGCATTTTTTCAACGTTGGACGATTAGCTTAGTCAGTACATTGGACCGGTCATGATTACGGTTTTTCAGCATGATTTCATCACCAGCGTGGCGGACGCGCTGCAGTTCATCAGCTACTACCATCCCGCGGACTACATCCAGAACCTTGCCCGGGCCTATGAACTGGAAGAGTCGCACGCGGCCAAAGACGCCATTGCGCAGATCCTGATCAACAGCCGCATGTGCGCGGAGGGCCATCGGCCCATTTGTCAGGACACGGGCATCGTCACCGTCTTTGTGAAGGCCGGCATGGATGTCCGCTTTGTGGATGAGGCGGGTGGGCCGGCGACGATGAGCCTGCAGGAGATGTGCGATGCGGGCGTGCGAAAAGCCTATGCCGATCCCGACAATCCGTTGCGGGCGAGCGTCTTGAGGGACCCGGCGTTTTCTCGCAGGAATACTCGGGACAACACGCCAAGTTCCGTGGTGGTCGATCTTGTGCAGGGCGATAAGGTGGAGGTTACGGTTGCCGCAAAGGGCGGAGGCTCTGAGGCGAAGTCCAAGTTTGTGATGCTCAACCCGTCGGACTCCGTGGTGGACTGGGTGCTGAAAACGGTGCCGACGATGGGCGCGGGCTGGTGCCCGCCAGGCATGCTGGGCATCGGCATCGGCGGCACCGCGGAGAAGTCGATGCTGCTGGCCAAAGCGGCGCTGATGGATCCCATTGACATGCAGGAGCTGATCGCGCGTGGACCCTCGACCAAGATCGAGGAACTGCGCATTGAGCTCTACCGTAAAATCAATGCGCTGGGCATTGGAGCGCAGGGCCTGGGTGGCCTGACAACGGTGCTGGACGTGAAGATCCTGGACTATCCAACTCACGCGGCGAACCTGCCAGTTGCCATGATTCCGAACTGCGCGGCAACGCGGCACACACACTTTGTATTGGATGGCAGCGGGCCTGCCGTGCTGGAGCAGCCATCGCTGGAGGACTGGCCGGAGCTGACCTGTAGCCCGGTAAACGCACGGCGGGTGAATCTGGAGACTGTGACGCGCGAAGAAGTGGCCACATGGCGCGCCGGGGAAGTGGTGCTGCTGAGCGGCAAGCTGCTCACCGGGCGCGACGCGGCGCATAAGCGCATGTCGGACATGCTGAACCGCGGCGAGGCACTGCCGGTGGATTTTCGCGGCCGCTTCATCTACTACGTGGGTCCAGTGGATGCCGTGCGCGATGAGGTGGTGGGGCCGGCCGGGCCAACGACGGCGACGCGCATGGACAAGTTCACCCGCCAGATGCTGGAGCGCACCGGCCTGCTGGGCATGG
The DNA here is from genome assembly GCA_964246215.1 of uncultured Terriglobus sp. Classification (GTDB taxonomy): domain Bacteria; phylum Acidobacteriota; class Terriglobia; order Terriglobales; family Acidobacteriaceae; genus Terriglobus. The sequence continues at coordinate 130,566 of CAXTPQ010000003.1, read as the reverse complement.
TGGGCAAGAGCGAACGCGGACCGGAGGCGATCGAAGCGATCCGCGACTACGGGGCCGTCTACCTGATGGCGGTCGGCGGCGCGGCGTACCTGGTCTCCAAGGCGATCCGCAGTTCGCGATTACTGGCCTTTGAGGACTTGGGCATGGAAGCAATCCATGAATTCGAAGTGCAGGACATGCCCGTGACGGTGGCCGTCAGCGCCGATGGTACGAGCGTGCATGAGACAGGGCCGGCGGAGTGGAAAGCCCGGATCGCCTCCGGGCAGACGCTGGCCGGCGTGCCAATCCTGCAGTAGCAGCTTAACGAGAAAACGCCATTGTGTAGGCGCTTGGCCTTTTCGAGAATGCGACTCTTCCTTGCTAGGAAAGGAGCACCGGCGACCCAAGAGGCACCCCGGGTGTCTCGCGACTATTCAACTTGCATGACGGCTAGTTCGTTTCCGCTAGGGTCAGTGAAGTGGAAGCGGCTACCGCCTGGGAACTTGAAGGTCGGCAGGGTGATGGTTCCACCAGACTGCTTTACCCGTTCCTCCATCGCCTGAATGTTGTCCGTTTCGATGATTACAAGAGGCGCTTTGGTACGGTGTTCATCGCCGGCATGGAAACCGCCATCCACTCCAGACTCCGAAAAGGCAGTGTAATTAGCACCCCAGTCCTGAAAAGACCATTCGAATAGAGAACCGTAAAAAGCCTTCATCTCATCTGTGCTGTTTGCAGGAAGTTCAATATACGCAATCTTCTTGATGGACATAGCTCTCCTGAGTCGCGCGAAGCGCGCAGCTCTCGCGGTGAGCCTCCGTCCGGTCTGCGGCGAGAAGAACGCATGCGGGTAGAGACTGCTGGATGCAGCCTCGCGAGGTACGAGACAAGTCTACCGAAGCCTTCGCTTGTAGTCATGGATTTGAGTAGCGACGAACGCGGTTAGCGGAAGTTGACCCTGCTACATTTCAGGATCATTCATTCCAAGTAACTGCAGAGGCGAGAATGTAGCCACATGAAGGTGCTGGTTATCCTACCCATTTCATAGCTTTGCGGCCTGCTCCCACTCGCTGAAGACGAAGGCGCTGAGCGGTTTGCGTTCGCGTGGCTGCTGTTCCTGGGTTTTGTAGTTGTCTGGCAGGTTGGCCGGATCGCCAGCGTAGCCAAGAGCCCAGCAGGCACCCGCTTCGAAGTCGCTTGGCACGGCGAAGTAGGCGCGCAGCAGCTCTTTGTCAAAGCCGCCCATGCCGTGCAGATGCATGCCCAGGGCCGTAGCTTGCAGGGCAAGGTTCTGCGTGGCGGCACCGGAGTCGTGCAGGGCGTATGCATTGGGCTGACCGGTTTGCGTAAAAGTCTTCTTGCCGAAGGACGCAAAGAGGACAGGAGCCGAGCCGGCCCACATCTGGTTGGGTGGGGCGAGTGCCCCGAAGATTTTCTTGTACGTCTCGTCGCCCTTGCGCCCCACCAGGAAGCGCCATGGCTGCTCGTTGTAACTGGAAGCTGCCCAGGATGCCGCGGTGAAGAGCGTCTGCAGGTCTGCATCCGAAACAGGCTTGTCGGCGAAGGCGCGCGGGCTCCAGCGCTGTAAGAGCAAATCCTGCACGGGCAGGGAAGTGACGCCGTGCTTGACTTCGTTCAGATCGGGCATGTGTTCCAGTCCTCAAAGGTGATGTCTTCATCCGATGAAACGGCCCACAAGCGGGATGCACAACCGGCACTGCTGGTCAGCGGCATGCCTTTGCGCTTTCGCCAAAGCACGCCATTCTTTTCCAGCTTGTGGAGGATGCGAAGCGTTTGCGCGGTTCCGGCAGAAAGCGCCCCATGACGGCGCGTGCTGAAAAGCATCGGCTGTGATGCAATAGAAGAGATGCGTGAGTCAACATATGATGTGCTGGTGATTGGTGCCGGACCCACGGGCCTGGCATGTGCCATTGACGCGCAGTGCGCGGGGCTGTCCGTGGTGCTGGTGGACAAGGGCTGCCTTTGCAATTCACTGTTTCATTACCCGGCGCACATGACGTTTTTTACCACGCCGGAGCTGCTGGAGATTGGCAAGATGCCCTTTTCCAGCCCAAACCAGAAACCCACGCGAAGCGAGGCACTGGAGTATTACCGGAAAGTGGCAGAGCATTACTCACTCGATATCCGGCAATATCATCTAGTGGATCGCGTGAGCGGCAGTGATGGGGATTTCACGGTCTACACAACGGACAGGTTCGGCCGCAAGGTGGACCTGCGGGCGCGCAAGCTGATCGTTTCCACCGGCTATTACGACCTGCCGAACTACCTGAACATCCCTGGCGAGCAATTGAATAAGGTCCAGCACTACTACAACGAACCACATCCTTACTTCGGCTTAAATGTGCTCGTCATCGGCGGAAAAAATTCGGCGGCCATTGCGGCACTGGACCTGTGGAGGCATGGCGCGCATGTCACGCTCGTGCACCGCGGGCCGGAGATGCACCGGCACGTGAAGTACTGGATCCTGCCGGACATCAACAACCGTTTCAAGAACGGCGAGATCACCGGCCTGTTTCACACAACAGTGGAACGCATCACCGAGGATACTGTCGTGCTGAAGACTTCGGAAGGTGAGCGTGAAATCCCGAATGATTTCGTCTTCGCGCTCACGGGCTATCATCCGGATTTTGGGTTTATCGAGCGGCTTGGTGTGGAGTTGAATCGCGACAACGACCGCTGCCCGATCGTGAACGAGGCAACACTGGAGTCGAACGTGTCCGGCATTTATCTGGCTGGTGTGATTGTCGCGGGTGAGCGCACGAACGAGATCTTTATTGAAAACGGACGCTTTCATGGCGGCCTGATTGCGAAAGACCTCCGCGCAAAACTATCGGAGCCGATGGCAGTGAAAGCGCAAACTGTGGCCAGGACTCCCGTGGCTGTCGAGGTGTCTGTGGCGGCCTAGGTGCCGCCACGGCGTGCAGGTGCAAACGAAGATGCGTCCGGTTCCACGCACGATTCTTGGGCAGTTGATTGCGGGCACAGTGGCGGTGCAGGCTCTGGTTTTCGCGGTCTTTCTGGCCATCGGAGGGCGGCAGCAGTACCGCGACACGGAGTCGCACAATCGCGAGCGCCTGCTGAAGCAGACGCAGATTCTATCCGTGCTGTCCGCCGAGGCACTGCAGCATAGCGATGGGGGCGAGCTGGACGCGGTCTTCCGCAGCGTGAACCTGACGATTGCGCTGAAGGGTGCGCGGTTGACCGATGCAAATGGCCGTACGCTGCGCGTCAGCAGCGAACGGATTTCACGGGAGATGGGGAGTGAAGAGCGCGCGCTGCTGCCGAGGGTGCGGCAGAGTGGCGGTTACATGCTGGCCTCGCATCCGATCGACGGCGACATGTCCGTCATGCCGGTGCAGGTGAATGGGGTGCCTCAGGGGGCCGTGTGGCTGTACAGCGATCCTGTGACCAGCAGCCGCACGCTGGTTGCCGTCCTGCAGTATGCGCTGACCTATGCGGCATGCGCACTGGTCGGCAATCTCTTGCTGCTCTGGCTGCTCTCGACAACCATTGCCCGGCCGTTGAAGCAGCTTCGCAAGGCATCTCTTGGTGTGGTGAAGCATCCAGACGATCTTTCGGCGTTCCCTCTGGCCGTACTTACTCGCAATGAAACGGGGGAACTGACCGAAAGCGTCAATACCATGGTGTCGGAGATCGAGCGGCAGCGCCGGGGCACGCAGGAAACGCTGAGCCTGCTTGACTCGATGCTGCTGAATGCACCGGTCGGCTTCGCTTTCTTCGATCGCGAGTTCCGGTATATCCGTGTGAATTCTCATCTGGAGCGAATGAGCGGCCGGCCTGAGTCGGAGCACATCGGCAAGAGCTTGCGGGAGTTTGTTGGCGGCCTTGGCCCAGCGGCCATCGTGGATCGTGTTGAGGCGCGGATCGAGCATGTTTTCCGCACGGGCGAGCCGGTTCCTGATTGCGAGATCGCTGGAACATTGCCGGCGGAACCCGATCGTGAACGCGCGTGGCTCTGCAACTTTTACCCCGTACGCACAAACGCCAGCGAGGTGCGCTGGGTCGGCGTCACAGTGGTGGAGATTACGGAACGGCTGCGCAGCGAAGAGGCAATGCGGCGGTCGGAAAAGCTGGCGGCGGCGGGGCGGCTTGCCGCGTCCATCGCGCATGAGATCAACAATCCCCTGGAGAGCGTGACCAACCTGCTCTATCTGCTGCAAAATCATGCCTCGCTGGATGCGGAGGCGCAGGGGTATACACGGCTTGCCCAGCAGGAATTGGCGCGTGTGGCGGAAATTACACAGCAGACGCTGCGTTTTTACCGGCAGTCCACCGTACCGCTGGACATCAGCGTGGGCGATATTCTGAAGTCCGTGCTCGTGCTGCACCAGGGCCGCTTGCAGGCCGCCCGGGTTGAGGTCCGCCGCCGCGCTGACCAGGATGTCAAACTCTTCGCGTTTGCCGGAGAGCTGCGGCAGCTGTTCGCGAACCTGATTGGGAATGCCGTGGATGCCATGCCGCGGGGCGGCCGGTTGCATGTGCGGGTCAGGCCGGCGCTGAAAGACGGCCAGCGCGGTGTCTGCGTCACCGTTGCGGACACGGGCGTGGGCATGACGGAGGCGGTGCGCCGGCGTATCTTCGAACCATTCTTCACGACCAAGGAGGCGACGGGCACGGGACTGGGTCTCTGGGTCAGCGATGAAATTCTGAAAAAGCACCGCGGCACGATAGTTGTGCGCAGCCGTGTTGCCGGACCATTGCACGCCTCAGCCGGCACGGTTTTTCGCGTGTTCTTTCCGCTGGATGGTGTGCCGCGCAAGATGGTCGTGATGCGGCCGAATGGCTGGCCGGCTGCGCCGAGTCTGGCTTCGTGATCTGGTGGAAGCAGTTGCGAGCAGACAAGGAAAGTCAGAAGGCCCGCTCGGAGGAGCGGGCCTTCTGTTTGCGCCAAGGAGCCAACGTTAGTTGGCCGAGTGGTGCGCCGCTTGATTGCGGTGCACAAAGTGATAAGGCGGCCAAGGTCCGGAAAGCTGCATCCGGCAGTCCTTCAGCGCGCTGGTCGCGGAGCTGTACTTATTCTGGTATCGCTCGACACATGTGTTATCGATCAAATGCGCAATGTCCAACAACAATTTTCCCTCACCGGCGCGCTTGCAGGTGATCTCTTCCGCCAACGGCAGGAACATGCGGTTCATCTGTAAGGAAAGCGCGCGTGCCTTGCTCTGGCGTTCGCGTTGAGCACTTGCGGATTCACGCAGGCTGGAAAGGTACTCCTTACCCACGGCCGCAGTAAGTACCCGCTTGGTTTCAGGACAGGTGTCGTCTACCAGAACCTTTAGGTGCATTTCGGCCTTGCCGCGCAGACGCTCAACGTTTGCTGAGAAGTGACGATGGTTGGAACGGACAGAACGGCGCAGCGCTTCATCATCGTCAAACACCGTGCCGAAGCGGAAGGGCAACACTGTGGAATGCTTGAAAGAATCGGCAATCACGCGGGCGTGATCGCGCTGGCACTGCCCGTCCATGCGGGCGGCATCTTCGGCGTTGTGTTCAGAAACAATGATGGCAAGGTCACTGGCTGGAAAGAGAAATGTCTGGTTGCCGAAGAGGCCGGAAACACCGGTGAACGGCATGGGACGACGGTGACGGAGAAGCTCTGGAAAAGCGCTTCGCTCCGCAATGCAGTAGGCGTACCAGGACATCGAGAGGACTCCGATGAAATGCGCGGCGGACTTGTATGCCCCGCTCGCTGCGGATTTTCCAACACACTGCAGGTATCTGCTTCTAACGTCACCGCAAAGTGGTGTACATCGAACGCGAAGCAGATACTAAGCGCGCAAAACAACGATTGGCAAGCACTGTTTTTTGGGCGGTCTTCGCCTTGAGCTGCAAGGCCGTGGTCCCTGCCATGGACGATAGAAGTTATCGCGCGCTATCGCACTTCCATGCGAAGAGATGCAGCGAGTGAATCATGCCTGCAGATGATTTATCCGGCACCTGAGATGGCCTATGTCGGACCGGCAAGATGGCTCTAACTGGCGACGGATATCTCTTCTTCAAGTTGCTGCTTCTCCACCAGGTCCGCGTAATAGCCATAGTTGGCCAGCAGCGACTCATGCGTGCCAAGTTCCGCGATACGCCCATCGACGATGACGGCGATGCGATCCGCGGTGCGGGCCGTCGAGACGCGATGAGCGATGAGGATGGTCGTGCGGTCCTGCATCGCCGCGCTCAGGCCGTTCAGGATGCGCTCTTCCGTGAGCGTATCGACGGAGGCGAGCGCATCGTCCAGGATGAGAATGCGCGGGTCGCGGAGCAGCGCGCGCGCAATGGCGGTGCGCTGTTTCTGGCCGCCGGACAGTGTGATGCCGCGCTCTCCGACGATCGTGTCGAAACCATGCGGGAACTCCAGGATTTCGTTCGCAATCTGTGCGGTGCAGGCTGCCTGAACGACGGCATCGTCTGTCGCTTCCTCGACACCGAAGGCGATGTTGTCGCGGAT
>CAXTPQ010000003.1:116690-124003 GCA_964246215.1 uncultured Terriglobus sp. | reverse complement strand
CGGAAGGTGAGATGGCGGAACTCAATCTCACCTTTAGGCACGGCACCAATAGCGATCGTGCTCAGGCCGTTGCTGCCGCTCTGGCTTTCGTCCTGGATTTCGGGTTCCTGCCGCAAAAGTTCATCGATGCGAATGACAGATGCGGTACCGCGCTGGACCAGATTGACGACATACCCGAGGGCGAGCATGGGAAAGGTCAACTGCGCGATGAAGACCATGTACGTGGTGAACTGGCCGGGAGTGATCTGGTGCTGCACCACCTGCCGGCCGCCGAAAAACAACGTGACAACGAGGGAGATGGCAAAGACGAACTCGAGCGTCGGCCACAGCATGGCCATCAACCGGACAAGATACAGGGAGCGATGGATGTACTCGCGGTTGGCTTCTTCAAATTGGGCGATCTCCGGCTCTTCCTGCGCGAAGGCGCGGATCAGCCGAGCGCCGGAGAAGTTCTCCTGAGCTTTCGCGGAAATATCGGAAAACATGGCCTGAATGCGTTCGAAGCGCATATGGATCTTGCGGCCCATATACTGCACCAGCACTGACGCGATCGGCAGCGGCAGAAAGGCGTACAGCGTCAACTTTGGCGAGATATGCAGGATAAGGGGAATCGCCGCGGCGGTATAGACGACGGTGTTTGCCGAATACATGATGGCCGGGCCAAGCAGTTGGCGCACGGCGTTCAGATCATTGGTGGTGCGGGCCATGATGTCGCCGGTGCGGTGCGAGTGATAGAAGCTGAGCGACTGCCGTTCCAGGTTGCGGAAGAGATCGTTGCGCAGGTCGAACTCGATCTCCCGTGAGGCACCGATGATGATCCAGCGCGTGGCATACAGGCACACGGCCGCCACCACAGCAACGGCGAGCAGCGTGAGCACGCTACGCACCACAGCCGAGTAGTCCTTATGCCGCTGCATGTCATCGACGGCATGCCCGATCAACAGTGGGATGACAATCTTCGCCGAGTTGTACAGCACCACCGCGACCCCACCCTTCGCCAGCGCACCACGATAGCGCCGGAGATAGGGTGCGAGAGGCTGGAGTTTTCCAAGCATGGTGGGCTTTGTCCTTTTGGGTCTGTGCTGTTGCGCTGCTTACTTCGGCTGAGTATCGGGGTGATCGGCTGTTTTGTTGGTCTGATCCTTGGGATCGCCAGTGGGGCTTGTTGGATTGGTGACCGGATTTGTGCCCGGCTGTGGAACGGGTCTAGCTCCAGCAGGCGGCTGCGTTGGTGCGCTTGGCTGCGGTGACGCAGGCGGCTGGGCCGGTGGCGCGCTAGGATCGCTTTGGCTGACGAGTTCGATGTCGAAGATCAGGTCGGACTTTGCCGGAATTTCGGGCGGATGACCGGCTTCGCCATAGGCGAGCTGGTAGGGCACGATCAGCCGGCGCTTGCCGCCAACGCGCATGCCTTCAAAGCCGGTGTCCCAACCGATAATGACGCGGCGCGCGCCGACGGGAAAGGTAAACGGGTCGCCGCCGTGATCATAGGACGAGTCAAACTTCTTCCCATCCGTCGTCCAGCCGGTGTACTGAACCGTGTAGTACTGGCGGGGCTTCGCCAGATCGCCAGTGCCGGTCACCAGATCCACGTAGCGAAGTGTATAAAGCGGTTTCGACGGGCCGACGGCGGCGGGCATGGTGCCCATGGCAGCCAGACCTTCATTCGAGCCGCTTGCGCCTGCTCCGGCTTTGGCTGAGATGGCAGGACCGGTACGGCGGTGCGCGTTGGCTCCGGTTACGGGCCGGTGTGTTGTGGTGGAGCTCTGGGCCGGGAGGTGCAGTGTGGCGGTGAGGCAGACGGCAGCAAGGATGGCTGCGGTGGCTAGCGGTCGCATCGGTTCTCCTGACTTCCAGTTTAGATGGTGGCGAAGGCCGTCGGCTTCACAAGCCGATTGATGGCCTGCATTTCACCCGAGTCAAGTTTGCGTGCGCAGCAGCAGGTATCCCCCGGCCAAGGCAAACAGCAGGTCCGGCGACCAGGCCGCGAGCATGGGCGGCAGCGCATTCACGTTGCCCATGGCTTCAAAGACTCCGGCCAGCACACTGTACGCGACGGCCATGCCGATGGCGACAGCCACGCCGGTAAGCCCGCCCCGCTTGCCCATGCTCAGCGCGAAGGGCACCGCCAACAGCGCCATGACTAGCGTGATGAGCGGGTAGGCGAGCTTGCGATTCAGCTGTACGCGCAGCCGCATGGTGTCGAAGCCGCCCTGCTTCAAATCGCCGATGTAGGTGTTGAGTTCGTTGAAGCTCATCTCCTGTGAGGGCCGCTCTTCTTTCTTAAAGTAGCCGGGCTGCTCGCGGATCTCCGGAAAGGTGCTCAGGCTATAAGGCTCATAGCTGCTGATGCTTTCTCCCTGAAAGCCGCGTTGCCAGCCATTCTCAAAGACCCAGCGCTGCACCTGTGCATCCCAGCGGGCGCTGCCGGCAAAGATGCGGCGCTGCAGCCGGAAAGTGCCGGGTTGGAACTCAAAGACGGTCAGGTTGGCGAAGACATCCTTGTCGGGGTCGAAAAACTGGTAGTAGAAGATGCGCGCGGGCTCGCCGACCGAGTCCTGCTGTCCGCTGATCCACTTGCGGTCGGGCCGCAGAAACGTTTGCGCGGGTTTGCCCTTGATGACCGAGCGCAGGCTTTCCTGGCGGCGGTTGGCGGCCGGCAGATAAAACTCGTCAAAGGCAAACAGCGCAACGGCGATAAGGGCTGTGAGCACCATGATGGGCGCGATCAGGCGATAGATCGACACGCCGCTGGCCTTCATGGCGGTCAGTTCGCTGGAGCGGCTGAGCGAGCCGAAGGTGACCAGCACGGCCAGCAGCGCACACAGCGGCGTCAGGTTGTACAGCATGTAGGGAACCAGGTTCAGCAGATAGTCCCCGACCGTGATGAGCGGCGTGCGATTGCGGATGATGTCGCCCAGCAGCTCAAAAAAGCTGAAAAAGAGAGACAGCGTGACGAAGCTGAGCAGCACGATGGCGAGCGTGGAAAGGAACTCGCGCATGACGTAATCGTCGAAGATGAGTGGAAAGCGGCTGCTGCGATTGCGTGTGTACTTGGTTGCGGGAACGTCACTGTCCTCACCGCCGCGCAGCCGCCCGGGCAACAGGCGCATGCCAGCGGTTTTAAGGCGTTGCAGACCGCGCTGCAGATAAACATTGCGCAGGCTCAGGTCGCCATGCGATAGCCGCCGCAACAGCAGGACGCCGGCGATGCCGAAGACAGCGTTGGCCGCCCAAACGCCCAGGACCACGGGAACCTTGCCCTGCTTGGCAAGTGCCACGCCCACCGACGAGAAAAAGTAGTAGACAAAGACAAGCGCGACCGTGACCACGAAACCGCTGCTTTTGCCGCCGCGCCGCGATGACAGGCCAAGCGGCACGCCCACCAGCATGAGCACAAGGCAGGCCGCCGGATAGGAGAGCCGCTTGTGAAACTCAATCAGGAACTGCCGGCCCTGCTGAGCCTCATGGCGGCGCTGCCACAGTTCGCGCATGGGAATGGCGAGCAGCGGCGTGTCATTGCGCGTGAGGCGGATGTCCTCCTGCGCGCCGGTCTGGATGGGCGTGTCCGTTTCGGAAAAGGTGCTGATGTCGTACTGGTTCGGGTCCTTGGGCGAGATTTCGTGCTGGCTGCCCTGCCGGAAGTGCAGGCGGAGCACATTGTGTGCGCCATTGACGACGATGGCCTCTTCCGCGGTGGTAATGTGCGGCGTGGCGGGCTCGGTCAGGTCGGCCAGAAAGACATGCCGCCACACCGAGGCACCCTGCGCGGGTAGCACGTCCTGCACATACAGCACGTAGTTCTTGAAATCCTCATAAAAGACTCGCGGCTGGACTTCAAAGCTGGCCTGGCTTGCCTTGAGTTCGTTCTCCAGGCGGATGAGCGCGGCGGCCGAGCGCGGCGCAACATAGAGCGAGTTGAACAGCCCGAGCAGCAGAGCACCAGTGGCCGCGATGGAGACGACGCGCACAAACTGCAGCACACCAAAGCCGGAGGCGCGCATCGCCGTCACCTCGCTGTCCGACGAAAGGCGGCTCAGGCCCAGCAGGATGCCCACCAACACGGCCATGGGAATCGTGAGAACGAAGGTGCTGGGCAACGTATAAAGAACAACCCGCGCGACCTCCGCCGCGGACGCCGAGCCGCGCACCACAAGCTCCAGAATGCGGCCAAGCTCGCGAATGAAAAGGACAAAGGTAAACAGCACGCCGCCCAGCAGGCCGAGCGACAGCACTTCGCGCAGGATGTACCGCGTAAGAATCCGCACGTCAGCGCCGCCTCATGCACCTAGTGTACGAGCAGGCAGGCGAGGGCGTGGGCTTCGAAGACGGCCACTCGTAGCTTTCCTAAGCTGACGCAAAGCCGCTTGGCGCACAAACGCCATCAGGACAAGCAACTTAAATATTGCGCGGGGACAACCAAGTTGACGCTGTCAACCTCATATAGTTAAGGTTGACATTGTCAACCTTCTAAGGAGGCGGTAGCTTATGTCAACCGTTCTAATTACAGGTGGTCACTCAGGCTTGGGATTGGCAGTATCCAGGCAGCTTGCGTCCGCTTCACACATGAATCTTATTCTTGCGGGCCGCAACCCAGAGCAGATGGCGGATGCCGCCAAGGATCTCCGCTCCCGTTACGGAGTCACGGTCAACACGCTCCACCTTGACCTCTCGTCTTTGGCATCGGTCAGAGCCGCGGCTGTGAGTTGCAAAGCCATGCTGAAGAGCGGTCAAGTCGATTCGCTGCAAGCAATTGCCTGCAACGCCGGCGCACAGTTTCAAGGACCGGTCTCGTACAGCCAGGACGGGTACGAAGAAACCTTTGCAACCAACTATCTCGGTCATTTCTTGCTTGTCAACCTTCTGCTCGATAGCATTTCGGAGAACGGTCGCGTCGTGTTTACCGCGAGCGGAACCCACGATCCGGCAACCATGGATGGCAAGTTGGTCGGCAAGGCTGCTGAGCCCGATGCGCGCGCTTTAGCAAACGAAGGCAAGAACCAAGTCAAGCCTATTTCCGGGGGAAAGCGCTACACAACTTCCAAGCTCTGCACGATCATGTTCGCTTACGAGTTGGATCGCAAGCTGCGAGAAAGCGATAGTTCGGTGCTCTCCATCGCGTTCGACCCAGGTTTGATTGCTGAAACCGGCCTGACCAGAACATCACCGAAGTTCGTTCAATGGCTGGTTCGCACGTCGCTGATGAAGTGGTTCTTTCAGCGCCTCGGTGTAACGATGGGGAGCCTTGCCGTATCGGGCCCTGGTCTCGCCAGAGTTGTGGCTGACCCAGCGTTTTCCAATGCATCAGGTAAATACATTCAGTCGAAGAATGGTTCGATTGAGGAAGCGCGGTCTTCGGAGACTTCTTACGATCAAAAGCGTGCCGCTCGACTGTGGACCGACTCCGAGCAACTGGTTCATCTGCGGATGGAAGAGCAGCCACACCGCCTGGAAGAGGCTGCTCTGACATATGCGAACAGATAAAAAGCTGGTTGCGGCAGCGGCGGCTCTTCTAGACTTGGGTGGGGAGAGCGCCGTGACGCTTCGCGCCGTAGCAGCTTCCGTAGGCGTTTCGCACAACGCTCCGTACAAACACTTCAAAGGCCGGAACGCTTTGATGGCAGCAGTAGCTATCGAAGATTTCAAGACTCTTACGGAAGGTTTCGCGGCTATCCGCAACTCACGATCGAAACCAATGGTGAAGTTAAAAAAGGCTCTTGGAGCTTTTGTTGAATACGGTCGCACGTATCCCGCGCGCTACAAACTGATGTTCAGCGATCCGGACCTTGCAGGGCAAGGCGATAATCTGGAAATAGCTGCGATGCATACATTTCTTGAGTTCGCGGCTATCGTCGAGGGATGCCAAACTAACTTCCTTCTCCCTGAGGTAGAGAATGTAGCCCTGACTGGGCTGCTGTTTGCGTCCGTGCACGGTCTGATTGATCTTGCGGCGGCTGGCCGGATGCGCCCGGAGAAGGGTTTGTCGAGCGTAGGCGAGAGTGTGAATTTATTGCTCGACCTAATTTCCCGAAATGCCGGCCAAGAATGATCCAGTCTCGATCCCGCGGACACTGAGTGATTGATGACAGGTGCGAGACACAAACGAACTATGAAATCAGAGGCAAAACTCAATGACAATGCTCGAACTCAAAGATTTCGCGTCGAATGGCCGCATGATACCTGACGCAACCGTGCAGAACTCGCAGACGATTACAATCAACGCGCCAATGGAGAAGGTCTGGCATCTTCAGACGGATGTAGACAATTGGGCAAATTGGTATTCCTACCTTCATGACGCAAAGTTGAGTGGCCCGTTCGGACCGGGTACGGAGCTCACATATGGAGGCTTCCCAAAGCATCACTTAGTCGTTGGCAAAGTCGAAAATCGGCATCTGGTCATGATCTATGGAAAATTCATGGGGTTCTCCGCAATTACCAAGTGGGAATTTCAGTCATTTTCCCCGACGACAACTCAAGTGACGTTCTCAGAGTCGTCAGTGGGATTTCTTTTGTCTGTCCTGTACAGCAAGCAAAAGCTCGGGGAACATCTTGTTCGCTGGCTCGAAAAGCTTAAAAGCCAAGCTGAAACAACTTAGCTGGATATTTGCCGTCCGAAAGGTACTTGACCAGCATTCCTAGTCCGGCTTAGGCTTTCGGAGATATCCTACCCCGGTGAAGGACCATGATCAGCGTCTTTGAGGATCAGGCTCTTACTTTGTCTGACCAGCCGAGTAGTGTCAACTCCAAAGGCCATTCGCGACGAAGCGGTAGCCCACGCCGCGCACGGTGAGCAGGTGGGCCGGGCGGACGGGGTCGGCCTCGAGGTAGCGGCGGAGGCGGACGACGAAGTTGTCGATGGCGCGAGTATCGGTGTCTTCACGGACGCGCCAGACTTCTTCCAGGATTTCGCCGCGGGAGACGACCTTGCCGACGCGCTCGATCAGGTAGCGGAGCAGCTCGGCTTCCATCAGGGTAAGGCGGGTGGTCTCATTGCCGTGCAGGATTTCCAGCGCGTCGAAGCGGATTTCGCGTTGGTCGAAGATGTACCGGTCGCGCGGTCCCGTCGGCGTGTTCAACACGGTATCTGGCGCGCCCTGAATGATGGCCGACATTACGTTCTGATTGGATACGGAGCCGGCGCGCCGCTGCCAGGTCATGCGGCGGAGCAGGCTGTTCAGGCGAGCGAGCAGGATCGACAGCTCAAAGGGCTTGGGCAGGTAGTCGTCGGCGCCGGCCTCAAAGCCTTCAAGCACATCCTCCGGGCGGCCGCGCGCGGTGAGCATCAGGATCGGGATGTAGTTGCCCTCGGCACG
>CAXTPQ010000003.1:76861-116590 GCA_964246215.1 uncultured Terriglobus sp. | reverse complement strand
CCGGGCGGCCGCGCGCGGTGAGCATCAGGATCGGGATGTAGTTGCCCTCGGCACGTAGACTGCGGGCTACTTGAAATCCCTCGATCCCCGGCAGCATGACATCGAGCAGGACAGCCGCAGGTTCTATCTGAGCCTTGGCATCGTGCAGGTAGGCAAGGGCGGCCTCACCATCCGCCTCATGGTGGGTCTGATAGCCTTCCGCTTCCAGGTTGAAGATGAGGGCGTCGGCCAGATGCAGCTCGTCCTCCACGACAAGGATTAGTGGCTTGTTGCCCTGGTCGAACGGGGAAAGTGGTGCGGCTGTCTTTTGCGAAATCACCGGTTTGCTTCCTGCAGTGGCGATGAATCGTGTTCCACGGGCGATGATGGCAGGTCGTATGCCAAGCCGCCCCGGTGCAATGGCAAAAGCAGCGGAAGGTGAATGGTGATGGTGGTGCCCTGGCCGATGCCGTAGCTCTGCGCGGTGGCATCCCCGCCGTGCTGGCGGGCGATTGCGCGCGTAATGAAGAGGCCCAGGCCGGTGCCTTTTACCTTTGCCAGATCGCGCGAGGTGACGCGATAAAAACGGGCAAAGACGCGCTTCAGTTGCGCCGGGGGGATGCCCACGCCACGATCCGTGATGCGGAGCATGGCCGTGTTTTCGCGCACAATGCTCAGTTCCGCGGTGATCCTGGGGCCTTCCGGGGAGTACTTCACCGAATTGTCCAACACGTTCAGCAGGGCAGTGCGCAGCTTTTCGCGGTCGGCGGAGACCAGGACCTGCCGGCCGCCGGAGAGATCCTCCATCTGCACTGCCGCGGCTGGGAGGTGATGTCTGCGTACGGTCTCGGCAAGCGCTTCTTCCGTAAGGACTCGCAGGTCCACCGGGAGCTTGGCCTTGGGGTTTTTCATCACACCCTTGGCATTGGCCTCGCCCGCGCGCAGGACCTGTTCCACGGTGGCGAGCAGGCGGTCGTTGTCCTCCATCATGCGCGCGTAAAACTCCTGCCGTTGCGCTTCCTCCAGCGGCCGGCGCTGCAAGGTCTCCAGGTAGAGGCGGACGGAGGCGATGGGGGTTTTCAGTTCGTGCGTGACGGAGTTCAGAAAGCTGTCCTGCCGCTCGTTGCGACGAACTTCACGGACCAGGAAAATTGTGTTCAGGATTAGCCCGGCAATCAGGACGCTGAAGAAGCAGATGCCCAGCACTAGAAAGACAATGTGGCGCTGGTAAACATTCAGAATGATCCAACCGACGTTGAGCGCGACAGCCAGCCCCACTAGGCAGATCCCCAGTGTGATGAAGAAGGCGACTGCTCCGCGGCGACGAGTGATGTTCATGGAGACTGTAGAGTTGCAAGTGACAAGTAGGTAGTCAGTCGTAGGTAGTGGTGTGAATCGGTGCCAATATTGAAGGACAACAGGTGATCCAACGAGCCCTTTAAAGAGAGCGTAAAAGCGAAAGAGCCGACCGGAGCCAGCTCTTTCACTTTGAACTTTCTACTTCTAACTTTCAACTACATTCCCGCGGGTTTCGGGTTCAGCTTGTCCCACTTGGCGATCTGAACCTTCTTGGCCAGGCCGGCCTTTTCCATCAACCAAATGCCGTAATAGTTGATGTCGAACTCGTACCAGGCCAGGCCGTGGCGGGCGCTGACGGGGTGAGCGTGGTGATTGTTGTGCCAGCCCTCGCCACCGGTGAGCAGGGCAACGATCCAGTTGTTGCGGCTGTCGTCCTTGGTTTCAAAGCGGCGGCCGCCCCACAGGTGCGTTGCCGAATTCACCAACCATGTGCTGTGCAAGCCAAGCGTGGTGCGCAGGAAGGTGCCCCACAGAACCATACCGAGCGCGCCCTTCCAGCCGGCGAGAGCGAATCCAATGCCTGCCTGAATCAAGCCGGCGGTGGTGATGGGAACCCAGTGATATTTGCTCAGCCAGCGCTGGCCCGGATCACGGGTAAGGTCGGGAGCGTAGCGGCCCAGAAGAGCGGTTTCGCTATGCAGGGCGCGGCCGGAAAGAATCCAGCCGGCATGCGCCCACCAGGTGCCGTCATGCGGCGAGTGCGGATCGCCCGGCTGGTCGCTGTTTTGATGATGAACGCGGTGTGTGGCCACCCAGAAGATCGGTCCGCCCTCAAGCGCCATGGTGCCGCAGGCAGTGATGGCGAGTTCCAGCCAGCGGGGAACGCGGTAACCGCGGTGCGTCAGGAGGCGGTGGTAGCACATGCCGATGCCGACATTGATGGCCAGGAAGTACATCACGACCGCGGCCAGCAAATTGCTCCATGAAAAGAAGAACAGTGCCGCAATCGCGCCCACATGGAAGAGGCCCATGAAGATGCTGGTAATCCAGTTGATCTCGCCCTGCTGGTGCTCGCGGCCCATGCGGAGGTCTTCGCGGACCTTTCTGCGGGCTTCTGCGGCAACATCACGGGCGGAGATGGTCTGCACGGCGGGGGAGGGCTGGGCTGTACTTCCGGCCGGGGGACTTCCGGCGGCAATCACAGCGGACGCGGTACTGGGTGACTCGGGGGAAGCGATGGCCTGCATGGAACCTCTTGGACTTGAACTACTATCAGCAACGTAGCAGCCCAGCGCGGGGCGCTGTGTAATGTTTGTGTAAGGGGCCGGGCTCACTTCATGACGCTGCAAAAAGGCAGGAGTTCTACGCTGTGGCGAGTTGCATGCCGCTTCATCGGCTAGCATGGAGCGCATGATCAGCCGCTTGTCGCCGTTTCTTCTGCAGCCCGTATTTTCAAGACGGCCCTGGGGCCGCCGCGATCTTTCTCCGTGGTATTCGTCATCGGAGGTGGGCAGTGGCGTGGAACCGGTCGGGGAAGCCTGGTTGACCGGGCCGGCGAGCGTGGCAGTGGAAGGTGAAATGGCCGGGCAAACACTTGCGCAGATCGCCCGGATCGAGTCGGAGGCGCTGCTGGGAGAGTGGCGGGCGGAGCAGGAGTTTCCGTTGCTGCTGAAGCTTCTCTTCCCGGACGACAAGCTTTCCGTGCAGGTGCATCCGGATGACGAGCAGGCGCGGACACTGGGCCAGCCGCGCGGCAAGACGGAATGTTGGTACGTCGTGGACGCTGTACCGGGTGCGACGGTCGCCTGCGGCCTGCGCGAGGGCGTTGAGCCAGAGCAGATGCGTGCCGCCGCCCCGGACGGCACCATGGAGTCGCTGCTGCGCTTTGTGCCGGTGAGCGTGGGCGACATGGTCTTTGTGGATGCCGGTACGGTGCACGCCATCGGACCCGGTGTCACGCTGCTTGAAACGCAGCAAACCTCCGACACTACATACCGGCTTTTCGATTACGGCCGGCCGCGCGAACTGCACCTGGACGCGGGCATTGCGGTGAGCCGTTCACAAACGCGTGCAGGGCAGGTGATGCCGAAGCCAATGGAGAACGGCACCCGCCTGATCGAGGAAAAGTATTTTACCGTGGATCGCTTCGAGCTTCGAGCCGGTGAGTCGTTGCGGCTAGAAGATGCTGTGGGCAAGCCGCACTCTTTCACGACGCTGGCGGGACGGGGCGCGCTGGGCACCGGCGAGGGGGAAGGTACACTGCACCGTGCGCAGGCAACATTGGTGCCTGCTTCCGCTGGGCCTCTCATGCTGCATGCAACTGAGCCGTTGGTGGTTGTCCGGTCGATGCCGTAGAACCCACTGCTTTCTCGTGGTGCACGAGTCTGATGAAAGAAGTTACCGTCCCGCGGAGACGCTGCTTGACTCAAGACTGATAGGAACGAAGCCGCCTCTAACGTCAAGATTTCGCCAGCAATGTAAGAAACGTGCCTAACGCTTGGCGATCTCGTCAACTCAACCTTCCAAGCGACCCGTGATCCGGTAGAACTCCTGAAGATCATGGGTCAGCACGTCAAACCGGCGATCGAATTTGGATTCAAGCGCGTCAACTCGCTTCATATTTCAGAGCTTCTCCGCTCTCTAAGCAGGATGCCGAGCAATACGATAAATGTGGGAATTCCGGTAGTAAATGCATCGTGCATAGCCTCGGCTCCTCTCACTTGAGCATGCGAGCAGAGCATCCGGCTGGTGGGGTCTGATTCATTCTTGCTGGGACAGAATGCTCCACATTCGGTTGGCACCTCAGCTTCCAGTAGACTTAAACCCATGCGCGTCTTTGGTATTGATTGCGGCACGGAGTTCACCGGCTGGGGTGTGGTCGATGTCGTCGAGAGCGCGCGGCAGTCCAGGCTGGTGCCGGTGGCTGCCGGGGCGATCAAGCTTAATAAGAAGCAGCGCACACCACTGCGCCTGCAACAGGTGCATGCCGAGCTGGGCGGGCTGCTGGCAATGTATTCGCCCGAAATTGTCGCCATTGAGGATGTTTTTTTTGCCAGCAACGCGAAAAGCGCGCTGAAGCTGGGACATGTGCGCGGCGTGGCGATGCTGGCCGCCGCCGCCGCCGGCCTGGAAGTCGCCGAGTACGCGCCGCTGTCCATCAAGTCCGCCGTGGTGGGTTATGGGCTGGCCGCCAAGGAGCAGGTGCAGTTCATGGTGGCGCGGCTGCTGGAACTGGAGCGTGCGCCCGAGCCCGCCGATGCCGCCGACGCGCTGGCGATTGCAATCTGCCACATTCATACGGCGCAGACAGCGATGGGGATGATGCGTTGATTCAGTCTTCTGCCTGGTTTGGGTACGTGATGCGGGAGGCACGTCTTTCTGTGCTGACAGCATGCGTGCTGCTCTGTGTCGCAGGCTCTGCCGCCCATGCGGCTGATGCTGCCGGCCGTGCCGAGGATATTCCCGCAAAGGGCGGCTTTACGCTAACAATGAGTTATGACCGGCCTGGCCTGCCCGTGCCGCATTGGCAGTTTCTGATTCAGCCCAGTGGCGCGGTGGAGTATAAGGCGCAGCATGCCGAGGGCACGGTCGGCATCAGTGATGAGGCGGTGCGGTTCACGCTGTCGCACACGGGCGTGCAAAAGTTGGCAGCGTGGATGGCGCAATCGAACTCACTGCAGCCATGCGAGACGAAGACGAAGAATCTGGCGCGCATGGGGCAAAAAGAAATCAGTTACCAGCCGGACGGTGGGCCGGCGGCGCGGTGCTCCTTTAATTTCACCGATAACAAGGCTCTGGCCAGCGCGACGGAGTACCTGACACATACCAGCTACACCTTGGAAGAGGGTGCCACGATCGAACGGCTGCACCGGTATGACCGGCTGGGGCTTGATCCGGTGCTGCTGCGTCTGGCGGCAGCGGCCAAGGAAGGCAAGGCTCCGGAGTTGGCGGCGATCCGGCCTGCGCTGGAAAGCCTGACTACGGACGATCAGGTGCTGGAGCGGGTGCGCGTGCGCGCCGCGGAGTTATTGCAGTTGTCTCAACAACAGTAGGCTCTGCTTTCCGCGGCACGCGCCGATGTCATAGCTCCATCGCGACGATTCTTCTGCCGCGCCGTCCACATCTCATGTGGAGTATGCTCCAGGCGATGAGGTGCGGTATGAAACACCCGGCGAAGTGGCTCGGCACCAGTGCAGCCGTTGTTGTTCTGACATTCGCCGGCCGCTGCATCGCACAGGATGCCGTCTCAACCTTAGCGTCTGCCCCAGCGCAAACTACGACGAACGAGTCGGTACAGGCCGCTGAAGCTCAGCGTGCCACGCCACAGCAAATGACACCCCAGCAGCGTGCCGTCGCGCAGGCACGGCCTGTGGCACGGTTGAGCCATCTGGCCGGCACCGTCCAGATCCTGACGGATGGCTCCCCGGACAGCGCGGTGCAGGCGGCGCTGAATATGCCGTTGCTGCAGGGCGAACGCATTCTTGCGGGCGAGCATGGGGAAGCGGAGATCGAGTTTCCAGACGGCTCCGTGCTGCGCATGACGCCCAACAGTTCCGCCTTGCTGGAGCAATTGGCCACCGACAATGGAGCCACGGAGATCGGTTTGGGCGATGGGTTGTTTTATCTGGAGTTACGGGCGTCGGAACGCAGCAGCTATGCCGTGACCGCGGGCGAGACGGCGTTGCTGCCGCAGCAGAACTCCAGCTTCCGCGTGCGCGTGACAGCCGGCCAGGTGGAAGCTGCCGTGCTGAGCGGGCTGGTGTCCGTAACGCGCACGGACGCCTACACCGCCGATCTGCAGGCGGGCGAGAGCCTGCGCAGCGACCCCAGAAATGCGAAGCGGTATCTGCTGGCCGACACCGTTTCACCGGAAAGCTGGGACAACTGGAATGAAGGTTTGGCCCAGGCGGCGCTGGACCAGCAGAATGCCCGCACCTCCGTGCGCGACAACTATGCCGGCGACCAGGGCTACGGCTGGAGCGACCTGGACGCGAATGGAAGCTGGTACAACGTTCCCGGCGAAGGGCAGGTGTGGCAGCCCTCGGCGGTCGCGGCGGACTTTGATCCATATGCAAACGGCAGTTGGGTCGACGGTGGCTCCGGCTACGTGTGGGCCTCAGGCTACGGATGGGGTTGGCTGCCGTACCGCTGTGGTACATGGGGCTATTACGGTGGTTTTGGTTGGGGTTGGATCCCGACAGCCGGCTGCCGGAACTTTGCGGGTTGGTATGGCGGCGGATTTGGCGACGGCTACGGATACGGCTACAACGGCGGGGTGTGGAACTATCCGGTGCGGCACGCTCCACCGGGCTGGCGCGGTCCAAAGTATCCACTGGACCAGACATCGAATGGTTTGCGCATTCACCGGCTGGCGACAATACCCGTGGAAACGAAGTCTCCCGGGAGGCCGGCGGATGGGCACGCGGCTCGCGGTGGTGAGCCGGTACGCATCAGCGGCGTGATGGTAACGCCGCTGCGCCCGGTCGCTCACCCGTACACCTCGCGCGGCCAGTCTGCGGTCGGCTCCACATTTGCGAGGGACTTCCCGGTGCAGACGGGCACGCATGCAGCGTTGCTGGGCCGGGTCACCACAGTCCCGGCTGCGGTTCCGGGGCGTCCGGCGGAGTGGCATGCGGCGGCTCCGGCAGCAAGCTTGCCAGCAGGCAATGGGCTGACCCTGGGAGGCGCGCTGGGTGCGGCCGGTGTGCGCAGAGAGGGCTGGCGTGGGCAGCACCCGGTCAACGTTCCCGTGAATACGACGGGCAGCGTGCCCTACAACGCAACAGGGCCCGCTCCGGTCAACGCGACCGGTGTGCCTCCTATCAACGCCAACGGCGCGGTTCCGCTCGGGGCAACCGGATCGGTGCCGGTCCATGCCACCGGTGTGCCCCCAGTGAATGCAACCGGATCGACGCCGCTGCCCACACGGACGGGCTACGGCTATGGATCGGGCTACAGGCCGGGTGTTGGCGCGGTGGGTGGTCCGCCGCAGGTCTATCAGCCGGCATCACCCGCCCCCATGGTCAATCGCCCGATTGCCCCGGCGCAGGTGCAGGCACCCCGGCCGATGCAGCCGGCTCCGGCACCGATGGCACCACGGATTGCACCGGCACCCGCTCCCGCCGCGCCAAGCGTGCCTACTCCGGCTCCTTCGCCATCCGCTCCGGCGGCTCGGCCCCGCTAACGTTCGCAAGGCTTCGGGAGAGCGCGGCCAGTGCTTCAATGGAGAGCGCTTCCGCTCGCGTTTCCGGAGCGATACCCGCCTGTCCGCATGCCCCGATGATCTGAGAAGCGCTGAAGCCGGCCGCGCGCAGGTTGTTGCCAAGGTTTTTCCGCTTTTGCTGAAAGCAGCCACGAAGGAAGCTCGTCCAAGCTGCGCCATCCTGAATGCCAAGTTCGGCGAAGCGGCTGCTAAAGTCGAGACGCAAGACCGTTGAGTGCACGTCCGGCGGCGGTGAAAATGCAGATGGCGCCAGCGTGAAGAGGTCTGCGACTTGCGCATGCATCTGAATCGTCACCGAGAGCAGGCCGTAGTCGCGGGTGCCGGGCTGGGCGGCAATGCGCTCGGCGACTTCGCGCTGCATCATGACCACAGCGGTTTCAAGCACGGAGGCGGCGGCGCACAGGTGCAGCAGGATGTCTGAAGTGATGTAGTACGGCAGGTTGCCGACAGCCTTTGCCCGTTTCTCCCATGCCTGCTTCCTGTCTCTATGTTCATCAGCGTCGGGATTCTGTCCGGCACTCAGCACTTCGCTGAAATCGGTTTGCAGGATGTCGCCTTCCACGATCTGAACCGAAGGCCGGTCGCGATAGCGGAAGCGTAGTTCGGCGGCAAGGCCACGGTCGAGTTCGACGCAGATCAGGCGCCTGGCGCGTCCAGCCAGGATGGACGTGATGGCACCGTGACCGGGGCCGATCTCAATAACGGTGCTGTCCGAAACATCGCCGAGAGCATCCGCGATGCGATGGCGGGCGGCATCGTCCACCAAAAAATTCTGGCCGAGCTTGGGTTTGCGCGGGTTTCCACCGTGCCGGTGAGCGGGCGATTGGCGCGGCGTGTGATTCGGCATCGGGGTCTTTCTAGAGTATTGGATGGAAATGCCCCCATGCACATCGATTGAGTGCCGCTGGTGCAGAGCGGTGCTTCTGTCGCGGCGCCTGTTAAGCGCACATGCTTAGCACTCATATCCCAACGCGGGACATGGAACACCGTCTTGTCGTGGCTTCCAGCTTTATCGTGTTTGCAGCGCCGCGTTGTAAGCGGCTTGGCTGATGCGAGCAATGACG
The DNA here is from genome assembly GCA_964246215.1 of uncultured Terriglobus sp. Taxonomy (GTDB): domain Bacteria; phylum Acidobacteriota; class Terriglobia; order Terriglobales; family Acidobacteriaceae; genus Terriglobus. The sequence continues at coordinate 108,025 of CAXTPQ010000003.1, read as the reverse complement.
GCATCGCGCGTCGCTTCGTTGGCGTGGGCGTCGGTCACGAAGACCGCGACGGCGAGATGACGGCCATCCGGCAGGGTGATCAGGCCGATGTCGTTGGTGGCTTCCGCCTTGCCGTTGTGCTCGCCAGAAGTCCCGGTTTTATGAGCCAGAGGCGTACCTGCGGGCAGGCCTGCGCGCAGCCGGTTTGGACCCGTAACGGAAGTGGTGAGGGATTCCAACAAGAAGGCGTTTGCCTCGGGGGAGATTGGCGGGTCCACCACAAGCCGCTGCAGCAGTTGCACGGCGGCGGCGGGCTCGATCCAGTTGCGGTACTGCGCGGTCCGGTCCGGGTTTGGGCCGTTCATGATGCGTTCGCCGTCCTGTAGTTGAAAGCCGGTGACACCAAGTGAGCGGATATAACTCTGCACCGTGGCCGGACCGCCGATGAGGCGAAGCAGAATTTCAGTCGCCACGTTGTCACTTTTGCCTGCTGCGAGTTGAATGAGTTCTCGCAGAGGAACGTCGACATTGCCTTCCGGGTAGCGATCCTGCAATGGGCTGTAGGTGTTGGCGATACGATCCTGCGGCAGAAAACGGACCGGACGGTCGAGCGTGACCTGGATTGACTCACCGGGTTTCTGACCGGGCAGCAATTTGCCTGTATCCGCCAGGTGCAGGGCCGTCAATGCGAGTGGGTACTTGAACATGGACTGCATGGGCGGGTGGTTGTGCGGGTTCAGGTCGCAATTCAGCGCGGTGCCGGGCAGCAAGCAGGCGGCGGAGACGGTTCCTTGCGCCTCCTTTGCGATGGTAGCGACAGTGGCCGGCAATGAAGGCGCGGCGAATTGAGCGTGGAGGATGGAACCGCACGCGGCGAGCAGGGCAAGGACGTAGCGCATCCGTCGAGCGTAGGGCAGAACCTGGCTGGGCAGCAGTCACCAGTGATGTTCCTCCGGCAGCGGGCAATGCGCGCCGGGGCTTTCGCATCAGACAGCCCAGCCCTCAAGGCAGAGCCTAGCAAAGCGAGGAACGACCATGGATTGGACGCCGGGAGGCATGAGCAGCGATGTGGAGGACCGCCGGGGTGACTCGGGTGGTGGCGGTGGATTTCTGCCGTTCGGCGGTGGTGGCCTGGGCCTTGGCGGCGTGCTTGTGGTGCTGGTGATCAGCCTGCTCACCGGTCACAATTTCATGGGTTTGCTGGGCGGCGGTGGGGGTGGCGGCCAACCGGTGCAGCGGTCGCAGCAGGAGGCGGGCGCGCCGGTGCAGGAGTCTGCGACGGAGCATCGGTCGGCGCAACTGGTTTCGGTGGTGCTGGACGACGCGCAGAAGACCTGGACGGCGCTGCTCCCCGAGCAGGCCAATCACAATTACCGGCATGCCAAGCTGGTGCTTTTTCGTGATGAGACACAATCCGGGTGCGGCGATGCGCAATCCGCAACGGGGCCGTTTTATTGCCCGGCCGACGAGCGGGTCTATATCGACCTTGGCTTCTGGGATGAACTGACAAAGCTGGGCGGAGACAATGCCGATTTTGCCCAGGCCTATGTGATCACGCACGAGCTTGGACACCATGTGCAGAACATCCTGGGAATTGAGGCAAAGGCGCAGCAGATGATGCAGGACCGGAGCCAGCGCAGCCGGGCGTCTGTGGAATTGGAGTTGCAGGCAGACTGTTTCGCGGGGGTCTGGGCGCATTCCTCGCAACTGAAGTACAACGACCAGGATGTGGCGGAAGCCCTGAAGTCCGCTGCGGCGGTTGGCGACGATCACATCCAACGCATGCAGCGCGGCCAGGTGTCGCCGGAAAGCTGGACGCACGGCAGCAGCGCGGAGCGGCAGGGCTGGTTCAAGCGCGGATTGAGTACGGGCCAGGTAAACCAGTGCAATACGTTTCAGGCGGGTCCGGATGGGTTTGGCGGGTAATCTTGACGGTGCCTGTGCTTGATGTTGAGAGGAGGTCATGGAACCGTATCGTCATAACTGGGATACGAGCCATTCACCGCAGGTTTAAGTCGAGGGTAGGCGCGATGGGGAATCTGTCCAGAGCTTTGTCGAACGTCTGCCCGCGTCCTTCCGCGGTCTCCTGAAGGACGCAATAGCGGCACGGGGCGGCGCAGGGAACTACTTGCGCTGGGTTCGGTATGGTAAGCCGGGCGAGTGAATTTTTTGAGACGCTATGCTCTTCATTTATCTGCTTGAAGAGAACCCGGTTAATGTTCCACGAGTCATTCACCATCTGGATCAAGCGCTACGCAGGGGCGATGTTCTTGTCACAAGCTGTCTGGCTATTGGTGAAGCACTTGCGGGTGGCCGAGATTTTGTGGACTCGAAAAGTATTCACCAGGCGGAAGCGTGTCTTAGCAGCCTTTTGTTTGACCTATTACGTTTCGATGCGGCTTGTATTCCGATCTTTTCACGATTGCGATCGGACTTCAGGTCCGCTCGGCGGACGCCATTCACTTGGCTTGCGCCTCTGTTGCGCGTGTCGATGTGTTCCCTGACCGCAGATGAAGCATTGTTGAAGCTCAGCGTTCCCGGCGTTCAACGGGTCGAGCAACTTCAACCATGGATTCAGTAAATCTTCACTGCAAAATGCGAAGGCCGCTTTCGCTCGAAGGTGTGCCCATGCCGTCGATCGCCGCCTCCCGCTCCTTGTGGAAGTAGTCGCGGATGATCTGTGCGGTCTTCGTGTTGACCACGGCGGTCAGCGCGTCCGGTCCGGCAGCCTTGATGCCGCGCAGGCTGCCAAAATGTTCGATCAGGCGCTTGCGCGTGGTGGGGCCGACGCCGGGAATGCTGAGCAGTTCGGAGTCGCGGTCGCGCATCTCGCGGCGTTTGCGGTGGTAGGTAATGGCAAACCGGTGCGATTCGTCGCGGATGCGTTGCACCAGGTGCAGCACGGGCGAGCGGCGATCGAGCACCACAGGATCATCTTCCTGGCCGTAGACGTAAATGACTTCTTCCCGCTTGGCAATGGAGGCGAGCGGCTGCAGGGTGATGCCGATCTCTTCCAGTGCGGCATACGCGGCGTGCAGCTGGCCGAGGCCGCCGTCGATCAAGATCAGTGAAGGGAAGGGCTCGTTAGCTTCCTGCAGCTTGCGATAGCGGCGCTGGATGACCTCCCGCATGGAGGCGAAATCGTCTACGCCGGTAACGGTCTTGACCTTGAATTTGCGGTAGTCGGCCTTTTTCATCTCGCCACCTTCCCAGACGACCATGCTGGCAACGGTCTCCGCCCCCTGGATGTGCGAGATGTCGAAGCACTCGATGCGTGTGGGCAGTTCGGGCAGGTTCAGTGCGTCCTGCAGCGCGGTAGCGATCGCATTCTTTGAGGGCGTGAGCGTGCGGAAGCGCTGGTCGTAACTCTGCTTCGCATTCTGGCAAACCAGATCGACCAGCGAACGTTTGTCGCCGCGCTGCGGAGCAAGAATTTCGACTTTGCGCTTGGATTGCGTGGAGAGCAGTCCGGCAAGTGCGACACGGTCCGGAAACTCCACAGGCACGTAAATGGTGCGTGGAACGTAGGGCTGATCCAGGTAGAGCTGTTTCAGGAAGGCCGAAAAGAAGTTGGCTGGCGAGAAAGCCTGTGTGGTGGGTGGCAAAGCATTTGTTGCGGCCACCGGCTCGGGTGCCTGGCGCTCGGCTTCGCTCCGCGACGGTGCGGGGTCGTGGGCAGCGGTGGTCTGATCTTCCATGTCAGGGTCGGCCTCCGGTTCGGCGTCGCTGCCGGCATCGAAGAGCAGTTCTGGCAGGTCTTCCCAGAAGAAATCACGCTTGTCCACAATCTTGCCTTCGCGCATGTGGAACTGGTTGACGGCGAGCATTTCCTTGTCAAAGTGAAAGCCGAAGACGTCCGCGTCTTCATTCTCGGCGGAGGCGATACGCTGCTTTTCCTGCAGCTGATGCACCGTCACGAGCTGATCGCGCAGACGTGCGGCGAGTTCGAACTGCTCACTCATGGCGGCTTCCGTCATGCGCGCGGTGATGCGGTCTTCCAGCTCATTCTGGTTGCCGTTGAGAAAGAGCTGCACGTCGCGCACGGCTTCGCGATAAGCCTCCTTCGCGACCGTGTTCTCGACGCAGGGGCCGAGACAGCGTTTGATGTAGAACTCCAGGCAGGGCCGTGGGTGATAGCGGTTCAGGTCGACTTTGCAGCTGGGAATCAGGAACGAGCGGTGGACGAGGTCGACGATGCGATGGGCCAGATTGCCGGGAAAGTACGGTCCAAAGTACTGGCCGCCGTCTTTGTACAGGCGACGCGTGACAAAAACCTTGGGATGGCGGTCGCCCATGGTCAGCTTCACATAGGGGTAGGTTTTGTCGTCGCGCAGCAGAATGTTGAAGCGCGGTTTGCGCTGCTTGATCAGGTTGTTTTCAAGGGCAAGCGCCTCGTGTTCGTTGGCAACCTGAATGTAGTCGACATCGACCGCCTCACGCATGAGCGTGCCGGTTTTGGAGTTCATCTGGTTCTTCTCCAGGAGGTAGCTGGAGACGCGGTTCCGCAGATTCTTCGCTTTGCCGACGTAGATGACTTCTCCGTCAGCATTCTTGTAGAGGTACACCCCGGGCTGACGGGGTAGCGTACGTATTTTCTGTTGAAGATCCATGAGGGTGCCGCTTTTCCAGTTTACCGGTCCTGGCCAGGTCAGGTAATTTCTGCCGCGCCATGGTGAGCCGACCGCGGCCCAATGCGCGGTACTCGGGCGGAAGTAGCTGAGCGATATAGGAGTTACCGATCTACTTCGATTGGCAACAAACGTGCATTATTAGAAGTGTTCGGTTGAGAAACTAACCTTTTTCTTCCAGAGGAGATTGAAATCAAATGCACACAGACAGCAAGTGCGGCATGTTGCGAAAAGCGGGTGTTGCGGCGAGCGCGGCGATGGTCGTGGTGTTGAGCACGGGTTGCAGCAGCAAGAATTATGTGCGGTCGCAGTCCGCCCCACTTATTCAGAATACGAACGATCTGGATGCAAAGACGGCAAGCGATCACCGCACCATCACAGAGACGGACGAACGCGCGACCAAGGGCATCGCCGGAGCGCAGGGTGCCGCCGACGCGGCAGATACGCGCGCGCAAGGTGCGCAGCAGTCCGCCGACAAGGCAAACGGGAATGCACAGGAAGCGTACAACCGCGTGGATTCACTCAATGGCGTCATCACCAACCTGGACACCTACAAGCCGATCTCCGACTCCAGCGTGACCTTTGCCTTCGACAAAGCTGTATTGACGGCAGCGGACAAAAAGGAGCTGGATTCGCTTGCTTCCAGCCTGCAGACGACCAAGCACTACCTTGTGCAGCTCACGGGTGGCACTGACTCCGTTGGAGATGCGCAGTACAACTACGCGCTGAGCCAAAAGCGTGCCGATGCGGTTGCGGCTTACTTGCAGAGCAAATATTCCATCCCGCCTCACAAGTTCTACCTGGTGGGCATCGGCAAGGATGATGCCGTGGCGTCGAACAAAACGGCCGCTGGCCGGTCGAAGAACCGCCGGGTCGAAGTCAAGGTGCTGTCGAACATGCAAGAGGAAAACAGCACGACAGCGAAGGCAAATCCAAGCTAACCTCCCTCCCCCAGAGCGACACAGCAGAAAGGGCGCACTGAATGCGCCCTTTCTGCTGTGTCGAAATCGCTTTCGCTGCGCTACAACGAGCCGATGAGGTGACCCATCTTTTCGCGCTTGATCTGCAGATACTTTTCGGACGTATGGTTCGGTTCAACTTCCGCCGAAAGGCGTTCGGACACGTGAATGCCCGCTTTCTCCAGAGCCTGGACCTTTTCCGGATTGTTAGTGATCAGACGCACCGAGGAGATCCCCATTTTTCGAAGCACCTCAGCCGGCAGGCTGAAATCGCGGTGGTCCGATTTGTAGCCAAGCCGCTCATTGGCTTCAATCGTGTCCAAACCCTGGTCCTGAAGTTCATAGGCGCGCAGCTTGGCCATCAGGCCGATACCACGCCCTTCCTGCTCCTCATAGAGGACAATGCCGGAGCCGTGAGCAACAATGGTGTCCAATGCAAGATCGAGCTGCTGACGGCAATCACAACGCAGTGAGTGAAAGACGTCGCCGGTGAGGCACTGAGAGTGCACGCGTACGATGGGTGCCCTGGAAGCGTTGGGGGCTGCATTGCTTGTGAAACTATCCCTGTCGGTGTCTCCATAAACAAGCGCGACCAGCTCTTCCACATGCTTGCCCTGAGGTCCAGGCGCAACACCTGGCGCAAGCACACCTTGAAAGCCGAGAATGCGAAAGACACCGCGCGTGGTCGGCAGCGTGGCTTCGGCGACTTTGTTGATTTGGCTGTACCGCATGACTGCACTGTATAGATGCCTGGGCCGACCGGTGGATGCAGCAGGTGCGCTGCAGGATGAAGCTCTGGCTCACACAGCGGGCGATAGGATGACGAGTGTGACTGCGTTTGAGCCCAAGCTCGTTCTGATTTCACTGCTGGTCAAGCTGGGCGTGGCGGCGGCAGTGTCGAGTTCGCTCACACGTTCGGTTGCGTTTCGCCGGCTGCTGCTGCGGCCGGAGCGAACCCTGCACGAACGGCTGCGGCTGGTGCTGATGATCACAGCACCGCTGGTGGCCGGCGTGTGGATCCGTGCGGTCGTGCCGAACTTTCTCGCAGCCGATCTGTCTCTGGAAACAACGGTGTTGCTGGGCATCGTTGTGGGTCCTACCGCGGCGTTTGCCGGCGGGCTGCTGCTTGCCTTGCCGGCTGTGCTGCATGGAGAGTTCCTCGCCTTGCCGGCGAACCTGATGGTGGCGGGTATTGCCGGAGCGTTCTACAGCTTTGTAGAGATGGAAGATGTCTGGTCGTTCTCGCCGCTGATCGACCTGAGCCTTTACCGCTGGGTCCGGCGCAATCTGCAGCGGCCACATCTTGACCGGCAAATTCTTCTGCTGTTGCTGGTGATGATGCTGCAGGCATGCGCCAGTGCCGTGTCTCACTTTTACCCTCGCCGCTATTTTTCCCTGCGCAGCGGCAACTGGCTGCTGGAGATTGCCATCTGCGCCGCGGCGCCCGTGGTGGTGGGCATTCCGCTCAAAATTTGGAATGCGGTGCGCATTCAGCAGAAATTGGAGGAGCAGGGCCGGCTGCTGCTGGAGGCTCGGCTGGATGCACTGCAGCGGCAGATCAATCCGCACTTTCTGTTCAATACACTCAATTCGATCGCGTCACTGGTGAGGCTGGAACCGGAACTGGCGCGTGAGATGGTCGTGAAGCTCGCGAATATTCTGCGCGTCCTGCTGAAACAGCGTGAGGCCTTTGTGCCGTTCCGTGAGGAGCTGGCCTTTACCGACGACTACCTGGCGATTGAGGTGGTGCGCTTTGGCGAGAAGCTGCGCGTGGTGAAGCAGATTGCGCCGGAAACGCTGGACATGCAGGTGCCCAGCATGCTGCTGCAGCCCCTGATTGAAAACAGCATCAAGCATGGGCTGGAGCCGCGCATCAGTGGCGGCACAGTGACGCTGCGCAGCCGCACCGTGGGTGACAGCCTGCTGCTGGAGGTGGAGGATGATGGCGTTGGCATCGCGCCAGAGAGGGAATCCGCCTCGCCGGTGAGTGGGCTGGTGCGGCCGGGCACGGGCATTGGCATGCGCAATGTGCGGGAGCGGCTGCAGGTGCTCTATGGGACGGCGGCCACGGTGCAGATTGAAAGCCGGCCGGGGCGGGGCACACGCGTAAGCATTGAGATGCCGCTGATGACGCGGGAAGGCGAGAGCGAGGCGACGCTGCAATTGCTGCGGGACGATATGCAATCGGCGGTGGAACTGCTTCGCACCGTGGGTGCGCGCGGGCGCTAAATCGGGAGCTGCCCGAAGCTTGTCAGGACGAGCCTGCCCGCCCGCACCATCTCTGGAACCACCTGCAGAAGAGCCTGGGTCTCCATTGGACGGGACGCGCGCAACCTGGTGGGTAATGCCGCCAGCTCGGCATCATGTACACCAGGATGGCAGACCAGTTCAAAAACACCTTGCGGCAAGCGGTCCAGAAGCGCACGCAAAGACTTTGTATGAAGTGACCCAGTGGCCGCAACGCCGATGGCACCTTCCGTTGTGACCACGCCGGCTTCATCGCAGAGCCGTCGAAATCCGCGTGCGTACGCCATGCGGAGCAGATTCACCTGAGACCGGCGCAGCCTCGAGTGGCCTGCAGTGGCAATGCTCCAAGTTGGCTCGAAAGGGTTCCGGATTGCGTGGACACCGCAGTTCTTCATCGCGCGCAAGAGTGGGCGCAGAACGGCCGGGAACATGTGCGTATGCTTGTGGGTGTCGATGTGATGAACGTGGATGCCGCTCGCCTGCAGCTTACGGATTTGTGCGGTCGCTTGTTGCTCGATGTCCGATGCACGGATGCGTCCAGCCAGGGAGGCAGCTACGAAGGACGGCAGCGACGCACGGAAATGTCCATCCGCTTGGATCAGGGTACGCATTTGGTCAAGCAGGCCAATAGGCGTACCGTCCACCAGAACCACATGACAGCCGACGTGGAGCGTGGGAGTGCGCTGAGCGAGTGCCACCGCATCGCCGTACGCTGAGCCGTTTGCCATGAGCGTCGCGGAGGAGAGCGCACCGGTAGCGGCCAGGTCGGCAGTTGCGCGATTGATGCCCGGCGTCATGCCAAAATCATCGGCGTTGACGATCAATCGGGTCATCTGCTTGGCTGAGCCGTCCAGTAAAGTGACAGGAATTCGCTGCAAGCTGAGAATTGGTGGGCAGAGAGGGACTCGAACCCCCGACATCCTGCTTGTAAGGCAGGCGCTCTAACCAACTGAGCTATCCGCCCACGGCGGGTTGTTACAAATGCCGTACAGGTAAGCAAAACACTAAAGTTCCTGCTGTGTTGCTTAATTGTAAGGATCACCTCATAGCCCAGGAAACGACAGGCTTTGAAGTGGCGGGGACGACGGGGCTCGAACCCGCGACCTCTGCCGTGACAGGGCAGCGCTCTAACCAACTGAGCTACGTCCCCAAGATCATCGGACCTTGGAATGTCACATAGATCGAAGTACCTGGCTTTTGCCCGCTCACTTCTTTCTACCTTTGTTGAAGCCCCGATTCGACCGGGGATGTTCAGACCGGCTTGATGCGCAACAACTTTTAAAGTCTACCAGATTCTTATGCTGCTGCTAAGTGGCCGCCGCCGCTTATGCAGAGACATGTACTATCGAAGTTTAAAGAAAGCGGAGGACTGGCTTGTTGTTTGTGCCACGGGCAAAGTTTCTTGCTTGCAGGCTGAGCTCGCCAAGTTGCTCCGGCTACGATCATCTATCAGACGTGGTGAGCAAGTAAGTAAGACACATCAACGATCACGTTCTGCGAGCCGACTTTGCTCACGCCAGAAGTTTGCATGGCCGCTAAGACGCCGATTGATCCACAGGGGAAGATGGTGCTGTGCCCGTCCAAGCCGGTAGGCAATGAGCTTTGACATGGTTCGAAGGAGGGCTCTGGGGATCATCGAGGGCCGATGCCGGGCCAGAAACATTAACTCGGATCGGACGAACCGGCTGCCTTCGCCGCCCGGCCCGCCAAAGTTTTCCAGCAGCCACGTTTGCTGCTGATGCGTGACGCCCGTATCGAAGTAGCGACGAAACTCTTCCTTTAGCGAGAGAGGGTGAGAGTGGTAAACGCAGGCTTCACTCTGGTAAGCGACTTTCCAACTGTTCATCAGCAGCTTTGCCGCCATCGTCGAATCTTCCGCAACGATGACGCCGGCGGGAAAACCCCCGGCCTCCATAAGCGCGGAACGGCGGTATGCCGCAAAGCTGTTGGAGAGAAATGCTGCCTTGATGCCGATTTGAAGCCTGGAGTGGAAGGTGCGAACGGAAGATTCAGCGGGATAGTTGAACAAGCGCGCATGCCGCTCAATGGGGTCGGCCTGTAAACGGGGAAGCTGGCGGCCACCTACCGCACCCACGCGGGCGTCCTGAAAGGGCAGCAGCATGGTCTGTACGGCAAATGGATCGGCCAGCACTGCATCCTGCGTGAGATAGAGGAGGAAGTCCGCGTCCTTCATCATCTCCGCGGCGGTTTGCCTTGTCTTGCCGTGGTGGAACTCGGACTTGGGCAGGCTGGCGAAAAGATACCCAGCCTGCATGGCGAGCTGAGGTGTCCGGTCTTGTGAAGAGCTATCGATAATTAGGATCTGGTCCGGGGCAATACCCTGCTGATCGAGCGAAATCCTGAGTTGTGGCCAGTGGTTTTCCGCGTTATATGTCGGGATCACGACGGCGACATGCCGCAGCATCGCATTCGGCTCTGGGGAGATTTCGGTGACGCCAGCGTGCTGCGGTGGTGCAAGATGTGTTGCCAAATCCAAGTGCTCCGAAATTCCCGGCGCGTGCCCGAGCGGTTCGCCTTCGAGTCACGTTCCTCATCAAGTCCAAAACGAGTATAGCGATTCTACGAACGGCCGAGCGGTGTCCGCCTGAACACAGGCAAATTGCTTCCCCGGCGTGGCACCTGCGTAGCATAGAGAGATCGCAGGCGAACATTGTGCCTGCGCCGAAGGATTTGCTTGGCCGAACTGATTCAGATAGCGCCGTTGCCGGCATCGTCACATGTGCGGACACCTGACTTTGCGGAGGCCTCGCGGCTGGAAGAGAGTTTGCGGCAAGCGGTCCGCGGCGACGTCTTGTTTGACCGGGGAACTCGAGCACTGTATGCCACGGACGCCTCGAACTACCGGTACATTCCCATCGGCGTGATGTACCCGCGAACGCGTGAGGACGTGATTGCCGCCGTTGCCGTCTGCCGGGAATATGGCGCGCCCTTGCTCTCGCGTGGCGCGGGAACATCGCTTGCCGGGCAATGTACAAATTTCGCGGTCATTCTGGATTTCTCGCGCTACCTGAACCGTGTCCTGGAGATCGATGCGGAAGCGGGTTGGGTCCGTGTGGAGCCAGGCATCGTTCTGGACGCGTTGCAAGCTGAAGTAAAGCCGCTGGGCTGGTTCTTTGCACCGGACCCGGCAACGCACTCGCACTGCACGCTGGGCGGGATGATCGGCAACAACTCCTGCGGATCGCATGCGCTGTATGGCGGTAAAACCGATGACAACACGCTGGATCTGGAGGTGCTGCTTTACGACGGCACCGTGATCACGGTGGGCGGGGCGAGTGAAGATGGCATTCAGGAGATCATCGAGGCAGGCGGGCGGCGTGGAGAAATTTATGCCGGTCTGCGGCAGCTTCGGGACGAGTATGCCTCCTTGGTGCGGCAACGTTTTCCGCAGATTCCACGCCGCGTCTCCGGCTACAACCTGAACGAACTTCTGCCGGAAAACGGCTTTCATCTTGCACGTGCCCTGGTGGGGTCTGAGGCGACATGCGTCGTGGTGCTGTCGGCAAAGCTGCGGCTCATGCGCAACCCTGCCTGCCGCACGCTGGTGGTGGCCGGCTATCCCGACATTTATGCCGCTGCCGATCGCGTGCCGTCGATCCTGCAGCATCGCCCCATCGCGGTGGAGGGCTTTGATCGCAAGCTGGTCGAATTCATGCAGGCCAAGAGCATGCTGTCGCGGAAGATTGCGCTTCTGCCGCGCGGCAATGGTTGGTTGTTCGTCGAGTTCGGCGCCAGTTCGTATGAGCAGTCCCGCACACAGGCGCGGCAGTTTGCCGCGTCCCTGCAGGGAAGTGACGCGGAAGCGGTGCTGATCGAAGCCGTGGCCGACCAGAAGCAGCTGTGGGAAGTGCGGGAAGCGGCACTGGGCGCTACCGCCTTTGTGCCGGGCCACAAGCCGGGTTGGGAGGGCTGGGAGGATCATGCCGTTGCGCCGGAGCGGCTTGGCTTATACCTGCGCGACTTCCGGGCGCTGCTTGACGAGTTTGGCTACGACACTGCGTTCTACGGTCATTTCGGCCAGGCATGCGTGCACTGCCGTATCGATTTCGACCTGCGTTCCGAGCAGGGCATCCGGCAGTTCCGGGCCTTTCTGGATCGTGCCGCCGACCTGGTCGTTGCGCACGGTGGGTCGCTCTCCGGTGAGCATGGCGACGGCCAGGCGCGCGGTGCACTGCTGGAACGGATGTATGGACCGGAGCTCATCCAGGCATTTGAGCGCTTCAAGGACATCTGGGATCCGGCAGGCAAGATGAATCCCGGCAAGTTGGTCCGGGCCAACCAGCCGCACGCGAATCTCCGCTACGGCGCGGACTTTGCGCCTGCCGAGCCGATCACGCACTTTAGCTTTACCAGCGATGGCGAAAGCTTTGCGCATGCCGCGGAACGTTGCGTCGGGGTGGGCAAGTGCCGCAAAGAGTCCGCCGGCACCATGTGCCCCAGCTACATGGCGACGCGCGACGAGCGGCACAGCACGCGTGGCCGGGCGCACGCACTGTTTGAACTGCTGCAGGGAGAGGTGATCGGCGGCAAGCAGGGCGAGGCGCTGTGGGACGACCACCACGTGAAAGAAACGCTGGACCTGTGCCTTTCCTGCAAGGCCTGCAAGTCCGAGTGCCCGGTGAATGTCGATATCGCGACGTATAAAGCCGAGTTTATGTCGCACTACCACCGGCACCATGCGCGACCGCTGAATGCGTATGCCTTTGGGCATATCGACAAATGGGCACGGCTGGCAAACGCAACGTCGCCACGGCTGCTGAATGCCGGACTCAAGCTGCCGGGAGCCGCCGCGGTTGTGAAGAGAGTGCTTGCTATCGCACCGCAGCGCACGTTGCCGCAGTTCGCGCCACATTCCTTTCGACAATTGCTGAAACGTCGAGGTGTGGCCGGTTCAGGGGATGGTGCACGCCCGGAGGTCCTGCTCTGGGCCGACACTTTCAACAACTACTTGAAGCCGGGCACAGCCATGGCTGCTTACGACGTGCTCACATCTGCGGGCTTTCGCGTGCATGTGCCGCAAGAGCATCTCTGCTGCGGCCGCCCGCTGTATGACTTCGGTTTCCTGACGGAGGCGAAGCAATACCTGCGGCGCATACTGGACCGCATCGGCCCGGAGATTGATCGCGGATTGCCGATCGTTGTGCTGGAGCCGAGCTGCGCTTCTGTGTTTACAGATGAAGCGCAGGATCTCTTCCCAGGCAACGAGCGCGCAAAACGCCTCAAGCTGCTAACCTATCTGCTGGCCGACTTCCTCGAGCAGCATGCGCCGGATTGGTCGCCACCACCATGGCCCGATGAGGTGATCGTCCACGGGCATTGCCACCACAAGGCTCTCTACAAGATGACGGCGGAAGAAGCGGTCCTGCGGCGCATGGGCGCGCAGGTGAAGGTGCTGGACAGCGGCTGCTGCGGCATGGCTGGCCCGTTCGGCTTTGAGAAGGACAAGTATGAGGTCTCGCAAACACTCGCCGACCGTGTGCTGATGCCCGCTGTACACGCCGCCTCTGCCAAGACCGTGATTCTCGCTGACGGCTTCTCTTGCCGCGAAGCCATCCGCCAAAACTCGCAACGTGGAGGCCTTCACCTGGCGGAGCTTCTGGCGCAGGGCCTCGAAAGAGCCGCACGATGAGCCATGCCGCAAAGACCGAAAAGGAGAAGATGCTGAGTGGTGAGATGTACACCGCCGGTGGCGCCGAGCTCAAGGCCGATTACCTTCGTGGTCAGGCGCTGCTGGAGCGATTTAACGCAAGCGCCGCGGCGGACCAGCCGTTGCGAGCCGGCCTGCTGCGGGAACTACTGGGAAGCATCGGTGAAGACACGGTGATCCGCCCACGCCTGCAATGCGATTATGGCCAACACATCCACATCGGCGCGCGCACCTTTATTAACTTTGACTGCGTCTTGCTGGATTGCAACACCATCACCATCGGCGACGACGTGCAGATCGCCCCCGGCGTGCACATCTACACCGCCACACATCCCATTGACGCCGCCACCCGCATCTCCGGCCTGGAATACGCTCTCCCCGTGATCATCGGCAACGGCGTCTGGCTCGGCGGCGGAAGCATCATTTGCCCAGGTGTGAGCATCGGCGAGAACACCGTTATCGGCGCGGGAAGTGTGGTGGTCAGAAGCTTGCCGGCGAATGTGGTGGCGGTTGGGAACCCCTGCCGTGTGGTGAAGAAGCAAGAGATCTGACATTGCGAAAGGCAGCAAAAAGCCCCGGATAGCTCCGGGGCTTTTTGCTTTCTGCGCGAAGCGCTCTTGCCTGGACGGCCAGTCCTAGTACATGCCGTCCATGCCGCCGCCGCCGTGGCCGCCGCCCGCAGGGGCTGAGGCCTTTTCCGGAACTTCGGAGATGAGGGCTTCGGTGGTGAGCAGAAGGCCCGAGATCGAGGCGGCATTCTGCAGAGCAGTGCGCGTCACCTTGGTCGGATCGATGACGCCGGCCGCGACCAGGTCTTCGAACTGATTGGTGGCCGCGTTGTAGCCGATGCCATCCTTGCTTTCCAGGATTTTGCCGACGACCACCGCACCCTCTTCGCCGGAGTTGGCGACGATCTGGCGCAGCGGCTCCTCAATGGCGCGGCGGATGATCGTGGCACCGATCTTCTCGTCGCCTTCCAGCGTCTTGATCAGCGCATCGAGCTCCGGAGCGCAGCGCACCAGGGCCACACCACCGCCCGGGACAATGCCTTCTTCCACGGCTGCACGGGTGGCGTGCATCGCGTCTTCCACGCGCGCCTTCTTTTCCTTCATCTCGGTTTCGGTAGCCGCACCGACCTTGATGACGGCAACGCCGCCCACAAGCTTGGCGAGACGCTCCTGCAGCTTCTCACGGTCGTAGTCCGACGAGGTCTTCTCCACCTGCGAACGGATTTCGCGAACGCGGCCCTCGATCTTGTCGTCCTGGCCGCCGCCGTCGATGATCGTGGTGTTGTCCTTGTCGATGGTCACGCGCTTGGCACGGCCCAGGTCCTCAATCTTCACGGACTCGAGCTTGATGCCGAGGTCTTCCGTGATCGCCTGTCCGCCGGTCAGCGTGGCGATGTCGCCCAGCATGGCCTTGCGGCGGTCGCCGAAGCCCGGTGCCTTCACGGCAGCCACATTCAACGTGCCACGCAGCTTGTTTACGACCAGGGTTGCGAGCGCCTCACCATCCACATCTTCCGCAATAATAACGAGCGGCTTGCCGGTACGGGCAATCTGCTCCAAGAGCGGCAAGAGGTCCTTCATCGACGAGATTTTCTTCTCATAGATCAGGATGTAGGGATCCTCGAGGGCGGCTTCCATGCGCTCGGCATCCGTCACGAAATAGGGCGAGAGATAACCGCGGTCGAACTGCATGCCTTCCACGACATCCAGCTGCGTTTCCATCGTCTTGGACTCTTCGACGGTGATGACGCCATCCTTGCCGACCTTCTTCATGGCCTCGGCAATGATGGTGCCGATCTGGTGGTCGGAGTTGGCCGAGATGGTGCCGACCTGCGCGATCATGTCGCCGGAAACGGGCTTGGAGAACTTGGAGAGAATGCCGCCCGCGACGGTGCCGTCTTCCGAACGCTTGCCGACAATGGCTTCAACAGCCTTGTCGATGCCGCGTTTCAGGGCGGTCGGATTCGCGCCGGCTGCCACGGTCTTCACGCCTTCGCGAAAGATCGCCTGTGCAAGCACGGTCGCAGTCGTGGTGCCGTCACCGGCCACGTCTGAAGTCTTGCTGGCGACTTCCTTGACCAGCTGCGCGCCCACATTCTCGATCGGATCCTTGAGTTCAATCTCCTTCGCAACGGTCACGCCGTCCTTGGTGATCGTCGGAGAGCCGAACTTTTTCTCGATGACCACATTGCGGCCCTTGGGACCGAGTGTGACCTTGACCGCGTCCGCCAGCACATTCACGCCGCGGAGGATCGCCTGCCGCGAATCTTCGCCGTGCAGAATAACCTTTGCCATTGCTTGTCTCTTTCCTTGATGGAATCTTCACGCTTGGGGAGCGTGGCTACTCAAAATGTTGGGGGGATGTTGCGAGCCGCGCGGAGCGCGCACCCGCTGCATGCACTGCTTACGACTTGAGAATGCCGAGGACTTCTTCTTCGCGCATAATGAGCAGATCTTCGCCGTCCAGCTTGATCTCCGTGCCGCTGTACTTGCCGAAGAGCACGGTGTCGCCGGCCTTGACGTCAAGCGGGAAAACCTTGCCTTCGTCGTTCGACTTGCCCTTGCCGACGGAAACGACCGAGCCCTGCTGCGGCTTTTCCTTGGCGGAGTCGGGAATGATGATGCCGCCGCGCATTGTTTCGCCCTCTTCGGTGCGGCGGACCAGGATGCGGTCATGCAGCGGTGTAAATGTAGATGCCATGTGTACTTGCTCCTTGCTTGATTGGGGCGGGTGCGATTAGCACTCCTGCCCTCCGATTGCTAATGTACGGCCAGAAGCGACATGCGTCAAGTTAGAACTGCATGAAATCTGAGTGAATCGCGCTCAGGTGCACAATGCTCGTTACCGTAACACCGAAGTTTTGGAAACAACCTCCGAAATCTGCGTAGGCAGCGCGGCTGCTCCGGTGTTTACGGGAGATCAGAGAACGGCAAGAATGCGGAGGAGCACCGTATGATGGATAGGATGGTTTTTCTAAAGCAGAACCGCTTCCTTCTCACCTCTGTTTTGCTGCTCAGTACCGCCGCGCTACTGAACGCGCAGGACACGCGGCACGGCCGCAAGTACAAGGCGCCTCCGGAGACCAGCCACGTGGAAGTGCTGGTTTTGCGTGATTCCAACGGCAAGGTGATTGAGAACGCCGGCGTTATCTTTCACCCCACAAAGGACGGCGTGGACGAGGGCAATCTTGAAGTCAAGTCGGGCGTGGACGGCAAGGCCTTTATCGACATCATCCCGAAGGGTTCCGTGGTGCAGGTGCAGGTCATTGCCAACGGCTACTCGACGTATGCGGGCACTATGACACTGGACGAGCCTTCCAAGCAACTGACCGTTCGCATGACCCGGCCTCAGCAGCAGATCTCGACGTACGAGAAAACCTCCGGCGATTCGACGCGGCAATTCGGCGTGCAGGAGCCGAGTCATCGCATCATTGCCAAGCCGCAGCCGAATCAGTCCATCGGCGCGACTGACCCGGTGATCAAGCTGTCGACCTCTCCGGCGGATCCGAAACAGGGTGGTGACCCGACTGTGCCGGCGGATCACAATGCAAAGCCGCCCGCCTCGGCCACGGTACCCAAGCAACCGAACAAGACCAGCTCTCCAACATCGCCCACGGTGGACGGCACGGCAGCGGGTTCGCCGCCCAACAACTAATGCCGATCTCCTCAGGAGTTGCAGGATCGGGTTTGCTGGCGGGCAAGCGGGTCGTTGTCACGGGAGGCGTGCGCCGCATTGGTGCCGGGCTGGCGCAAGCCCTGGCGCAGGCCGGTGCGGACGTGGTGCTGACGACGCGTTTGATCGACGGTGCAGCGGAGCAGGCTGTGTCGGCGCTGCAGTCCCAGGGTGTGCGCGCCGGTGCGGTGGAGATGGATGTCACAGACCCAGCCTCCGTGCAACGTGCCATTGCGGAGGGCGCTGAGTTTCTGGGCGGACTTGACCTGCTGATCAACAACGCGGGTGCCTTTGAGACAGCGGCTCTGGAGTCAATCACACCGGAGCAGTGGGATGCCATGTTCGCGACCAACACCCGCGGGCCGTTCCTGGTGGCTCAGGCTGCGTACCCGCACCTGAAGGCGGCGCATGGCCGCATTGTGAACATTGGCTCGCTGGGCGGCATGCATCCGTGGCCCACCCATGCGCACTACTGCACCAGCAAGGCCGCGCTGCACATGCTGAGCCAGACCATGGCCAAGGCCTGGGCACCGGAGATCTGCGTGAACTGCGTCGCCCCCGGCATGATCGTGCTGGGCGAAACGCACGATGCAGCCTACGACAGCTTTGCGCTGAAGACACCCATGCGGCGCAACGGGACGGCTGCGGATGTTGCGGCGGCGGTGATGTTTTTTGCGACTTGTCCAGCTTTCATCACCGGTCAATTGCTTGCGGTTGACGGCGGGCTTGGACTGAGCTGAGGCCGTTTCCGCTTCGTATGCTGTGTTCGGTCAGCTTTTCAAGCATGGCGAAAAACCGCACGTCGCTCAGAAATAAATGTGATCACCCGGAGAGGAAC
Organism: uncultured Terriglobus sp.; assembly: GCA_964246215.1. GTDB lineage: Bacteria > Acidobacteriota > Terriglobia > Terriglobales > Acidobacteriaceae > Terriglobus. The sequence continues at coordinate 90,025 of CAXTPQ010000003.1, read as the reverse complement.
TTCCCGCAACAACAGTCATGACGTATCAGCCTTGCCACTATGGCCACCGTGGTGACCGCTTCATGCTTGTTTAGGGCTGGAGTAGAGGAAACCATGAAGCGTTATTCTGCTGTGCTGTGTTCCTTGTTCATCTGTATTGAATTATTTGCACAGAAGCCGGTTTGGCAACCATCCGCGGGTCATACCCAGATCCCAATCTGGCCTGGGATCGTGCCCGACCCTCAACCAACAGCCGGCCCCGAATTCGAGGAGACCACTCCAAGAGAATGGCAAGGCACGGGCAGGCCAGCCACGGGCATCAGCAACGTCACGCGGCCAACGATGACTGTGTACCCACCAAAGGGAACCAACACGGGTGTTGCTGTAGTGGTTTTTCCCGGCGGAGGCTATCAGGGCTTGGCAATCGATCTGGAGGGAACCGAAGTCTGTGATTGGCTAGTCCCGCGTGGTATCACGTGTGTGCTCTTGAAATACCGCATCACCGATGCCGGACCGTATCCCAAATCAGGTCCGTACCCTGAGTCGCCCATGGCTCTAGAAGACGCTCAAAGGACAGTGGGACTGGTACGCTTTCACGCGGCAGAGCTTCACATCGATCCGCGCAAGATTGGCGTGCTGGGCTTTTCGTCAGGCGGGCATCTGGTGGCTGCGATCAGCACACATTTCACGGGCCGTATTTATCCGTTGGTCGATGCAGCCGACAAAGTGAGCTGTCGACCTGACTTCGCCATTCCTATCTACCCTGGCCATCTTTCCTTGGCTGCAGCGGAGTGGGATGCCCGCCAAGGCAAAACGAAGTACGTCCTACCGGCATCCGTGCTGGCCTCATGTAAGGATCACGGATTGTGCCTGAACCCTGAAGTGCCAGTCACGGGCCAAACCCCGCCAACATTCCTGTTGCAAAACGAAGACGATCACGTCGACAACGTAGATGATGCCCTTGCTTATTACATCGCTCTCAAGAAGGCGAGGGTTCCAGTCGAGATGCATTTGTATGCTCAAGGAGGTCACGCCTTTGGGCTTCGCCGTACCAAGTTTCCCGTGACGGCCTGGCCGGAGCTAGTGGATATATGGCTGAACACCATCGGCATGACTCACTGAACTCTGGATTTGAGGGCATTGAGACGCTCAGTTCCAGCACATAGGTGCTGGAAAACGCCTTCGTCGGTATGGCTCATTTCGCTGATGAAAGTGAGGCTAGCGAAAGCGCTCTACCAGCGTTCCCCACCAGGAGCGCTTTTCTTCCTCGAAGACGCCCACGGGAATGGGTTGCGGCGACATGGCCCGGCCTTCAAAGACGGCCAGGGGATTAGTGACAAAGAGCCGCTTGGCCGTCACCGCGCCCATACGTTTGCTGACGAGGTTGTATGCTTCGCTCAGCCGTGGTGTGCGCCGGGTCAGGTTGTGGGCGTCGCTGCTCACGAAGTGGGCCCAATTGCGTTCGATGAGCTCCCAGCCAACACGCTGGGCTACCTTGCCAAAGGTGCCGTTGAGTGAGCCGGCGGTGACCTGGACGAGCAGGTCGGCCTGCATCCAGGCACGCAGCCGGCTGCGGGAGCGCTGCAGCGTGCTGTTGCGTTCCGGATGCGTGAGGATGGGCATCAGGCCGTCCACGCGCATGCGGTAGAAGAGCTCGTCGAGACGGCTGGGAATAGCTGTATCAGGTAGTTCGACCAGCAGGTACGGGCCGCCGTTGATGGTGTAGCGCAGGCCATGTTCGCGGAGATCCTCGGTATTTTCAAAGTAGAGGTTGAAATCTGCGCCAAGCCCCAGGGTCACTTTTGTTGCAACATCGGCGGGCAGTGCCTCGCGGATTTGGCGAAGTAGATCTTCGTTGCGCTCACGGTTGTACTCGAATTCTTCGTTGGCGTGCGGCGTGGCGACGATGTGGGTCACGCCATCTTCGGCGGCCATCTCCACCATGGCCACGGAGGTTTCCAGGTCGGGCGAGCCGTCATCGATGCCGGGCAGCAGGTGGTGATGAAGATCGATCATGCGGCGGCCGTGGCTCCGGAGGCCGATACGGCGAATGAACCGGCGAGTGCGGCGAAGAGCTTGAGCCCGTCGATGGAGCCGAGCAGGGCTTCGCTGGAGCGGTCCGGGTGCGGCATCATGCCGAGCACGTTGCGGCCCTCATTCAGAACGCCGGCGATGTTGTCCAGCGATCCATTGGGATTGGCCTGCGGCGAGACCGCACCCGTGCTGTCGCAATAACGGAAGGCAATGCGGTCCTGGCGCTTGAGTCGATACAGCGTCGCCGCATCGCAGAAATAGTTGCCCTCCATGTGACCGATGGGCATGCGCAGAACTTCGCCTGTCTTCAACACGTGAGTGAAAGCCGAATCGGCCGTTTCCGCACGCAGATGAACCTGCTTGCAGATGTAGCGCAGGCCGGCGTTGCGCATCAGCGCGCCGGGCAGCAAGCCGCTTTCGCACAGGATTTGGAAGCCGTTGCAGATGCCCATGATGGGGCCGCCCGCAGCGGCAAACTTCTTCACGCTTTCCATGATGGGGGCAAAGCGGGCAAGGGCACCGGTCCGCAGGTAATCGCCATAAGCAAAGCCACCGGGGACCAGGATGGCGTCGCAGTTCTGCAGGTCGTGCGAGGCATGCCAAAGAAACGTGACCGGCTGGTGCAGCACTTCCGCGATGACGTTGTACGTGTCGTGATCGCAATTCGAGCCGGGAAAGACAAGCACGCCAAACTTCATGATTCCTTTAGGTTAGCGTAAATTGCGGAATGGCTGCGAATCGTGTCGCTGCCGAGTTGCTGCGACAACATATGTGCCTAGTTGTCGCGGCAGCGATTCCGGCGCATCCAAAGGCTGGTGGAAGAGACGAGCGGTCAAGGTCAGCTCGGTAAAGCAAGCCGGGCACTGGGTGGCTGGCTGCGGGCCACGCTGCTGGATGCGCTGCTCGTCGGGCTGATGTGGTTACTGGGCCTGCTGTGGATTGGTGTGCCGTTTGCGCCGCTGTGGGCCTTGATCGGCGGGCTATGCCAATTTGTGCCCGGGGTGGGTGCGGTGCTGGGCGTGTGCGGCCCTGCGGTGGCCGCTGTGTTTGCTACGGATGACAATGACTTTACAAAGCTGTGGTGGGTCTTAGGACTGTATGCCATCATCGCCATTGCCGATGGCCTGGTAGTCCAGCCGCTGCTGCTGAAGCGGCAAACACGTGTGCCCTGGTGGGCGGCTCTTCTGGGGCCGATTGTGGGCGGCATTTTGCTGCCGCCATGGGGCGCGCTGATTGCGCCGCCGCTGCTCGCCATTGCATTCTCGTTCCGCAAGCCGAGGTGACGCTACATCGCCTCACATGAGTTCGATTGGACGAGGCAAATGTCTCGCATGCTAAAAAGCATGATGTGACACAGGATGAAGCTGAACAGGTCTATGCAAATTACCCATTGCTGGATGGGTACATGCATGATGTAGGAAGTGAACTGAGGCTCGTACAGCTTGGTAGAACAGATCGGAGCCGCATACTGGTGATTGTTGCGACCGAGCGGGGCGGGCCTGTTCGTTTCGTGACGGCATACGATGCTGACGCATCACAGGCAGCCCTTTCTTACCGAGAGGAGTCGACTCAACATGACACAGAAGATGAAGATTCCAACATTCAGTAATGAGGCGGAAGAGGCCGATTGGTGGTACGAGCATCGCGGCGAACTATCGAGAGAATTCGACCTGGCCGCGGGGGAAGGCCGTTTGCGCATCCGCGTGGATGGGTGAGCCGTCCGCTGCCTGCCCGCCTGGAGCTGCAGGGCGAGGAACTGGAACATGCGCGTATTGTGGCCGAACGGCGTGGCCTCAGCCTGGAAGAACTGGTCAAATCACTTGTCGAGCAGGCTTATCAAGCTCAACAAGCTGGTCAACCGCAATTCCAGCAAACGCCAGCTGAAGCCGTACAGGCCGCCTGAAGCGCAGGCACTGCAACGTTCTCAGGCACCGATGCGGTACTTGGTTTCCGCTAGGCGATAGAGCGGACGCCAGACGAGCCGGTTAATGGTGACCACCATCAATGCCATCACGATGGTGGCGAGCAACAGCGCGGCGAACCGTCCCGCATCCGTGGCTGCGCTGATCTGTTCTCCCAGGCCGAAGGCGGTGAGTGTGTTGCCCTTCAGCCGGAAGTACTCCGCAACAATGCTCGCGTTCCAGGCACCGCCAGACGCGGTCACCAGGCCGGTAATCAGGAATGGAAAGATGCCGGGCAGGATCACCGTGCGCCAGCGCTGGGCTGTGCCGAAGTGAAAGAGTTGCGATACTTCCTTCAGGTCACTGGGAATGGCGATGGCCCCGGCAATGACGTTGAAGAGGATGTACCACTGCGTTCCCAGCAGCATGAGCAGAATGGCCCCGGTGTTCATGCCGCCGCCGTTGTGCACCAGGAAGAGCAGCAGCACAGGAAAAAGCGCGGTGGCGGGAACGCTGGCAGCCACCTGGGCCAGCGGCTGCGCGATTCTTGCCAAGCGTGGATTGAAGCCGATGGCGACGCCCGCCGGAATCGTCCACGCAGTTGCGATGGCTAAGGAGACCAGCACCCGTACAAAGGTTGCGCCCGCGCCCAGCAGAATCAGGCGCAACTCCGCCAGGCTCAGAGTTCGCAACAGGTGAATCGACTGCAGGGCGGCATAGAGCGCCAGTGTGAGCGCGGCAGCGACAGCGGCGAAAAGCCCAATCCGCGAACCGATCGAATCACCGGACGATCCAGCTTCTGCCTTCGTCTTCCCGTTGCGTTTGGCAAAATGCCGGTACAGGCGCTCGGTAAGAGGCCGCAGCGTATGGTGGTTGATTGCCTGCAGGGCGCTCGACTCTTGGAGCGCGTAGAGGAGCGGCGAACGAGTACGCTTGGTGCTTTCCACCTGTTCAAACTTGAAACGGTCGCTCCACGCAATCATGGGCCGCCAGAGCAGCTGGTCGGTGGCAACGATGATGGCGATCATGACCAGCAGACCCCAGGCAATGGCGCTGTAGTTGCCGGCCGAGGCAGCCGTCTGCAGATAGCTGCCGAGTCCGGGCAGGCGGAAGTCGCGTGAGCCGAGCACGAACATCTCGCAAGCCATCAGAAAAAACCAGCCACCCGCCACGGAGACCATGCTGTTCCAGATCAGGCCGATGGTGGCAAAGGGCAGCTCCAGTTGCAAAAGCCGCTGCCAACGCGAGTAGCCATAAATGCGCGAAGCCTCCACCAGTTCTCGCGGCAGACTCTTCAATGACGAATAGAAGGAAAAGGCCATATTCCAGACCTGCCCCGTGAAAATGAGCACGATGGCCCCAAGCTCCAGGCCCACCTGCCGCGAAGGAAAAAGCGCGACCATGGCGAGCATGACACCAGGCAGAAAGCTGAGCACCGGGATCGATTGGAGGATGTCGAGTGCCGCGATCATCAGCGCTTCTACCCGCTTGTTGTAAGCCGCGACATAGCCATAGCCGATTGCAAAGACGAGGCTCAACAGATAAGCCAGGCCCATTCGAACGACGGAGTACAGGGCGTACCGCGGAAGCGCACGCGGCGATAGCGAGATGACTGTATCCGGTTCAGCGTGACCGATCCACAGGTGTGCGATCTGAACGACACCATAGAAGCAGGCAAGCCCTATGATCGCGACAAAAAGATCCAGGACAAACGGCCAGCTTCGCCTCAGGGATTGGCTGCGCGCCAGCGTGTTGGGCAGTTCCAGCACTCCCCGCGTATGTGAGGTAAACAATCGAAAATGCGGCATTCTCATTCGCCGGCCGCCCGCGGTATACGGATCGGGAGCGGCTGTATATCTCGTGAATCGGGCAGCCGCGGCATTACCCGGCGGTCCCCGTTACAGCGTCCACGTGTGCCTGTTCCACCTCGCAAAAGCGGCGTCGCGTGCCGTCGAAGTCGAAGAGTTCAGCGTAGCGGCCCCAGTTAATGGCGGTTTCCAGCTGGCGCAGAGTTTCTTCCTCACTGAACTGCTCATCGAGCATGTCGTGAAAAAACTCTTCCGGCACGGAGCGGTCGCTCTTGGCTTCCACGGCACGGACAATCTGCCGCAGCAGCAGCACATTTTCTACTGCGGCTGCACGGAAGATTTCCTTTTGCCTCAGGATTTCAGCGTGAGCATACTCGGTGCCGACGGGCGTCAACGACGCGTCACCCTCCTGGACAGTGAGGAAGCCGAGAAGCGCGGCTGCGTCCACGATGGGCAGGATGTCGTCGATTTCGAAGGCGAGATCGTCGGCCAGACGGTAGATATCGGCGCGGCCATCGTGGTCGATTAGCAGTTCGAGCAGGCCGGCAATGCCGCCGGGCCGGGCATGGGGCAGCATCTGGTAGCTCATCAGGCGCTGGTCGCGCACGCGCTTGCCGTCGGCGGTGCGGGGCAGCTCCGGTGGCTTGGCGTCAGGCTGTGTGAGCACTTTGTAGATGTAGTCGACCAGCTGGGTAAAGGCCGCGATTCTACGGTCACGGGGATGTTGCAGCGTGACCCGGAAATCTGTGCGGATGTGCCCCGGATTGCGGCCCAGCACAATGATGCGGTCGGCAAGCAGAACCGCTTCCTCAATATTGTGAGTCACGATAAAGATCGACTGCGTGGGCATCGTCTTTTTCTGCCAAAGCTCGAGCAGTTCGCTGCGCAGGTTCTCCGCCGTGAGCACGTCCAGCGCGGAAAAAGGCTCGTCCATAAACAGGACTTCCGGCTCAACAACGAGCGCGCGCGCAAAGCCAACTCGCTGGCGCATGCCGCCGGAAAGCTCTTTGGGAAAGGCCTGCTGAAAGCCGTCTAGGCCGACTGTGTCCAGCATCTTGAGGGCGCGTTTGCGGCGTTCGGCCGGGTCCATGGCGCGCGCCTGCAGTGGCGCTTCCACATTCTCCAGCACGGTCAGCCATGGAAATAGTGCAAAACTTTGAAAGACAATCGAGACATTGACTGCGGAGTGTGCAATCGGGGTGCCATGCCAATACACCTCGCCGGCTGACGGTGCGGAAAGGCCGGTGAGCATGCGCAATAACGTGGATTTTCCAGAGCCGGACGGCCCCAGCAACGCCACGATTTCTCCGGGAACGATCGACAGATCGGTGGGCGAGATGACCTGAATACGGTTCTCGCTTGGCTGGGCATAATACTTTTCGACGCGCTCGGCGCGGATGATCGCTTCGGGCATGCAGCAGACTCTTGGCGCTTCACGAGCGTGGATTAGGTGCGGAGTTCCATGAGGGCCTTGAAGGCGTCCGGCAACCTGTTTCGAGCCTACCATTGACGTCTTGCGGCGTTGCCGTTGTGCCTCCGTTTTTCATACTTCGCAAGTATTGCAACGGGGTAGAGACGGCAGGAAGGCTGCCCGCATGGCGTGTGTTGCGGCTTGCCATGGATCGCTTCGGCCAGTATCGTCAAGAATGACATGACGAACGGAAGCACGAAACCAAAGGTCCTGGTGGCGGACGACGAGCAGGTGATTGCAAACACGCTGGCCATCATCCTGAATCAGGCTGGATTTGAGGCACGAGCCGTCTATTCCGGTGAAAACGCCATTGAAAGCCTGGAAACATTCCAGCCGAACATGCTGATTTCAGACGTCATCATGACAGGCATGACCGGCATCGAAGCAGCAATTCAGGTCCGGCAAAAGCTTCCCAACTGCAAAATCCTGCTTTTTAGCGGCCAGGCCGCGACGGCCGACCTGCTCGAAAAGGCAAGGGCACAAGGTCACGAGTTCGAGATTTTGGCGAAGCCGGTGCACCCCACGGACCTGCTAGCAAAGCTTCGCAGTTAGTTTCCCAGCTGTTCCTATCTGCTATCTGTTACGTACGATCTCCTGGCGCTTGACCTCGATCAGGTACTCATACATGGTTTGCAGGCCGGCATAGGTCCAGCCGGCCGGTCCGTCCAGCAGTGCACCTCGCCAAAACATCATGTAGATCCATTTGAAGAGTGGCCGGAAGGGCACCTTGTAAAAAATTGCCTTCTGGGCGGCGCGGCGGCTTTGCGGGCTTTCTCCCAGCAGTGCTTCACGCCAGGACGCGTTCGCAGTCGCGGTGCCGGCCGCCAGCAATTCGGCCTCCATGGTGGAATAGCGGTTGTGGCGCTCGACCCACCAGGCGATGCCCTTGCTGAAGGGGAAGTGCTCCAGCGTTCCCTGCAGGTCGGCGACGTTGCCATCCACTTCAAGGTGCTCGTTGACCTCGCGAGTGTACCGGGCGCGTCCGCGGCGGACGAGGCGAAGGTAGGTGGGAGTGATCTGGGCGTGTTTTAGCCACGTGCTCCACAGGAAGTCACGCCTGCGAATGCGGAATGCCGCAATCGCCAATGATGCATCCTCGACACTGGAAAGCATTTCGCGGGAAAGCTCCGGAGACGGCCGCTCATCCGCATCCAGAATAAAAACCCAATTGTGGCGGAAGGTTAGCGTGGTCAGAGCGGCGTTGCGTTGTGAGGCGTAACCATCGAATCTGCGCTCGGTGACTGTGGCTCCCATGGAACGCGCGATTTCCTGTGTGCCATCCGTGGATTGGGAGTCGAAGACGTGAATGTCATCGCACCAAGCCACGCTGCGCAGGGCGTCCGGCAGAACCTCTGCTTCATCTTTCGTAAGGATTAGCACGGAAATCATGGGCGGGGCTTTCCAGCGTTGAAGCTAGGGTCTGCTTCGGTCTCCGGCGGACTTATGACACCGGTCAATTCAGTTTGCTTCCGTTGTTTCACGGCACGAGCGGGAGCACCGGCATAAACGGTCCATGGATCGAGTGAGCGTGTGGCCACGGATGCCAAGCCGAGCACGGCGCCCTCGCCCACCTGCACACCCGGCCCGACGCAGGCGCGCGCACAGATCCAGGCCCGCGCGCCAACCTTCATTTCAAAAGCAATCAGAGGAAACGCCGGGTCGTTGTAGTCGTGCGTGGCACCGCACAGATAGCTGTCCTGTGAAACGATGCAGAACTCGCCCAGGTGCATGGGCGCAGGATTATAGATTTCCGCGCCATCGGCGATGGAGGCGTAATCGGCGCACTGCAGATTCCACGGTGCCCAGATGCGGGCACGCGGATATATGTGCACGCCGTGGCCAAGCTTTGCGCCAAAGCAGCGCAGCACCAGGGCGCGCCAGCAGTGCAGTGGCCTAGGTGAGAAGCGGAAGAGCAGCGCGGAGGCCACGCCCCACAGAGCTCGTGCGAGCCGGTTCCGCAATGAAAAGGCCGGACGCAACGCGGGATGCTGTGAAGCATCACCGAAGTGGTCCGCGGCTCTATAGTGCGGCTCGGGCATGCGCCTCCTCCGCCGGAGCATATAACGGCAGGCGCGTGACGTGGTGCAGCGCCCGCTTCAATCCTGCGAGGTCCTCATCGTAGCTCCACCGGCTGATGATTTCCCGGCTGCGCTGGCCCATCGCTTGAGCCAGGCCGGGCTGAAGTACGCTTTCCAGTGCACGGGAAAGTGCCGCAATATCACCGAAACGGTAGATGAAGCCGTTTTCCCCATTGTGGACCAGATCAGCCGCGCAGCCCACATCATCGGTAACGATGACAGCGCATCCGCAAGCCATCGCCTCATTCACGATCAGTCCCCACGGCTCATGCTGGGAAGGCAGGACAAAGACGGAAGCCAGATCGAAGAAGCGCGGCAACTCGCGCTGGTTGCGGAATCCTGCAAAGCGCACATACCGGCCATGCCGTGCAGCAGCCGCCTGCTCGCGGAGAACTGCCATCTGATCGCCATCTCCCACGATGAGCAGATGCGGACACGAACTACCGCCCATGCGGTCGCAAAACTGCTGAAAGGCCTGCAGCAGGTGATCGCAATGCTTGCGTTCCTGCAGCTTTGAGGCGAACAGGATCACCGGCCTGCCCGGTTCCAGCGATAGCTCCTCTAGCAAATCGTTGCGCGTAACCGCTGCAGCTTCAGCACCCGTTGAGAAGAATGCATTGTCAACGGCATACGGCATCAGGAACGACGGAAAGTCTTCTCCGAAGTAGTGCGCCCAGTAAGCCGCATTTTGCGTGCCGATGGGCAGCACGGCCGCGATGAGCTGTCGCAGCGCCGACATTGCCAGACGCTTTAGGCGAAGCTTGCCGGAGGAGCGTTGCCGGTCACGCAGCCAGGGCTCGGCCCGCAGCAGTACAGGAATACCAAGCAAACGCGCAGCCAAAATAGCATGCAGCGCATTGACCGTACTGTAACCATGTGTCCACAGGACATCGAAAGACCGGCCATCAATGCCGCGTTGCAGGCCGCGCAAAAAACCGCGGCTGATCGGCTTCATCGGGCCTGGATCGTGTGTATCGCGCCAGCGAGGCAGAAAGACATGGCGGTATCCCTCGGTCAACGGAACATCCCAACTGACTGCGACGCCGAAGCCGGCATCGCGGTATGCGCGCATGGAGAAGTCCGAGCAGAAGAAGACAGTCAGGTCGATGGCGGGGTCTGCGGCAATGCGCCGCAGCATCTCCGCCTGGTACTGGATGGGGTGGCTCACGACGTAGGCGAGACGGATCGGACGAGCTGCCGGTGATGTCACATGCGGTGGTCCTGTTCTGTCCATCGCTTTAGCTGCCGGTTTCCGCTAGTACTGCGTTGAGACTGCGTACAAAGTGAGGGCTAGGCCGAACGCCGTGCTCAGGCCGCCGCTGCGAATGGCTGCTTTCCATTTCACAGTGGGGGCAAAGATGATGTCGTCAGCTTGTATGACCGGATCGGGACCTTTGCCATCGAGGGCTGCCTGAAGATCGACGATGACAACGGTGCGGGTGGTCCCGGTTGTGCGGATGACGTGAATCTCGTGGAGCTTGGCTTCCCAAAGCTTGCCTCCGCCGCTGGCAATCACCTGCATAAGTGTGAGTGGGGCCGTGTTGGTGAGCGGGACCGCGCCTTGTTGTTTGAAGGCACCCAGCAAATAATAAGTGCCGATGCGGCTGGTGGTCACGGTGTCTCCGCTGAAAAGCGGGATGTTGGCATATTTGCTCTGTTCCGGATCGGTGCCAAGGTCGACGTTGATGGACTCGGCCATGCCCGGGCGATCGATGCTGATGACGTGGCTGGTGGGTGCGGCGATGCCGCCCGCCGCGGCTAAAACTTCAAAAAGCTTGCGCGTTCCCGTGATGGAGGGAACTACGGCCCGTGTCTCGCCGAGAACTGTAATCACAGATGCTGGCGAGTCAAGCACGTCGATGCGCACCTGGGGGTCGCGGAAGATCTCTGCCTCGATCAAGCGCTTGGCAATCAGTTCCTGCGCCTGCACCAGGGTCAGGTCTCTCACTTCCAGCAAATCGAGCAACGGTAAGGACACCTTGCCTTCCGTGGAAACACGATCCTGCGCCACGTAGTCCGGAACACCGTAGATGCTGACCTTGAGCTGGTCGCCGATGTGAATCCTGAAGGCTCTGGATGCGGGATACAGGATCGCCGGGTCCGTCGTGATGGGGTGGGGTGCGTTCACGGTGTCACGTGCGGTATCTGCTGGACCGTTGAACTGCGCATGCATTGGAAATGCGCCTAGTCCGAAGACTAGGAGGGCAAACAGGCAAGCAAGAATGCGCGGCAGCAAGGACTTCATGCGTCACCCCGCTTGCCTGTTGCGTCTTGTGAGCCTATTGCGTCTCGTGAGCCTGTCGCACTGCTTGAGCCTGTGGCGCTGCTGCGCTGCTCCGGCTCCCAGCTTTCGGAGTCGATATTGGAGTAGCTATAGCCGGAATACCCGTAATAGCCGTAATACTCGGGCGCATTCATGTCTACCGCGTTTAGCACGACGCCAGTGACTGGTGCGCCGGCGCGGAAGAGCAGATCGCGGGCACGGCGCACCACATGCCGGCTGCTCTTGCCATGGCGCACCACCATTGCCAAAGCGTCACTCTGGCGCGACAGGATGACACCGTCCGTTACGGAAAGAATCGGTGGTGAGTCGATGACAATGTGGGTATAACGCTCCGAGCAGGTAGCCAGCAGTTCGTGCATGGCCTCAGAAGAAAGCATCTCCGTCGGGAATGGCGGCACCGGGCCGCAGCACAGGATATCCAGATTGGGCACCTCCGGAACCTGCATCAGTGCGTTTTCCAGAGTCACGGAGCCACTGAGCACAGTCGACAGGCCAACGCGCCCATTCAGACCGAAGCGGTGATGCACATTTGGCCGGCGAAGATCGGAGTCGATCAGAAGCACGCGGGTTTCGCGCTGGGCCAGAATGCAGGCCAGGTTGGTGGCAACCGTGGTTTTGCCTTCGGAAGGCGTGGCACTGGTGATGACAATAATCTTGGGCGGATGGCCGGTGGTGGCCAGCAGCAGGGAAGTCCGCAGTGACCGGAAGGCTTCAGAAAATTGTGATTTGGATGTGGTGAGCACGCCGATATTGCTCTGCGCCACGCTGAGTGCACCGCCGCTTTCCGCGCCAACTCGCCGGGTTCGTGGAATGACGGCCAGTGACGGCAATTGCGTGACACTTTCAATTTCCGCCACGCTGCGCAGGCCGGTGTCCAGGCTCTCGAGCAGGAAGGCCAGCACAATACCGCCGATGAGGCCGAAAATCGCGCTCTGCGTCAGGATGCTGCTCGTTGGTTTCAGCGTCGGACCCGCCGGCATCTGAGCCGGATCGATCACGTCGATCTCATAGGACTCAAGGCCCGCCTGCACGCCCGCCGCGCGCAACCGCGACAGCAGGCCGTCATAGAGGCTGCGATTCGTTTCGTACTCGCGTTGCCGCAGGGTGTACTCCACTAGCGAATCGCGCATGGTGTAGGCCTGATTTTTCGCCTCATCCAGCGCGGCAAGTGTCTGGTCTTCGTTGGCCTTGGCGGCCACAAAAGCATCGCGAGCCCGGCCGATCAGGCGATTCTGCTCCGCGGTCACCTCCCGCTCCAGCTCGATCAGGTGTGCTTTTTCCTGAATGAGCTTCGTATTTTTGTCGCCGAGTACGACGGCATCCTGCGCAATGACCGCCTTTGTGTTCGCTATGTCACCGCGCAGGCGGTTTAACTCGCCATCCAGGCCGGTTGCATCCAGCAAACCTTCCAGGTTCGTCGGGTCCGCACCCAAAACGGTACGGTACCGCGACTCCGACAAAATCCGGGCAATACGCGCGCTGCTGACCGCACCGGAAAGCGCATCGACTTTTGTACTGCTTTCCGTGGAAGGCGGCCGGGTGGGATCGAAGCTAAGGCCAAGGCCGCCCAGCTTGCGTTGCATGTCAATGAGCTGTTCCTGCGAGGTTT
>CAXTPQ010000003.1:63942-76761 GCA_964246215.1 uncultured Terriglobus sp. | reverse complement strand
AGGCCAAGGCCGCCCAGCTTGCGTTGCATGTCAATGAGCTGTTCCTGCGAGGTTTCAACCTGCGCCTTCAAATCATTTAGCTGTCCCGATAGCCAGCCCGACACTCGTTGCCGTGACTCAACGCGGACCTGATACGAACGCTGGATGTACGCGTTCATGACGTGGTTCACGATGTCCGCGGAAAGCTGTGGATTTGCCGAAACGCAACTAATGTTGATGACCTGCGTTCCCGGGATCACGGAAGTGCTCACAGATCCGAGCAGAATCCCGACAATCTGCTGCCGTGTGCCTGCGTTGTTCAAATCACCGTGCGGCAGCGGTCCCCTAACACCAAAAAAGGCCGGGTTGTTCGCCAGATCCATCTGTTTCGCAACGGCCAGCATGAGCGTTTCGCTGTGCAGGACAAGCAGTTCATTGTTCAGGTTCTGTATTTCACCGGTGCCGGGAGTGCGGTACGCCGCGGTAGCTCCAGAGCCAACCTGGATGCGGCCGGCAGCGGTGTAGAGGATGGGCTGAGTGACCGCCTGATAGAAGCCATAGGCCAGCCCCAGCAAAAGCGCGGCGACCAGGACCCATTTCCGTTTACGGAGAACAAGCAGCGCCTCCGACAACGTACTGTCCGACGAAGCGGTTGTGAAACCCGCTTGCGTGTCCGATGCTTCGGGCACGGCTGCTGTCTGCGGTCGGAGCGGGGCCATCTGATGTAGATGATACCCGACAGACGGGGCAACTGGGCTATCCCACAAACCGTCCATTTCGCGTGTGGGCGCAATCCCTTACACTGAGCATCGACTCATTTGCACGGAGCCGCGCACGGGCTGCTGGCGATGGTGGACGAGAGTTAAGACGAAGGACAAGAGTGACGATGAGTTCGAGTATGAAAATCGCGGTAGTTGGCTCCGGCTATGTCGGGCTGGTAGCGGCAGTTTGTTTCGCGGAAATCGGCCATCACGTCATCTGTGTCGACAACGACCAGCAAAAGGTCGATGCGCTGCGGGGCGGCGACTCGCTCATTCATGAAGAGCACCTGCCGGAATTGCTGAACCGTTACCGGAATGGCAGTGTCACTTTCACGACCGACCTGGGCGAGGCGACCAGTGTGTGCGACGCCATCTTTATCGCTGTCGGGACGCCACAGTCGGAAACCGGCGATGCCGATTTGTCCTATGTGGAGGCGGTCGCCAACGAGATTGCCCGGCACCTGACCAGCTACAAGGTCATTGTGGAAAAGAGCACCGTCCCCGTGTACACCAACGAGTGGATCCGGCGCACGATCGAGCGCAACGGCGTCGACCGCGGCATGTTCGATGTTGTTTCGAATCCAGAGTTCCTGCGGGAAGGTACGGCGGTGGAAGATTTTCTCCATCCCGACCGCATCGTGGTGGGTGCAGATAGCCCACGTGCCGCGGAGGTGCTGCGGGCAATCTACAGGCCGCTGACGGATGGCAGTTACTACAGCAAAAGCGACGCCATCGCTGGCCGGCTGGATGAAACAACCGCGCCAACCTTGCTGCTGACATCGACCAAGAGCGCGGAAATCATCAAGCATGCGTCGAACGCCTTCCTGGCTATGAAGATTTCCTTCATCAATGCAGTGGCAAACCTGTGCGAAGCCGCCGATGCCAATGTAGAGCAGGTTGCGAAGGGAATCGGCCTGGACAGCCGCATCGGGCCCAAGTTCCTGCGGCCCGGCATCGGTTACGGCGGGTCGTGTTTCCCAAAGGACGTTGCGGCATTCCGGTCGGTGGCTGACCAACTCGGGGTAGACTTTTCGCTGCTCACGGAAGTGGAGCGGATTAACGGCGAGCAAAAGAAGCGCTTCCTGCGCAAAGTCCGTGCAGCTCTGTGGACCTTGCGCGGCAAGAAGCTGGGCGTGCTCGGATTGGCATTTAAGGGAGAGACTGACGATATCCGGGAGAGCCCGGCCATCGATCTCATCGAGATGCTGCTGGCCGAAGGATGTTCCATTTGCGCGTACGATCCGGCCGGCATGGAACGGAGCCGCGCGGTGTTGCCGGCAACAAGTGCGCTGAAGTACGTTCCAGACGCGTACACCGCAGCCCGCGATGCTGACGCGGTACTCATTCTGACGGACTGGAGCGAATTTGCCGCGCTCGATCTATCTAAGTTGAAATCCGAGTTGCGTTACCCCATCCTTCTGGACGGCCGTAACTTGTACGATCCGGATATGGTCTCCGCGGCGGGCCTGAGCTATGTAAGCGTGGGCCGTCCCGCGGCGCACCCGGTACGCCAGGAAGTCGCCGTTCCCGCCTGACCCAGCTTGTCAAGATTTGAACGTTGAGCGAGCGCGCTCCAACCGAAACGTGCTGCTTACGCAATGTGAAGGAGAAAAGAAAGCCCGTGCCGGAAACTTCCTGGAAACGTGTTCTGGTGACCGGTGCCGCCGGTTTCCTTGGATCCCATCTTTGCGATGCCTTGCTTGCCGAAGGCGCTGAGGTGGTGGGCGTCGACAACCTGGCCACCGGTTCGTTGAACAATCTGAGTCATTTGTCGCATGAGCCACGCTTCCAGTATGAGCACGCGGACATCTGCCGGCCGTTCGACTTCGGCGAGGTCGACTTTGTCTTCAACTTTGCGTCGCCGGCAAGCCCCTTCGACTACCTGCGGCTGGGACCGGAGACGCTTCGCGTGGGGTCGGCCGGCACGGTGAACGCGCTGGAGATTGCCCGAAAATACGACGCCGGTTTCCTGCATGCTTCCACGTCGGAGTGCTACGGCGACCCGGAGGTTCACCCTCAGGTGGAAAGCTACTGGGGAAATGTCAATCCGATCGGCCCGCGCTCCGTCTACGATGAAGCCAAGCGCTTCTCCGAGGCCACCATCATGGCCTATCACCGCTATTACAAGCTGCGCACCGGCATGGTCCGCATTTTTAACACCTACGGACCTCGCCTGCAGCCGAATGACGGCCGGGTTATTTCCAACCTGATGATGCAGGCGCTTCGGGGCGAGCCGCTGACGATCTATGGTGAAGGAAAGCAGACGCGTTCCTTTTGCTATGTGTCGGATTTGATCCGGGGCATTGTTGCGCTGGCGCACTCGGGCGAGCCGCTGCCGACGAATATTGGAAACCCGGAGGAGTGGACGATTCTGGACTGCGCAAGGACAGTGCTGGAGGTGACGGAAGCCGACTCGGTGATCACCTTTGAGCCCATGCCGGTCGACGATCCAAAGCAGCGCCGTCCCGATATCACCAAGGCGCAAGCTTTGTTGAAGTGGGCACCGGAAATTCCGCTGCGCAAAGGCCTGGAGCTGTCTTTGGAATATTTTCGCTCTCAGCTTGCAGCTGCCACCGTGGCGGCCTGACCGCCACAGGTATGAGCGGGTGTATCTACTTCGGAGGATGCTATGGAGATCATTCGCGCAGGTTCGCAGCCCTCCGGCAAGGGTCCGGCAGATTGGTTCACCGGCACGGTTCGTATCGATCCGCTTTTCTAACGGGATGATCCGGCGCGCGTGGGAGCAGCCAGCGTGACCTTTGAACCCGGAGCGAGAACGGCGTGGCACACCCACCCGCTCGGCCAGACCCTGATCGTCACAGCGGGCGTGGGCCGGGCTCAGCAGGAAGGCGGTCCGGTACAAGAGATCCGGCCCGGCGATATCCTTTGGTTCGCACCGCAGGAGAAGCACTGGCATGGAGCCGCACCCACGACAGCCATGACGCACACCGCCATTCAGGAAAGTCTGGATGGCAAAGCCGCGGAATGGTTGGAACCGGTCAGCGACGAAGAGTACGGCGCTCCAACGGCGTAATTTCTAAAACAAGTCGTTGGTGGAATGCAATCGCGGATACCACTTGACCTGAAAGCTGCCAGTGTTGTTCGTCTGTTGGCCGGGACGGACAAACGGAGCAATCCAGCGCTCATGCTGAAACCAGGCGTTTAGTTCCACATCCGGACGCAAACGCTTGACCAGATCGACACGGTAATCATCCTGAGTGGTGCCGCCGGGTATAAAGTCTTTGCCATTCTTCTTGCGCAGGTAGCCCAGGCTGATCCACTCGTTGCCGGAAAGATGGTAGCTCAGCGTGGCATTGCCACCCTTGGCTTCCCGGCCAATCCAGTCACCCAGCAGAAAGCCTTTTTGCGTGTAGCCTTGACGCTGAATCACCTCCCAGTAATTACCGGTGCCTCTCTCGGATTTTGTAGTCACGTAATCGGTATAGGTCGCCTCGACACGCAGATCGAGTTTGGGTGCACCCGGCAGCCGTGAGAGATACAGACCCGGGCGCCAGCCCGCGCGGCGCGGCGCGGCAAGCGGAAAGACGTCATCGTGCGTAATGGAATCGGTGTAGAGCGTGGCTAGATTGTGAGCGACCGGTATGCGCCAGGAAAACTGGACAGAAGAGAAACGTGCCCCTGGGTCATTTCTGGAGTTTTTCAGCGCATCCGTAGTGTCTGTCACGCTGAAAAAACCTTTCAGGAAGGTATGGAGGTTCACCGGGGCATGCCCGTGTCCGCCGAAGATGATGGTGCGCTGTGCGGCGAACTCGAACTGCTTCAACAGCGTGACCGCGATACTTTCCGAATGCGCATATGGCGAGTTCGGGTAAGTGTGGCCTTTTAAGCTGCCGACCATGAAGTCATACCGGAAGTTTCCAAAGACCCGGCTGACTCCCGGAATGTAGAGCGGCTCCACGCGATTGAAGCGGAAGCTGTACATATTCTCCGCGTTGTTGGACCAGGGCATGGCACCGCCCAGGCCGGGTCCGATCCAGGCGTCGGATTTGCCAAAGGAAATCTCATGGCCGTACAGGTGCCCGGAGAGATTTGCCTCCAAGACGCGGAAATGATTCTGGGCCGGCTGAATGCCCTGAGGAATGTTGATGTTGGAGACGTTCGCACCAACATAAGGTATCTCGTCAATGAGCGAAAGCGCTGACGCCTGATCGAAGGTGTAGCCAGTGTAATGTGGAGCGTGCTGGTATTCGGCTCGGACGTAGAGAGAAAAAGGACCCTTCTCGGTCAGGGTGGAAAAGCCGTTGTAGCTATTGAATCCAGTGCTGTATGGGCGACCGTAGTCGTTCACAAACGTCTGGCCGACATGAAAGCTGTCTCGCAGCACCGGCCCGCCGACCTGGCGAATGCCGACATAGGCCTGCTCCACGCCATAGACGAGTCCACGGCGCTGTGTTCCGGCATTGTCTGGCTCGCTTTCCAGCGCTGCCTCCAGCTTGCCCAGCAGCTCCATGGCTTCTTCGTTGCCGCCGTTCAATACGTCACTTTCCGTCTGCTCGAGCATGTGCAGGGTGCTGCGGCGCGTCCAGGGTCGCAGGCTGACGAAAGCCGTGTCGAGATAGCCAAGCGAGTAGAGCCGTAGTAGTGCTGGATACATCCAGCTGTCCACCGGAATGTATGCCGATCCCTGTTGATCGGTTGTCACCACCGGCGTTCCATCATAGGGATTCCGCGCGACAAAGGGATGCTCTTTGGTCGGAGCAGCCGCGACTACCGGTTGTGTGACTTGAATTGGAGGTGGAGCATCCCTGCCCGGCACCACACTGATCTTTTTATGAGTCTTGGTTTTCGGGGGCAGGTAGGCTGGCCGCGCGGGGATGGGTGAGTCGGGCGGCTCCACAACGGGAGCGGGCTTGGTCTGCTGCGGATCTACCAATGGCAGATTGGCATCAGGAGGTGTAGGGGTGCCCCGCTGCTGCGGATCGGGCGAGGTGCCCTGTTGCGGCGCGCTCTTGCTGTCTGGTTGGGTCTGGCTGCCGGACTGCGCCTGAGCTGCTGAATGTGCTACGACGCAGAACAGACCCAACGTTAGCGCTGTGCAAGGGAAAAGTCGTTCCCGGAAGGGGAACGCTTTCCAGGAGAGGCTGCGGAAGAAACCCACTTGCTCAGTCTAACCTGCATTGGCGTGGCAGGCGGAGCCACTTCCGCATTGCCAACAGGGCTTTGCGTGCATCCTAGCGAGAAATGCCTGTACCAAGTTCTCGCCAACGCCGCCAGTCCACCTCGAAAACCCGCAGCACCCCGGATCGGTCAAGCCGTGTCCGGCCGGAGCCCACGGATGTCCATGTCGCGCCAGAGGAGTCTGCCAAAGCCGCCGGACTCCGCTATGTGAGCGACAGCAGGCCGGGGATCGCCCGTGAAAAATATCGGGACGGTTTCCGTTACCGCACCGCTGACAAAGCACTGTTGAAGGACAAAGACACGCTGGCCCGCATCAAGTCGCTGGTCATACCGCCAGCATGGACAGATGTGTGGATCTCAGCAGTGGCAAACGGCCACCTCCAGGCAACCGGGCGGGACGCACGCGGACGCAAGCAGAGCCGTTACCATCCGCGTTGGCGCGAGGTGCGCGATGAGACAAAGTATGAACGCATGACGCATTTCGCAGACGCGCTGCCGGTCATCCGTGAACGGGTGCAGCATGACCTTGCCAAGCCAGGCTTGCCGCGCGAAAAGGTGCTGGCCACCATCGTAAGCCTCATGGAGACCACTCACATCCGTGTGGGCAATGAGGAATACGCCCGCGAGAACAAGAGTTATGGCCTGACAACGATGCGCAACAAGCATGTGGATGTGAACGGTGCCGACGTGACTTTTACCTTTCTGGGCAAGAGCCGGGTGCAGCACAGCATCAGCCTGCACGACCGGCGTTTGGCGCGCATCATCAAGCAGTGCGAGGAGATTCCCGGGCACGAACTCTTTCAATACCTGGATCGGGAAGGCGGCCACCATGCAATCGATTCTGCCGACGTGAATGAATATCTGCGGGAAATCACCGGCCAGCACTTTACCGCGAAGGACTTTCGCACCTGGGCCGGCACGGTGATGGCCGCAGACCTCCTGCGGAGTTTCGAGCCGTTTTCGTCGGTAGCGGAAGCCAAGAAGAACGTGGTTACGGCGATTAAGCAGGTGGCGTCGGAACTGGGCAACACGCCGTCCGTCTGCCGCAAGTGCTATGTGCATCCGGCGGTCCTGGATGCTTACTTGGGCGGCACATCCACTGAGCAGGCCAAGCGCGAGGTCGACCAGGAAATTGAGAAGCGGGAGCATTCCCTGCGGGATGAAGAGCAGGAATTGCTAAACCTGCTGCAACAGAGATTGTTGCTGGAAGCCGCGACTGCCTGACGGCTGGCACGTATCCAGCTGCGGCCTCTTCCAGAGCGGAGTGGCCGCTCCCACCTTTGTGCCATGCGGGCTGCACACAATCCAGAGCCGCTGATCGTTACACTTGGTGCATCCTTCGACGGTTCCGGTCGTTGCGAAGAGCTTCCATGCAGGTCGTTCCAGCTTCCGTGCTCAACGCGGAAACGAAAACGCTCCGAGTATGCAGCTCGGAGCGTTCGCGTCGTAAGGAGGTGAGACACCCATGAGACCGCTGCTGGTCAAAATGGGGAACATATCAGTTGCAGCTTACTTCAGAGATCATCCTGTATCTGCTTCTGAAGGCGTTCAGCCACTGGCACTTCTGAGTAGACTGACTGTTTCACTACCGTTCCCCGTCTTACGGACAAGGCGAAGAACGACTCTCCATCAAATTCAATGGAAAACTGCTAAGCATCGTTTTGATGTACCCACTTGGTCTTTGCAAGACGGAATTTAGAAATTCGCAGGAAGCCGGTCATGGCCGGAATGCCATGCCTCTATACTTAACCCAGCGCAGACAGCCCGCGAGGCTGACCCTCGTTCCTCTTGGAACCGGCGCGACCGATCCCTCCGGAAGGCTCGACCCCATCTATCTATGATTCGTTTCCTGCAGAGTGACAACCGCCTGACGAAGGCGATCTTCGGTGTGGTCATCGGCCTTGCCATCCTGGCCATGGTCGTCACGCTTGTTCCTGGCATTTACGAGGGCATCACCGGCGCGCCGCAGGGCGTGTACGCCGTGGTGAAGGAGCCCGGTTTCTTTGGCCGTCTTTTCGGAGAAAGCACCTCCATCAAATCGACTGAAGTCAACCAGCTCGCCCAGAGCATCGCGCAGCGCCAAGGGTATCCGGCACAGTTTGCGCAGTTTCTGGCACCGCAGGCTCAGCAGATCCTGCTGGCCGGTGCCATTGAGCAGCGTGAGGCGCAGCGGCTGCACCTGATGGCCAACGATACGGACGTACAGGAAGAATTGCAGCACGGGCAGTTGGCGCAGGTCTTCTTCCCTGGCGGGGAGTTCATCGGTAAAGACAAGTATCAACGAGCCGTGCAGCAGTTCGGCTTTGAAACGACGCAGGAATTTGAAGAAAAGCTGCGGGAGGATCTGACGCAGCGGCGGCTTGTTTCCTTTGTGACCGCCGATGCCAACGTGTCGGACAATTCCGTGCGCGAAGAGGTGCGGCAGCAGGGCATGAAGGTGAAGTTCGACTATGCCGTCATCAGCGCCGAAGAGGTATCAAAGGCAATCAATCCTATCGACAGCGAGCTGGAGGGCTTCTTCAACAAGAACAAGGCGCGCTACGCAAATGCCGTGCCCGAGCAGCGAAAAATCGCATACATCGCGATCGATCAGGCAAACATCCCCGGCGGCAAAGCACAGGTGACCGATGCCGACCTGCAGACGTACTACAACGCGCATCAGGCCGACTATCACGTCGATGAGCAGGTGAAGGTCCGGCACATTCTGGTTGCCGTGCCACGTGGTTCGGATGCAAAGACCGATGCGGCCGCAAAGGCCAAAGCGCAAGACCTGCTGACGAAGATTCGCGGTGGCGCGGATTTTGCCGCACTGGCTCGCGAGAACTCGGACGACCCGGGATCGAAGCAGTCTGGCGGTGAACTCGGGTATGTGAAGCGTAATCACCAGATGGTGCCGGCATTTGAGAGCGCGGCGATGAGCCTGAAGGCGGGGCAGACTTCCGACCTGGTGAAAACCGATTTTGGTTACCACATCCTCCAGGCCGAGGCACGCGACGACGCGCACCAGAAGCCGTTGAGCGAAGTCGCCGCGGAGATTCGGCCCATACTCGATCAGCAGAAATCTGCGGGGGCGCTGTCCAGCTTCTCGCAGCAGGTAGCGGCGGAAGCGGCAAAGGCCGGCATGGACAAAGCCGCGGCAGATCACGGTCTGCATGTGGTCACCACGGGTTTCATCTCGGGCACCGGCAGTATTCCGGGGTTGCCGGAGGGCACTCAATTGTTGCAGGCTGCTTTCTCCGGCAAGAAGGGCGATGCTCCACGCGTGGCACCCGCAGGCACCGGCGAGATGGTCGTCTATCAAACGGCTGACGTGCAGGCCGCGCATGCACCCACTTTTGCCGAGTGGAAGAGCCACGTCCTGGACGACTACAAGGCTGAGCAGGCACCTCAGTTGCTGCAGGGACGGCTCAATAAACTGGCGGAGCGCGCGCATCAACTCAACGATCTGAAGAAGGCCGCCGCTGAGCTGAATGTTCCGGTAAAGACCTCTGAAATGGTGGACCGTACGGCAAATGTGCCCGAGGTTGGCCAGATGAGCGGCGCGGCGAGCGCGGCGTTCGATTTGCCAAAAGGCGGCATCACCGGCGGCTTGAACGCTGGACAAACAGGTACGGTGTTGCAGGTGTTAGACAAACAGGAGCCTGCGCCGGAGGAGATTGCAAAGAGCTTCTCCGCACGCCGCGACGAGCTGCTAGAGCGCCGGAAAGCGGAAATTTTCGGCGTCTACATGGGCACGCTGCTGGAAACATACAAGCAGAAAGGCGCGATTCGCGTCTATGAGAAGCCGCGTCAGCCCGGGTTGCCGTTGGGCTAGGCACACAATTTTTATAAAGACAGGCCGGGCTGCATTTGCCCGGCCTGTCTCTTTTGCTCCTCTTGGAATGCCGTCTTCACAAATGGCTGAATGACTTTCGCCGCTGCCCGCATCTGACCTTTACATATGGTGTCCGAACGGCTTTCCGGTGTTCTTCTGCACGTTACTTCGCTGCCTGCCTTTGGTGGAATTGGGGACTTTGGCCCGGCGGCCTATGCCTTTGTGGACTGGCTGGTCTCCGCCAAGCAGCGCATCTGGCAGGTGCTGCCGCTAAATCCGACTGGGTATGGCAACTCGCCCTATTCGGCAACATCCGCCTTTGCCGGCAATCCGCTGCTCATTTCGCTTGAGCGTTTGCGTGATGCGGGATGGTTGGAAGCTCACGAGTTGGAGGGCCTGCCTGGCGAGTCAGGGCCCGTGGACTTTGGCGCGGCAACGGAGCGCAAGATGCCGGTCGTTATTCTGGCAGCGCAGCGCTTTCTGGCGCAATCGACAGGCACTGACCGCGAACGTTACAACGAGTTCCTGGAGGCGAACCGCTGCTGGCTGGTCGACTATGCGCGTTTCGTTGTGTTGCGCCGTGCTAATGAGTACAGGCACTGGAGCCAATGGCCAACCGAACTTGCAAATCGCGATGCCGAGGCACTGGCCGCCTGGGACAAGGAGCACGAACCCGAACTGAACGTCGAGGCTGCCACGCAATTCCTGTTTCAGGAGCAGTGGACGGCCCTGCGCAATTACTGTGTGGCAAAAGATGTGCGCGTGATGGGCGACATGGCCATTTTTGTGTCATACGACTCGGCTGATGTGTGGGCCAACCGCGATCTGTTCGAACTGGACGATGAAGGAAAGCCAACGGCCGTTTCGGGTGTGCCGCCGGATTACTTTTCAGCCACCGGCCAGCGATGGGGCAATCCTCTTTACCGCTGGCGTTACATCGAGCAGCACGGCTTTGACTGGTGGGTGGACCGCGTGAAGCGGCAGCTCGCTTTATACGATCTTCTGCGGCTCGATCACTTCCGCGGTTTTGAGGCATACTGGCGCATTGCGGCGAGTGAGGAAACGGCCATGAACGGCGAGTGGGTGGAGGCACCGGGCCACGCACTCTTCGACCGCCTCAAAGCCTCACTCGGCGGGTCGTTGCCCTTTGTTGCAGAGGACCTGGGCGTGATCACCGACAAGGTTGAAAAGCTGCGTACCGACTTCGAAATGCCCGGCATGCGCGTGCTGCAGTTCGGCTTTGCGGGGCGTGGCGCGCACCTCCATCTGCCGCATAAATATGTGTCCAACATGGTGGTCTACACCGGCACCCATGACAATGACACGACACTGGGCTGGTGGCGCGGCGCGCCGGAGATCGACCGCAACAGCCTGCTCACCTACCTCGGACCACTGCAACATGAGAACGACATAGTGTGGGCAATGATCCGCGCGGCCGAGCGGTCAGTCGCGGCCATTTGCCTCATCCCGATCCAGGACTTGCTGCACCTGGGCAGTGAGGGCCGCATGAATACGCCGTCCGTTCCGGAGAACAACTGGACGTGGCGGTACGCCCCAGAAGCCTTGCATGCCGATATCGCGCTGCAACTGCGGCACATTACTGAGCAGTGCGATCGCGATGCGTACGTGCCGGAGAAGACCGAGGACGCGGCTCTGCCCAAACCGACGGAGGCGCTGGAGAGCCAGGAGCCGGAGGCAAATGCGCCGGCTCTGGAGACAGCCTGAGCGGATGACTTTGGCCTCAGCTTCTGAAGCACAAAGGCGACGGCGGTATATCCGCTACACTCAACATGAGGAGTTTTGAAGATATGCCGCTCTCTGGAGAAGCCATCCGTTTGATGAATTACGTGGACGACATTTCGGTCACGCTGCGGCGCATTCTGGCCACGCTGCCGGAACTGACGCTGGAAGAGCGCGAGCGCGTTTCCGCTTACATTCGCAAGTCCGATCCGAATTACAGTTTGGTGCTGCAGGCGCTGGAAACCGAAGTCGAGAAAGCCGTTTAGCACTGCCTGTGACTTACGCTGACAACACATCTGGCCCGCTGACTCTTGCCCTGATTGGTGCGGGGCAAGCGGGCCGCTCACTTGCCGCTGAAGCCGTGCGCGCTGGCCATCGCGTGGTTCTGGAAGACGTGCTGCCCTCGCGTCTGCGCGATGCTCTGAGCGAGATTGGAACGGTTGGACAGTCCGGCTCGCTCCACCTTGCCACGACCGTGGAAGAAGCCGTTCGCGAGGCCGACCTGGTCATCGACTTTGTGCCCGACGAACTGGAATCGAAGCTTGAAATTTTGAGCATGGTCGATCGCATGGCCCCACCAAAAACGATCATCTGCATGCCGACAAGGGTGCTGAGTATCAGCGACTTGGCGGCCTGCACCTACCGGGCCGACCGCTGCATTGCGGTGCGACTCTTAGAAGATGAGTCGGCTTTGATCACGGGACGGCAGACTTCGAGTGAGACCGTTCACATGTTGGACCGGTTCTTTACTTCACTGGGTTATGCAGTCAGCGTCACTCAGGATCTGGCTCAGGCGAGTGTCACGTAGGTCGAACACGTTCGATCGCCAACCTCGGTAATGGGAACAAACCGGCGCAAGCCTGTCGTTGATTCTGCGCGCCATTCCGCAGGGCCAGTCTGCTCAGCTTTCAAGAGTGCATCGCCTTTGAACACAAGGCTGCCCGTCTCGCCCGTCTCACGCAGCGCGAAGAGCACCAGCGGTCCCTGCATCAGCGCAACCACCTCCGGATGCGGCGTTCCATTAGCGGCTAGCGTCTCCAGGCGCATGGTCAACGGTAAGTGCAGATCGACAGTGTCGCCATCGTGCCATGTCCGTTGGATCGAAGCAAAACCACTCCGGAAAGGTAGGGAAAAATCCC
Source organism: uncultured Terriglobus sp. (assembly GCA_964246215.1). Taxonomy (GTDB): domain Bacteria; phylum Acidobacteriota; class Terriglobia; order Terriglobales; family Acidobacteriaceae; genus Terriglobus. The sequence continues at coordinate 64,189 of CAXTPQ010000003.1, read as the reverse complement.
GCTCGACAATGACGGGTATCTCGCGTCCATTGACTCGAAGTGAGGCTCCACCGCCGGCAAACTCCGGAATGCGCAGCCGAAGTGCGAAGCCCGTTGGCCGGTCTACCTTGATCTTCATTCGGACCTGACCATCCAGCGGGTAGGACGTACTCTGGGTCAGCGTAACGGCTTTGCCTTCCTTCTTCCAATGCACTTCCGAAGGCTGATACAGATTGATCCAGAGCGCCTCTGTATCCTGCAGATACCC
>CAXTPQ010000003.1:55112-63842 GCA_964246215.1 uncultured Terriglobus sp. | reverse complement strand
GCGTGGGCAAAGCTGCCGCAAGGCGTTTCGAACTGGTTGTGGCTCGCCGTCAGGCTCTTATAGATTTCGTCGTAGCCTGGCTTGCGCAAGACCTCATCCGAGCCCCAGCCGCCGGTTGCATAGCTCTGCTGTTGCAAAAAGCCAAAGCCGCTCATCGCTGCATGGAGATGCATGATGCTTCCGGTAGTCAGGTACATCTGTGCGGCGGAGCAAAGCGCGTTCACATGGCTATAGGCATGTTTGTCTGCCAAGGCGTTCTCCTGCCGGGACAAAGGTGCAAAGAAGCTGTCGTCCAGCAGATATTGCTGCGCAAGTCCCACATAACTGTGGTTCCTATCCGCATCACTCGCGCGCAACAGATTTTCCGGCAGCGTATAGCTTTCGTCCCACATCCAGCTCAGGTCCGCGCCCGTCTTCCACTGCACCTCGCGCTCCACGGCGCGCGGCGGCAGTGACGGCTTGGCGTACGCCACCGCCGCATCCAGCGTGGGCAGGGCATTGGAGTCGTTCAGCAGCAGGTGCGCATCCACCAGACCGCAGGCCAGCTTGTCCAGCGTGTAGGCAGGGAAGCGCGTCTTCGCGAAGTACTCCGCAGACAGGTCGTTCCGCAACAGCTTGGTCAAGAGCAGCGCCCGTTCGGTCAACGCCTCGCGGTGTGCATCGTCACCAGCCGCCAGCCGCGCCATTGCAGAGATCCACTGGCCCAGCGTTGACGCTGGCGCCAGGCCGATCGTGTCATGGTGGTGGTCGTAATCCGGCTTCCATGCGTACCAGCCACCCAGGCTGCTGCCCGGAGCCGGCTTGCCGCCCATGGCGCGGATCGGCTGCAGCAGGTCGTCCGGCTGCAGACCGAGCAGGACAGCCGTGACGTTCTCGCGCTGTGCCAGGGCGATTGCGCTTGTGACACGTACATCGTGATGGCTGAAGTCACTCAGCGGCGGAGGACCACCTGGCAGAGCGAACATCTCCGGCGCAACTGCCACGGCACCGCCAACAGCTATGGCAGCCAGTACCTCACGCCTTGTGAACCCCTCTGTCCTCACCAATGCGCCAGCTTACTCTTTCAGGAAAAGCGTACGCAAACACGCAAAGAAGGCGCAAAATCGCAAGGGGAAGAGCATTCCTGGCGGCCTCTGCAGATACCTTCGCGCCTCTGCATACGCTTCTGCTCTTAGCTGCCGGTGGACGGCCGCTTGTAGGGCGTCTGCAGCGACTGCCGCGCCTCGTTCACGCAGCCCTGTGTATTGTCATTCGTCTGGACGGCTAAGCGGTACTCGTTGACGCCTCGGTCCCGCTGCCCGGTGATGTCGAAGATCCGGCCGATGCCCACATGGCTCCAGCACTCTGTCCATTTCGGCTCGCCGTCACCACGCAGTGAGTCGCGGTAGCTGTTCGCGCTCGACTGGTAGTTCCGCTGCGTAAAGAAAATCTCCGCAATGCGGTAGTTGGCCAGCGAGGAGTTCTTATTCTGGTCGAGAGCCTTCTGGTACTCGCCGAGTGCGGCGATCAGGTCACCCTGTGCCACCAGCTGTTGTCCCCGCAGCACGGCAACGCGCACGGCCAAGTCCGGTGTGGTTTTCAGCACCCAGTTATCTGGGTCAATGGTGATCTGGCGCGGCCGGCCAAAGGTCTCGATGGTGTAGCTGGAGTCGGTGCCACTCAAGTCGATGCGGTCGTTCTCCGTTTTGCCATCTGTTTCCACGCGCAGGTTCACCGGCATGCGCAAGAGGTCCAGGTCCTGCGAGATAGAACCCACGGTGCGGAAACCCTTGTTGCCGCCCAGCCGGTAGACGGTGTATTTGTCGTTGAAGCTGGGCGCGCCGGTGCCATCCACCCACTGTGCGAAGAAGGCGTCGGTATTCAGGTTTGCGTCCTGTGCCCGTGCAGCGGCAGCCACGTCGGCTCCGCGAACCGGCTTGTCGATGTTGGACGAAAGCAGCCCGCGCAGGAAGGCGTTGAATTTATCGTCCTCCAGCTGGTAGCGAAGCATATGGAAGACCATCGCGCCCTTTTCCAGCGTGGCGGACTGGAACTGCGGCGAGAACGGGTCAGTGCGGGTGAGCGTGCTGAGCGGCGCGGTGTCGTAGGCCAGGGCGCCGGCCTCGATATCAGGAAGCGTGTTCTGGAACGCGGTCTTTCCGGCTGAATCCTCCAAATACATTAGCTCGCCATAACGTGACATGCCATTGGTGATCCACGCATCGCCCAGTGTTGCCGGCGAGATCTCCGAACCCCACCACTGGTGCGCGACCGTGTTGGAGAGCAGGCGGTAGCTGTTCGCCTGGCCAATGCGATTGCCCGCAATCGCCGCGATCTCGGGAGCCCATGCCGCGGAAACCGCATCCTCCGGCAACTCGACGATATTCAGCAGGGCCGTCTCCGGCTGGCCAAAGGTGGTGGTGTAAAACTCTTGCTGCTTTTGCGCAACTGCCGCATACTCGGCCGCGCCTTGCTTGTGCGCCGCCGTCACAAAGATGGACACATTGGACGCACCGGCCGGCTTGATGGCGGGCAGAAATTTGCCGGTAATCAGCGTCCCGGGAAAACCGGCCCTGGCCCAGGTGAAGCTGTACTCGGTGCGGTTGCCGGGAATGCTTTTCTTGCCGGTATAGCCGCTGGAAATCGCGATTTCGTCACCCGGCACGCGCACGTGCAGGTTCATGGTAAAGCGATTCGTGAACAGGCCCACCATGGGGAACCATCGCCCGGTATAGAGCAGCATGGAGATAGGTTCGGCCACGGCGGCCGTCTTGATGCCGTCCACCGGGCTGGTGTCGCTGCCGGTCAAAATGCCGTTATAGACAAAGGTGAACGTGGCAGTCGTTCCTTTTGTCATCACACCCGGCAGCGCGAGCGAAATGGTTGAATTGCGCGCATTGCGTTCGGAGTCGAGCGGCTTGCCGTTCGCGCCGGAGACCTTTGTGACACGGAGGCCATTGTTCAATTCAAAGACAGCCGTGGAAAGATCTTCAAGCGCGGTCACATTCACCTGCGCCGTGGCAGAAAGCCGCTGTGCCGCTGGCTCTACATCGGCGTCGATGGTGTAACCCGTCACCTGCAGGTTTGTGCGGCTGGCCTGGGCGCTCAGCTGTGCGCAGGGCAGAACGGATGCACAGAATAGGAGGGCGACCGGAAAGATAGCGGCCCGGAAAAGTCGTGCAGAAGTCAGCATGCGTTCCTCAGTGTGTCTGGTGCTACAAGATCGCGGGCGCGGCGCTGCAACTCGGCAAGGCTATTGCATGTCCGTGCCCCTCAAACATTAGACGCAAAAGCCGAAGTGCCGGATGAGGCGGGCGCAAGCCGTAAAGCCTCAAGTACAGCGTCACGCAAACGATCCATGGAAGAGCCTCCGCTGGGATGGAGCAACGCTTGCTGGATCTCGGCGAGGCCTGCGAGTTGAGCAGTGCGCTCCGGCCCATCTACCAGCAATGGCCGCACTTCCCGCACGATATTTTCAGCGTTGAAGCGGCTTTGCAGCAGCTCCGGCACAACGCGGCGGCCGGCGATCAGATTGGGCATGACCACCGGCAGATTCCCAAATGCGTCCACCTCCGCCGCAATCTCCGCCGGATATCGCACCAATCGCTTCGCCATATGAAACGTCATGTTCGAGACCCGGTAGACCGCCACAAACGGCGTTCCCAGCACTGCAGCCTGCACGGTCGCCGTTCCGCTGGCGATGATGGCAGCACGGCTGTGCAGCAACGCCGCCCGCGCGTCACGGACGAAGATGATGGATGGGCCGGTGAGCTGTGCGAATTCAAGGTCACTCTGGCTCAACCCGGGCGCAACCGGAATGATGTAGTTGCAGGCGCTGCCGAGCAGCATGGCACTTTGCACCATCGTGCTCAGATGAGCGCGGACTTCACCCTGACGGCTTCCGGGCAACATCGCTATCCACGGCTTTACAACGTCAGCACCATGCTGCTCTGCAAACTCTTCCCGCGAGATCACCGGTAAAGCCGCTTCCGCCAGAGGATGCCCCACAAACTCCGCCGGAACACCGCGCGTCCGGTAGAACTTTTCTTCGAAAGGGAAGATGGTCAGCATTCTTGAAACGCGCTGCTGCACCCATCGCAAACGCCGCCGCTTCCAAGCCCAAAGCTGCGGGCTTACAAACCAGAGCACGGGCACGCCCATGTGCTTCAAGTGCTTCGCCAGCCGGAAGTTCACATCCGGAAAGTCAATCAGCACGGCAACATCCGGCCGGTCTGCGTGAATGGACCGCACCAGTGCCCGGTAACTTTGCAGAATGCGCGGAACATGCCGCAGGATTTCAGTGATTCCCATCACCGCCACATCTTCAGCGCGAACAACGCGCCGCTGGCCGGCTGCCTCCATCTCTGTGCCACCCAGGCCGGTAAAGCGCGCGTCCGGCATCACCTCGCGCAACCGCTGGATCAGTTCCGTACCATAGTGGTCGCCTGAGGCCTCCCCGGCGGAAAGAAAGATGAGCGGCGCATTCCTCATGCCTCTCCAGCATAACGGCCAGTTCGCAAGAACATGGCGACAACCCGGCAACGCGAAGTCGCTTCTCACTCGCACAAGCGATTCAAGCTCGCTGCAAAGGAAATACAGATGATCATCTGGTCCGGTTGGGGCTTTCTCGGCTTTCTCGTTCCCATCGTCGTTACGTTTCTAACGACGCTGCTCGTAGAAACGATGTACGGCAAGGGTTACGCAGCCCTCCACAACTGGCCCATCGGTTTGGGCCTCCTGCTTAGTGCGGGTGCCGTTTTTCTCATCAGCCAACGTCTCAACACGCCGGGCCGGACCCTGGTCGACCCCAATACCGGCCAGGCAATTGTCTTACGCCGGCGTCACACGCTTTTCTTCATCCCGCTGCAATGGATCGCGGCTGTGATCGCGGTGGCTGGCCTGTACTTTCTAGTCGCGCCCAAACGCAGCGCGGAAGTTGCGCCTTCCACGAGCACGACACTCATCTTGTTGGCCGGGCGTTAACTCAGCGCAGCTGCCTCAGCAGCCTCGGCCTCTACCGGCTATGACAAAATAAGAATGCCATGTCTGTAACACAAGTGGAGCTTCTCTCCATCCAGAGCCGCCAAACTCGTCAGAAGCAGGCCATTCGCGAAGCCTTCGAAGCGGCGGACCGCCCACTAGCACCGGAAGAAGCGCTCAGCTCGGCTCAGGGATCCGTCCCGCGCATCAGCCTGGCAACGGTTTACCGCAACATCAACGCCTTGGTCGAAGACAAATGGCTGGTGCGGGTTGACCTGCCGGGCTTTCCTTCCCGGTATGAGGTCGCGGGAAAGAAGCACCATCACCATTTCCACTGCCGCGAGTGTGGCAAGGTCTTTGAGCTAGCCGGCTGCGAGGTCAATACGAGACCGAAGCTGCCACGAGGCTTTCGCGCCACCGGACATGAGTTTTATCTGTATGGAACGTGTTCGACCTGCAACTGAGTCGAGTGCTTCGGGATGAGAGGGGTGCGCAGAAGCCGTCCAGAACCCAGCCTGAGGGGATAGGCGTTACGGCAGAAACCCACGAGAACTGATCCGCCAGCAGCGTGGCGATCTACATAACGCTATGAACGATCCTAGGGATTGGAACATGGAATGAGTTCCCAAGACACTGATGAAAGTCAGGACTCACTCATAAGTGATAGGAACTGGGTTGGTTGCGGGGGTAGGATTTGAACCTACGACCTTTGGGTTATGAGCCCAACGAGCTACCGGGCTGCTCCACCCCGCACTTCTAAAGTTAGCTCATCCACGCCGTCGTGTCAACGAGTGATGAACCGCGAAACAGGTGTTACGCTTGGCCCACTATGTGTCCCTGGAACGATCCATCCAATGACAGTAGAGTGGCCGGCAGCTCACGCCGAAGCTTCTGCCGAAGCGCGTCAGCCGCGGCTCTGGGAACCTTGTTTGCTCAGCGATCGCAAGGGCAGGGAGCCACTGGAGTGCACTTCAGTGTTGCCGCTTTCGACCGGCAGAGAATCCACGCAGCTGCAGAGAAAGCGCTGAAAGCACCTGCACTTTCTTTGACTCGCACGCTGGCTCCGGGCAAAGGGCGGGACCCGCACTTTTTCTACTCTGAGCACTTACCAGCTAAGCAAGCCGCGGGAGAAGAATGCGAAGCTGAACCTTTCCTTGCACATGTCAACTTTCTGGTGACCATGAGTGCCAACATCGCCGCACTGACAGCAGCTTGGCGCCTGCACGGAGCATCGGAATGCCACGCCGCCGCGATGGCCCAGCTTCGTGTATGGATGATCGATCCGGCGACACGCATGACACCATCCCTGCAGCTCAGCGGAGTCAAAGCTGAGGATGAGGGGGATCCGCGCTATAACGGATTCACGCAAACAGTCGCACTTGCCGAGACTGCCCGCGCAGTTGCCTTCCTGCTCACGGCAGCGGAGGTTTCCACGGCTGACGCCTCTGCTATTCGCAACTGGTTTGCCGATCTGCTGGCCTGGATGAATGAGTCGCCGAAAGGAACCATTGCCCGCGATGCGAAAGACCTGCAGGCGATCTGCTGGACGATGCAGGCCGCAGAAATGGCACGTTTGATCCGGAACGACGACTTACTGCGTGACTGCACGCATCGCTTTCGCGACAAGCTCTTGCGTCAAATGAACCTGGACGGCGTATTTACAGCGGCACTGAACACCAACCGTCCCTATGCGTCCGCGATGTTTACGCTGGAGTGCATGGCTGCTGCTTGCGAGAGTCTCTCAACGCCATTCGAAAGTCTATGGAAATTCAACCTGCCGGATGGCAGAGGAATGCACTCGGCCGTTGCATGGGCGTCGCCGTACCTGCAGAGCCGCGGTAAGTGGCCCTATGTTTCAGATGCAAGGTACTTTGGTGAGCAGCCTTTGCGGCAAAACTCGTTGCTCTTTGCCGGCCGCGCTTACGATCGCCCTGAGTACACCGATCTATGGAAAACGCTGCCAGCCGATACAGAGAACTTAACCTTGCGCCGGGAGCATCCCATTACGCAACCGGCCCTCTGGGCAATGCGTCCTCCCGCCTAACATCGGGTTAGAAGCACCGAGCTGGGGATATATGCCGGAAGAAAAGCGCATCCAACCCGCCGCCGCTCCAGACCAAATACATGATCCTGTTTATCAGTCTGAGGCCTATACGGTTTGGCTGGACCGTGTGGAGCAGGGAAGATACGTTGCGCGGGCCCTTTCCAGCACTGAGCTGGTCACGAACTATCTTGATGTGTCTGCAGCTCCACACCATCGCACATGCGTCCCAGCTGAGAACATGCCGCACCTGCAGTCCGCGTTTCCTCTGCTCGATGCCCTGTACAACCTATCTCTCGTGGAGCTTGAACAAAATCTGCGAGTCGACGGAGCAATCGATGCCGGTGCACGGTGGCAGGGTGTGTGGACTCGTGATGTGAGTTACAGCGTTCTGCTCTCGCTTGCGGCTATCGTTCCCTATGCAGCCAAAGCAAGCCTGCTGCATAGGGTCAAGAACGATCGTATCCTTCAGGACACCGGCACCGGCGGCTCCTGGCCAGTCTCAACGGATCGCATCGTTTGGGCCTTGGCGGCATGGGAAGTTTACTTAGTCACCGGTGACCGCACATGGCTCGATGATAGTTTCCGTATCATCCAGAACTCCATCCACGAAGATGAACGGACGGTATATGACTCGGACACTGGATTATTCCGTGGTGAAACGAGCTTTCTAGACTGGCGTGATCAGACATATCCGCGCTGGATGCAACCCGCAGATATCTTCCAGTCGGAAGCCCTGAGTACAAATGTTATTCATTACCAGGCGTATTGCGTTCTGGAAAAGATGGCAAAAGAACTGAATGCCTTAGAAATGGGATGGGGTCGATCCGCCGAACGCTTGCGTAAATCAATCAATCGGCATTTCTGGATGGACGATGAGGGTATGTATGGGCAATACCGTTATGGGCGTTCGTTCATGGTGCTCTCGCCCCGTGTCGATGCGCTTGGCTGCGCTTTGGCGTGCATGTTTGGCGTTGCTGATCGGTCGCAAAGGCATCAGCTATTGCAGAATCAGCCGAGACAGAGCTACGGAACGCCCGTTGTTTACCCGCAAGCGCCCGGAGTTCCTGCTTACCATAACCAATCCGTCTGGCCGTTCGTGGAATCCTTCTGCATGATGGCAGCAGCCAAGGAAGCGGATCAGGCTTCAGTGATCACCAGCGTCGCATCACTCCTTCGGGCCGCGGCTCTCTTTCTCTCGAACAAAGAAAACTTCGTTCTCACCACTGGTGATGCACTGGGCACTGCCGTTAACTCCGACCGTCAACTGTGGAGCATCGCCGGTATGCTGGCTGTCACTTACCGGCTTCTCTTCGGCATGCGTTACGAGCCGGACGGATTGTATTTTGAGCCGTTCGTGCCAGAGTCACTCGGTGGCATACGCCGGCTCACTCACTTTCCTTACCGGAACGCTATGCTCGGCATTGAAGTCCACGGACATGGCGGCAAAGTTCTTACATGCACAATTGACGGCCGTGACGCGCCTCCCATGGTGCCCGGCGATTTAGCAGGTGAGCACAGCATTCTCATTTACCTGGACAATGAAAAGCAAGCTACAAGCATTTCGCCTTCCTTACCGGAACAGATAGCGCTGAATACCCCTGAGCCGGTATTCGATCATGAAAGCTTACACTGGCCTTTCATAGCTGGTGCGGAAGCCTATCGCATTTACAGGAATGGTTTGCCACTGGAAACGGTGCGGACAACGGAGTACCTGGTTTCAGCTCCGG
>CAXTPQ010000003.1:29140-55012 GCA_964246215.1 uncultured Terriglobus sp. | reverse complement strand
CTATGCAAATGGCAGTGGACCGGTTGAGTCGGACGACAAATGTGCCATTCGGAGCTTGTATGTGGACAACACATACATGGGTGCCGTCATCCTTCCACAGCGCGGCCAGGATGATTGGAACGACTGGGGAGAGAGTTCCGCAATCCACCTAGAACTTACCGCCGGAACTCACGACTTTGAATTGCGTTTCGAAGAGAGCGATAGGAATATGAACGGGGAAGTCAACACTGCCCGGCTGGCACATATCCACCTGATAAGAACGGACTAACTGTGAGTAGCCTTGCGGGAATTTTCAGGTGTGGAGGCGCGGGCCGGGATCGAACCGGCGCATAAAGGTTTTGCAGACCTCTCCCTTACCACTTGGGTACCGCGCCGTTTTCGCATCCGGATTTCGATGAAGTAACCGGACCACCCGATGGGTGGCAAGCGCGAAAGGTGTTTTGGAGCGGGAGACGGGATTTGAACCCGCGACATCTTCCTTGGCAAGGAAGCACTCTACCACTGAGCTACTCCCGCTCAACGAAGATAAGTATAGCAGAGCATCCGGCTCGGTCAATCTCCTAAGGACATGCATGCGCGAGCACATTTCAACAGCAATCCCCTTATGATCGCGACCGAAAGGGAACCATTGCCGGCCACCCTATTGGATCGTCGGATAGCTTCGGCATCGTGCATTAACTCACCACACCACGGGAGCAGATCGAGGTATTCAGGAGATGGAAGCATCGACTCCCAATTTGGTAGCCGCCCTGCAATAAGTACCCGCTTTGACACTTTCGTTGCAGACCCTGGCCGTTGACTTGCTCCTGACCGGGCCGTACTCTCGCTGAGAACGCCTGCACCAGTTCAGATGCAACGCCCGCTTGACCTGCCTTAGAAGGTAGAGATCGGCATGCTGCCATCATGCAGAGGATGAAACACGTGAGGGCCGCATCATGAACGAGCCGACTGCACAGACGGGAGCGGATCAGAAATCCATGGTGCCGGAGACTCCTGAGGATGTGGCTATCCTCTTCTCCTGGGCGAATCTTCATGGTGCGAAATACCGGGATTTTTCAGCCTCACGCCGGGAGTTTCGAGCCCAGCAGCGCGCTCGCATCGCAGAGCGGCAGCGCGAGGCTGAACTTGCGGCCGCACGGGGTCTTGAAGCAACTGCGCAACGTGAACTGCAGGAAGCGCAACGTCTGCTGGAGGACACGCAGCCTGCCCAAGCCGCTGCCGCCGCTGATGCCGAGGCGAAGCAGAGGGCTGAAGATGCTTTTCGGCGCGCTGCACAACGTGCGCAACAGGAGAAACTGGAAGCGCAAAGGCGCGAGCAGGCCGCGGAAGAGTTGCGGCTTCTGGCCGAAAAAGCCCGGTCTGAGATGCTGGAAGCGCGTAAACGGGCTGAAGACCAGGCAGCCCGGTATGCCGAGTTCGACGCGCAACATCCCACGGAATCGGCAGCACTTCCGGCTCGCAGCATTCCCGGCGAACTGGCCGATCCGTATTACTACACGGGCCAGGTTGACCCGGCGTACTTCGCGCCAACCCCGGGCGTTCGCACGGCTCAGGCTGCTCGCATCTCCACTCAACGCAAAGCCTACCAATTTCCCATGCATCCCGGTTCCGATGAGTATGATGCGGGGACAATCGGCTCATACCGGCCTGACACTGCATTTGCACCCTCACCGTCATCCGGGTTTCGTTCCCTCTCGCTCAATCCGTATGACATCCGAGCGGAGCGCCGCGCTGACGAGTGGGACCGGTCAGTATCCATTCGATACAGCGAGAATAGCCCGCAGCCTCAGCGGCTGGATGAAGATCGTGACACCCACATTCGCGGCATTTTGCCGGGCCTGCATGACAGCATGACGCACTCGGACCACAACACAGCCGCTGGCGATCTTCATATCCGACCCATGGCACGCCGCATGCTCGTCGATGTCGGGCAGTATAGTTCGCCATCTTCCGCAAACATGTTTGCTCCTGCGCCTCGGCGTCGAGCCACTGACGTTCGAGCTCCGGACGTTGAGGCGACTGACGTTCACGGCGGCCAGCGTGGCCCTGAGAAGCAGGAGGGTCTTAACACTCCTTTGCACATGACGACCAGCCCTGCCATCGGCTCGGCAGTCCCCCTACAGAATCATGTGCCGCCTTCAAATCTGGGCACGCTTTCAGAGCCGGAATTCTCAGTTGACGTCACAGAACCACACTTCACTAGCCCACCTTCGCCGGTAGCTGTGGACAACTCTGGCGAGCCACCCTTTCGATCCATGGACCGTCGCTCTCGTTCCCTGCGCCGCCGCCGTGATTCGCTGGATAAAGGTGCCCGCACCACACGCCAGCCTCGGCCGGAACTACCCCTGCCAGCCGGCACGTCGGTGGGTCATGCAAGCGCTTATTCACCGGTTCCGCCCGCCTGGTTTGTTCAACCTGACTCTGACGGGCAGGAACATGTGCCAGAGTTGCTGCCAGCCTCCGACGCAATGCAGAAGAAGAAAAGTACGCCTGGGGACCTCACTGCCGCGGCAGCCAATCCGCCAGTGAGCTGGCTTGAGAGTGCCCACGTTCCGGCGTCCATGGAGGCCGACATTCCTTTTGCCGTGCGGCAGATCATCGGTGAGAACGCTCGCACTTACCACAACCCGCGAAGAAGCGTGTCGCCCAATCGTGAAGCTGAAATCTCGGAGTTTCCTCAAAACAGGGGCGCTCTTGCTGAACGCTATCAGGAACTTGAGCCAGGATCCGGAGATGCTTCGGACGGCGTCCCGGGCGGACCACCTTCGCATCACACGACGAACGCGGGACTTCACTTTGCTGCGCCGGTGGAAACACGTTCTGAAGTGTCCACTGCATTTCCGCTGGCACCCGACACGCTGCAGCAGTCTCGTGAGCGTGTCGCCTCGAGATGGTTCGCTCTGAAAGGTCTGGTGGGCCCCTCAGCAGGCGACCAGCCAGCGCCTGCCCACTCTTACGACACAAAGAGTCCAGCGCTGTCGGTCCTTTCACTGAGCGGTGGTGTTGGGAAGACCAGCATCGTTGCCACGATCGGCCGGGCACTCTCCTCGCTTGGGGAAACGGTGCTTCTTGCCGACACCAACACGCACGGCATGCTGCCGTACTACTTTGGCGCGCGCGACCAACGTCCCGGTATGGTCCGCACCTTCACCCCTCCGCCCGGCAGTGCTGACGCACCCGTCCTGCTGGTCAACTATGAGGCGGACGGCTTGGCCGCTGATGATGATGCGCAATTGCGTATTCTCAATGACATCCAACGCCGGTCGGAAGGCATTCAGCGTGTCTTGCTCGACCTGAACAGCAGCCACCTTTGGATTGCCCGGCGGATGGCAAAGCTGAACCCCTGGGTCCTTGTGCCCATCGCACCCGATATGAATTCCGTGTTGGGCACGCATACCGTCGAGCGGCTGTTTGCGGATGTGGTCGACGCAGATAACCGGGCGGTCAAGCCCTTCTATGTGCTGAATCAATTCGATCCGGCGCTCCCGCTGCACCTGGATGTGCGTGAGGTTCTACGGCAGTTTCTCGGTGACCGCCTTCTGCCGATCATGATTCACCGCTCGCCCACAGTTCCAGAGGCGCTGGCCGAAGGCATGACCGTCATTGACTACGCACCCGAGTCGCCAGTGACTGAGGATTTCATGAATCTTGCGGCTTGGCTGCGCAAGCTATTTGCACCCGTTTCCGCCAACGTGCATGGCGCGCGCTGGAGCGAACGATGAGAGAGGCTGCACTCTTGCGCGACTTTGAGGCGGGGGCCTCCTTGCCGCTTCGCCTCCTTCGCTTTCTTGCCATCGCGGCTTGCTTACTCGCCTTGCTTTACAGCGGCATTCTTGACTTGACTTGGCCGCAGCAGGCGCTGCTGGGTGTCGTCGCCGTGCTGATCGCTGTATGGATCGACCGGTCTTCCAGTTCCTACCTGATCACTCTCACGCTGATGATCGTGTCCTGCTATTCCACCTTCCGCTACGCATACTGGCGCATCAGCACCGTGATCCATTTTTTCCGCGACCCGGCCGCGCAATGGGTGCCGCTCGACGCGTTTTTCATCGTTATTCTGCTTTTCGCGGAAACCTACGCGTTTGCCATTCTGTATCTCGGTTACGTGCAAACACTCTGGCCATTGCGCCGGACGCCCGTGCCCCTGCCGGATGACCCGGATGACTGGCCCGCCGTCGACCTGCTGGTACCTACCTATAACGAACCGCTGAGCGTCGTTCGCTACACAGCTTTGGCGGCAATGAATATTGACTGGCCGGCCGAGAAGCTCAATGTTTACATTCTGGACGACGGCAAGCGCGAGGAGTTCCGTCTTTTCGCAGAGGAATCCGGCATCGGCTATATGACCCGTGACGACAACCGCCACGCAAAGGCCGGCAACATTAATCGCGCTCTGGAGCGGCTGGACGCTCCGCTTGTTGCCATTTTCGATTCGGATCACGTTCCAACCCGCTCGTTTCTTCAGGTCACCATTGGCTGGTTTCTCCGCGACCCCAAGCTGGCCATGCTGCAAACTCCGCATCACTTCTACTCACCCGACCCGTTTGAGCGGAACCTTGACCAGTTCCGCTCCATTCCGAACGAAGGCGAACTGTTTTATGGCATCGTTCAGGACGGCAACGATTTCTGGAACGCCACTTTTTTCTGTGGCTCCTGCGCGGTACTTCGCCGCTCGGCGCTTGATGAGATTGGCGGCATCGCCGTGGAAACCGTTACCGAGGACGCGCATACCAGCCTGCGCATGCAGATGCGCGGATGGAACACAGCCTATATCAATATTCCCCAGGCAGCCGGTCTGGCGACAGAACGCCTGAGCGGACATGTCAAACAGCGCATCCGCTGGGCACGCGGCATGATCCAGGTCATGCGCACGGATAACCCGCTCTTTGCCAAGGGCCTGAGACCGCTGCAGCGGCTCTGCTATTTCAACGCAATGACGCATTTCCTCTATGGCTTGCCGCGGCTCATTTTCCTTTTCGCACCTCTCATTTACCTCATACTTGGCCACACCAATGTGCCGGGTTACTGGGCCGCCATCCTGGCCTATGCATTTCCGCACCTTGTGCTCTCGTCCATGGCCAATTCCCGCATACAGGGCCAGCACAGGCATTCTTTTTGGAATGAGATTTATGAAACAGTGCTGGCACCCTACATTTTTCTGCCGACGACGCTGGCGCTCTTCAATCCAAAGATGGGGTCCTTCAACGTCACAGCCAAGGGGGGCGTTGTCTCGCGTAGATTCTTTGACTCCCGCATTGCGCTGCCATTCCTGATCATGCTGGCCTTCAACTTCATCGGCATGCTCTGCGCGATCCCGCGTGCCATTCAGTTCCCACGCGTTGAGAGCGGTTTCCCACTCAATCTCTGGAACATCCTTCCGGACATGTATGACGGCGCGCACCCTGGCACCATCGTGATGAACGTCATCTGGACCATCTTCAACACGCTCATTCTTGGCGTGGCCTGCGGTGTGGCCTGGGAAAGCCAGCAACGGCGCCAAACAGTGCGCGTCACCATGCAGGTTCCAGCCCGGATCGAACTCAGCGATGGGACGGTGCTCGGCGGGGTCACTGCTGACGTCTCAAGCGGCGGCGTGATGATGGACATGGATGGGAATTACGGCGTCCAGCCCGGTAGCACTGTCTGCATTCTTTTTCCCGTGCTGGATGGCGAAGCCGGCCTGCCCGCAACCATCGTTCGTGCAAACGGCTCGGAACTCCGCGCGCAGTTTGACCAGCTCACCATTCAGGAAGAGGAAACCCTCACCCAGGTGCTTTACTCGCGTGCCGACACCTGGCTGGGCTGGGGGGAAAGCCGCGATCCGGATCGCCCGCTGCGTAGCCTGCTTCGCATCATGGAACTGGCCGTGAACGGCTTGCATCAGACTGCTCGCGGACTTCTCCGCACCGCCAAAGGCACCGCCCCGAACGCCCCCGCGCGGACCCGACTTTCCGGCAGTATCGCTCCGGTGGTGCTCCTATTCGCTGGCATCACTTCCATCATCTTTCCAACCCACGCCTGCTCCCAGCAAATTTTTCAGCCTGGAACCGGTAAAGCTTCCGCTGCGATGCCCAGCAATCTCTCTGTAAGAACTGCTGCGGCGCCCAGAGCGTCACCGTCCTCTGCAACTGGACAGTTCGACAACGTCTTCACGTTAGCCGACGTGGGAGTTCCCGAGACCATTGTCTTGCGCGGTGTGGATGCCTACCACTCGCTGTACTTTTCTGTTCCACAAACGCAGGTGGTCAAAAGAGCTACCATGCGTCTCCGCTATCACTTCTCGCCGGGCCTGGTTCCGGCCCTGTCCCACTTGAATGTCAGCATCAACGGCACACTCTTCGCCACACTCCCCGTCACCACGCATCCCTCTTCCACCACGCCGCCCCCGGACCTGACGCCGGGTGGAAACCAGCAAGTGACCATTCCGCGGCCAAGAGAGAACAGCGCCCTGATCGAAACCGCGCTCGACCTGCCCGCGGACATGCTGGTGCATGACAATCAGATCACCTTTGAGTTCGTGGGCCACTACACCATGCAGTGTGAGGACCCTTCGCATTCCACCTTATGGGCCCACGTGGATGCGAACACTTCCATTGAATTGCAAGGCAGCATCTTGCCGCTGCAGGACGACCTGAAACTGCTTCCGCTTCCGTTCTACGACGCAGCCGTCAACCCGCATTCCGTCGTGCCCATTGTATTTTTCAGCCAGCCGAGCCAGGCAGGTTTAAAGGCTGCGGGCATTGTCGCCTCCTGGTTCGGCTTGCTCCCCACGGACTTCCGGCCCACCCGTTTTCACGTGTCCTTCGGCCAGATTCCACCGGGAAACGTGATCGTCCTCAGTGAGAGCAGCAATGACCTTCCAGCATCTCTGCGGATACAGAGTTCCGGCGGCCCAACAGTCGCCATGAGGACCAACCCGTCCGACCCGTATTCCAAGGTTTTGGTTCTTTCCGGGGACTCGCCGGACGATCTCGTCACGGCCGCCCGCGCCCTTTCTCTGCAGCGCAACACCTGGCAGGGAAGTCAGGTCGCCATCTCGCTGAAAATGCCCTCACCGAGCGGACCGGACGATGCGCCCAGATGGATGCCCACGGACCGCATCACCATCGTCGGGCAGATCATGAACACCCCGGATTTGGAGGGCGATGGCTCTGTCCCCATCGGCATGTACATGCGGCTTCCGCCGGATTTGAATCCGCTCGGCCGCGCCAACCTGCCGTTTCACCTCGCCTACCGTTACAACGCCGTTCCACTCGGCACTGACAGTACGCTTCAGGTCTACATGAACGGGGCTTACGTCAGTTCCACGCCCATGCCGCACACAGATCGCGCCAGCGCGAACCTCGAAACGGACATCCCCATTCCGGTTGTCGATTTGCGTCCTTTTTCAAATTCGATGATGTTGAAATTCGTCTTTCACCTGCCCAAAAAGTTGAAGTGCCAGGACACGGCACCCCTGAACTTGAAAGGTGCCGTACTGAAAGATAGTTACTTTGATATCCGTGGCCTGTCGCATTTGGCAGTGCTGCCGAATCTTGAACTCTTCGCCAATGCCGGCTTTCCATTTACACAACGAAAAGACCTCTCCAGCACAACCGTCATACTGCCGGACAACCCCGGAGCTGAAGAGATCGAGCTGTTCCTCACCCTGATGGGACATTTCGGCGCGCAAACAGGCTATCCAGTCACCAACGTGACGGTCGCCGGCCCGGAGGGCATGCACAGCGACGGGCTTCGCGACTACATTGTCCTCGGTACCGCAGACGATCAGCCCGCGATTGCGGCCCTGAATGGCCGCCTCCCCGTCCAGATCAGCAGCGGCGGTCTCCGCATTGACGACACCCAGGGCTTCTTTGCACCACTGCAGCACGCCTGGTGGAAAGTCCGCTCATCCGACCACGTGCAATCCGGCCAGTTGGAAACTTCGGGTGGCCTCCCGGACGCATTGATCGAAGGCATCGAGTGGCCCTCCCGATCCAGGCATTCCGTCGTGGTCATCGCCCTCCGCGATCAGAACGTGATTCCGTCCTTTCTCACGACCTTTCTGCGTGTCTCGCAATCATCGGACATCGGCCAGTCTGTCAGCGTGCTGCACGGAACTCAGTTCAGTTCCTACCGCATTGGCGATGACGTGTACGAAGTCGGCTCTCTTTCCACCTGGGTCGGTCTTCAACTCTTCTGCCAGCGTTATCCATGGCTCGTTGTCATCGTCGTCTTCGTGGCCTGCCTGCTCTTGGCATCGCTGTTGCGTATTTGGCTCCGCCGCCGTGCCCGGCTTCGCTTGCAGGGTGAAGACTGAGTATGGACGCACACGCTCAGCCCCACTTACCGCACCGTGGAGCTTCCCGCGTGCCGCGCATGGTCTTCGCAGTTCTCATGGCGGCCTGCTTCCTCTCGCAGACAGGATGCCGCGCAGAGCAGCCATGGCCTCTGTGGCAGCACTACAAAGCCCGTTTTCTTGAAGGCTCCGGACGCATTGTCGACCACAACGCCTCTGACCGGACCACCAGCGAAGGCCAGGCCTACGGAATGTTCTTCGCCCTGGTCGCCAATGACCGGCCGGTCTTCGACAAGATGCTGCGATGGACAGAGAACAACCTCGCTGGTGGCGATTTAGGTACTCACCTGCCTGCCTGGATATGGGGCAAAACTGCGGCCGGCGAGTGGAAGCTGCTCGACACCAATTCCGCCAGCGATGCCGACCTCTGGCTCGCCTACGACTGCCTGGAAGCTGGCCGCCTTTGGCATGACAGCTCACTCGAGAAGCTGGGCATCGCTCTGGCAAACCGCATCGCGCATACGGAGGTCATCGTCACCGGCGGCTCGCTCACCGTGCTGCTGCCCGCAGCCGAGGGCTTCCATCCTGATCCGGCAACATACATCCTGAACCCAAGCTACGAACCGCCTCAACTGATTGCGCGGCTTCAGCAGCAAATCCTGGAAGGACCATGGGCCAGCCTGCAAACCAGTCTTCCCAAGCTGCTCTCTCAGGGATCCCCCGGCGGCTACGCCATGGATTGGCTGCGTGCCGGGACGGCACTTACACCTTCTCCCTCACAGCAATCCATCTCCGCCGGTGAGACGCAAGGGCCGCCCGTCGGCAGCTATGAATCCATCCGCGTTTATCTTTGGCTGGGCATGGCCGACAAGTCCACACCCGGAGTCCGGGAGAGCCTCACTGCCGTCGGTGCCATGCGTACCTATCTCCGCACTCATCCCCTTCCGCCTCTCCAGGTGGATGCGATGGGAAATGTGCTTCAAACAGAGGGAACGCTGGCCTTCTCAGCCGCCGTGCTTCCGTATCTGGAAGCCTGGGGCGACCGGTCTTCGCAGAAAAACCAGACGGACCGCCTCGCCGCCAGCCTCAACATTGACACTGGTCTTTACGGCCGCAACCCTGCCTACTACGACCAGAACCTCATCCTCTTCGGCCTCGGCTGGATAGAGCACCGCTTCCGTTTCGAACGGGACGGCCGGCTGAAAACACAGTGGAGGTGACTGCGGTTCCGGCGTGATCCCGCACAAAGAGCTGTGCACACCGAACGAGTTAACCGTTAAGATTCTGTTGACCACATTCATTCTCAAGAGAAATCTCCGAAAGGAAATTCGGCGCGTTCGTTCAGGACTCCTTCATGGACCGAAACAAATCATTCCGCACCGCCGTCCTGTTGCTGAGCGCGTTCGCTTGCATACCGCCTTCCCCTGCGTTCTCCCAGGCAGCTGCGTCGCCAACGCAAATCCTGCTCGACAAAGCCCATACGCTGGAAAGCCGTGGCCGCATGGACATGGCCGCTCAAACCTGGCAGCAGGTCCTGCTGGCCGACCCGAACAATACTGAAGCTCTGGGCGGTCTGGCCCGTGCCGCAAAGTTATCCGGCAATCAGGCGCTGGCTAATACTTACCTGCAGAAGCTCCGCTCCATCAATCCTGGCGATCCAGGCATCACGCGCGCTGAGAACTCCACCAGCCAGACCAGCCAACTTGCCCAACTGCAGCAGGCTGGACGGCTCGCCGGTCAGGGTAACTATGCCCAGGCAATGACGATTTACCGGCAGGTCTTCGGTAAGGAGCCACCCGCGGGAGAATGGTCCCTCGCCTACTACGAAACCGAGGCAGCCACTCAAGACGGACGTCCTCATGCCATCGCGGGCCTTCGTACGCTGGCTGACCGATACCCCAACAACGCGCGTTATCAGATTGCTCTCGGACGTGTTCTTACTTATGACCCAAAGACTCGGCCCGAGGGCCGCCGCCTGCTGGCGCGCCACCCGAAAGATACGCAGGCGACGGAAGCTCTGAAGCAAAGCCTGACCTGGGACGCGGGCAATCCTGCCACGGCTTCCGAAATCCGCCAGTTCCTTCAGACGCACAACGACCCGCAGCTTGAATCCTCGCTCCGCAACACAGAAGCCCAATCGAAACTCAGCCACCGCTCCGCGCCAACCGCCGGCACCGCTCCCTCTGGAGCAACCGCGGCGGAGATACGGGCGCAGCGGGCCGCCGGAGCGGAAGAGAACGCCGCCTTTACCGCGCTGAACGCCAAACACTTCGATGAAGCCGACACACGATTTCAGGCCCTCCTTGCCAAAAACCCGCAGGATCCCCGCGCCCTCGCCGGCCTCGGCTACATTCGCATGAATCAGCAGAACTTCAGCGGCGCGATCTCCTTCCTGGAGCAGGCGAGACAGAACGGAGCCAGGGATCCCGGTCTGGAACGAAACCTGCAAACCGCGCGCTACTATCAGTTGCTGAGCGAGGGCGGCGTCGCTCTGAATGAGAATGACCTGACCACGGCGGAGCAGAAATACCAGCAGGCCTTGCAAATGCGCGCCGGCAGCCCAGAGGCTTTGCAGGGCCTTGCCGGCACGCTGCTCAAAGCCGGCCAGCCCGAAGCCGCGATCCCGTTTTTCGAGCAAACGCTCAAGCAGAAATCATCGAACACTGTTGCCTGGCGCGGGCTTTTCCTGGCGGAGTCTCAGGCCGGCCAGCCCGCTGCCGCGCTTGACGTCGACCGGCGCCTGCCCACAATAGTTCGCACGCAACTGATGAGGGATCCGGAGTACCTCCGCTCGCTTTCCCAGGCATTTACGGCCGCTGGGCGCGACGCGGACGCACAGAGGATTCTTCGTTCCGCACTCGATCTGCCGTTCCCACCAAATGCGAAAGGTCTCCGGATCGATACGCAGTTACAGTACGCTGGCCTGCTGCTCCAGGCCAACCGCATCGATCAGGCAACCGGGCTTTACCGCCAAGTCCTTTCTGAAGATTCGGAGAATGTCTCTGCATGGCAAGGCCTGGTCAACGCGCAACACGCCATGCATAGCGATGCGGCAGCGCTCGCGGCGATCGAAAGCATGCCGCCCACGGTTTACGATCAAGCCCTGCGCGATTCCGGTTTCCTCGGTACGGCAGCCGCGATCTACCAGGCCAACAACAAGCTCGACCTTGCTCAAAGTCTTCTGGAACGCGCCATCGCCGCCAGCAACACCACCGGCCAGAAAGTCCCCGTCCCTCTGCAAATCCAACTCGCGGGACTGTACCTCCAGCGGAACGACGCTGCGCATGCGTACCCCATCTACCAGCGTGTGCTGAGTGAAACTCCCGAGCGTGTCGATGCCTGGAAGGGCCTGCTGAACTCACTGCACAGCTCCAGCCGCGACCGCGAAGCACTTGCGCAGGTGCAGCAGATTCCGCTGCCCGTTCGCAAGCAGCTTGAGAACGACGTCGAGTACCTGCAAACCATCGGCCAGATTTACAGCGGGCTCGGTGACGGCAGGGAAGCGCAGATATTTCTCAGCCGAGTCCAGCAGCATTACGCCGCGCAGCATACCCAGCCGCCCGCCGACATCGACATTCAGAATGCCTGGCTGCTCTTTAACAGCATGAACGACACCGGCCTTTACCGGCAGCTGCTCTTTCTGGGTGGCCGTCATGATTTGAGCGACGACCAGCGCCGCACCGTGCAGACGATCTGGGCAAGCTGGGCGGTCCGCCGTGCCAATCAGGCCTCCGCGGCCAACAATCCAAAGCGTGCGCTTGCCATCCTGAACGCCGCCGCACGGTCCTTCCCCGACAATCCCAACGTCATCAAGGCACTTGCGGGCGGGTATCTTCGCGCTGGACTGCCTCGGCAGGCAGTTGCCATCTTCAAAGCGCAGAACATGACCAACGCCTCCGCCTCCGACTACAAAACAGCCGTCGGCGCGGCACTTGCGGCCAGCGATCCCAAATCTGCCGAAAACTGGCTTCGCTACGGTCTGAATCAGTACCCGAAAGATAGCGAGATGCTCGGCCTTGCGGCCAAATTCGAGCAGGCCCGGGGAGACAGCAGCCGCGCCGCCGACTACTACCGCGCATCGCTCGCCGCCATGCCTCCGCCTGACCCCGGAGCCGAGCTCGCCAATATCCTGAACGCGCCCATGCCGCTCAATCCGCGTGCCCTGCCCAACGGTCAGCCGCAGGATCTGGCGACCCTGCTCGCTCCCGGCACAGACCCGGCCACGGGTCAGGCCCTAGCCGCTCCACCGCCCCGGCCCTATCTGCCCAGCGCCGCAAACGCATACGGAAATGCTCCCGTGCAGCTGAACGGCAACACTGCGCTTCCAGCCGTGCCCGGCTATATGAGCAATCGCGGCCCGAGTGCACAGCCGTCCCGGTCGCGCCTGGGCGACTATGCGCCGCCGCCGGAAACCTATCCGGCGGACGGCAACTACACCGCACCCCAAACGGAGTACCCGGAGCCCAACAGTTCGCAGCCAAGCGGTGTCTCCGGACAGAACACTCCCGCGGATGCAACGCCCAATGCCGGCGGGCCCGCACCGTATCTCGCCTTTCAGCAGGAGCAAATCCGCAAGGCAACTGAGACAGCCAGCGCTCAAGGCGCTGCAGCGCTCGCGGGCGACAGCGTCTTCGCGAACGCCACCTTTGCCGGCCGGCGGGAGGGCGCACAGACCGCACTCGTCAATGGTGAGGTCTACGGCCCCTACGTTCCCTATGTGGCACCCAGCACGCAGGGACGGGCGCCGGTGACATACAACGCGAGCACAGTCGAAGTGCCGGAACAAACCATCGTCACCAATTTCCCGACCGGCCCCGGCAAGCTCGTGCCCCTCCATAACGCCAAAGCCAAAACTCATGCTCCCGTGCAGCACCGGCAGGACGCCGCGGCGGAGGCCGCCGAGATCCGCCGCCACCAGTCCGACCCGCTGCCCGCCGCCACCGGCGTCAGCCAGCCACCGGAGGACACCTTGAACTCCGGCGACCTGAATGCGGCACAATACAGCGGCCCACAAACCACCCGCCCCAGCATCCTCCCGGCAACCGCACCCACCAATGTCGTTGCAAACTTCCCCACTGGAAAACCAACCGGCCCGCAGCAAAGAAGCACGGCAACGCAGCAGGCCGGCGGTCAGAGCTACGGCCAGCAGTATCCGCAGCCCATCCGCCGCTCCGCCGCCACACGCACTGCCCGGCGGACGCGCCCACGCACCGCCACGGCGGTCGCCGGCTTCGGCCCAGGCAGCGCACCTGTCTTCTACCCGCAGGTTCCCAGCCAGCTCAGTTCGCAACCTTATCCTGACCTGCCGCCCTACAACAACGCCGGCCAGCAGGCCCCCTCGGACCAGCAGCTTGTCGCCCGCAACATTCCACCCCTGCGCGGCCACTACGGCCCGATTGACGACGGCACCATGCTTGCCGGGCCGCCTCTCAACGAGCGCCAGCAAGCCGAACTCGATCTCGCCACGCTGGAAGCCAGCTACAGTGGCTGGGTCGGCGGCAACACCTCTGTGCGCTTCCGCAGCGGCACCTCCGGCATCGATCGTCTGTACGACGTTGAGACCCCGTTTGAATCCAGCTTCGTCGCCGGCAAGACCGCTCGCTTCACCATCGTGCCCCGCAGCGTTTTCCTGAACAGTGGAACCATCAACCCGGCCAACACTGCCAACAACGGCGCCTCACCCTATCTGGGCACCTACCCGGCCAACGGCGTCAACACGCCCACCCCGCAGTATGCTTCGGGAGTCGGCGGAGAGATCCAGATGTCCACCCAGAACTTGGGCATCGCCGTCGGCTACACGCCCTACGAGTTCCTCGTCAGCAACGTCACCGCACGTTTCCGCTACAAGGTCGCGGGCGGCCCGTTCACCCTTTACGGCGAGCGCGACTCCGTCCGCGATACTCAGCTCTCCTATGCCGGCCTGCGCGACCCCGGCGTGATCAGCCTCACACAGCCTAGCCCTATCTGGGGCGGCGTCATCTCCACCGGTGGTGGCATCCGCTTCGACAAGGGCACGGAAAAAAACGGCTTGTATTTCAGCATGGACGGGGGTGTTTTCACCGGCTATCACGTCCCTGAAAATATTCGCTATGAGGGCACGATCGGCGCCTACTTCCGCGTCAGGCAGTTTCCGGGCGTCGGTTCACTCTCTGTGGGTGCCTCGCTGTTTGGCGAACATTTCGACTCCAACCAGCGGGCGCTGAGCTACGGCAACGGTGGCTATTTCAGCCCGGGTGTGTACATTCTCGGAACCGTGCCCGTGACCTTCAACGGCTATTACAAAACTTCCTGGCACTACGTTGTGCAGGGCAGCATCGGTGTGCAGACCTTTCAGGAGGACAGCGCGCAGCTCTTCCCGCTGGACACCGCCTTGCAGACCGGCGCGCAATCCACCTGCACCAACATCCAGATTGCCCAGCGCACCTGCGCCACCGCCTTCCTGCCCACGAACACCAACACCGGTGCCAACTTCAACGTCAACGCGGAAGCCTCCTACCGGGTGGCTGATCACTGGTACGTCGGCGGCGCGCTCACCGCCAACAACACCAACAACTACAACCTGGTGCAGCCCACCGTATTCCTGCGATACCTCTTCCGCCAGCAGTACCCCACGGAGGATTACCCCACCGGCCTCTTTCCAACCGAAGGCTTCCGCCCACTGCGCGTCCCGTAGTCAAGGCAGCTAACACCGTGGGTGCCCCATGTCTCGATTCTGAGACATGGGCAAGTGCCTTGAATGAGGATGTAGCCATTCGGCATTAAAAACTGAGCTTCACAACTGCTTGTTGCACAACAGCATCGGTGCCCACTCTTCGCGGAGTTCGCGAAAGTGTGGGCTGCCCGCCTTAGGTCATTGCTCGTAGGCAGATCCAAGCACTCTTAAAGCCGGCAAACCTTCGCCAAACCATTCCGGTAAGGACATTCCAGCTCCGTAACAGCTCCGGCACTCAGCACCAGCCAACTCACACCACGGGGCCGCAACCTCGACCGCCGCTCCGCGTCACTCACGCGCCCCAACCCGGCAGTCGCCCCATGCTGCATCACCCACTCCGCCGCCAGACCCGGCACCACAGCGGCAACTCCCGCATCCTTCGCCTCATCCGGCAACGCAGACCGCAGCGCCACCGCGCGGAAGCCTTGAGCATCTTCACCGGGCAGCGTCGTGTACCGCCCGTCCAGCGCAAACACCGCATCGGCAGAGGTATGCTCTTTGGCCCACACAAATGCCTGCTCCCAGCCATTCCGCGGCGGCAGCCACGGTGATTCCACGTGGCCGGAAGCGCTGTACAGATTCTGCTGCATGGCGAGCAGACATATCCCAGCTAAAGCGATCATGCCAGATGGGACAGCACGCCTCGCCCACCGCGATGTCCTATGTCGCCCCGCGTGCTCCAGGGCACACAAACATGCTCCGGCAAACAGGAGTAAGAAGACTGCATAGCAACCGTGCAACGTCCGCATCGGCTGCGTCCGCGCCATCAGTGTGCTGCCGCCCGGCACTCGCGCAAACAGCATCGCCACCAGCAAGGCGAAGCCCGATGCCAGTGTGACCGCACGAGCCAGCCGCCGCCCCTCGGCGGACCAGCCTTCCCGCAGCCAAGACACCCGGCCGAAGATCTCCAGCAGCGTGAACGGCAGCACCGCGCCCACCCACTCGTACCACCGCCACTCCGCCAGGAACCAGTACCCTCGCGTCAGCGCCACCGCATGCACGGCAGGCGTATCTGGGTTGAGCAGACAAACCACCACACCAAAGCCCGGCACGCCAGCGATCAACAAGGCATACACCCTACACGCCGCACGGCACTGCAGCAACCAGAGACACACCAGCGGAAGCCCACCCCACACCGCCATGAGCGGATGTAAACTCGCAGCCAGTGCCCACACTGCGACGCACCTTGTATATCGCTGCTCCACCGCATAGACAAGTGCCAGCAGAAGCAGCGGTGTACTGACAGAGCGGGCCGTCACATAGGGGTCCACCAGATAGAGGGATGTCCCCGCGACCGGAACAGCAGCCATCGCCGCCAGCCAGCACACTGACCACGGGGCATGCCGCGCCTCGGCGAAGCAAAGCCGCGCCAGACGCAAACCCACCGCCAGCCATGCCCAAAGTGTCAGCCACTGCACCATCGGCAGAAACGTCGCCAGCGACGATCGGCTCACCCCGCACAACATCGCCACCGCAGGCACAAACAGGGAGTGTGCCGTGTGCGCCAGCACCCAGGGCCGGTCTGCCGGAAACAGGGAAGCATCCATCCGCGCCGAGATAGCGGCGGCGTAGATGCCGCCATCCTCAGCGTAAGGGTGATACCCAAGCAGAACGAAGGCGCAGCAAGCCAACAGCAGCATCCACGAGCTCTGCATCGCTGCATCCGTTGCACTCCGTTTCAGCCGGGCAAACCAACGCATGTCGCTCAACCGCACTCACCTCTCCTTATAATTTTCTGGAAAGAAGTCCCTCTTGCCAGGTAACCATTGTCCCGCCACACACCGGCAGCCTTCGTATAATCAGAAAGCCGATGGCACAAACAACGCACAACCGGTCCGCCCTCCGCATCCTTGCACCTCAAAGGCGGAACGGGTGAGCGAGACACCTGCCTCGCAGAAGAAAAAACGGGACCTCTGGAAGGTGCTTCCCGGTCTTGCCGTCTCTGGATTCTTTCTCTGGAAGATCATCCGCAGCATTCACTATGACGACCTGAAGGCGATGCACTTCGTGCATCCCGAATGGATTGCCGTTCTCGTCATGGCTCTTCTGCTTGCCTACTTTCTTCGCGTATATCGCTGGTGGTTCATGCTGCGCCACAGTGGCGCACCCAGCCTGGCCACCTGTGGCCGTGTGCTCATGACCAGCTCCGCCGCCAACAACGTCCTTCCATTCCGCATCGGCGACTTCCTTCGCATCTTTTCCTACGCGGACGACCTGGGTGCATCGTCCTCCACCATCCTCAGCACCGTCATCCTTGAGCGGCTGCTTGACATCTTCACGCTGCTCCTCTTTCTCGTCGCGCTGCTCGTCGGAGCGGGCCGCTCCTTGCCACCCTTTGTGCTGCGCGGGCATGCCATCAACCTGCTGCATGTGGCCGAACCGGTCCTTGTGCTCTCCGCCGCCGGGCTTATGCTGCTCCTCTTCGGAGCCTCACTTCTTCAGGCTCTGGTGCAATGGATCTGCGAGCGCTTTCAGGCCGGTCCGCGCACGGAAAAGCTTGAAAGCTGGGCCTTGCTGCTCTTTGACGCCGTCCTGAAACTCAGCTTCACCGGCCGTATCGTCCTGCTCGCCACCAGCGCCAGCATCTGGCTGAGTGAAGGCACCATCTTCGTCGCCGCCGCACGCCTGATCGGCATCGGCGGTGGCCATCGCGCGCCCTGGCTCGCCCTCGCTGTCAGCAATCTCAGCTTCCTGCTGCCCAGCTCGCCCGGAGCGATTGGCACCTATGAGTTCGGCGCGCAGTTCGCCATGGTCAGCCAGGGCGCACCGGCCAACATCTCCGCCCTGTATGGCCTCTTCGTTCACATCATCGTTTTCTTTGCCGTCACCGCCGTGGGCGGTGTCGCCTTCCTGGCGCACCGCATCGGCCGGGGTGCCGCGTCCAAGCCGCTCACCGCCGACCTGGCCGCGCTTCCCGCGGAACTGCCCGCCGATTATCCCCGGCCGCATCCGTCCCGGCCCAACTTCAGCCACGACCCTCGCCTGTAACCTGATCTGCAGGCATCGCTCGAAGGACACATCATGTACCGCACCCTGCAGCAAACTCTGCTCACCCGCGTCACCGATCTCCTGCAAACCCGCTATGGCTTGGCACTGGACCGCATCGCCGTCGAGCAGCCGCCTTCCGTCGCCTTCGGAGAACTGGCCCTTCCTATCGCCTTTGAACTCGCCAAGCAGCTGCGCAAGGCACCCCGCGTCATCGCCATGGAACTGGCCGCCGAACTCAGCGCCATGCCCGGCGTAGCGGCCGTGGAAGTCGCCGGTGCCGGTTACCTGAACATCCGTCTTGATCGTGCAGCCACCGTCCAGCGCATCGCCGCCGGAGAGCACAGCGACATCGGCGGCCCGGGCTTCCGCCTGCTGGAACACACCAGCATCAATCCCAACAAGGCCGCACACGTCGGCCATCTGCGCAACGCCATCCTCGGCGACACCTTCGCCCGCATGCTTCGCCGTGACGGTTACAAGTCCGGTTGGGAGATTGGCGTCCAGAACTACATTGATAACACTGGCGTCCAGGTCGCCGATATCGTCGTCGGCCTCGTGCATCTGGAAGGCAAGACCCTGCAAGAGGCGCACGAGCTCCTGCTCGAACTTGCCAGCCGCCGCGAACGCATCGACTACTACCTGTGGAACCTCTACGCCCGCGTCTCGCAGTGGTATGAGGCGGATCCCGCGCAAAAAGAATTCCGCCGCCAGCTCCGCCTCGACACACTGCACGAGCTCGAAACCGGCGGCAACGAGACGTCCACCATCGCCGACCTGCTTGCCACGGCCGTGCTCAGCCGCCATCTGGAAACCATGCAGCGGCTTGGCATCGAGTACGACTTCCTGCCGCGCGAAAGCGAAATCCTGCACCTGCACTTTTGGGACGCTGCCCGCCAGGTCATGATCGACCACGGCGTGCTCTATCAGGAGACCGCCGGCAAGAACAAGGGCTGCTGGGTCATGCGCCGCCCCGGTACGGAAGCCGTCGCGCAAGACACGCCCAACGAAGACGCAAAGGTCATCGTCCGCTCCAATGGCACTGTCACCTATGTCGGCAAGGACATCGCCTACCACCTCTGGAAGTTCAACCTGCTGCCCGGCAAGGACTTCGGCTACCGTCTCTTCCGCGAGTACCCGACGCACAGCTGCTGGATCTCCGCAGTCGAGGGGCAAGAGCCTCACCCGAGCTTCGGCCACGCCGACGCTATCTACAACTTCATCGATTCCCGCCAGAATGATCCCCAGGCGAATGTCGTGGAAGCCCTGCGCGGCATGGGCTACACCGAAGCGGCGGCGCACTACACCCACGTGAACTATGCCATGGTCGCGCTCACTCCACGCTGCGCCATCGATCTCGGCTACACCCTCAGCGACGAGGACAAGGCGCGTCCCTATCTGGAAGTCAGCGGTCGCAAGGGTTTCGGCGTCAAGGCGGACGACCTGATCGACAAGCTCATCGCAGCCGCCAAGTCCGAAGTCGATGCTCGCCAACCCGGCCAGACCGAAGAACAGCGCCGGAGCAGCGCGGAAACCATCGCGATTGGCGCCCTCCGCTACTTCATGCTCAAGTTCACCCGCAATACCGTAATCGCCTTCGACTTCCGCGAGGCGCTCTCCTTCGAAGGAGAAACCGGCCCTTACGTGCAGTACGCCGCAGTGCGCGCGGCCAACATCCTGCGCAAGGCCAACACCACGGAAGCCGACGCGCTGGCCGGTATCGCGAATGTCACGCTCGAGTCCTATCTCTCATCGATAGAAGCAGATGCGACTGAAACCTTAACCGGCAAATCAACAAAGACGGGCAAGGGAAGTGATGCCCAGCTCACACCCGGCGACGAAATCTGGTCCTTTTGGCTGCTCGCCTCCCGCCTGACCACAGTACTGAACCAGTCCATCGAGGCCGCCGAGCCGGCGATTTTGGCGCGCTACGCCTTCCAGCTCGCCCAGGAGTTCTCCAATTTTTACCACCGCAACCATGTGGTCAATGAAGCCAACCCGCAGCGCAAAGCCCTTCTGCTGGCCACCACGGCACTCGCCTGCCGCGAACTTGCTCGCGTCCTCGGTTGGCTTGGCATCGCCGTACCGGAAGTCATGTGATCACTACACGCCGCCCGCGGTGGGACCGATGGCGACACCCTTCTTCCGGCTCAGCAGATTTGCCTGACGGTTGCGCGCGGCCTGGCTGGCATGGTCGATCTTGTTCCAGAAGGCCGCAAAGTAATCCACGGCGGAGATGATGGAGACCACCGTCATCCAGTAAATCGCGGTGATCGCGATGACATGGACGGGCAGAATGAACCAGCCTGGGCCAGTGCCGCCCAGCAGGTTGGAACCAGGGCCAAAGGTCCACACACGATAGCCATGGTCGAAGATGCAGGCGACGACGCTGACAATTTGAATGACGGTTTTGAGCTTGCCGATCTCGCTTGCATCAATGGTGAACCCTTCGTTGGCGGCGATGGAGCGCAGACCGCTCACCAGGAACTCCCGGCCAATCACAATGACAGCGATCCATGGCTTGACCACGCCGGGATCAAAGGCGACAAGCGCAATATATGCCGAGGTCACCAAAAGCTTGTCCGCCAGCGGATCCAGCAGCATGCCCATGGTGGTGATCTGACCGCGCTTCCGGGCGAGATAGCCGTCCAGGCCGTCCGTCACGCTGGCCGCAATGAAAAAGAGCGACACAAGCCACTCCTGCGTGTGCCCGTGCAACGACGAACTCGCCGAGAGCAGCCAGATCAGCAGCGGCACGCAGGCAATGCGGCTCAACGTCATGGAATTTGGAAGATTCACAAATCCGCCCACCGCCGACTCGCGGTGCCCTCATTCTCCCACACTGCTGCCGCCGGTGGTGAGAGTGGATTCTTCCCGGGTGTGGTGCTTTCGGGTGAGGGTCGG
The DNA here is from genome assembly GCA_964246215.1 of uncultured Terriglobus sp. Lineage (GTDB taxonomy): Bacteria > Acidobacteriota > Terriglobia > Terriglobales > Acidobacteriaceae > Terriglobus. The sequence goes on along the minus strand of CAXTPQ010000003.1, from coordinate 34,133 downwards.
CTCCGGCTACGTGGACCGGTGAGCACCAATACCGGGTAAAGGGCTGCAACCCCATCCTTGCGCGATAGAGCCGCGAAGAATGGGGTACACCGGTTCTTAACTCAAGCGTAGATGCCGCGCTGTTTGGTGGTGTAGGCGACACGGTCAATGGCGAGCATGTAAGACGCGATGCGGTTATTCACATCGTGCGACTCGGCATAGCGGATCACATCAGTGAAGCTGGCGGACATAATGCGGTCAAGGCGGTCATTGACCTCTTCCTCCGTCCAGAAGTAGCCCATGCGGTCCTGCACCCACTCGAAATAGCTCGCGGTCACGCCGCCTGCGTTGGCAAGAATGTCCGGGACGACGAAGACACCGCTGCGCTGCAGAATCTCATCCGCGGCGGGAGTAGTCGGGCCGTTGGCACCCTCGCACAGGATGCGTGCACGGACTCTGGCGGCGTTGCGGCTGGTGATCACGTTTTCCGTGGCCGCAGGTATAAGAATTTCGCATTCCGTGGTGAGCAGTTCGTCGGCGTTGGCCTCTTCCGCACCGGCAAAGTCGCGGATCGACCCGGTTTTGCGGCGGTGCTCCATGAGTGCCGGAATGTTGATGCCGACAGAGTTGTACAACCCGCCATCCCACTCGGCGATGCCGACAACCCGGTAACCTTTCTCCTGCAGCAGGAGCGCGGCATTTGAACCGACATTGCCGAAGCCCTGCACAATCACACGGCAATCGCCGGGCAGCATGCCCAAATAGCGAAGGCTCTGATCGCAGGCGATGCTGACGCCCCGGCCCGTCGCAGCGGTGCGGCCGCGGGAGCCGCCAATGTTGATCGGCTTGCCGGTGACCACGCCCGTCACGGTCTGGCGCATGTGCATGGAGTAGGTGTCCATGATCCACGCCATGGTCTGCTCGTTTGTGTTCATGTCGGGCGCGGGAACATCCTTTTCCGGACCGATAAACTCAACGATCTCGCTGGTATAACGGCGGGTCAGGCGTTCCAGTTCACCCTGGCTCATCTTCTTCGGATCGCAGATCACGCCGCCCTTGGCACCGCCAAACGGGATGTTGACGACAGCACACTTCCAGGTCATCCAGCTGGCAAGGGCGCGGACTTCATCCAGGCTCACGTCCGGCGAGTACCGGATGCCGCCTTTCGCCGGGCCACGCGCAAACGAGTGCTGCACACGGTAGCCGGTAAAGACTTCAATCTTGCCATCGTCCATGACAATGGGAAAGTGCACGATGATTTCTCGTGAAGGCTGGCGAAGAATCTTCCAGATGCCTTCATCCAGCTGCAGCTTGCGTGCCGCGTAATCAAATCGGGCGGCCTGCGCCTCCCATGGGTTAAGTTCTGTCTCAAGCGCTTTTTCTGCGTCGATCACTGCCGCTTCCGCTACTGCCATACTGCTCGCCTTGCCTTTCGTACTGCCCCGAGTGGGGGCACACCTGATTGGACGCCCGCATCCCGTTCACGAAGCGAATTTCACGTGAACAGAGCCATGCTCTCCTGCAAACCCGCTCAATATAGGCGCGCGAAGAGACGACCCGCAATCCCCAAAGAGATGAGCCCGTGCCTCTTCTGAGGCATCTTCCAGCGATAACATGGTCTGGCGTGTCAGGGAGGTGCTTGCGGCGTCAACATCCCATCTCTCAGAAGCGACACGTGGGGCACCCAAACATATGACTCAGAGACGGCTCCCTGACATCTACGGCATAGCCGTCGGTTCCTGGCCGCTCGGCAAGAAGAGGGAGAAAGCACTTCCGCGGCGGCTGGCATGCTGTGAAGAGCGCACGCGCAACTGGCCCTGGTGCCGCTCCACGATGCCCTGCGAAATCCAGAGGCCCAGGCCATTCCCGTTCAGGTCCTTGGTGGTGTAAAACGGCTCAAAGATGCGTTGGCGTGTCTGCTCGTCCATGCCATGACCGCTGTCGGCCACGGTCATGCGGACACCTTCGAATCCGCTGCGAAGGTCATGTGCGTTGTGCGCGCGGATACAGAGCCGGCCCCCGTTGCGCATGGCGTCGATCGCATTGGCGATCAGGTTGTTCAGCACCTGGCGGATGTCGTTTTCGAAGCAGAGTATGGTGCGATCCGTTGCATAAGCAGCTTCCACACGGATACCACTATTTATCAGGCGCCCTTGGAAGAGGCGAAGCACTGGTTCAATGAGTTGCTTCGCCGTGACCTCCGTGGGGCTGTTGGCCTGGCGATGGAAGCGCAATGTTTGCGTGGCAATCTGCGAGACGCGGTGCAGTTCTTCCTGCGCCGTTTGCACATAGCTGGCCGTCTGCTCGCTAAGACCCGGCTCACCGGCAATCAGGTAAAGCAGGTTGGTGACAGCCTCCAACGGATTATTGATCTCATGAGAGATGGAAGAGGCAAGGCGGCCAACGGCGGCAAGCTTTTCGCTCCGCACCAGCGCTTCTTCAGCTTTGCGCAGGTGTGTGACTTCCAGCACGGCACCGCTGATGGCGCGGATAGTGCCGTCCGCATTCAGGACTGGTGCGTAGCTGCTGTTGAAGGTCCGCACCATTCCGGGGCTGCCGCGGAACTCAAGAGAGTGCTGCTGGTCTCGAAGCGACTCGCCACGCCCCACCCGGTCCAGCAGAGGAGCGATGCTTTCCGAGTCGACAATCTCGTGCAACTGCCGTCCGACGATCTCCTGCTGCGGCAAGCCGATCATCTCGGCAAGACGTTTGCTGACGCGCAGGTAACGGTACTCCTCTGGATCGAACAGCGACAGGCCGACCGGGGCCGAGTCGTACAGCGTCTCCAGTTCGGCGCGCTGGCGCTCCGTCTGGTGTTGCAGGGCAAGCAGTGACTCCACCGCGGTGCGGCGGTCATGAATATCTTCCGCAACGCCGAGCCACATGTGGATGGAACCATCCTCGCGGCGCAGGGCTTGAGCACGCAGATGGAACCAGCGCACCGCGCCATCCCTCGCGCGGACCAATCGTGCTTCCAGGTTGTAGTCGTCGCCGGTCTGCACGCTGTGTATCCAGCTTGCGAGCACGGCGGCGCGGTCAGGCTCATGGAAAGCGCCGATCCATTCATTGCCTTGGTTGGGCCTGTACCGCTCACCGATGTAGCGGATAAATTGCCGGTTGGCATAGGTGATGCGGCCGTCGGGCGCACCGGCCCATATGCATTGCATACCCAGGTCGGTGAGTGCGCGGTACCGTTCTTCACTGTTGCGCAATGCCTGCTCGTCGTTGCGGAGCTGCGTGACATCGCGCGCAAAAATGACGATGCCTTCGTTGAAGGGCTGCACCTGGATCTGCACGCGGATGTTCAGCGGTTCCGGATACTCCGCCTCAAAAGAACCCGGCACACGCTCCACCATTGCTCGAAAGTAGTGCTCGACATAGGGTGACTTTTCATAGACGATGCCAGGAAAAGCTTGAAACAAACCGCGGCCCACAACATCGCCGCTGCCTTCGCTCAGCCTGCGTGCGGCATGGTTCATGTAGGTGATCACCCAATCGCGGTTGACGGCGACCACGCCATCCGTGACGGTATTCATCACCTGCGCTTCCCGGGCAACCGCTTCGTCGCGCGCGGTCTGCAGGTGATGCAGCTCGGTCACATCCTCATAAACCACCGCGATGCCCTCGCCAGAGGGAAAGACGCGCAGCTTGAGCCAGAGTTCAAACGGCGAGTAGAAAAATTCAAACTGATCGGGAACGCGTTCCTTCATCACGCTGCGATAGCGGCGCTCCAGGTCCGTGCCGGCTGTGGCTGTGTACAGTTCCCAGAGCGAGGGTCCGTTCAGGTCCTGTGGCCGGATGCGGCCGATGCGCCGGCCCTGTTCGTTGGCATAGATGATGCGCCAGTCGCGGTCGACCAGCAGAATGCCATCGGGAAGATTGGACAGGGTGTCGAGCACTGCCGCGCCCACATCGGACGGCACCGGCGCATTCGCAGTACGCACGTCCGGTGAGTCCACCGTGGCTTCAGCTGCTTCGGTCTCTGCCTTCATGGGGGTGCAGCCAGTCTACGCAATCGCTTACGGAGCGCAACCGAATTCCTCCAAACCATGCGGCGCGTCGCGCAATCGCGCTTCTGGGAAACCTGAATTGTCCGCAGCCGGCAGGTTAAGAGCCAGGAGTCCTAGATGGCAGGAGCCAGCGAGCATACTGCCTACAATAAGGACAGTGGCCACCATCGCTGAAAGCGCGCAAGGCTTTACAAGAAAACAGCGTTGGCTGCTCGCGGTTGTGCCGGTGCTTGCCGCCGGCCTGCTGCGGCTGCTGTGTGCCACTTTGCGCTTTCGATCGATCAACGAGCCCGGAGCATGGCCGGCCGATATATCGCGTGACGGCGAGCTCTATGTGTTTTGGCACAGAGCACTTCTGCTGGCCGCGTACCGTTACCGGCATCTCGGCATTCATATTTTGATCTCGGCATCGTTTGATGGAGAGCTGATCGCCCGGACCGTAGCGCTGCTTGGGTTCGTTCCCGTGCGTGGGTCAAGTTCGCGGGGAGGCGCGGCCGGACTGCTGGCCATGTCGCGGGCGCTGACCGCGGGCCACAAGTGCGCCATCACCGCCGATGGTCCGCGCGGGCCGGTCTATGTGGCCAAAGACGGAGCCGCCGTGATTGCCCGCAACACAGCGGTTCGCGGTAGGGCGGTCAGGCCCGTGAGTGCGTTTTACCTGCATGCCGGACGCGCATGGGAGCTCCGTTCCTGGGATCGCTTTGTCATCCCCAAGCCGTTTAGCCGGGTGAACGTGGTTTGGACGGCCCCGATCCTTGCCTCCTCGTCCGAGCTTGGACACGAGTTGCAGGCGGCCTTGGACCGGAGCGTTCGACTCGCGGAGGCCTCCTCGTGAGCATGCTTGTCTCCGACTTCGATTTCGCATTGCCACCCGAGCTGATTGCGCAGCATCCGCCGGCAGAGCGGGATGGCGCGCGCATGCTGACCCTGGATGTATCCAGCGGAGCAATGGCGGATAAACACTTCCGGCAATTGCCAGAAATGCTCCGGGCGGGTGACCTGCT
>CAXTPQ010000003.1:18799-29040 GCA_964246215.1 uncultured Terriglobus sp. | reverse complement strand
TCATCTCCTGCGGTCAGTTCGGCGAACGTGTGCTGCGCTTTGCGCCGGTGCCCGATTTCTTCGATGCACTTGAAGCGCTTGGGCACATTCCGCTGCCGCCCTATCTGCACCGGCCGGACAGCCCGGAAGACCGCGCGCGCTACCAGACCGTCTACGCCGGTGCGGAGGCGCACGGCTCGGCTGCCGCGCCCACCGCCGGTCTGCACTTTACACCGGCTGTGCTGGCGGAAGCGCGCGCACGCGGCGTTGGAGTTGCCACCGTAACGCTGCATGTGGGACTTGGGACCTTTCAGCCGGTGCGCGTGGACCAGGTGGATAAAATCCGGCTGCACGCCGAGCATTACACCTTACCGGCGGCAACGGCGGAGGCACTGAATGCCGCGAAGCGCGAAGGGCGCAGGATCGTTGCGGTGGGAACGACCGCTGTCCGGACGCTGGAACATTGTGCACTTCAGGCTGGCGGCTCGCCGCTCGAAGGCCACTCCGGAAGCACGAGTATCTTTCTCAGCCCTGGCTCTAAGTTCCGTATGGTTGACGCCTTGCTGACGAATTTCCATCTGCCGCAGTCGACGCTGCTGATGCTGGTGTGTGCCTTTGGCGGCACCGAAGCCGTGATGGCGGCCTACCGGCACGCGGTGCGGACTGGCTACCGGTTTTTCAGCTATGGCGATTGCATGTTCCTGAGCTGAAGCCAGGTTCTCGCGTGGGCGACCCTAATTGATCACCCGGCGGATGAACCCACGCGTGCCCACCCAAGTCAGCAACACCAGAAAGAAGACCAGCATGCCGAGGATTGCAGCAGGAGGCATGTGCGGCAGCGTGGGTGTCAGCGCCGCCCTCAGTCCCTCGGTCATGTAGACGATCGGGTTGATCAGCACTCCATACTGCAGCCACTTGATGCGGCCCAGCAACGCCCAGGGATAGTACACGCAGCCCAGAAAGGTGATCGGAATCACGATGACCGAGAAGATCAGCCCGATCTGCTGCGGCTTCACCGCCGTGCCGATCGCCAGGCCCAATGCGCCCGCGACCAGCGATGCCAAAACGACCACGGCGATCAGGAACGGCCAGCTGGTGACATGCGCATACACCGGCGTGGACGGAATGAAGTATGCCAGCGGGAAAACGATCGCTGCGGCGATCACGGACTGCATCGCTGAAAAGACGACCTTCTCAAAAGCGACAAAGCTCGTTGGCAACGGGCACATGACGCGGTCGTCGATCTCGCGCGTACCGCCGAAATCTACGGCAAGGGGCAGCGCCACGGCAGCAATGCCGGAGAACATAATCCCAACCGCCATCAGCCCCGGCAGCAGAACCGTGGCAAAGTTCGCGCCCGCTCCGCCCGCCATTGTCGCCGTCGGATTCAGCGCCGCGCCGCCGCTCATGTGCGGCATCACGTACGTGAACACAAAGAGAAACAGCAGCGGATTCATGCAGACCCGGATGACAAACGGAAACAACTCGCGCCGCAGCACGTGCATGTCCCGCAGCAGCAGCCCGCCAAAAGCACGGGCATATTGCATCCTGAGCGGCGCTGCATTGCGTCTGGCCACGGCGGCAGGCGTGATTGCGGCAGAAGACATTTTGTACTCCTCTTCACGATGAACTCGCTTCGTGCCTAGTCTGTCGAACCATGCCAGCAGGCAAGTCCGATGTTCCCGATTGGATCCTAAGCTACTCTCTCAAGTCTCGCCCAGTCAGCCGGATGAACACCGTTTCCAGCGAAGGCTCGGTGATCCGCATGTCGCGCAGGCCAAACGGGCTTGACGCGCCGATCACCTCCGGCAGCAGCCCTTCGGAGCTGGCCGCCATCAACCGCAAACCTCTGGGCGTTGCTTCCACAGAGGTCACGCCGGGCAGGGAAGCGAGCCGGGGGCGGAGCTCCTCCGTCGCCTCGCGCACGTCCAGTTCCACGATGCTGCTTGCGCCCAGGGATGCCTTCAACGCCTCCGGCGTGTCCTCCACCAAAATCTTGCCGTGGTCGATGATGGCCAGCCGGTCGCACAACTCATCGGCCTCTTCCATGTAATGCGTCGTCAGCACCACCGTGATGCCTTCCTGGTGCAGCCGCTGCACCGCCTCCCACATCGCAATGCGGCTCTGCGGGTCCAGGCCCGCCGATGGCTCGTCCAGGAAAAGCACCTGTGGCCGGTGAGCGATGGCCCGCGCAATCTGCACACGTTGCGCCAGCCCGCCGGAAAGCTGATTCGGATACGACTTGGCCCGCTCCGTCAGGTGAAACTGGTCCAGCAGCTCCGCCGTGCGTGCCTTTGCCTCTGTGTTGCTGAAGCCGAAGTACAGGCAGTGGAACTGCAGATTTTCTTCCACCGTGCAGGAGCGTTCCAAGGTGTTGTACTGCGGCACCACGCCCATGTGCCGGCGTGCTTCGGAGGGTTGGCGAACGACATCGACCCCGGCAATGTGCGCGGTTCCGGCCGAGGGCAAAGCCCGCGTGGTGCAGATGGAAATCGTCGTCGTCTTGCCTGCGCCGTTTGGGCCGAGCAGACCGTAGATCTGCCCAGACGGCACGTCCAGGTCCACGCCGTCGATTGCCGTGACGGAGCCTTTGCCCGTGTAGACCTTGCGTAGTCCGCGCAAGGACACGATGCCCTGATTGGGGTTCGAGGAACTCAAGCCTGTCCTACTCTACGCGCTGCACGATTAGTCATCCTGAGCTAACCTGCGCTCGGCGTTTGGGGGTCCACTTTGGCACCGTCGGTCACGGTATCGCCGGGTGACAGGACGACACGATCGCCTTTCTTCAAGCCGCTCAGCACCTCGGTGCTCGCGCCCAGGTCGCGGCCCAGCATTAAGTTGCGCAGGTGCACCATGTTCTGCGCGTCCACCACATAGGCCTGTGGCCCGGCTGTGCGGACGATGAGCGCATTTGCGGGTATCAGCAGGGGTGCCTCGGTTCGCGAGATATCGAAGCTGACCGTAGCAAACATACCCGGCAAAATCTTGCCGTTTGCGTTCGGCAGATCGACTTCCGTCAGCAGCGTCCGCGAGTTCGGATCGATGGAGGACGAGGTTCGCGTGACCACTCCACTGAAGACCTGCCCCGGCAGTTCGCGAAAGGTCACCTGCGCCATGTGCGCGCTCATCGCCGCCGGCGCATTTGACTGCGGCACATTGGTGAAGACGCGCACCGTGCTCGACTGGGCGATGGTGAAGAGCTGCGTCACCGTGGTGGCGGAGCCGGCCGAAATCAGTGAACCCGTATCGATGCCGCGCGACAGGATAGTTCCGGTAAAGGGTGCGAGGACACGGGAGAAGCCTGCCTGCTCCTGCAAGGAACGCACATTTGCCTGACCGGCCGCAATGTTCGCCTGCGCCGCTTGCACGGTGGCGTCATTTGCACCGGAATACGCCACCTGCTGGTCGGCGGCTTCACGAGAGACAACACCCTGTTGATAGAGCTGCTCATACCGCTGATTGTTGAGCGTGGTCAGCTTTGCATTGGCGCGGGCCTGTGCCAACTGCGCCTGAAGTTGCACCACATTCGCCTGCGCCTGACGCAGTTGTTGCTCGGTTTGCGGATCCTGGATGGTGGCCAGCAACTGGCCGGTGCGAACGTGGTCGCCGATGTCGACGAATCGTTTCGTAACGTAGCCGGAAGTTCTGGCAAAGACCGGTGTCTGCTCAAAGGCCTGCACCGTCCCCGGCAACTCGAGCTTTCCGGCGCTCGAGCCATAGGTGATCGTCGCCACCTCCACCGGTGGCGGTCCACCGTTGGCCCGGACATCATCCACAAGGGCTTCCCTGTGCCGCAGCTTCGGCACCAGGAAAGCCGCACCTACCAGCGTGAGCAGCAGGAACGCACCGGCCGCGGCAGCTACCGGCCCGCGTCCGGGGGCGTTGCGGTCCGCTGGCGCTTTGCGTGGTTCGTGCTGAGTGGTTGCGGGTGCGTCAATAAAGTTCTGGGCCATGCGTTCTCTCTCCACTCCTTTTCTGGCTCCTCTGCGTTGGATGAGGATGACCTGCGATTCGTCGGTTCGCGATGCTCTCAGCTATGCGTGTTCCAGTTCCCGGTCTTCCACGTTCGCCTCTGTGTTCGCGTCCACCTGCACACCCAGCGGCGGTGCCTTGCGCAGCAGCGAATAGAAGATCGGCACGATGATCAGGGTCGTTGCCGTGGCCACCAGCAGGCCGCCGATCACGGCACGGCCCAGTGGCGCGTTCTGCTCTCCGCCCTCACCCATGCCCAATGACATGGGCAGCATGCCCAGAATCATGGCGAGCGCTGTCATGAGCACCGGCCGCAGCCGTGTAAATCCCGCCGCCGCTGCCGCCTGCAGACTGTTCAGCCCGGCGCTCCGCTGGTCGTTGGCAAAGGTCACCATCAAAATCGAATTGGCTGTCGCCACACCCACCGTCATGATGGCACCCATCAGTGACGGCACATTGAACGTTGTTCCTGTCACAAAGAGCATCCACAAAATGCCGCAGGCTGCGCCCGGTAGGGCCATCAGGATGATGAACGGATCGAGCCAGCTCTGGAAGTTCACCACCATCAGCAGGTACACCAGAGCCACGGCGAAGATCATGCCCAGGCCCAGACCGGTGAAGCTGTCCTCCATGCTCTTGACCTGGCCGCGGACGGTGAGTGTCGCTCCCTTGGGCAGCTTGTTCTGCGCTTTGAAGCGATCCAGGATCTTGTTGATGTCCGTGGACACACTGCCCAGGTCGCGTTGCTGTGTGTTCACAAACACGTCATAGACTGGCTGCACGTTGTAGTGATTGGTGATGGCCGGGGAGCTGCCGTGCTGAATCTGCGCCAGATTTGAGAGCAGTTGCGCCTGCGCCGTAGGGGCGCTTGAACTCATGGGTGCCGCTCCGCCCGACAACGATCCCGGTGCCGTGTTCCCACTCAGCCCCGGCGCGTTCGGCGTGGAGATCGGCAGTGCATTCAACTTGTCCACCGAATCCAGCTGATACTGCGGCACCTGCACCACCACGGAGTAGTTCACGCCATTCTGCGGATTCAGCCAGTAGTTGGGCGTTGCCGTGCCCGAACCGGAGAGCGCGTACAGCATGCTGTTGGCAACGGAGCTTTCCGTCAGGTTCACGTTTTCCGCGCGTGTGCGGTCCACATTTACCCGCAGCTCCGGCGCATACAGAATCTGGTGGACATGCACGTCCGCCGCGCCCGGAACGTTGGCCACTTCCTTGCGAATCGATTCAGCCGCAGCGTAGTTCGCCGCCGCCAGACGCCCGCTGATCTGAATGTCGATCGGTGAGGGCAGGCCGAAATTCAGAATCTGATTCACGATGTCCGACGCCTGAAAATAAAAGGTCGACTCGGGGTACTTTTGCCGCAGAACCTTGCGCAGCTTCTCGCGATACTGCGCCGTAGGATGATGCTCCTCATTCAACGACACCAGGATTTCGCCATCCTGCACATCCGTCAGCGATCCATCGCCGAAGGCCAGATTGAATGAGCCGTTCGGCACTCCTATGTCATCGATCATGACATTCAATTCCTTGGCTGGAATCGTCTCGCGAATCGTCTGTTCCACCTGTGCAAAGATTGCCTCGGTTTGCTCGATGCGCGTGCCCGCTGGTGCCCGCACATGCAGGCGGAAGCTGCCGGCGTCCACGTCTGGAAAGAAGTCGCGGCCGATGAACGGAATTGTGCAGAACGAGATCAGCAGAAAGATACCGAAGCACGCCAGCGAGAAACGCGTGTGGCTCAGGCACCATTCCAGCAGCCGCTGGTAGCTCGACCGCAGCTTCTCAAAGACTCGATTGAACGCGAAGTGCGTCCGCCAGATCGTGCCCAGCCGGCTGCGCTTGTACTCCACTTCCGCCAGCTCTTCCGGCGAAAGCTTGTGCCCGGCCGAGTGCTCTGCCTCGGCCAGTGCATACACGTCCACTTCCTTGGCCAGTAGAAAGCGGACCATCGTGGGCACCAGCGTTCTTGAAAGCAGGTAGCTGGCCAGCATGGCAAACACCACCGCCATGCCCAGTGGCGTGAACAGGCTTTTGGCGGCACCGGAAAGAAAAACCACCGGCACAAACACGATGCAGATGGCCAGGGTGGACACAAAGGCCGGCACCGCAATCTGAGCGGCTCCATCCAGGATGGCCGGCTCAATCTGCTTGCCCAGGCCCAGATTGCGATGGATGTTTTCGATCTCTACCGTCGCGTCGTCCACCAGGATGCCAACGGCCAGCCCAAGCCCGCCCAGCGTCATGGTGTTCAGCGTCTGGCCAAGGAATTTCATCACGATGATCGACACAAGAATCGACAGCGGAATCGATACGGCAATGATCACCGTCGAGCGCCACGATCCAAGGAAGAGCAGGATCATGATCGCGGTCAGGCCCGCGGCGATCGCCGCCTCTTTCACCACGCCCTGCAGCGCGGCTTTCACAAAAACCGATTGATCGAAGAGCAACCGGATATCCGGCTGCGGCGCGGGCAGGTTGGCGCGGATTTTCGGGAGCGTTTCGCGCACGCGCTTCACAATGTCCAGCGTCGATGCGGATGAAGCCTTCAAAATCGTCATCAGCGTGGCGCGCCGGCCATCCACGCGCACAATCGACTGCTGTACCGCGAACCCTTCATGTACCTGCGCAACATCGCGCATGTACACCGTCGCGCCATTTACCTGCTTGATCGGAATATCATTCAGCTGGCCGATGACCTGGGGCGATGCGTTGGTGCGCACGGTGTAGTCCGTCGTCCCAATCTTCACATCTCCGGCGGCGAGAATAAGGTTCTGCGCGGTGAGAGCCTGCACCACATCCGACGGCGACAAGCCCTTGCTGTACAGAGCAGAGGTGTCCAGATCCACCATGATCTGGCGTGCGCGCCCGCCGTACGGCGAAGGGACCTGCGCGCCCTGCACGGTGGCCAGTTGGGTGCGGATGAAGTTCAGACCAAGATCGTATAGATCGGCCTCCGACAACTTGTCGGAGGACAGTACCGCTTGCAGAATCGGCACGTTGGACGCGGAAAACTGCAACACAAACGGCGGTGTCGATCCCGGCGGCAGAATGCGCAGGATCGTCTGGTTCACCGCCGTCACCTGAGCCACCGCGGCTTCAATTTTCACGCCCGGCTGAAAGAAGATCTTGATCACCGAAATGCCCGACACCGACTGCGACTCGATGTGCTCGATGTCGTTCACAGTCGTTGTCATCGCGCGCTCACTGATGGTCGTGAAGCGCTTTTCCATCTCATCCGGACTGGTACCGTTGTAGGTCCAGACCACACTCACCACGGGGATGTCGATTGCGGGAAAGATGTCCGTCGACATTGTCTCGATCGACACCACGCCCATCACAAGGATCAGCACTGCCATTACCACAAAGGTGTACGGCCGCCGCAATGCCAAACGTACGATCCACATAGCCGGGCTGCCCTCCAAGGGTGTTGGGAACTGACAGTTAAGACGAACAAGCATCGGCGAAAGCCGCCTGCTTCAAAGAACAAAGCCGTTTATCGTTCAAGCGCAACGATGAACGAACGTACATTCTCAGCAGATGCATCAGCCTTGCGCGACGATGCGGACCGCTCTCGCGCACCAACGCCCTGCTCCGGAGCAAAGGCATAGAATGACGTATGGCTAGAGGCTGGGAGAGCAAACACGTGGAAGAGCAGCAGGGAACCGCATTGACACTTATCGTTAACCATGCCGCGGCGGAACAGACTGCCGCCGACCGGCTGGCGTCGCGCACGCAGGCAGTCGAGCGGCAGCGCCGGGTTCAGGGCCTGGAGATGCAGCGGGAACGCATTCTTTCAGAGCGCACCTCCAGCCCGCACCGCCGCTCCGCGCTTGAAAACGCGCTGGCCAGCATCGAACGCGAGCTTGAGCAGCTCGGCTGGACCATTCACATCTAGGCTGTTTCTGTCTTACATCCAAGCCGGACGAAGCAAAAACCGTGCATACTGAGTTGCGGCTGTAAACGTTTCCCTGGAGATCTCTCAAGATGTGGACTCGGCGTGACTTTCTGCAAACAGGTTCTCTAGCCATTGCGGCCACCGGCCTGCATGCCCAGCGCAACAAAGCCGGCCGAAGCTCTCAGGCACCCACCGGTGACGTGACCAAGTACGTCAACATCTTTGTCGGCACCGGCGGCCACGGTCATACCTTTCCCGGAGCGACTGTGCCCTTCGGTGCCGTCCAGCTCAGCCCGGACACCGACAACAAGGGCTGGGACTGGTGCTCCGGTTACCACCACTCCGACACGTCCATCATGGGTTTTAGCCACACCCACCTGAGCGGCACCGGCTGCGCCGACATGATGGATGTCCTGCTGGTTCCGCGCGTGGGCGAAGTGAAGCTGGTGCCCGGCGACAAGCGCCAGCCCGAAACCGGCTATCGCACGCCGTTCAATCACTCCGACGAGAAGGCCGAGCCCGGCTACTACTCCGTCAAACTCGGCAGCGGCGTCCTGGCCGAGCTCACGGCCACCGAGCGCGTCGGCGTGCACCGCTACACCTTTCCAGCCGGTCAGGAAGCTCACCTGCTGCTCGACCTGGTTCACGGTCCCGACTCGACCGACAATCCCACCGACCCGAACCAGCCCACCCAAAGCTCCCAGCTCAAGCTCGTCGGGAACGACACGGTGCTGGGCGGCCGCATTGTGAAGAAGTGGGCGCCCACCACCCGCCAAATCTACTTCGCCCTGGTGCTCTCACACCCGGCTACCAAGGTGCAGCTATATAAGGATCGACAGCCCATCGAGCAAACCGAGGCCGATGGAAAGACGCTGCATGCCGCTTTGCACCTCGATCCGGCGCAGCCCGTTGTCGTCAAAGTCGGCATTAGTATGGTCAGCGCGGAGAACGCTCTTGCGAACGTGAAGGCCGAAGTGCCCGAGTTCGACTTTAATGCCGCCCGCATCGACGCAAAATCCGCCTGGCAGCGAGAACTTTCCAAGATTTCCGTCGAAAGCTACGACACGCAGCGCAAGACCATCTTCTACAGCAGCCTGTACCACATGATGTGCGCGCCCACCGTGGCCGACGACGTGAACCGTCAATACCGCGGCATGGACCAGAAGGTGCATACCCTCGAAGCCGGGCAGCATAACTACAGCACCTTTTCGCTGTGGGACACCTTTCGCGCCTTGCACCCCAGCTTCACGCTCTGGCAGCCGGAGCGCGTCGGTCCCATGGTCATGAGCCTTGTCCGCATGGCGGAAGAAAGCGCCGGCGGCATGCCGATCTGGCCGCTGCAGGGCGCGGAAACCTTCTGCATGACGGGCTATCACTCCGCCAGCGTCATGGCGGAAGCCTGCACCAAGAAGGTGCCCGGCGTGGACTGGAACCGCGCCTATGCCGTGATGCGGAAGCGCAACATGGACGACGCCTTCGAGGGCCTGCCCGACTACCGCAAGCTCGGCTACATCCCCGCCGACACGCAGGGTGAAACCGTCTCCAAGGCTCTGGAGTACATGTACAACGACTGGGCATGCGCCCACGTCGCCGATGCCACGGGCCACGCCGACGATGCCGCGGTACAGCGCAAGCGCTCGCAGAACTACCGCAATCTCTTCGACCCGCAGACTAAATTCATCCGCGCCAAGATGGCCGACGGCACATGGGCACCGAACTTCGATCCACGTGCCACTGGTCACGTGAAAGGCCGCCGCGACTACACCGAATCCAACGCCTGGCAGACCACCTTCTTCGTCCAGCACGATGCCAAGGGGTACATCGACACCTTCGGCGGCCGTGAGCCCTTCCTCACCAAGCTCGACGCCCTCTTCCAGGCCGAACCCGGTGTCAGCAACGAAGAAGTTCCGGACATGTCCGGCTTCATCGGCCAGTACGTGCACGGCAACGAACCCAGCCACGCCATTACATTCCTTTACACCTACGCCGGCCAGCCCTGGAAGACGCAGATGCGCGTCCGCCAGATCCTGGACACGCTCTATCACAATGACTACGACGGACTTGCCGGCAATGAAGACTGCGGGCAGATGTCGGCCTGGTACGTGATGGCCGCGATGGGACTGTACGCCGTCGACCCCGTCAGCGCGACCTACGTCCTGACCGCGCCCGTCTCCGATCACATCCGCATTCAAACTGGCGCGGGAAGGGAACTGCAGATCGACGCAAATCGCGCGGCTCCGACCGACCAGTACATTCAATCGGTCAAGCTCAACGGCAAGCCGCTCGACCGCCTCTGGGTCCGCCACGAGGAACTGATGAAGGGCGCGCACCTGGAGTTCGTCCTCGGCCCCGAACCCAACCAGCAACTCGGCACCGATCCGAAGGCCGC
>CAXTPQ010000003.1:0-18699 GCA_964246215.1 uncultured Terriglobus sp. | reverse complement strand
AGTTCGTCCTCGGCCCCGAACCCAACCAGCAACTCGGCACCGATCCGAAGGCCGCTCCGCCGTCGCTGACTGTTTAGGTGGTTGTGGGTAGCGGAGCAACGCACCCACCTGCGGCGGTGCTGCCGAGGTACTTGATAGATTGGCGGTCTGGCTCCGTGGCAGGGGTATGGAGCGACCCTGCCATTATTCAGAAGGAACGGTCAGCCATGGTGAGTTACATTCCAGCAGCTCTCATCATCCTTTCAGTATTTGTCTCGGTATTCGTCGGGATCCTGATGAACCGGCGTGATGCCACTCTTTTGCGTGACGACATGAACCGCGGCATCGATGAGCTGAATCGCCGTCTCACGCTCATTGAGTCGGATCAGAAACACTTTTTCACCATCACTGGCCGGATGGACGGGCGCATCGACGAGATCGCCAAACGCTAGATATCGTTCTCCTCTCCTGTAAACTGACCGACATGCCCGCCGCTCTCGAAGCGATCCCGCACGTCGCTCTCACCTTTCAGGAAATCCTCTTCGCGCTGCAGACCTTCTGGGCGCGGCAGGGCTGCGTGCTGCAGCAGCCGTACGATGTTGAAGTCGGTGCCGGCACCATGTCGCCCGACACCTTTCTGCGCGTGCTCGGCCCCAGGCCTGTCCGCATCGCCTACGCACAGCCCTCGCGCCGCCCCGCCGATGGCCGCTACGGCGAAAACCCGAACCGGCTCTACAAGCACACGCAGTTTCAGGTCGTGCTGAAGCCGCCGCCGGCGAACATTCAGGAACTCTACCTGCAGAGTCTCGAAGCCATCGGCATCGACCTCACCGGGCACGACATCAAGTTCGAAGAGGATAACTGGGAGTGGCCCGTCGGCGGCGCGTGGGGCGTCGGCTGGCAGGTCATGATGGATGGCCAGGAGATCACCCAGTTTACCTATTTTCAGCAGTGCGGCGGCCTCGACCTCGACCCCATCACGGGCGAGATTACCTACGGCCTGGAGCGGCTGGCGCAATTCCTGCAGGACCTCGACTCCATCTACGACATCGTCTGGGCACGCGACCCCAACACGGGCGCACCCACCACCTACGGCGACATCCGTCTGCCGGAAGAAGAACAGTTCTCCGCCTACAGCTTTGATTATGCGGATGTGGAGAAGCTTTGGCAGCACCTAAACAGCTATGAAACGGAATGTCTATCGCTACTGAGTCAGTTCGAAGAGGTTTCAGATAAGACTTACTTCAGCAGTCAATTAGAAAGGGATGCGTTCGTTCTGCGGCTAAAGCGTTTCCCTTTACTGGAGGCTTATCAGTTGGCGCTTAAGTGTTCTCATTTATTCAACATTCTGGATGCCCGAGGAGCGATCTCCGTGACGGAACGTGTGGGCGTTATGGCACGCATCAGGAAAATGATTGTTGGAGTCGCAAAGGCATCAGTAGAAAAGAGTGCGATACAGCTTAATGCCGAGTTGGAACAAACACAGAACGGAGCTCTAGCGAACCTGCAGGCAGGGTATCGTGCCTGATTTTCTGCTCGAACTCGGCCTCGAAGAAATTCCCGCACGCATGATCGCCTCGGCGCAGGCCGAACTGGAGCTGCGCGTACGTGAGATGCTGGGCCGTGAACGTCTCATCGCGGATAACGCGAAGATTGAAAGCTTCGCCACACCCCGCCGCCTTGCCGTCCTCGTACACAACGTAGCCGGGCAACAAGCGGACGCAACCGAAGATCTCCTCGGCCCACCGGTAAATGCCGCTTACCGGGACGGCCAGCCCACCCCCGCCGCGCACGCATTCGTAAAGAAAGCCGGCGTTGCTCTCGACCAACTTCGTTCCGTGACGAACGGCAAAGGCGAGTATCTCGCCGCCACCGTTATCCATCCCGGCAAGCCCGCCGCAGAGGTGATTGCCGCCGAGCTTCCGCGCGAGCTCGCCGCGATCTATTGGGCCAAAACGATGTATTGGCGCGCCGGCAAGCCGGAGCGCTTTGTCCGCCCGCTGCAATGGCTTGTTGCCCTGCTCGACGATGAGATTGTGCCGCTGGCCTGGGCCGGCAAAACCGCAGACCGGCTCAGCTACGGACATCGCATCCTGCACGGCCCGGCACCCATCCACATCGATTCACCTTCTGCCTATAAGGAGCAGCTGCGCGCAGCCCACGTCCTTGTGGACGTGGAAGAGCGCCGCCATTACATCCGCAAAGCTCTCGACCACGTCACGCGCACATTGCCGGACGCGCGATGGCGGGAAGATCGCGAACTCGTCGATAAGGTCACACACCTGACGGAGTGGCCCACGGTGCTGCTCGGCAGCTTCGATCCCGAGTACCTTCAGCTGCCCGAAGAAGTCCTAGTCACCGTCATGCGCGACCACCAGAACTACTTCGCGCCGGAAAGCCCGGATGGCAAGCTCTTGCCCAACTTTCTAACAGTCCTGAACACAGAACCAAGTGAATCTGCTGCAAAGACGATCCGGCAGGGCAATGAACGCGTCCTCCGCGCCCGGTTCAACGACGCGCGCTTTTTCTATGACTTCGACCAGCGCACTCCGCTTACCCAGCGCATCGCACTTCTGGCGAACGTCACTTTTCAGAAACAGCTCGGCAGCTACGCCCAGAAAACGGAACGCGTCCAAGGCATCGCCGCTGCCCTCGGGCTGGCCGTCCAGCACGCTGGCATGGAGGTCGATTTACAGGCGCTCGACCAGGCCGCGCTTCTGGCCAAGACCGACCTCACCACCGAGCTGGTGAAGGAGTTTACCGAGCTGCAGGGCATCGTTGGCGGCCTTTATGCTCGCGCCCAGGGCAGCAGCGAAGCCACTGCACAAATCATTTACGACCACTACCTGCCCGTGTCGATGGAAGACCGCATTCCGGCTGCCACAGAGGGCCTGCTGCTCTCCATCGCGGACAAGATCGACACGGTCACCGGTATGTTCTCCCTCGGCCTGGAGCCCACCGGCTCCAAGGACCCCTTCGCCCTCCGCCGCGCCGCCAATGGGATCGTTAAGATGCTTGCGGAGAGCACGCTTCCGCTCACGCTTTCTCAAGTCAATAACGCCGCCGTCATCGCCGCACCGCAGGTGCATGCCTTCCTGAGCGAACGGCTGGAGTGGTACCTGCGTGAGGTCCGTGGTGCCGCTTACGACGTGGTCCGCGCCGTAATGTCCACCCACCCAGAGGATGTGCGTGATGCGATCGCCCGGGTTGACGCAGTAACCGTTGCTCGCGGGACGGAAGACTTTCTGGCCATCAGCGCGGCTTTTAAGCGCATGCGCAACATCGTGGAGCAGGGACGGACAAAGGGCGAGAGCTTTGCATCACCAGAACAGATCAATACTACTCTGTGTGAGCCGGCCGAGCTTTCTCTTGCAGCACAAGCCATAGAGCAGGCCGGCAAGGTGGAGCGATTGCGGGCCACCGGCAAGTACGGTGACGCCCTGCAGGCCATCGCCGCGCTGCGCCCGATGGTGGATGCCTTCTTCGACAGAGTAATGGTCATGGCCATCGAACCGGAACTTCGCGCAGCCCGCCTCGGGCTGCTGGCCCAGATCACGGGAGATTTTTCCACCATCGCTGACTTTTCAGAGATCGTTCCAAGCGCTTGAGTGGCGATCCTTACCGTGCAACGACGGTCCATCCTCTTCAACACATGATGAGGCCCGGTGGCCGCCTAATTCAATCGCTGCAACCGCGCCACCAGCTTCTCCGCCAGAGGTTCACCTGATTCCGTCCAGAGCAGCCGCGAACTGATGCCGCAGTGCTTCTCGACCGAGAGCACAAAGGCAAGCAGCTTCTCCACATTCTGCTTCACACGCTCGGTTCCGGCCGTGTTCAGGTCCTCGTCCTCCTGCGTCCACGGCGTGTCCAGCCCGAAGTCGACGCGGATGTGCCCATTCTGCTCGTAAGAGCCCTCGTCAAACTCCGGCCCGAAGCCGATCACCTTCACCGTGGTCGCTTCCAGCCGCCAAGTCGGATCCAGCCCGTCAGCGGCTTCTTCCGGCTGCCAGAGCTGCCATTTCATTTCAAATTCGTAAGCCGTATCCTCATGCAGCTGCTCGGTTGCCTCGGCGATGGCGTTTGCCGCCAGTGAGTCGTCCGAAAGCTCGGAACGGTCGTCGTTCACAAAGATGCGCTGGAACACAGGCGACTCATGCCAGCCAAAGGGAATGGCGCTCGCGGCGGCAACACGCGGATTGCCGGCGACACGTGCAAACTGGGCAAGAACGCCTGTGAGCTTTTCAGGCAGCGCGGCAAAACGAAAGTTCGGAAACCAAAGACTGAGATAAAGCTGATCGGCCATGCTCAGCATTCGATGCCGAAGAGCCCTGGAAAGCTGCGGGAGGAGAACGCCGCGGTGGACAACACGCCGCGAGTGAGAAGATAGCTGCAGGATGCAGGCGACCGAAGTCGAAAGCTCGCGGCGGCGGCAACAGCGTGGCTTCAGCATGCAGCGGCTCCGCCGATGGCTGCTCGCCGGCACGCTGCTGCTCATCGCCATCGTGGCCGGCTTCATCGGCTATGCGCGCCAGCGCGCCCGCAAAACGCTCCGCAACCTGCCACACCTGCTCGGCGCCGATATCCGCTCCGTCACTGACGGATTTACTTACTCGCAAACCGTGAAAGGCCGCACGCTCTTCACGATTCATGCGGCCAGGGCGATTCAACGCGAGAACGGCAAAACTACCCTGCACGATGTTGCAGTTACGCTCTACGGCGAACCCGGATCCAATCGCACCGACAGCATCCGCGGCGCGGAATTTGAATATGACCAGCCAAACGGCGTTATCCGCGCCATGGGTGAAACCGAGCTAGACCTGGCCTCGCCGGTGACCGGCAGCGCGCCGCAGCCGAACGCCAAACGCATCACCATTCACGCAAGTGGCCTGGTCTTTCTGGAAAAGCTCGGCGTCGCGGCAACGGACGACCAGGTGCGTTTCCAGTACGGAACCCTTCACGGGCACTCCCACGGTGCCGACTACGATGCCGACACCGGTCTGCTGCACCTTCATCATGATGTTCATCTGCAAAGCCAGGAAACTGGCCATTTGGAAATGGTGGACGCGGAGGATGCCGTCCTTGACCGGCAGAAGCGAAGCACGCTGCTGCACCATGCCGCCCTGGAAGACGCCGGCGACCGCCTGAAAGCCGAGACGCTGCACTTGGACTTGAGACCGGAAGGCGCGGCGACTGCCGGCAGCCTGCAACAGGCGCGCGCGGATGGCGGTGTTGAGCTGTCTTCCTCAAAGGGGGCGCGGATGCGTGGTCAGCACCTTATTGCCAACTTTACAGAGGCAAACCGGCCGCATGACGCCATTTTGACCGGCGGTGTGGAGTTGGCCGATGCCGGCGCTACAGGCCACGCCGCGGAGGCCCGCGCCACCTTCGATGCAGTAGGCCAACCGCAGCACATCGACCTGCTTGGAAGTGCCAGCCTGCACCTGACTGGCGATCAACCCGGCGCAACACGCGATCTGACGGCCAATCAGATTAGCGGCGATCTGCTGCACGATGCCGCCCAACACAGCACGCCGCGGAACCTGGTCGCCACCGGCAACGCCCGGCTGCAACTTGCCGATCCGGTTAAGTCATCTTCACTGAAGAGTGCTTCTGCTACCGTCGCGCCTGCCGGTCTCGCATTGACTGGCAGTGACACCACCATTGTGACCGCAGCCACGCTGCGCGGCTTTGGCGATACCGGAGCCGCCGGGCGCTGGCAGCTCCGCCGCATGGAGGGCGACGGCGCAACCCGGCTGGAACAGCGTACCGCGGATGGCGGGGAACGCACCACCAGCGGCGACCACCTCACCGTTACCTTTGGCCCAGGCACGGCAACGTCCGCCAGGGGAGCCGTCCAGGCTGAAACCGTGCAAACGCTCGTCCAGCAGGGCAATGTCGCCATCGTAGACAGGCGGCCAGCTCCTGCGCCGCCCCGGCCAGGTCAGCAGCGCAACACTGCCTCCGCAATAGAAAGCCATGCCACGGCCGATCGCGTCGAGTACACCGAAGCCACAGGCAAAGCCGTGCTGACCGGTAACCCCGTCGTCCACGATACAGACACGCAGGTCGCCGCGGATCGCATCACGCTGTCGCTCCTCACCGGAGACGAAGAAGCCCAGGGCCGCGTGAAAGGCACATACGCGCCGAATGCAACAGGTCCAACCGTTCGTCCGGCTTCTGAAGCATCCCAGAGTGGATTGCGGGACACCGGCCCGGCGCACTTTCTGGCGGACCACGCGATACTTCGGAAGGCAAACCAGACCGCGACGCTCTACGGCGGCGGTCAACCGGCGCGCCTGTGGAATGCCTCCGCCCAGTTGGAGGCACCGGTCGTGGACCTGCTGCGGACAGACGGCAGCATTCACGCACATACTGCTTTGTCTCAGCCGCCGTCCGCCGGCGCTGCGGGAATGGTACGCGCCGTTCTTCCGGCGAACTCAGCTATGAAAGCACGGGACCAGCCAAATGGAACTGCACCGATCCGTATCCTGAGCAACGATGCAGTCTATACGGAAGCGTCCGCCAACATACCGGCTCAGGCTCACTTCAGCGGCGGCGTCCGCATGCTTGCGCAGGATGGCACCGTGACCGCGAAGGAGGCCACCGCGGTCCTGCAGTCCTCCTCAGGAGGCCAGCTGCAGCCGGGCTTCGGCGGAGGAGCCGTGCAACAGGTGATTGCCCAGGGCACCGTCAGTGTGCAGCAGCCGGGCCGCACGGCAAATGGTGAGCGCCTCGTCTACACGGCCGCAACTCAGCAGTACCAGCTCACTGGAACAGCAGCCGTGCCACCTATCGTTCGCGACACGGTGCAGGGCACCGTTACCGGAGCTTCATTGATCTTCCATGCCGGCGATGATAGCGTCGAAGTCGCAGGCGCGCCCGGCGGCGTCGTGCACACCGATGCCCTGGTCCCTGAGCGGAAGAGCACAGGCAAGCCGAAGCTCACGCCCTCTCGAAAGGTACCCGGCCCTACCCCCTGATGCCGCACCCAATCCAGGTACCGATAGATTCCGCGACGCCGTCTGACGCGCGGACTCCCATGCGCACCCTCACCACGGACAACATCGCCAAAAGCTACAACGGCCGCGAAGTGGTGCGGGGCGTCAGCCTTTCCATCCGCCAGGGTGAGGTCGTCGGCCTGCTTGGCCCGAACGGTGCCGGCAAGACAACCAGCTTCTATATGATTGTGGGTCTGGTGCGGCCCGACGCCGGCCGCGTCCGCATCGATCAGGACGACATCACGCGCACGCCAATGTATCTAAGAGCGCGCAACTACGGCGTCAGCTATCTGCCGCAGGAGCCCTCCGTCTTCCGCAAGCTGACCGTGGAAGAGAACATTCTCGCCATATTGGAAACGCAAACCGGGAACTGGGAAAGCCGCCGCTCCCGCACCAATATGCTCATCGAGCAGCTCAACCTGGGGCACATCCGGCAGACACGCGGATACGCGCTCTCCGGCGGCGAGCGCCGCCGTGTCGAGATTGCCCGCTGCCTGTGCATCCAGCCGGCATTCATTTTGCTGGATGAGCCGTTCAGCGGGATCGACCCGATTGCCGTGCTCGATCTGCAGGAAATTATCTTTTCCTTGAAGAACAGCGGCATCGGCGTACTGATTACCGATCACAACGTGCGCGAAACGCTCAATGTGACCGACCGGGCGTACATCATTGCCGAGGGACGTATCTTCCGCCATGGCACGCCCGGCGAGCTGGGCCGTGATCCGGAAGTGAAGCGCATTTACCTGGGCAATAACTTCACCCTTTAGGCAATTCTCCGCTGACCAGAACGTGGGAGTGCCTTTGGTTCTTCTCAGGTTCATATTGGAACGAAAGAGTGGAACGCGACTTATGGATCTGCTTCCGTGTTGTTTCCAAAGCGCACGGCCGTGGATTACAGTAGCTCAAGCAATCCCAATGCCAAATGCGTGGGATGTTGCCGAACGCGGACAGTTCGCGGCGAATCAGGCTCTTCTTCTGAGGTGAATGTTGCTCTTGCAGCCAAAACTCCATCTGCGCGTCTCGCAGCGTCAGGTCTTGACGCCGGGACTGGTGCAGATGGTGAACGTGCTGGCCCTGAACAAGCTTGAGTTGAAAGACATGATCAACGCCGAAGTCGTTGAGAATCCCGTGTTGGAAGAGATCGAGGAAAGCACCGCAAGTTTCGATGAACTGGCCGGCCGTGAGGGCGATCGCGATCTGTCCGTGGAGCAAAAGGCAGAGCAGGATCGCGTTGAAAAGGATCCATTCGATGAAATCGACTTCGGCTCCTATTTCCAGGACTATCTCGACCCCGGTTTTCGTACCGGCGGATCGAGCTTTGAAGCCATGGAAGACAGCCCGTCTTTCGAAAACTTCCTCTCCAAGCCGACCTCCCTCAGCGACCACCTGAAGTGGCAGCTTGGAGCCATGCAGCTCCGTGCAGAGCTTCGTGAAGCGGCTGAGTTGATCGTCGGCAACCTGGATGAGAACGGCTACCTCACCGCCACGGAGGAGGATCTGGTGGCTTCCGGCGGCGGCCTGCACATCGCGCCCAAGGTCCTGGAGGAAGCTCGGCAATGCGTTCTGACACTGGACCCGGTGGGTGTTGGCGCGCGTGATTTGCGGGAATGCCTGCAATTGCAGCTCCGGATTCAGCAGCGTGAGGTGGAGAATGGACTTGCAAAGCTCACTGCTCAGGGCGATCCACATGGAGCCGTGGCCCTGCTGCAGGGCCGCCGTCAACGTCTGGATCTCGCCGGGCGCATTATCGCAACCTGCTTGCACCTGCTGCAAAAGCGGGACATACGGGAGTTGAGCCGTACCCTTCAGGCGAGCTCCGACGATGTACATGCTGCCATTGAGATTATCCGGATGCTTGACCCGCGGCCCGGCCAGCGCTACGGCACGCAGGAAACACGCCTAATCGAGCCGGATGTCGCTTTCGTGAGACGCGACGAGGGATGGATCGTCGTGGTCAACGAGGAAGACTTGCCCACGCTCCGGCTCAACGCCGGCTACCGCAAGATGCTGCGGCAGAAAGAGACGGAACGCGAAGTCAAGGATTATGTGAAGGAGCGGTATCGCTCCGCCATCCAGTTGCTCCGCAATATCGAGCAGCGCAAGAAAACCATTGTCCGCACGTGCGAGTGCATCCTGCGCCGGCAAGGAGAGTTTCTGGAACGAGGCATGGACGGCCTGCGGCCCATGATGATCCGGGAAATCGCGGAGGAGATCGGTGTGCATCCCTCGACCGTCAGCCGCGCCGTTTCCAATAAATATGTCCACACGCCGCAGGGTGTTTACGAGTTGCGCTTCTTCTTTTCAGAGGGCGTCAACGGGCCGGAGGGTGGGGATCTTCCGTTGCTGCTGTTGAAGAAAAAGGTTCGCAAGCTGATCGAGGACGAGAACCCGTCCAAGCCGTTGACAGACGACGCACTGGCCGCTGAGTTGCAAGAGCAGGGCATTCAGGTGACGCGGCGCACGGTGGCCAAATACCGTGAGGACATGCAAATCCCCAGCACGCATCAGCGCCGCCGCAGAGGGTGATGGCACCCGCGCCGCCTTGCACGCATCCTAGTCTCCAGAAGCAAGGGAGGTCCGCATGGATCTGGAGATCACCGGTAGAGGCACGCAGGTTACACCCAAGCTGCGTGCGCAGGCAGAAGCAGGATTGAACCGCATCGAGCGCATCATCGGCCCGAAATGCTCAGCCAAAGTCGTACTGACGTGCGAGAAGAATCATTGCGAAGTGGAAGTCGCGGTGTTCAGCGCGCTGCATGATCTTTCCGCCAAGTGCGAGGCGAAGGTCGCCATGCATGACGAGGCAGCGGAACTGGAACGAGCCCTGGCGGCCGCGCTCGACAAGGTCGAGTCGCAGGCCGTGAAAAACAAGAAAAAGGTGATTACCACCCGGCATCATCCCGGCCAGGACGCAACCGGCACCGTCCGGAGACAAAGCGATGACGATGTAGATGTAAAGGTCGGCGCGGACCCCGAAAGCGAGCGGCTTGCCAACAGCAAGACAGGTATCGGCAAAGACATCGCTTTGATCGATGACGGCGAACTGCACGAGGAAGAGCAGCCTGCCTGATCTACTCCAGGCATGAGCAGGGACGCGATGCGTGTCCTAAAAGACAGCTTCTGTCGCGTTCCTGACTTGCCTGACGAATACCGGGTGCCAAAGGTGGTATGCCGGTGCCGGCAGTCTGGCGCTATTCTATGGAGCATGCCGCCAAAGAAAGCTCGCCCGGCCGCGAAAAAGTCCGGCTATGCCGGCCCTCTACGCCGGGCGGCAGATCGAAAAGCCGCCGAAGTACAACCGGCCGCCAAACGCTTTGCCACCGGCAGCCCGCATGAGTTGATTGTGCTCACTGGATTGTCCGGTGCCGGCAAACTTTCCGCGCTGAAATCCTTTGAAGACCTTGGCTACTACTCCGTCGACAATCTGCCGTTGGAGCTGATTCCGCAGTTCGCGGAACTGGTGCGCAGTTCCAGCGAAATCCGCCGCGCCGCAATCGGCGTGGACGTGCGAGAAGGGCAGATTGCCCGGTTTCCTCAAATCCTGCAGCAGGTGCGCGAGATCCTGCCGACCACGGTCCTGTTCCTGGAGGCCGTCGACGACGTGTTGGTGCGGCGCTTCTCGGAAACGCGGCGCCCCCATCCACTAGGCCGGGATGAACTGGTCGGCAAGCAAATCAGCGAAGAGCGTAAGCGCATGGACCCCATCCGCAACGTTGCGGATGTACTGCTGGATACCTCGCGATTCAATGTGCACGAGTTGCGGGCGCACATCAATGCGCAGTTCAGCCGGGAAGAAGGCGAACAGCCGCTGCTCATCTCCGTCATGAGTTTTGGGTTCAAAAACGGCGTGCCCACCGAGGCAGACATGATCTTTGACGTGCGCTTCCTGCCCAACCCGCATTTCATTCCGGAGTTCCGCAAACAAACCGGCCAGAATAAAAAAGTGGCCACGTATGTGAAGAGTTTTCCGCAGACACAAGAGTTCCTGCAGCGCACAACGGACATGCTGCTCTTTTTGCTGCCGCACTACCTGCAGGAGGGCAAGAGCTATCTGACGATCGGCTTCGGCTGCACCGGCGGCCAGCATCGCTCTGTCGCGCTGGCGGAAGAGATGAAGAAGCGTTTGGGCAATGCGGGCTACCGGGTTAAGATCGAGCACCGCGACATGCCGCGCTGAACCGGTGAAATCCGTGGAGAACAGAGAGTGCGGACGTGCTTAGAATAAAAGCAGTGCTGCTTTGCCCGACATTGCCGCTTCGCGAGCATCGCGTATGAATCGATTTTGGCGGCTGTTTGTTTACCTGCGGCCGTATCTATTCTTTTCATTTCTTTCCATGCTGCTGATGGCGGTCGTCGGTGCCATGGCCGCTCTGCGCATTCTGCTGGTGCGGCCCATCTTTGACAATGTGCTGAGCGCGCAGGCCTCACCGCGGCAGCTGCTGCAATTTCCCATTCCACACACGCATGCCACGGTGAACTTGCAGCCATTTGTGCCGGCGTTCATGCACAATGCCTGGACGATCGTCGCCTTCGCCCTGGTGGCGTCTGCCCTGATCAAGGCCGTGTGTGACTATGCCGGCACATATCTGGTGAACTATGCCGGATACGGCATGATCACCGACCTGCGTAATGATCTATACAGCGCCGTGCTCCGGCGTTCCGTGGCGTTTTTTCAGCGCTACACCACGGGAGCACTGCTGTCCACGCTCATCAACGACATTGAGCGGGTGCAGATCGCGGTCAGCGCGGTGCTGAGCGACTTCCTGCAACAGATTTTCACCCTGGTTTTCACGGCGGCAGTGGTCATCATTTACGGCGGCAACCTGGCGTGGGTGCTGCTCGGCTTTGTTTTTGTTGTGCTGCTGTCGGCGCGGCGCATCGGGCGGCGTGTCCGCGTGACCACGCGCGGCGGCCAGGACAAGCTGGCGGACATTCAGAACATCCTGCACGAAACGCTGACGGGCAACCGCATCGTGAAGGCCTTCGGCATGGAAATGTGGGAGATGGCCCGCTTCCGCCGGGCAGCGCGCCGCCTCTTCCGCGCAAACCTTAAGTCGACCGGCGTGCAGGCAATCTCGTCGCCCTTGATGGACGCGCTGGCATCCGTGGCGATCGCCCTGCTGTTGAAGTTGGGCCGTGACCGCATTGTGCATGGTCAGATGACCGCCGGATCCTTCATCACCTTCCTGATCGCGGTCTTTACGCTGTACGATCCGGTGCGCAAGCTTGCCGTCTTCTACAACAGCTTTCAACAGGCCCTGGGAGCAAGTGAAAAGATCTTTCAGTTCCTGGATGAAGCCGATGAAGTTCCCGAGAAGAACGGAGCAGTCCGCCTGCTTTCTTTTCAACGCGAGATCGCCTTCAGCGATGTTCAATTTGCCTACCATGACGAAGAGGACGACCGGGATCGCTCGCGGCTCGTGCTGCACGGGCTGAATCTGACCATCCAACGCGGTGAACTTATCGCGATTGTGGGGCCAAGTGGTTCCGGCAAGTCGACATTGGTCAACCTGATTCCGCGCTTCTTCGATCCAACCTACGGCTCGATCTCCATCGATGGGCATGACCTGCGCGATGTGAATGTTGCGTCGTTGCGCAAGCTGGTGGGCACCGTGACGCAGGAGACCTTGCTGTTCAACGACACGGTGCGCAACAACATCGCTTATGGGCAGCCGGACGTGCCTGCCTCCCGTGTGGAGGCAGCGGCACGGGCGGCGCTGGCGCACGACTTCATCATCGCCATGCCGGACGGCTACAACACACTCATCGGGGAGCGCGGCCTGCGGCTGTCGGGGGGCGAGCGGCAACGTATCGCCATCGCTCGTGCCTTACTGAAAGACGCGCCCATCCTGATTCTGGACGAGGCGACCTCTGCCCTGGACGCGGAGAGCGAAACGCTGGTTCAGGAGGCGCTAGCGAACCTGATGCAGGACCGGACGTCCTTTGTGATCGCGCATCGGTTATCGACGGTACGCCGCGCTGACAGAATTCTTGTGGTGGAAGCGGGCAAAATTGCCGAAGAGGGAACACATGCGGAGTTGATGTTGAATGGCGGTTTGTACCAGCGGCTGTATGAGCTACAGTTCCGCGATGCACCTGGAGCGGAAGTGCAGCCGGAGGAAGTGGCCGCCTGAA
Organism: uncultured Terriglobus sp.; assembly: GCA_964246215.1. Classification (GTDB taxonomy): domain Bacteria; phylum Acidobacteriota; class Terriglobia; order Terriglobales; family Acidobacteriaceae; genus Terriglobus. The sequence continues at coordinate 5,587 of CAXTPQ010000003.1, read as the reverse complement.
GGGTCGCATTCTCGCGGCATTGAGAACGCCCCGGAACGACCGGCATTGAGCGTAAAGAAAGGCAGGTATGGCAGGCATTCTTTTCATCATCTCGGCACCAAGCGGCTCGGGCAAATCGACGCTGGTGAGCGAGCTGCGGCACCTTGTCGAAGGTCTCGACTTCAGCGTGTCCTACACCACACGCGCGCCACGCGGCTCTGAGACGGATGGCCGCGAGTACCACTTCATCGCACGCGACCGCTTCGAGCAGATGATCGCGGATGATGCCTTTCTGGAGTGGGCCGACGTCTTTGGCAATTACTACGGGACCGCCCGCTCCGCGCTGCAATTGGCGGCCGAGCACCATCGCGACCTCCTGCTGGACATCGACGTGCAAGGTGCCATGCAGGTGATGCAGCGCATGCCGGAAGCCGTCTCCATCTTCATCATGCCTCCCAGCCCGGCAGTGTTGGAAAAGCGCCTGCGCAACCGGAGTGTCGCCGAGCATATGACGGACGAAACGGTGATCGAGCGGCGGCTGCAGCAGGCGCGTGGCGAGCTGGCCTACCTGCGGCGTTATCGTTATGCCATTGTGAACGACGTTCTGGACACCGCCGTCTCTGAATTGCGAGCGGTGGTGCTGGTCTCTCGCAAGGTGGACGCCTCTTCGCACCGGGTGCTTGCTGACTGCTGCGAGACCGCACACCAACCAAAGCGGCTGCAGGCTGCGTTAGCTACCTTCCATCTCACGGCGCAGGGGCAAGCTGAGCCGGTGGAATGATTTAGAGAAACTCCGCAGACAAAACAGCACGGAATCTGCAGTTCTCACCCTTGGTTTTAAGGGAACTTTGGCGGGCAGTCACGCCATTTTGCGCAATATAGCGTAGAGTGATGGAAAGTTTACCAAGGAGTGACTCGCATGACGATGGATGAATCGCTGCATAACAAGTACAGCCTGGTAAAAGGGGCGGCGCGGCGCGCACGGCAACTGCAAAATGGGGCGACACCCCTGATCGCCACCAACAGCATGAAGGCCTGCCGTGTGGCGCAGGATGAAATCCGCGGCGGCCAGGTACGCTATGTTGTGGCAGCTGTGCCGAAGAAGCCGGAGATCCTGCACCTGTAATGTGCGGCGATGTCAGCCCTTTCCGGCCAGGCCTCATTACAATCGGTGCATGAGCTCTGCCGCTCACCCATCCGCTCGAGATTTGCGCGGCTATATCGACTATCTGCGCGATCTGGGCGTCTACGACCTGTATCGTGCCAATGAGCCGAGCCAGGACGCCAGTCTGCTGGCGTGGTACGCCGCGCTGCAGACTGCCTCGGCGGAGCTGAGTAGCCGTCCGGATAAATCGTTGGCCGCTGGCAGCGCCCCGCCTGAGGGTGGACCTGTGCATGTGCAATCGTCAGCCAAAGTTGGTTCTACTCAGGTCAGCCCGCCACGTGCGCCGGTACCGACTCCCTTTGAACGGGCTCAGGGCCGTATTCAGCCGCCTGCCAAACCCGCGCCGTTGTCACCAGTCTCTGCCGGTCCTTCGATTGTGGTCGCATCGCCGTTTGCGGAACAGCGGAACGCTGCTCCGATCCCTGCCGGTGGCAGCTCTGCGCCTACAGGGGATATCTTTCTACCAGAGATGCCAAAGCCTACTTCCTTCAATCAACTTGCACCGTTGCCAGTGATTCGCTTGGCTCCGGAACAGAAGCAGGCTTCGCTGGAAGCGTTGCGCGAAGAGATCGGCGACTGCACGCGATGCCCGCTGGCCTACGCAGGCCGCCGCAAGATCGTCTTTGCCGATGGCAATCCACAGGCCGAGTTGATGTTTGTGGGTGAGGGCCCAGGTGCGGACGAGGATGCTTCCGGGCTGCCGTTTGTGGGCAAGGCCGGCCAGCTGCTTAACAACATGATCGCCGCCATGGGCGTGACGCGCGATGCCGTCTACATCGCCAACATCGTCAAGTGCCGCCCGCCGCAGAACCGCACACCGGAGCCGGTGGAAGCCAATACCTGCTCGCCGTTCCTGCTCCGGCAGATCGACATCGTGCAGCCCAAGGTCATCGTTGCGCTCGGCAGCACGGCCGCGACATACCTGCTCGGCGTAAAGCAGTCACTCTCCACATTGCGTGGCCAGTGGTTCGATGTGCGCGGGTCGAAATGCGCGGTGACCTATCATCCAGCCTTCCTGCTGAGGGATCCCCGCCAAAAGGGCGAGGCATGGAAGGACTTGCAACGGGTTATGGTCGAGCTCAACCTGAAGCCGCCCGCTCGCGGCTAGCGTTCACATCCGCCAACAGGTCTCGAAATTCGCTCCCTGTCAGCTTCAGCCGGTAACGGTTTTGTACGTTTTGACTAATGTAGGTGCTCAGGCCATGACCCTGCCGCGCCAACTGCGTCATGCGGGCCAGATGCCGCGCACCGGGCTGGTCGCGGTCATACAGGTAACCCTCGCCGCTGCGAAATCGCACAAGCAGGCCTTCCGGCAAAATGGCAAATGCCTCCACGCCGGTGTTTCCGGAAGCGGGGCCGTAGCGCTGCAAGATAGGTGGCTTCACGCTTGTTTGGATGCGTTCTCCTTGCGCCTTTCTCTCCCGTGGGCCGCTGTGATGGAACGTGTCAGCGCTCCGAACTCCTGAACAATCGGCCGCTGCTCGCCGTCGCGGAAGGCGAGTTCGACGACGCTGCGCTCCGCGGCTCCCGTGAGCGGTAAAAAGACAACATTGCGATTGGCGATCGTGCGGACGCAGGCAGGCGCAATGGACACACCGAGCCCCGCCTCGATCAGCCGCAGAATGGTCAGCCAGTTCGACGCTTCCTGCACGACGCGTGGCCGGAAGCCTTCCCCGGCACACAGGGACAACGGTTTGTCATGCGCAAGTGCGCCGGCGCTGCGCGCATAGAAAACGAACGGTTCATGCTTGAGCTGCGCCGCTATGATGCGTTTGCGCCCGGCAAGCGGATGGTGCCGCGGCACGACCGCCAGGAACGGCTCAATAAAGAGCGGTTCCCGATGGACACCCGGCTCGGGGTCACTGTCGCGCAGAAGACCAGCGTCCAGCGCGCCGCTGCTCAGCCCATGCAGAACCTGTGAGGTGAACGATTCGTGCAACTGCAACTGCACGCGTGGGTATTGTTTGCGGTAACGCTGCAGCACTGTTGCGAACTTTGTCAGTACGCCGGAGCCGATGAAACCCACGTTCAGGCTGCCCATCTCGCCGCGGGCGACGCTGCGGACCTCGGCCAGGTCTGCCTGCAGCGTCTGCAGGTTGCGCCGGCTCCGTTGCAGCAGCACCTCGCCAGCTGAGGTGAGCACGACGCTTCGCGACGTCCGCAGGAAGAGCGCGTGCCCCAGCAGTTCCTCCAGCCGGCGGATTTGCTGCGACAGCGCGGGCTGGGCCAAATGCAACTGCTGTGCCGCCCGGCCAAAGTGCAGATGTTCGGCAACGGCGGCAAAGCTCCGCAGATGTTTTAGTTCAATCTCCTCATCCATGCACACAGCTTATCGATTCGCCTGATCTTACGATTGGACGCAAGAGTGGTCTAACCCTACTCTGCTGACATGAAAAACAAAGTGTTGACAGAAGTGCCTGTCACAGAGATCCACGAGATGCATTCGCAAGCCGATGCCCAAGCCTTTCGCACACTCAACGAGGAGTGGATTCAGAAGTTCTTCCGGCTGGAGGACAAAGATCGATTCACGCTCGGCGACCCGGAGGGACAGATCGTGGCAAAGGGCGGTCACGTCTACATTGCCCAACAGGATGGGAAGCGAGTCGGATGCGTCGCGCTCGTTCCCTACGGCCCGGGCCTGTATGAACTCTCGAAGATGGCGGTGGCTCCTGCGATGCAGGGCCGGGGCATCGGCCGGCAACTCTTGCAGTTCGCCATCGGCCGTGCGCGGCAGCTAGGCGCGACCCGCCTCTTTCTCGGCAGTCACAGTACCCTGGGCAGCGCATTGCGTTTGTATGAGGCCTTCGGCTTCCGCCACGCTTCGCCTGAGGAACTGCCGCCGCTGGGCTACGCGCGCGCCAACGTGCACATGCTGCTCGACCTGTGAAGGCCTGAGGCCAAACCGGAAAAGACTTGACAAGAGTGGGATGGCTCACCAGCCGCGTCAAGGAGCTGAGACGTACGAACGGCTAAGCTAGTGGGGATTATCACGACATCGGAAGAGGGACACTGCCGAGAATGCGACTTGTCGGTACCAATCTGCCGCCAGTTTCACAAACGCCTTCGGGAGCATCCAGACGGGCGGCATCAGTGCGGTAGCATCGCTGGCATGAGCAATCCAAGCCGCATAGCCGTTTCATCCCTCTGTGCCCTGTGCGGCTTCGTCGTTGCCTTCCTCGTGGGCTTCTACGTCTCTTTTTTATTTGGTGCGAACATACACGACATAATGCCGGGCATCTTTGGCCTGGGCTTCGGCCTGGCCGGAGGAATCCTCTCCTTTGATCGGATTTGGAGCCGGACTGGGAAGTCAGCGGGTTGAGCATCGTATCGGTCGTCAACACTCTGCTTGCGGCCAAATCCCGTAGTCGAGCTTTCGGCAACTGTGCGGATCAGTACCGATAGACGCCGTTGTGGGAAGTTAAGGCCGGGCATCGTCAGAAACCTTCGTTTGTGGCGACGGCCAAGATCCCCGACCAGGATGCGACTCCATTACTTCTGTTCAGGGGTTAGCGCTTCGGTCCATGCATCATGGACGGCTTCAATCACCACCAGCGGTTCATCGAGCATGATCTCGTGCCCACTTCTCATTGCGATACGCAGTTGCCCTTTGGAGGAGCGGCGGGCGAGATCCTTTGTCATGCTGTCTACTGCCGCGTTGAATTCTGCAGTGTGAGCGGCCATGGGTCCATTAAAGCTGAGCGGTATGCCGTGTTCCAAAACTATCAGCGGCTTGTCATAATGCCAGACCAGCAACTTGCCGGGTGCCGTCCCGCCTCCTCGCTCCACAAAGACTGGGTCAGCGGGTGGTCCTTGAACCGAGCTGGGATCAATCGCTTGATAACGCCACACCTGCTCCTCGTGAGCCGAATCAATGAATACCAGGGCCGCTACCTTGTCAGGAAAATTCTTTGTGAATCTGCGAACAAGGAGACCGCCTGCCGAGTGGCCAACAAGAAGGTATGGAGCCTCAACGTGTGCCGATGCGAGCAAGTTCTTTAGGTCTTCTACCTGCTCATCTATGCTCTCGCTCTCTGGACGCGCTTCATCGTGATCGACGGTGCTCTGACCCAAGCCCTCCCGGTCATAGCTACAGACCTGAGTGAAGCGAGCAATCTGCGGCATTACCAGCTTCCAGTCGTTCGCCTCTCGGTAGAGACCGGTACTTAGGATCACAACCGGACCGTGCGGTTGCCCCTCACAATGCACGTAGAGGTGTCGTTTGCCTGCGGGAAAGATGCCCGTCTGCGCTATAGCTTGTCGACCCAATGTGATGCCAAGAACCACTGCGGTAATCCACGCCCTTCGTACTTGCATGCTCCTTGCCTGCCCTTCCTAGGGTTTCGTAATGGTAAACGCCGTTCTCGTAATCTTAGGACCGGCAGCCTGGCCAATGAGGCGACCACCGGTCTAGTCAGCTAATCGTGCATGACGGCAAACATGTCG
>CAXTPQ010000002.1:140688-167146 GCA_964246215.1 uncultured Terriglobus sp. | reverse complement strand
TGATCGACGCCGAAAAATACCGCGAAGACCATCTTCAGAGCTACACCGTCACGGAGAACTACAAACTCTTCTCCCCGGGCGACGACACACCCGGCGCCAACGCCACCTACCGCGTGGAATACGTCCGCGGCCAGGGCAAGACCTATACGCCGGTGGGCACGCCCGACTTCCACAAGGCCTTTACCAAGCTGGCCATTGGCAAGATGGTCGAGGGCCAGGAGAAAGCCAGCCGCCCACCCGTGCGGGAGCATGTCCTGTTCACGCCGGAAAACTACACCATGACGCTCGTCCCCACGCCGCCGGAGCCGAAGTACATCTGCCAGGTGCCGCGGCGCTCGCTGAAAGACACCTACGTCCTCCGCCTCACACCCATCCAGCCCCGCCCCGAACTCATCGACGGCATCATGTGGGTCGACGCAAAAACCCTGCGCATCGTCCGGGTAGAAGGCCGCTTCAGCGCGGCCCCGTCCATCTTCGTCGGCCGCCCCCTGCTGGAGCGCGATTACAAGGATCAGGACGGCTTCGCGGTCGCCTACTCCAGCTGCCAGACGACGGAAGGCATGCTGGCCCACCAGCTCTCCAGGATCACCTATGACGACTATGTGCTAAAAGCGACGAGATAAGTGAATCCACTATGGCAGAGAGGAGACGCTATGAAAATGACTGACCGCATCAAGCGCAACATGCAGCCCGCCAAAGCCATGACTCTAATTTCTCTCCGTCTGCCCAATCACGTCATTGACGACCTAAAGGAGGTCGCCCCGTCGATGGGCTCTGGCGGATACCAGGTGCTCATTCGCGCTTACATCTCGAACGGGCTCCGCAACCAGCTAGCCGAAAGGGAAGCGCAGCGGGCCAAGGACAGCACCGTCGACGAGTTCAGCCAAAGGCTAATCGCTCACGGAGTGCCAGAGCAGGCCATGGCAGACATGAGAGCCGGAGATAGCGTCGCAGTGCCAGTCCTGGTCTATGCGGCGCATCGTCCGCGTCCAAGGCAAACTCAGCGCGGCTCTCTCCATGTTTGTCGGCCGCCCCTACTGGAGCGAGATCTGCTACAGGAGATGTGAGAGATGATGTCCTGCAAGGACAAACGTCGCTGTCTCAAGTTGAGTTCAACACCTAATGCGTTCTCGTAAACGTATTTCACTCAGCAGTTGCCGCATGCATTTCGACCGCATCTTCTTCTAGTCCGTATAAATGGTTTACTAAAAGAAGTTCAGACAAAGCTTCAGCAGAGATAGTAGCTGACTCACGATGCGCACGGTTGTTTCTGTGAGCGCTATAAGTACCAGTAAAAAGCTGCATTCGCCCTACCCTCTCACCCTTATCCAATTTAGCCCATGTCAGTTTTCCATTGTCAGGGTTAAAGGCTTGAGAAAAGAGTTTGACTCCGTACTCGTCTAACCCAGTCCGCGCACGCACGATGTCTTCTAGCCGTCTATATGCTGTCAGCAAAGAAGCATCCGGGTCCTTCCAAAAGGAGATAGCCAGTTTGTGTAAGCGCTGGTCTATAACGGCGAACGGAACCACAAGTGGAAATTCTTGTTGCCAAAGTGTTCCGACTTGCGCCAGTCTTTCATGTCTATCTGAGATGTACTCGTGCCAGTTTGCGTGTCGTTTAGGCGGTGTCTGCTCTATCAATTCTATGTCTCGCTGTGTAAGAGAAGATTCATCGAGCCGATTCATCATTTCTGACGAAACCTCGACTTCTTCTATATCTACTTCTAAGTCCTGAAGTATACGCAACACGTAAGAAAATCTACGTGGACCCTCGCCGCCGTAACCACTTGCGAAACCGCTTTTTACCGCGACCATGTCTCCTACAGCCAGAGTTATCAGCAAACAATGATCTCTTCCGCCGGTAAGAATACGCACGCGTTCTAAGTGATCCCTAAACTGAATGAACCGGAGAACGGAGTCTTGACAATCCTTTGACCCGCCCGCGATCCCGACATATTGGATAGCTGCCAAATCCATACTCATACAAGAATGCTAACGGATGTGGAGGTTACGTGTTGGAAAGCACTTCGGCACACATTCAAGAGAAACAGAACTAGATGTGAATCAAAAGCTTGGCTGACGTGCTCAGAACAGGGAAAACGGTCGTATTAGGACATCCCGACAATCTCCCCCTGGTCATCCACATCGATCCCCAGCGCGCGGGAGACTTTTGGCAGTCCGGGCATGAGCATCATGGCGCCGGAGAGGACGACGAGGAAGCCGGCGCCGGCGGAAAGGGCGATGTCGGTGACGTGGAGGGTCCAACCGGTGGGGGCGCCCAGCTGTTTGGGGTCGTCGGTGAGGGAGTACTGTGTTTTCGCGATGCAGATGGGCAGCTCGCCGAAGCCCCAGCGGGTGAAGCGGGCCAGGCTTTCCTCTGCGCGGGCGCTTAGCTCGATGGAGGCCGCGCCGTAGATCTTCTGCGCAACTTTTGTGATCTTTTTAATGACTGTGTCGCCGGCTTCGTAGGTGGTGGTCAGCTGTGGGGCGGGGTTGGTTTCGATCGCCTGGACGACCGCCCGCGCCAGCGCCTCCGCACCTTCGCCGCCCTTCGCATAAGCCTCTGAGAGGGCGAAGGCTGCGCCGCGTGCCGCGCAAAGGGCGCGCAGCGTGTCAAGATCGGCGTCCGTGTCGTTGGGGAAGCGGTTGATGGCGACGACGGCGGGCAGGCCGAAGCCGCGCACGATGCCGATGTGCTTCTCCAGGTTGGCGGAGCCGCGCTGGAGGTCGCCTTCGCCCTGCTGCCGGACGCTCTGCACCGTGGTGACCAGAACGGCGGCCGAGGGCTGAATGCCGGAGATGGGGCGGACCAGGTCCATGTACTTTTCAAAGCCCAGGTCGGAAGCGAAGCCGGTCTCGTTGACGACGTAATCGGCCAACCGCATGCCCATTTTTTGCGAGAGGACGGAGCTGGTGCCGTGCGCGATGTTAGCGAAGGGGCCACAGTGCACCATGGCCGGCGTGCCCTCGGTGGTCTGCACCAGGTTGGGCAGCAGAGCCTCGCTGAGCAGCGCCATCATCGGCCCGGTGGCGTTCAGGTCGGCGGCGCGGACGGGGTTGCCGTCGCGGTTCTGCCCAATGACGATGCGGGCCAGCCGGGCGCGCAGGTCTTCCCGGCCGGAGCTGAGCGCCAGGATGGCCATGATCTCCGACGCAGCCGTGATCAGAAAGCCGCTGGGGCGGTTGCTGCCATCGCGCTGCTTCTTCTCCGGCGCGGTGACGCTGACGGTGATGCTGCGCAGGGCACGGTCGTTCATGTCCAGTGTGCGTGGCCAGGTGATGCCGTCCGGGTCGAGGCCGAGCTCGTTGCCGTGAAAGAGGTGCGAGTCGATCAGCGCCGCCAGCAGGTTGTGCGCGGAGGTGATGGCGTGGAAGTCGCCGTGGAAGTGGAGGTTGATCTTCTCCGCCGGCTCCACCTGCGAGCGCCCACCGCCGGCCGCGCCGCCCTTCATGCCGAAGACCGGACCCAGCGACGGCTCGCGCGAGGCCAGCACGGCACGCTTGCCGATGCGCTCCAGCCCCTGTGTGAGGCCGATGGAGGTAACGGTCTTTCCCTCGCCAGAGACGGTGGGCGTGGTGGCCGTGACCAGAATCAGCTTGCCGTTGCGCTGGAAGCGCGGATCGTTGAGCAGGTCAAGGCTCAGCTTCGCGCTGACGGGGCTGCGTTTCTCGTACAGGTCTTCGGAGAGGTCGAGCTTGGCGGCAATGGCTTCAATGGGCAGCAGGTGCTTGTTCACGCGGATTCCTTGGCCGCCGTAAATGGACGCACGGCTGCTCCAAGAGTATCTGCTCAGGAGCGGCGCTCACTTTGCATTGGGGTATTTCGTCCTGGCTTTTCCACGCGATGTACCACACGGCCGGAAGCCTAGAATCGAAGTATGGCCGCTGAGTTCACCCACCTGCATCTTCACACTGATTACAGCCTGCTGGACGGTGCCTGTGACGTGGACAAGCTGGCCGCGCATCTGAGCAAGCTGGGGCAGACCGCCGCAGCCATGACCGACCATGGCAACATCTATGGCGCGGTGCACTTTGCGGATGCGCTGCAGAAGAAGGGCGTGAAGCCGATCATCGGCTGTGAGCTGTACCTGTCGCAGACCGAGGATCACCGCGAGATGAGCGGCGGCTACAACCACTTCCTGGTGCTGGCGGAAAATGAGACGGGTTATCGCAACCTGGTCCGGCTCACCAGCGAGGCGGCACTGCATGGCTTCTACCGCAAGCCGCGCGTTTCAAAAGCGTTTCTGGCAAAGCATACCGAAGGGCTTATCGGTTTCAGCGGCTGCCTAGCCGGCGAACTGAACCAGCACCTGATGAAGGACAAGTACGAAGAGGCCAAGCGGACGGCCGGATACTTTCACGAAATCTTTGGCAAGAACAATTTTTTTCTTGAGATTCAGGATCACGGCCTGCAGCCGGACAAGGCTGTGTGCGAGCAGCTTTTCCGCATGGAGCGCGAGCTGGGCATTCCGCTTATTGCGACAAACGATTCACACTACGTGGCGGGTGACGACAGCCGCGCGCACGAAATTCTGCTCTGCGTGCAGACCGCCGCGAGCATGAACGACCCGAACCGCTTCAAGTTCGACACGCAGGAGTTCTTCATCAAGTCCGCGGAGGAGATGCGCCGCACCTTCGCCGGGCATGAAGAGGTGTGTGACCGGACGATGCAGTTTGTGGACCGCTGCAATGTGAAGCTGAAGAAGGTGGACAATCCGTTTCCGGATTTCGAGGTGCCGGCGGGGCAGTCGCTGGACAGCTACTTTGAGCAGGTGTGCAGGCAGGGGATGCGCAAGCGTTTCGATACGTCGATCGCGCATCTTGAATCGCGCGGCCTGCTGAAGCACACGGCTGCAGAGTATGAGCAGCGGCTGAACCGCGAGCTTGAGTGCATTAAGGCGATGAAGTTTCCCGGCTACTTCATGATCGTCTGGGACTTCATCCGGTATGCGAAGGAGCAGAGCATCCCGGTGGGTCCGGGGCGTGGGTCTGCGGCCGGGTCGCTGGTGGCGTATGTGATGGAGATCACCGACATCGATCCCTTGCAGAACGAGCTGCTCTTTGAGCGTTTCCTGAATCCGGAGCGCGTGAGCATGCCCGATATTGACATCGACTTCTGCATGAACCGGCGTGGCGAAGTAATCGAGTACGTCACCAAGAAGTACGGCCGCGAGCAGGTGGCGCAGATCATTACCTTCAACACAATGGCGGCAAAGGCGGCGATCAAAGATGTGGGTCGCGCGCTCGATATCCCGTATGGCGAAGTCGACCGCATCGCGAAGATGGTGCCAGCGACGATCGGCATCACGCTTGAGGCGGCGCTGAAGGATTCGCCGCAGCTGGGCCAAGCGTATGACTCGACACCGCAGATCAAGGAGCTGATCGACGCGGCAATGCGGCTGGAAGGCCTGGTTCGCGGCGCGGGTGTGCACGCGGCGGGCGTGGTCATCGCGCCGCAGCCGCTTACGGAACTGCTGCCGATCACGCGGGCAAAGAACGAGGACATCGTCACCGCGTATGACATGAAGGCCGTCGAGAAGATGGGCCTTCTCAAGATGGACTTTCTGGGCTTGACGACGCTGACCGTCATCGACGACTGCCTGAAGCTGATTCAGCTGAATCGCGGCGAAACGGTCGACATGGCGACGATCCCGCTGGATGACCAGGTGACGTATGAAAAGGTCTTCCACAAAGCGCTGACCAGCGGCGTCTTTCAGTTCGAGTCGGGCGGCATGCGGGACGTGCTGCGGCGGTACAAACCCACCAGTGTCGAAGACCTGACCGCGCTGAACGCACTCTACCGGCCGGGGCCGATCCAGGGCGGCATGATCGATGACTTCATCGAGCGTAAGTGGGGCCGGCGTGCGGTGGAATACATGCTGCCGGAGTTGGAAGAGTTGCTGAAGGAGACGCTGGGCGTCATCGTCTACCAGGAGCAGGTGATGCAGATTTCGAGCGTCATCGCCGGTTACTCGCTGGGCGGCGCGGACCTGTTGCGCCGCGCCATGGGTAAGAAGGATCCGGTCGCCATGGAGATCCAGCGCGACCTGTTCATGGCCGGTGCAGCAGAGCGCAAGCACCCGAATGAGAAGGCCGGGCAGCTCTTCGACCTGATTCTGCAGTTCGCGGGATACGGCTTCAACAAGTCGCACTCGTCGGCCTATGCACTGCTGGCGTATCACACGGCGTGGCTCAAAACGCACTACCCAGTGGAGTTCATGGCGGCGCTGCTTACCAGCGAAACCAGCAAGCCGGAGAACGTGGTGAAGTACATCGGCGAGTGCCGCGAGATCGGCATCACGGTGCAGCCGCCGGATGTGCAGATTTCCGACGCGAACTTTACGCCCGCGGGCGATACCATCCGCTTCGGCCTCGCTGCGATCAAGAACGTGGGCGGCAATGCCATAGAGACGATCACGTCGGCTCGCCGTGTGCTGCAAGCGGCAGGAAAACCGGGCTTTGCATCGCTGTGGGAGTTCTGCGAAACAGTCGAGCTTCGGCTCTTAAACAAGCGTGTGCTGGAGTCCCTGGCCAAGGCCGGCGCAATGGACAGCTTCGGCCCGCGTGCACGTGTCTTTGCCGCGCTCGACAAAGCCATGGAACGCGCGCAGAAATCGCAGAAAGATGCCGAAACGGGGCAGAGTGGCTTGTTCGGGTTGTTCGATGCAGGACCGTTCACGCAGGTCACAGCCGCACCGCCCGAGGATGATCTGCCGAAGGTGCCGGAGTGGGACGAGCACACGCGTTTGCAGAACGAAAAGGAAGTGCTCGGGTTCTTTGTCTCCGGCCACCCCATGGACAAATACCGGGAGAAGTTGAGAAATCTGAAGGTTGTCGACACAGCTGTTGCCTGCGAGATGAAACCGGAGCCGCAGAGCTTCACACGTGGCCAGCGCGAGCCGCAGAACGAGATCCAGGTCGCCGGCGTGATTACCGGTCTGAAGGTCGCGAAGAGCAAACGCAGCGGGGAGATGTATGCCTCGGCCTGCCTGGAAGATACGCTCGGCAAGATCGATCTGATCGCCTTCCCAAAGGACTTCTTAGCGCTGCAGGACAAGCTGAAGATCGATGTGCCTGTGCTGGTGCGTGGCTCACTGCGCGGCGAAGAGGATGCCGCACCCAAGCTGAGCGTCACCGCGATCACGGCGCTGGAAGATGTGCAGATCAAGCTGCCGGAAGCCTTGCGCATCAAGGTGCCGCTGCACCATCCGGATGCGGCTCTGCTGGAGAAGCTGATGCGTGTCTTTCAGGATGCACCCGGGCCGGGCAAGCTCTTGCTGGACCTGGAAGAACCGGGCGAGTTCTGCGCTGTGCTGGAGCCGCATGGCTTGCATGTCTGCGCGGACCGTCTGTTCATTGACCGCGTAGAGGAGTTGGTGGGTTCAGGCGGGGTCAAGCTGATCGCCTGAGAGATTCCGGAGCGCTGACCAAATAAACAGGATGCCGATTCCGGCATCCTGTTTGCACCCAGTTTCCTGCTAGCCCGATCAGCCCTGCTTCTGAACCGGCAGCTTTGAAAAGATCTTGTCCACTGCCTTCTCGCCCGTCTTGGCATTCTTGTCGGCGTTGTTGGAGAGGGTGTCTGTCGCTTCACCGCGAAAGACCAGCTGGTGCGTGCCGCTGTCATACAGATCGACCGTCAGCATGCCCACAGGAACGTTGACAACGTTTGTGGTCGTTTCGCCACCAAAGCCACCACCACCCCAGCCGCCAAAGCCATAACGGCCACGCCAGCCCCCGTAGCCCCAACCCGGCCCGAGCCCGTCGTAAAAGCTGGTGTATTCCTGCTCGTTCTTTACCGTGCCAATTGCTGTGACGGAAACATCGCCGCCCTGGGGCACCAACTGCCAGCCCTTCTCTTGCAGAGTCTCGGTGATGTCATCGCGCAGGCGGCCCTCCACGATGGTGTTCGAGGCCTTTAACTTGTAAATCGAAAAGGTACGGTATCGCGAGAAATCGGCCTTGTGGTCATAGTCGGTGCTGACCTTTTGTCCTTGCATGGCCGCGCTGCCCAGCACATGGCCGCGCCTGCAAGCATAGCCGCCAAAACCGGCTTACCCGAATGAAAGATCTTGCGCATCGCGTTCTCCTCTTCCTTCCTCGTTCCGAAGACAACTTACACATCAGATGCGTGCCCCGGCGTGACCGGCCATTCTGGCCGATTGCCGTCCTGCGCCAGTCCATTCAGAGCATCCGGCTCCGTATAATCGTGAAAGGTAGACGGATGCCCGAAATAGAAGCAGCAAAGCCGCAACCGGCAGTGCCGGAAGCATGGCGCAAGACCGAAGTGGCGCGAGACCCGCAACGCCTGCACCCCATGGATTACCTTCAGGCCATCTTCACCGACCATATAGAAATGCACGGCGACCGCGGCTTTGGCGACGATGCCGCCATGTACTGTGCAATGGCCAGCTTCCACGGCTATCCTGTGATGGTGATCTGCAATCGCAAGGGCCGTACGACGAAGGACCGTATGAAGTTTCGCTTTGGTTCGCCTGAGCCGGAAGGCTACCGCAAGGCGCTACGGGCTATGAAGCTGGCAGAGAAGTTTGGAAGGCCGGTGTTCACTTTTCTGGATCTTGCCGGAGCCTATCCAGGCCTGGGTGCGGAGGAGCGCGGCCAGGGAGAGGCGATTGCGCGCAATCTGATCGAAATGGCCGGGCTGCGGGTTCCGACGATCGCCGTCATCACCGGAGAAGGCGGCTCCGGTGGAGCGCTGGCGCTCGCTGTCGCGGATCGCGTGCTGATCCTGGAAAATGCCATCTACTCGGTCATCTCTCCGGAAGGTTGTGCCTCCATCATGTGGAAGGATTCAACCAAGCGCCAGCAGGCAGCCGAGGCGCTGAAGTACACCGCCGCAGACGTGCGCCGGCTTGGCTGTGTGGATGATGTGATTGAAGAGCCGGCGGGCGGCTCACAAGCAGACCCGGAAAAAGCCATTGAGCTTTTATCGGCCAAGTTACGCGAGCACTTAAGCGCGGTGGAGAATCAGCCGATTGCCGCCCTGGTAGAAGACCGGTACACAAAATTCCGCAACATGGCGCAGTTCTACACGGTGGCGTAAGCAAAATGAACCAGGCGTACGCATGAGTTCCACCTCCTTTTCTCAACAGGGTTCCACAGTGCTCGTCGCTGAGGCAGTCGCAAAGCGGCGTGCCACGCTCACCTTTCTGCTGGCCATCTGCTGGATTTTCATAGCTCTTTTTCTGAGCCGCTTTGCGACTCGCTACTTACCGGCAGGCATGGAGGCGCTCGGCCAGGAGTGCCTCAACGCAGTGCTATTGCTTGCGGGGCTTCTTCTAATTGGCAGCCGCAACGTCCGGGAGCTTCGCCCGCTGAGCAGCGTTGGGCTGGTCCGGCGGCCGACGCAGGGCGGCGAGTTCACACGCGGACTGGCACTCGGTTGGGCCATCGCTCTGGCACTGCTGCTGCCCGCCACTCTCACGCTGCACATGCGTTCCGTGGTGACGCTGGATGCGTACCACCTCCGCCAACTTCTGCTGGGCACGGCCATTGTGGCGATCAATGCAGTGTCCGTTCAACTGGTCCTTACCGGGCTGGCATTCCGTTCGCTCACGCGGGCCATGTCACCGGGAGTTGCCGCGGCAATCCTCGCGGGTGTGATTGCCGTGCTCACCATGTACTCGCGCCAGGGCGACACGGGTGGAGCCATCTTCACGGCCGTTGGATCGCTGCTGTTTTCCATCGCGGCGCTACGCACCCGGGCAATCTGGCTGCCGATTGGCCTGCAGATTGGCTGGGCGCTCACACTTTCCGTCATCTTTGGTACAAGTTCCTTCTTCTGGCCGCCGGTGAATGGGCCCATTCAGACTTTTCTGAATGGGCCGCGACTGCTGACTGGAAATGGGCTGGGGCCTGAGGCGTCGCTCTTCGCCTTTCTTGTTCTGATCGTGGCGTTGTTTGTACTTCGGCGGATTACACGGGATTACGCCTGGAACTATGCGCACGACCCGATTGTGGGTGCCGGGTTTCCCATGGATGTGCCGCCACCCGCTGAACACGTCCGCATGGAGCAGCAGGCAGCCCCGCCTTCGCTGGTTCAGATTCACGGGATCGACATTCCTGCCCGGCCACCTGAGTAAGAAAAACGACATTCACGCGGAAGTGCTTGCGCCCCGATAGCTCCCGGGTCTACAGTGCAGGCATCAGGTACTGTTCCATGTTTTACCTTCGCCATTTCGCCGCCCTCCTCCCCTTGCTGGCCGGCTTTGCCTTGAGTGCAAATGCGCAGACGCCCGGCCCCGCGCCACAGCGCGACGTGTTCGTTGTCGGCCGCGACACGGCGATTGGGAATCCGCTGGAGGGCTTTCGCCCCACTCGCGTGGAACTGCCCACGGCACCGATGGATCTGGCCGGGCGACGGGAACTTGTGCGCATGTTGCTGGCGGAGCTTGGCTTTGCGCATCAGCCGCTGCCACTCGGGGCTCCGGGACTCGTGCTGCATGCCAATGGGCGGCTGACCGTAACGCCCATGGAACTGCAAAAGCGGCTCTATGAAAAAGGCATGTGTGCGGACCGCGGGGACCGTGTGATGGTGAGCGATATACAGGTCGAGCGGGATCGCATCCTGATCGATGTCAACGGCGGACCATACCTGCCGCATCGCTTTCTCCGGCACATTTCCGTGAACGACATGCCGTTGGCCGGCAACGGCCAGGTTGGCGAAAGCCCCACCGGTACGCGTATCACCTTGCTCTTTGAGGGCCCCACGCCTAAGCTGACCGCCGCGGAATTGAAAAGCCTTTTGGAGCCGGTGCTCGACTTTGGCCTGAAGTCGGGCGAGCAGGCCTATGCGGACACATTGCCCGAGCCAATCAAGAGATCCATTGAAGAACACCAGATCCTCGTCGGCATGAACAAACGCATGGTGATGGCCTCGCTGGGGCAGCCGGAGAGCAAGCTGCGGGAGCGTGCCACGGACAGCGCCACCGGCGAAGTCTTTGAGGAGTGGGTCTACGGGCACACTCCCCAGACGATCCGCTTTGTCCGTTTCCGTGGCGATCGAGTCATCCTGCTCAAGACCGCGGCGCTGGGTAAGGCTGTTGATGTGAAAGACAAGGACGAACTGAAAGGCTATCGCGACCCGGCGTCCATGCACACCATCGCGCTGGGCGACCAGCCCGTCAGCGACGGCTCAAAAGGGCCGTCACTCCGTGCGCCAGGCGAAAAGGGGACAGAAACTCCCGATGGCGTAGGTCCAGTGCAGATGCCGAAGGACAAAAAGCCAAGTGCCAATCTGGACGACGCCCGGACCAGATTGCGCTAGCGAGTTCTGCCGGTTGTACTGAGACGGGGCGAGTCGTTGTAGACTGAAGGGGTTGCGCGGCAGGATAGCCGTTTCCTCCACCACGGCGGTCCGCAACCGGCCAGGCTGCGTTCCGTAGCCACCGGCCACCCGCGAATCACGACTTCATTCCGGTGCCCAGGATGCACCACAGAGAGGATCTACCCAATGGCGAAGATTGCCAAAACCGGCGACCGTAAGAAGGTTATGGACACAACGCGCAGCACCGACTGCCCCAAGTGCGGCAAGCCCACGCGAGTGGCTAAGCGCGTCAAAGACCGTGAACGCAATACGCCCGGCGGCATGTACATTTCATGCTCCGCCTGCGAGTTTTTCGAGCGCCTCTAATTTCAAAACCGTATTTGAATTGAAAGCCCCGGCAGTTGCTGGGGCTTTTATACGCTCTCTGTCCTGCCATGATCCATTTGGAGCAGGACCGCGCGCGCGGCATTGGCGGGGTCAATAGCCTGAGTGATAGGTCTTCCCACCACCACCATCGACGCTCCACGATCCAGTGCTTCCACCGCCGAAGCGGTCCGCCGCTGGTCTCCTGTTGCTCCCGTTGCTGAGCGGATGCCCGGCACGACCAATAAAGGACCAGGACCACCCAGTTCCCGAAGAGACTGCACTTCCAGCGTAGAACACACCAGGCCGTCCACGCCGCAGCTCAGGGCCATTCGCCCCAGAGCCTGTACCTGATCGGGCAGTGCGTGTTCCACACCGACTGCTGCTAGTTCCGTGGCATCCATGCTGGTAAGAACCGTTACGGCAAGCAGTTTGGGAGCTGCCGCTACCTCGTGCGCAGCGTCTACCGCTGCCCGCAGCATCACCGGGCCTCCGGCCGCATGCAGGGTGAGTAGCGAAGCTCCGCCTTGAGCGACGGATCGAACCGCGCCTGCAACGGTGTTTGGAATGTCGTGCAGCTTCAGGTCGAGAAAGACCCGCTTGCCTCGTGCTGTCAGTTCCCGCACGATCCCGGCACCCTCGGCCAAGTAGAGCTCCAGTCCAACCTTGTACCAGAGCACATCGTCGCCCAGCAGATCGACGACGGCAAGCGCCGCACCACGTGAGGGCAGGTCCAGCGCGACGATGAGCCGATCTCGTGCGTCCACACCTAAGTTTACGTCGATGCCCTCCACAGCCAGACCTTCGCAGTCACGGCGAGCGACTATGCTGCAGGTGGGTATGCCGACATCTCTGCCAGAATCGATCATTGCGCAAACCATCGCCGGCCATGACCCGTCGTCGGGTGCGGGCATGACAGCGGACATGCTTGTCTTCGCGGCACATGGCCTGTTTGCAACGTCCGCCATCACCGCACTTACGGTGCAGTCCACCACGGGCGTGCAGCGCGTCGAACCAGTCTCGCCGCAACTCCTCCGGCAAACACTCGACTGCCTTGAAGCCGATCTGCCGCCCAACGGCATCAAGATCGGCATGCTCGCAACTGCTGGGAATGTTTCCGTTGTCGCGGACTACATCGCCAATGTGCGTGCGCGCCGTTCACTCCTGGTCGTACTGGATCCGGTGCTCCGGTCGTCATCCGGTACGGCGTTGCTGGACCACGAAGGCTACGAGGCTGTTGCCCATCTTCTACTTCCGTCTGTCGATGCGATCACTCCGAATCTGCAGGAAGCCGAATTGCTCTCCGGCCTGCCCTGCCTTACATGGGAGAACACGCTGGCCGCAGCGAAGGCACTCCGTGAACGCTATGCCAACCTGGCCGTGATTGTGACGGGCGGGCACCTGCCCGCACCGGCGGACTTGCTGTTGCATGAGGCCGGCCCGCAATGGTTTCACGGCGAGCGCATTCACACCCGTGCGACACATGGAACGGGCTGCGCCTTCAGCAGCGCGCTGCTGGCGAATCGGCTGCTGGGTGCCGACTGGAGCGAGGCGACCGCAGCCGCCAAGCAGTTCGTCGCGGATGCCATGCGCCAAGCCGTTCCGCGTGGGCAGGGCAGCGGGCCGATGGCCCTGTTTCAAACCCGCCGGGAGGGTAACGGCTAAAGCTACGAGCCAGGTTGCCGATGAAGCAGCCAGACCGTACTGCTATCGGTCACTGCATTCGAGGAGATCCCTACCGTGGCCACCAGCGCTTTCCTTCCCGCACCAATCTTCGCCCTCACCGCCACGCCGCCGCTGCCCAAGCGTCCGTCGCCGCTTGTCCGCAGGCCGTCGCCGGGTCAGGGCCAGGCGCTCTCCAAGCTTGCACATGCCATTGAATACCTGATCGACTCCCGCATTCCTGTCGGCGGCACCAGTGCCGCGGAGCATGAGGCGGTTCGCTTGCTCATGCGGCTTTCCCGTGAAGTCTTTGAGGAGTGCCCTGCACGCTTGCCGCTCACCACCCGGGTCACCGGTTGGCTCAGTCATCGTCTGGGAACCAGCGAGGCCTGATTCCGCACCGGTAAACTTACAGCAAGGGAGAACTGACTGCGTGCCATTGCGCTTGATCGTGAACGGGGAAGAGCGTTTGCTGGACAGTTTGTTGCCCGGATGCACCATGGCGGAATTTGTGGCAACGCTTCAGTTTCGCCCCGACCGGGTGGCGGTGGAACAGAACGGCGAGATCGTACCGCGCACGACGTGGCACGAGACGGTATTGCAGGATGGAGACAAGCTGGAGGTTGTCCACTTCGTCGGGGGCGGCTCTCCTTCTTGTCACTGACCTCTGTCTGCGTACCGGCCTGATCCAGTTAGCTCTTTGAGCACTGTTTCCCAGGCCTGCCCGTAATCGCTCCAACCCCCGAGTGAACTCACGCGGGCCAGCGCCGCCGCACGCATCTCAACCTGCAGATGAGGCTCCTGAATGAGGCGCTCCATGCGTTCGACCAGTGCGTCCACATCGCGAATGGGAACAAGAAATCCTTCCACGCCCTCGCGAATCAGGTCAGGAGCACCGGTGTTGGTGGTTGCCAGAACAGGGCAGCCGCACGCCATTGCCTGACTCAGCACCATGCCAAAGCCTTCCTCGATCGAAGGCAGGACAAAGAGATGGCTGCTGCTCAGAATGGGCGGCAGCTCGGCTTGTGGCACCGCGCCAAGAAATTTCACATGCTCCATCGGCCAGGTTGCAAGAAGCGGCTTGATCTCGTCGGAGATGGAACCGACAATGCGCAGGCGCTTGTGCGGGTGCCGCAGGCGCGCAAAGGCCTGCAGCAAATACGGCAGCCCTTTGCGCAGGCCAACGCTGCCCACGAAGACCACTTCAAAGCTGCCGGATACCGGCTCGGCGACAGGTTGGAACCGGTCCAGCCTGACCCCGAACGGAATGAGCCGCATCTTCTCCGGCGGCACACCCATGCTGATGAAAGACTCCAAGGCAAAGGTCGAAGGCACCGTGATCGCGTCCGCTATGGCATAAATCTCTTCCTCGCGGGCGGTGTCGCGCGGGTCGCTGACGGGCCGGCTCACGCCCCAGCGGCGGAACTCCTCACTGACCAGTTCCTCCTGGTAGCGCTGGTGAGACGAGCCGCGATCACAGATGAACTTGCCGCCGCGCCGTTGGACCAGGCGGCCAGTCTTCAGCGCAGACCCTGAAATCGCGACCAGCGCATCGCACTCGGGTATCCGGCGCAGCGTGTACTCGTCAAAGCTCAGCGCGTTGGCATAGCCGGTATGATCCTCCAGCCAGCGGGGCAGCAGGCCGGCCCGCGCCAGCACAAACTCCGGGGTATGCACCCAGGGAAAGGTGCCGACCAGCTCCCTGGGAAGGCCCTCGCGTTGCAGCCGCCGCCATGGCCATGTGGAGAAGATGCGCTCCAGGTGGCCGCGCCTGTGAAGTTCCCGCGCCAGATCGAACGAATGGAAGACACCAAAAACGGTCTGAACGATGCGCATCAGCTCAACCCGGAGCATAGCAGCTTGAGCTGATCGGGCAGCGTGTTCTGCAAATGCGAACGCGCTCAGTGCTCCAGAGCGGAGCCATGAATGGACGAAGTGCAAGGCAGCCGATACATTGGTGGCCCAAGCGGTACGCAGTCTTGATGAAACGCAGGAGAGCCGAATGATGAGCACGTCATATGCAGAGTCGTACGCGCGCAGAGCATTCCATCCGGTCCATGCGCCCGGCTTACTCATGTTGTTTCTGTTCGCATGCGTCCGCCCATCCCTCGGGCAGGCTCCCTTGCCACGGCAGAGCCGGGTTGCCCCGCTCGGCCTGGGTGCGGCATGGTATCCGGAGCAGTGGCCTGAATCGCGCTGGGACACGGACCTCCAGCTCATGGAGGAGGCGCACATCACCTTTGTGCGTGTGGGTGAGTTTGCCTGGAGCACGATGGAACCCACCGAGGGCAAGTTTCAGATGGAGTGGCTGGCCCATGCAGTGCGAGCCGCGGAGAAACACCACATCGCCGTGGTTCTCGGGACGCCGGGTGCGGCACCGCCTGCATGGCTTACCTCGAAATATCCAGACACGCTGCGCATCGGGCAGGATGGCCGCCGCGACGAGCACGGCAACCGGGAGCAGTTCAACTTCACAAGCGCGAAGTACCGCGA
Source organism: uncultured Terriglobus sp. (assembly GCA_964246215.1). GTDB lineage: Bacteria > Acidobacteriota > Terriglobia > Terriglobales > Acidobacteriaceae > Terriglobus. The sequence goes on along the minus strand of CAXTPQ010000002.1, from coordinate 151,341 downwards.
GCTGCTGAGCCGCATCACCGCGCAGATGGCCACACGCTTCGGCCATGACCCGAACGTAATCGCGTGGCAGCTGGACAACGAGATCGGCAGTGAGAGCTTCGGCGAGGACACCCGCCTGCAGTTTCAGGATTGGTTGAAGGCGAAATACAAGACACTCGACAACCTGAACGCGCGCTGGACGACGAGCTACTGGAGCGAAACCTACCAGGACTGGCGGCAGATTCCAATCGAAGAGACATATGGCAACCCCGGCCTGCTGCTGAACTGGAAGGAGTTCGTGAGCGACACATGGCAGAGCTATCTGCAACTGCAGATCGAGGCCATCCGCGCCACCAGCGAACCGCGCCAGGTCATCACGACCAACACCATGGGCTGGTTCGACAAGTTCGACCACTACACCGTGTCGAAGCATCTCGACTTCAGCGCGTGGGACAACTACGTCGGCACAGGGCACCTGGACCCAGTGCGCAACGGTGCCACGCACGACCTGACGCGCGGCTTTCTGCGCAAGAACTTCTGGGTGATGGAAACGCAGCCCGGCATGGTGAACTGGTCGGCCAACAACAACATGCTGGACAAGGGTGAGGTGCGCGCCATGGCCTGGCACGCCGTGGGCCACGGTGCCGAGGCGGTGGAGTACTGGCAGTGGCGCAGCGCCCTGAATGGGCAGGAGCAGTACCATGGCACGCTTCTCGGGGCGGACGGCACGCCCGTGCCGCTGTACGGCGAAGTCAGGCAGATCGGCGGGGAGTTCGCCAAGGCAGGTCCCGCTCTGGCCGGCACCACCGTGGAATCGCAAGTCGCCGTTCTGCACGACTATGAAAGCAGTTGGGCGATCAATTGGCAGCGGCACAACCGCGCCTGGGATCCAGTGGCGGAGCTGACCGGCTACTACGGTGCGCTGCGCGGGCTGGTTCGCTCCGTCGACGTGGTGCAGGACACCGCTCCGCTGGACCGCTACAAGCTGGTGGTTGCGCCGGGCTTGAACCTGCTGACGCCGGCAGCTGTCGAGAATCTAAAACGCTACGTGCAGGGCGGCGGTCACCTGGTACTGACGCAGCGCAGCGCCATGAAGGACGAGGACAACAGCCTGTTCACGCAGCGGCAGCCCGGTCCACTGGCGGAGTTGCTGGGCGCGCGCGTGGAGCAATGGTACGCGCTGGAAAAGCCCGTGCCGGTGACAGGCGAGTGGGGCAGCGGCACCAGCGACATCTGGGCCGAGCAGCTGAAAGTCACGGCTCCTGACTCCAAGGTGCTGATGCGCTACGGCGTGAGCAATGGCTGGCTGGACGGGCAGCCTGCGGCCGTCACCCGCGCCGTTGGCAAAGGCAGTGTGACGTACATCGGTGCCGGCCTCGACAAGCCTGCGCTGGCACGCGCGGCTGGCTGGATGGTGCAGCAGAGCGGGGTGAGCCCGGTGTTGCCCGGTCTTCCCGCTGACGTCGATGTGGCCGTGCGCAGTGGCAATCACAAGCGCTTCGTGATCCTGACCAACTATGGACCGCAATCTCAGTCAGTTGCGCTGCCAACGGCGATGCGTGATGTTTTGACAGACCGCAAGCTCACGACGGTTCAGCTGGATCGGTATGGTGTCGCGGTGCTGGAAGCCCCCGATTAGCGTTTGACCCAAGCTTCACAGGGCTGCTACGTTTACGTTCATAGCAATGGCGATGGGGTTCGCCGTGACTGCACGCGGAACAACGCTGCTGATGACTCCTACATTTCAGGTAGGGGTGACGCATGTCCAAATCAGAAGCCTCTCTGGTTGCCGACCTCAAGAGTCTTTCCGTCTATCTTCTCCGGTGGACGCCCATCAGTCTGCTGGTTGGCCTCCTGGCCGGCTCGGCATCCGCGCTGCTGCTTTGGTCGCTGAATTTGGCGACAGACCTTCGCGAGTCGCATAAGTGGATCATTGCATTGCTGCCAATCGCCGGCCTCGCGGTCGGCATCCTCTACTGGCGCTTCGGCGATTCCGTCGTGACTGGGAACAATTTCATCCTGGAGGAGATTCATCAGCCGCGACAGACCGTTCCTCTGCGCATGACGCCGCTGATCCTGCTGGGTACCTTCTTGACGCATCTCTTCGGCGGCTCGGCTGGACGAGAAGGCACAGCCATCCAGACGAGCGCTTCGCTGGCCGATCAACTCACAAGGCTCTTTCACCTGCATGCTGGCGAACGCCGCATCCTGCTCATGAGCGGCATCAGCGCGGGCTTTGCCTCAGTCTTTGGAACGCCGCTGGCCGGAACCGTCTTCGGCATGGAAGTACTGGCGATAGGTTCGCTGGGCTATGGAGCTATCATTCCCTGCCTGCTGGCGGCGTTCGCCGGTGACCTGACCACGCGGGCGTGGGGCATCCACCACACCATGTACCGGGTCAGTAAAGTTCCGGTGCCGCATCTCAAAGGCATCCTCTTTGCGTGCATTGCCGGCGCCGTCTTTGGCGTGGTGGCGAGCTTTTTCACGTCCGCAACGCACTTTGTTGCAAAGCAGTTCAAGAGCTTCGTGAAATGGCCCCCACTGCGGCCGTTCGCGGGTGGCGTGATTGTCGCAGCCGTCGTCTTTGCAATTGGAACCACGAAGTACATCGGTCTGGGCATTCCCACGATCGTGGCCGCCTTCGACGGCCCGCTGCCGTCTTACGACTTCGCCGTGAAGATGCTGTTCACGGTAGTCACCCTCGGGTCCGGCTTCAAGGGCGGGGAGGTGACACCGCTGTTCTTCATCGGAGCAACGCTCGGCAATGCGCTATCTCATTTTCTGCCGTTGCCCTCCTCGCTGCTGGCGGGTATGGGTTTTGTGGCGGTCTTCGCGGGTGCCGCAAATACGCCGCTTGCTTCCACACTCATGGCGATGGAATTGTTCGGCGGAGAAGCCGCCACCTATGCCGGCATCGCCTGTGTGGTCAGCTACTTCTTCTCCGGGCATAACGGGATGTACCAGGCACAGCGGATCGGGAACTGGAAACACGAACGCGCCGTGGCAGCGACACAGCCGGGTGACCTGGCTGACGGCCAAAGCCTCTCCGCAGATACAAGCAAGGGTGAACTGCTTTAATCCCGGATGCGCTTCTTAATTTCGACGTTTAGGCGCTTGATCTTCTGATTGAGCGTGGACAGCGGGATTTTGAAGAACTCCGCCGCTTCCGTCTGGTTCCAGTTGCACCGTTCCAGCCTGTCGGCGAGGATACGCCGCTCAATCTCCTCCATGATGTCGAAGAGAGAAGCATCGGGCCGTTGCTCCAGAAGAACGGCGCTGTAGGCATTGCCGGTCAGGTGCTGCGGCAGCAGCTCAAGCCCGATCACCGGGCCGGTGGACAGAACGACACCACGTTCCATGGCGTTTTCCAGCTCCCGCACGTTGCCCGGCCACTCGTAGTCCATCATGGCGCGCAGGGTGTCCGGCGCCAGCGTCCGGGGCTCCATTTCGTTTTCCTCGGCAAATCGCTTCAGGAAATGCGCCGCCAGCAGCGGCACGTCTTCCTTGCGCGTGCGCAGCGGCGGCAAATCCAGGTTGATGACGGATAGCCGGTAGTACAGGTCTTCGCGAAAGCGGCCATCCTTCACCGCTTGCCGCAGGTCGACGTTGGTCGCGGCAACGATGCGTACATCGACCGCGATCTCTGAAGTTCCGCCCACCTGCATGAAGCGCCGCTCTTGCAAGGCACGCAGTATCTTCGCCTGCGTTTCAATCGGCATCGTTCCAATCTCGTCCAGGAAGAGTGTTCCACCGCTGGCGACTTCAAACAGCCCCTTCTTCGCCGCAACTGCGGAGGTGAACGCACCTTTGACGTGCCCGAACAGAGTCGACTCCAGCAGGTCGGATGGAACGGCTCCGGTGTTGATGGCGACAAAAGGCTTGTCGCGCCGAGGGGAGCTCAGGTGAATGGCCTTCGCAATCAACTCTTTGCCGGTGCCGCTTTCGCCGTGGATCAGCACGGTCGAGCGGGAGGGCGCGACCTGCGCCACCGTCTCCAGCAGCCTGGACATCGGTTCACTTTTGCCGATGATGTTTTCAAACGAGTAGCGCTGCTTGAGCGTCTTTTTGAGCTGGACGACTTCTTCTTCAGACCGGTGGCGCGCGATGGCGGAACGGATGTCGGCGAGCAGCTTCTCGTTGTCCCAGGGCTTCTGGACGAAGTTGTCCGCGCCCGAGCGCAACGCATCCACTACGTTGCCCACTGTGCCGTAAGCGGTGATCATGATGACCGGAAGCTCAGGCCGCAGACGCTTGATGCGGGGCAGCAGGTCGATTCCGCTTTCACCCGGCAAAGCCAGGTCCAACAGCAGCAAGTCATACTGGTGCAACGAGAGCAGGTCGAGCCCGGCCGGTCCGTTCGGTGCTGTCTCGACAGTGAAGCCTTCCAGCGTCAGCAGCGTCTCCAGCGAGTCGCGGATGCCCGGCTCATCGTCGATGATGAGAATGCTTCCGGAGGCAATAGAAAGACTGGACACCGGCAAATCAAGCAGAGCTTCAGGCATGAACCGCCCCTACTGACGAATCGACGTGCTCAGACGGCGAACGTACTGGCTGTACCGCGGGAAAGATGAGGTGAAAGGTGGTTCCAAGGCCAACTTCGCTCTCCACCTGAATGCGGCCGCCATGCTCCTGCACAATGCCGTAAGAAACGGCCAGGCCAAGCCCGGTTCCTTTGTGCTGACCCTCTTTCGGCGTGTTTTTTGTGGTGAAGAATGGGTCGTAGATGCGGTGCAGATGTGCTGGATTGATGCCCGCGCCGGTGTCGCGGATGCTGATTTCGATCTCGTCGATGGAGGTACAGGAGGTGCTCACAAAGAGCTCGCGCCCGCCATTTTCCAGCATCGCATCTTTCGCGTTCAGCAGCAGGTTCAGCACCACCTGCTGCAGCTTGCCGTGGCTGCCGTTGAAGCGAGGCAGCCCGGGCGAATAATTTGTGTCGACCGCGATACGCGCCGTCCGGAACTGATGATCCAGGAGAAGCACCGTCTCTCGCACCACGGTGTTGGCGTCGATGGGAAGAAATTCGTTCCCGGTGGCGCGGGAGAAGTTCAGCAAGCCGTTCACAATCTCCGAGGCGCGAAAGGTTTGCTGCGTGATCTTCTCCAGCACCGGGTTGAGCCGCTGGCTCATCGCGCTGTCGTCGCGCGTGAATTTCTGCAGCATCTGCGCGTAGGAGCTGATCACCGCCAGTGGTGTGTTGACCTCATGCGCCACACCCGCCGCCAGCAGGCCGATGGACGACAGCTTTTCAGCCTGTGTCAGCTGGGACTCCAGTTGGGTGCGCTCCGTGATGTCTTCCACCAGAACGATGCTGCCCACAGCGACGAAGTCTCGCGTGAGCAGGGGAGCGATCGCCAGGTTTGCGGTGCGGCTGTCGCCCGTGCGCAGCGGCAGCGTGACCTTGCTCAAGTGGTGTGTCCCTGGCTGGCGATGCGCCTGCTCGAACTCGGCCACAAAGCTTTGCGGAAAGATCTCTGAGATGTGCCGGCCCAGCGCTTCCCCACGCGAGAGCGAGTACATCACTTCCATCTCGGCATTCCAGCTTTCCACGCAGTCCTGCAGATCCAGCGCGAAGATGCCGACCTTGATGGACTCCACGATGTTTTCGTTGAACTCCTTCAGGCGCTCGAACTCCGCGCGCTGACGCTCCAGGCTGGCAAAAAGCTGGGCATTCTGGATTGCGATGCCGATATAGCCGGCCAGCGATTCGAGCAGTTCCATGTCTTCAGAGGAAAGGAAGTCGCCTTCTCGGGTGCGGCCCAGGCCGATGACGGCGATGGTGCGCGCCGGACGATCTGCCTGCGAGATCCGGCAGGGCAGGTAGTAGTTCATGTCCAGCGCTCTGGAGATGCGCTGTTCCTCGGCGGACAGGTGAGTGAGTGCCGCCGGTTTTTCCAGGAAAAGATGACCCTGTGACGACAGGGTGTCGAACTGCAGGAACGAGACAGCGGAAGTCTGCTGAGGAAGCCCGGCCAACGCGTCCGCCGACAGGCCGTGCGAGGCGGCCAGACGGAACGCACGTGAGGCATCCCCGTCTGCGCGGGAGGGCGCGATGAAGAGCGCCACGCGTTCCACGAGCAATGTTTGCGAAAGCCGGTCGACAACAGACCGGGCCAGCGTCGGCAAGTCTGTCTGCGACGACAGTTCACGGCTGAACTGGATCAGGGTTTCGCGGTAGTCGTAACGTTTCTGATCAAACAGCCTGTCCACGCGGCCCTGAATTGCCTGCTTGATTGGATCGAAGATGAGCGCGGTTGCGATGATGGCGGCAAGCAGACCCCAAATACGCAGGTTTGGAAGCCGCGTGTGCACCACCTCCGCGGAGATGCCGACAACCAGAAAATACACGCCGACCAGGGCCGCGGTGGCCAGCGTGTAGGTCACGCCGCGCTTGAAGATCAGATCGGTATCCATCAGGCGGTAGCGCACGATTGCCCAGGCAAAGGTCAGCGGTAAAAAGATCAACGCCAGACCGGCAGCCTTGGCCAGCACGTTCGGGACGGGTAAATCCAGCAGAAACGGAACGACAGACAGTAACGTGAACGGCAGGACGGAGAGCAGCGTGCCGCGAGTCAGCCACTTCAGCTGCTGCCGCTCCAGCGCATCGTCGGCACGGCGGTAACGCTGCCAGAAAACTGCCGCGGCAATAACGTAGTAGACGGCCAGGTAGGCAACATCGATCTGATCGAGCTTGTGGTGCAGGCGCTCTCTTGCCTGCCAGCTAAGAATCGCGCGTATATGCAGCCCGGCGATCAGAAGACCGGGCAGGTAAAGCAGTGCAGAGGTCAATCTCCGGCCCAATGACGGACGAAGCTCTCCGAAGGTGATGGCAAAATGCAGGAAAAGCGCCGGTTGCAGTGCTGTGACTGCAATGTTTCCCCAGAAGAAAATCCAGTCCAGCGTGTCGAACTGCCCGGTATAGCGGAACGCATACAGAACGCCCGAAACCAGGCAAAAGAGGTAAAAGTGCGTCGCTTTGGGCGCGGTCCAACGGCGAAACAGGACGTACAGCCCAATCGCCAGGTAAACCAGCGCGATAAGGCGCAGACCCTGGTGCTGGCTGCGATCGGCCGGCTCCAGAATGACCTGAATCTCCAGCGGTGAGCCGCCGCGCACAAGGGAGTAACGAATCCGGTTCCAGCTGCCGCTGCGTGACATCTCCCGCTGCAATGAGGCGATGTTGAGGGTTGGCCGGCCGTTGGCACCCACCAGCAAATCACCGTTGCGCACGCCTTCGCGGTAGGCAGGGGAGTCGGCCGGCACACGTTCTGCGTGCAGCCCACCCGGACTCTCCAGCCACCAGGTGCCGTCCGTTGGAAGATCGTAGCTGCTTTCCCGCATGTAATTCAGCGCACCGAAGACGCAAATTATTAGCGTCGCCAGTGCAAGCGCGATCGCGAGAATCCGGTTTTGCGAGGACTTCTCCATCCGGCTAAGACGATCTCCGGGAGACACAAACGGGTCGTTACTGGCGATGATGCACGTCCATAGCCAAACTACTTACAGGAATCTGTTTCGAAACCGGCTGTTGCCTGCCTGTTTGACGTTATCCATTGCACACGTCTTCCATTTGTCATAGATCGATTTAAGAAACCAGAGATTACCTTGGAGAGGTACTTCTGGTTGCTCCCCGCGCTTGACCCACAGGCGTAACTACGTTGAACTAGAGGAACTGTGTCAAGATTCCGTCAGAACAGCACCGCCTCCGATATTCTGCTGCGGGATACGGAATGGCTGCTGCCGGTCTACGCTCGCTTTCCTGTCGTTATGGAGCGGGGGCAGGGCGTTCACCTGTATGACACTTCCGGCAACCAATATCTGGATCTGATGGCTGGGCTGGGAGTGAATGCTCTGGGTCATGCGCATCCTCGCATGGTCGCCGCCATGGCCGACCAGGCGGAGCGGCTGGTACATCTGTCTCCTCAATACTGCACGCCCTATGCCGGCGAGTTGGCGGAGAAGCTATGTACGCTCGCCTGCATGAGTGGCGCATTCTTCTCCACGGGCGGAGCGGAGGCGGTCGAAGGCGCTCTCAAGCTGGTGCGTGCCTACGCGGCTGAGAATTACTCGGAGCGGAAACACCGTATTGTGTCGCTGCACGGCTCATACCACGGGCGGACGCTGGGCGCCCTTTCCGTCACCGGCCAAGCCAAGTACCGGGACGGCTTTGGACCGGAGTTGGCTGGTGCCGACTACGTCACGCGCGAAAGCCTCCCGGAGCTGCAGCAAGCCGTCTCTGACGACACCTGCTGCATTCTGCTGGAGACCATTTTGGGTGAAGGCGGGATTTACGAGCTTTCGCCGGAGTACCTGCGGGAGGCGCGCCGCCTGGCAGACCGGCATCGTGCGCTGCTTGTTCTGGATGAGATTCAATGCGGATTGGGCAGGACCGGCAATTGGTTCGCCTTTGAGGGCACTGGCGTGCGTCCGGATGTGCTGATCCTCGGAAAGCCCCTGGGCGGCGGCATCCCATTGAGTGCATTGTTAGTGACAGGGCCACTGTTTCATGCTTTGGGCCTGGCCAGACATGGCAGCACACTGGGCGGAACGCCGCTGGCCTGCCGGCTCGGGCTCGAGTTTCTGTCCATTGTGGAAGAGGAAGGATTGCTTGAACGGGTGCAGTCCACAGGGCAGTATTTCACCGAACAGCTCAATAAGCTTGTGCAGGAGTTCGACATTGCCGTGGAAGTCCGTGGCCGCGGCCTGATTCAGGCTCTACAGCTCACCATTCCGGGGCGGCCCATTGCGGAGGCCGGACTGGAAAAGGGTGTGCTGTTTAATGTCGTCCAGGGAAATGTGATGCGGTTTCTACCGTCATTCCTGCTGGAACCCGTGCACGTGGACCGGATGATGACAGTGCTCAGGCCCGCGCTGGCAGCGGCGGAGTTCGCGCAGCAGCCCATCCTGGCCGCCGCTGGGCGCTAAGCCGGATCAGCGGCTCTGAAGCGGCTTCGAGATGAACTCAAGCGGCTTGCCTGCAGCTTCCACATCAAATTTCCACTCGCAAGCGTTCCGGCCAGCATCAGGGAGGCACCCACGGCATCGCCGCCGCTCACTGCGCTGCGTGAATCTGTCCAAAGGAGAACGACAAAAGGCAGGGCTGCTCGAAGTTCATGGCGATGGGCAGCGATGGATCGAGCTCAGCTATTGCACCTCCGTCATCGGACTGAAGGACGAGACTGTGCTTGTTCAAGGTCAGTTGTGTTCCGTACAGCGCCGCTGTCCGCCTCACTGATGCAGAACGAAAACCACTCAGGTGCGTATCAGGCGTTTACCGCAAAGAGGGAGCCGTCCTTTCGGAGGCTCCCTCTTTGCATTTGCTTGCACAGACACTTCGCCGTTCTTGTGAAGTGCACTCACCGCGGGGGAAGCATGGCTCATGCCTCTACGGGATGTAGTACCGCATGCCGGTGAAGACCATGTTGTTGGTGGCCTTGGGTCCGTTCAGCACTTGGTTGGGGGCACCAAAGGTGCCACTCTGCAAGCCGACCCATGCGCTCTTTGTTAGGTAGCTATACACACCCTGATATTGCAGGCGGCCATACTTCGGGCTGGACACAATCCGGTAAGTGAAACCGAAGGTGCCTTCCAGGATGTCCCGCGTCTGTGCATTGCAGACTAGGGGAGCTATCGGAGCGACGCTGCCAGTGTTGCCGGAGGCATTTACCGGCAATTCTACGTTACAGTTGCTGACGTTTGAGGTAGGCGCGCCATAGCCTGTATATGGAGTTGCCGTCACAAGCGTCGGGTAGTATGTCCTCTGGACATACTCGCCACCCGCATAGCCGTATACGTCCAGCTTCGGCGTTGGATGCGACTCGATCGAGAACAGCCCATGGTAGTTGCGCAGCGGCTCCAGCTTGCCGGTCGGGCGAACGGTAGCGTCGGCCAACTGTGCGGAACCGTAGCGGCCCACACCCTGGCCGCCCATTACACTTGCCGCCAGGTCGAGGTACTTGTTCACGGAAACGCGGGCACTGCCGAAAGCACCGCCGGCATACTCCACGTCATTGGACGCGGGCTGGCCGGGACGGGCGTTGGCCGGACCGGTGCCGGCGGTGACCACGGCAGGGTAGTAGCGCGTGCGGAAGAAGCGCGCCACGCCACCTGCTTCAAAGTGAGCGTGCGGGGTATCGATTGCCGCCTTCACGAAAACATCAGGGGCAACGTTGTTGGTGGGTGTCTGGTTAAACGCGTTGAACAGGCCGCCGTTCTGCCCTTGGCCGCCGAAGAAGAAGTTGTTCGGCGCGTTCGTGGCGAAGTAGTTCGTAAGCTGTGCGTTTTCCAGCGACATGGCCAGAGTCAGATTGCTGCCGCTACGAAGGAAGCTCTGACCAAAGCGTTGCTGGATGCGAATTCCGGGCTGTCGCGCCCAGTTAAACCCAACCATGTACTGCGGATCGACAGTGTTGGGCAGCTTCTCGGTCCGGTTGTCTGTGCCTTTGCCCGTTTCCGTCACCAGCGACCACATCTGTCCACCGGTAACGGTGAAGCCGGACTTGGTTGCAGCCTGCCCCCAGAACTGGCGCTGGCGGAAGGTAAAGCTGTTGCTCTGGTTCTCGTTGCTAGTGGTGCCGGCGCTCAGGAAGTCCGCTTCGATGTAGCCGGCAAGCTTAAACGGGCCCGCGTTGCCCTCAAAGAGTCCGCCGAGCCGGCTTTGACGGCCGGAGAAGT
>CAXTPQ010000002.1:128453-140588 GCA_964246215.1 uncultured Terriglobus sp. | reverse complement strand
GGGCCCGCGTTGCCCTCAAAGAGTCCGCCGAGCCGGCTTTGACGGCCGGAGAAGTTGAACTCGCTCACATGCGCTTCACTCGCGCCCTGGAACGGCGTGGTGTTGAACGGCGTATTGATGTCGGAGTTGATGGAGCGCGTCCGGTAGACCGATTCCAGCGCAAAGAAAGCCACTGGGGTAATCGTGACTCCCTTGTAGTGGATCGTGGTGGGCGACTCGATCTGCTGCCGGAGCTCGGTATTGTTGTTCAGGACCGTCTGCGTCAGGCCGGCATTGCTTGTCACCAGGTCTGAGACGGTGCTCTGCACGGTGTCGAGCTTTTCCTGGTTGGCCTGCAACTGTGCCAGCGTGCTCTGCGACTGAGCGGTGGCGGCGGTCGCCTGGTCCTGTGCGGTTTGGACAGCAGCCTGCGCTGTGTTGAGCTTTGCATCGCGGTCGGCAAGCTGCTGCTTCAGCCCGTCAATCTGCGCCTGCATTTCGGCGCGCAGTTCGCGGATCTGGACAGAGGTTGTACTCTCGCGAACGGCCTTCTTTTTCGTCGTATGGCGAGCCGTGGTCTTGCTCTTTGCTCGTGTGGCTGGTTTGGTCGTTTGCGCGAGAGCCGGTAGAGACGTGGCCACCAGCACAGATGCGATGGCCAGGTTAAGCTGCTTGGTCATGAACTCCTCGAAGGCGAACACAGGAACAGACTGACGCCAAAGGGCCGTCGACTTCTCTGTGATTCGCTAATGCCGCTAGTGTCCCGATTTTATGTGAACGCCATGCAAACCGATGTCGGAAGACCGGGTACAAATCAGGCCAATTCATCAAAGATTCATCTCTCGACATCGCGTGGCCGGAAGTGCGTCCATTCTCAACGCCCGACGACGTTGTGCCGTACATCTTCACCAAGCAGCCAGAAAATCGTGTCTTCCGCGACGTTGGTTGCATGGTCGGCCACGCGCTCAATGCCGCGAGCGATGATCAGCATATCCATCGCCTCCTCTGCCTGGGTAGGGTGGTCCGAGATGTAGCGGCTCAGGCCCCGGAAGGCTTTCGCATTCAACTCGTCCACCTCATCGTCGAGTTTTAGAACGCTCTCCGCCAAATCCGCATCCGCTTCCTTGAACGATTGAATAGCGAGGGTAAACATCTCCCGCGCATGTTTGGCGAGCAGAGGAATGTCCACGCCGAAATCAGTGGAGATGGGTGTTTGCAGCTCATTCACGCGCCTGGCGATGCCCGCGGCCTGATCCCCGATCCGCTCCAGATCCGAGTTGATCCGCATGATGGAGAGAATGAACCGCAGATCGATGGCCGTGGGCTGTTCCAAAGCCAGCAGTTCAATGGCATTGCGGTCGATCTCGCGTTCCATCAGATTGATCATGGTTTCCGCGCCGATGACGCGATGGCTCAGGTCGGAGTCGGCCGTGCGGTACGCCTCGATCGCATCCACAAAAGAGCGGTCGACCTGATGCGCCATCTTCAGCAGTTCATCCCGCAACGTGTCCAGGTGTTGACGAAAATTGGCGCGCATCAGCCGAACCTTCCTGTGATGTAGTCTTCGGTACGCTTGTCCGAAGGTTTGGTGAAGATGGTGTCCGTCGCGTCAAATTCGATCAACCTGCCGGAAAGAAAGAAGCCGGTGTTCTCCGCCACACGCGCTGCCTGCTGCATGTTGTGCGTGACGATCACGATGGTGTATTGCCTCTTGAGTTCGAAGATCAGGTCTTCGATCTTTGAGGTGGAGACTGGATCGAGTGCGGAGGCAGGCTCATCCATGAGCAAGGCCTCAGGGTTGACCGCGAGCGCGCGCGCGATGCAGAGCCGCTGCTGCTGGCCGCCGGAAAGGGAGGCGCCGGATTTCTTGCGCAGATCATCCTTGACCTCGTCCCAGAGCGCTGCCTTCTTCAGCGAATCCTCAACGATGTTGTTCAGCTCGGCCCGGTTGCGGAAGCCATTCAGCTTCAAGCCGCTGGCCACGTTGTCATAAATCGACATAGTTGGGAACGGGTTGGGCCGCTGAAAGACCATCCCGACACGGCGACGGATTTCGACCGCAGACGCCTGGGCGTAAATGTCGACATCACCCATCTTCACCAGGCCTGTCGCGCGGGCGATTGGGTTGGTCTCATGCATGCGGTTCAAGCAGCGCACAAAAGTCGACTTGCCGCATCCCGATGGCCCGATCAATGCCGTGGCCCGGTTTGCCGGGATGGTGAGGGTGATGTCCTGCAGGGTGTGAGTGGTGCCGTACCACGCGTTCAGCTTTTCGACCTGGATTCCAACGCCCACTTAACTGTTTCCCTTCAATGTGCCGCGGCTTGCAAAAACGCGGACCAGCGTGACAGACGCCATGATCAGAATAATGAGCACAAGTGCGCCGGCCCATGCCAACCGGTGCCATTCGTCATAGGGTGACACGGCATAAATATAGATCTGCAATGGCAGCGCTGCCATTGGCTCGTTCAGCTTCACGCTCCAAAACTGGTTGCCGAAAGCCGTAAAGAGGAGCGGTGCCGTCTCTCCTGCCACGCGGGAAAAGGCCAGCATGCATCCGGTGATGATGCCGGGGGAGGCGGTGCGCAATGCAACCGAGATGGTGGTGCGCCACTTGGGGACGCCCAGGCCCAGAGCCGCTTCACGGACCGCGCTCGGCACCGTGGCCAGCATCTCCTCAGTGGTCCGGGTCACCGTCGGAATCATCATGATTGCCAATGCGATGCCGCCGGCCAGCGCCGAGAAATGGTGCTGCACCACCACAATCATGGAATAAGCCGCGATTCCCATGACGATGGACGGTACGCCGTTCAGCACATCCGCGGTAAACCGTACGAAGTTGCCGAAGACCTTGCCTCGTCCGTACTCGGCAAGGTAAACACCGGCACCGATGCCCGTGGGAATGCCGATTAGGCTGGCGACGGCCAGGATGATGCCCGAACCGACGATGGCGTTTGCCATGCCACCGCCCGGCTCACCCACAGGGCGTGGCGGGTGGGTAAAGAACGCGACGTTGAGCGAACTGAATCCTTTGAAGAGTAGATACGCCAAAATGGCCACAAGCGGCGTGAGCACAAGCACCGTCGCGGCGATGCAAAATCCGTTGACCAGCGCGTTGACAAAGGATCGGCCACCCTTGCGCGAGCGCGGAAAGGTCGGCTGGGTGGGAACAGGTGTGGTCGCCATGATCAGAGCACCCTTGCCGGTGCGCCACGCGTCACCGCCCAGATGAGCAGCCGCGCAATGGCGTTTACCACGATGGTGACGAGAAAGAGTGCCAGCCCAATTTCAATGAGCGAGCTGAGATACAGGTCGCCGGTCGCCTCAGAAAACTCGTTTGCAATCACACTGGCAAGCGTATGCGCGGGTGCAAAGAGCGAGTGCGGCACCTCTGCGCGATTGCCGATCAGCATGGTTACGGCCATGGTCTCGCCAAGGGCACGTCCCAGGCCGAGGATGACCGAACCCACAATGCCGATGCGAGCGTTACGCAGCACGCCCATGCGGATCATCTCCCAGCGCGTAGCGCCGAGCGCCAGCACGGCTTCCCGCTGGCTCGTCGGCACGGCACGCATCACGTCACGGGTCAGCGATGAGATTACCGGCAAAATCATGATCGCCAGAATGATGCTGGCCGTGAGAAGTCCGACGCCGATATTGATGCCGTTGAAGGCCCCTGTCCAGCCGAGAGACTTTTGCAGAGCCGGGCCAATCTGGTCGCGCACGATGGGCACCAGCACAAAGATGCCCCACAGTCCGTACACCACGCTGGGGATGGCGGCGAGCAGTTCTGTCAGGAAAGAGATCGGTCCCTGCAGCGCCTTGGGGCAGAGCTCTGTCACAAAAATGGCGACACCCAGCGCGAGAGGAACGGCGATGAGCAGCGCCAGAAAGGACGACGCAAGCGTTCCAAAGATAAAGGGGTACGCCCCGAACAGGCCGCTGACGGGATCCCATTCCTGGCTCTTGAAAAAGCCCAGGCCGAAGGCATGACGGCTCAGGGCAGACTGCCGGAAGAGCACAACGATGATCGCGATAACGATCACGAAAATGGTGATGGCGCAGAGCACCATCAGGCACACAAAAAGGAAATCCAGAACGCGTCCGCTGCTTCGGCGCGCCAGAAAATCACGCACTCGCGAGGGCGTCTCCGGTTCCATGCCCGGCGGTGCCGTGTTTGCAACGGCGGTCGCGCGCGGCGGCTGTGAGAGGTTCGGGGTTTCGGTTGTCATGGTCCTGATCTGGGATTTGAAACAGGCTGTTGCCGCTCATGCACATGCAGCGAAGAGCCGAAGAAAGTGGAAATCTATAAAGACTAACGGCGGAGAATTGCGTGCCGGACCATACGGGACGGCACGTTTTCCCTCTTGGATGACTCTAGTGGATCTGCTGAATGGTTTGCTTGACGCGTGCCTGAACCGCCGTGGGCAGGGACGCATAGCTCAGGCCCGGTGCTTCGGCCTCGCCATGTTCCAGCATCCACGTCAGGAACTCGGCAAGTACCTTGCCCTTGGCTGGATCAGCCGACTTGACCGGAACCAGCAGCCAGGTGAATGAGGAGATCGGATAGGTGTTCGGACCAGGTGCGTTGGTGATGGAAACGCGGTAGTCCGCCGGCATACTCTTCACGTTCGCCGCAGCTTCTGTCACGCCTTCCGTGCTCGCCTTCACAAATTTGCCGCTGGCATTCTTTACCGTGCCGAACTGCATTTTGTTCTGCAATGCATAGATCAGCTCGACGTAACCCAGGGAGTTGGGTGTCTGACGCACCATGCCGGCCACGCCCTCGTTGCCTTTCTGGCCGATGCCTGTGGGCCAGCGCACCGAGGTGTTCTTGCCTACCTTGCTCTGGAACTCGCCGCTGACCTTCGACAGATAATCGGTGAAGATGTAGGTCGTGCCGCTGCCATCCGAGCGGTACACCGGAACGATCTGATCGTTGGGCAGGTTGACGCCCGGGTTGTCCCTGGCGATGCGCGGATCATTCCAGTTCTTGATCTCGCCCATGTAGATCGCGGCAATCACGTCGCCGGAAAAGTTCAGTTCCTTGCTGACGCCCTTCAAGTTGTACACCGGCACAACTGCACCCAGCACCGTTGGGATGTGCATCGTTTTGATTTTGGCGCTCTTGATCTGGTCGTCCGTCATGGGGCCATCTGTCGCACCGAAATCGACCGTGCCGTCCGATACCTGGCGGATGCCGCCGCCCGAACCAATCGGCTGATAGTTGATCTTCAGGCCGCCCTTTTGCTGGCTGAACTCATAAAACCACTTGGAATAGATCGGGTTTGGAAACGTCGCGCCCGCTCCATTCAAACTTTGTGCGCCTGCGCCGGTCACCAACGCGAAAGCTGAAACGGCCACAGCGAGAGATTTCAATGTCACGCAACGTCCTCCGTGTGCGCACTCATTTGCGCGCACTCTGGCGTAATCATGCTGATCTTCTGTTACGCGAAGATAAATATAGCCGAAAGCAGACTATGGCTTGACGCGACTCTCTTCTTGCGCCTGACCTCAAGCTCTGCTGTCCGAGGCGAATCGGTGCGGTCTCGCCAGCCCACATTCCACATCCTTACACCGTACCTGCTGGGTCACCTGACGGCAGGACCGCTCTGGCGGATCCTCGCCGGCGGGGAGCAATGCGCTCTTTGGCGCGACTGGACCTGTTCTTTCACACTCCATTCACACTCCCTTGTCATTCCGCACGTACTCTCATGTGGTTCCCACTCCGACACTCAGGTGATTTCATGGCGACGATGGCACCCGTCCCGGCTCCGTCTATCCTCGATCAAAAGCTGAAAGATTCCAAGAGCGGCAAGTACGGTGCCATGGTTTTCGGCGTCATGCTCGTCTGCGGTTTGATCTACATCGGTTTCAAGCTGTCCGGTGACCTATCGCTGGTGCACTCGCCGTCCGTCTTTCCGTTTGTTCTGCTTGGGATTGCGCTGCTGATCGCGCTTGGCTTTGAGTTTGTGAACGGATTCCACGACACCGCGAATGCCGTGGCGACGGTGATTCATACCCATTCACTGGAGCCGCACATCGCGGTTGTCTGGTCGGGTATCTGGAACTTCATCGGTGTACTCACCAGTTCCGGCGCGGTCGCGTTTGCGATTGTTTCGCTGCTTCCGGTGGAATTGATTCTGAAGGTCAGCAAGGGCTCGGGCTTTTCCATGGTGTTTGCCCTGCTGGTGGCGGCCATTCTGTGGAATCTCGCCACCTGGTACCGCGGCCTGCCCGCTTCCAGCTCGCACACGATGATCGGTTCCATCCTGGGCGTCGGCATTGCCAACCAGCTCATGCAGGGCAACTCCGGGACAGCCGGTGTGGATTGGGAGCAGGTCACCAAAGTCTTCAAGGCACTGCTGCTGTCGCCGATTGTCGGCTTTGTCATGGCCGCCGCGATCTTCTTCCTGTTCAAAGCCGTGGCGCGTGATCCTCGCCTGTACAAGGCACCGGAAGGCACGGAACCACCGCCCTTCTACATCCGCGCACTGCTGATCCTGACCTGCACCGGCGTGAGCTTCTTCCATGGTTCCAACGACGGGCAAAAGGGCATGGGCCTGATCATGCTTATCCTTGTGGGCACCGTGCCCACGGCGTACGCACTCAATCACACCGTCGACCGCGGTTCCGTGACGACCTTTGCGGCTGTGTCGCAGCAGGTGTCCGATGCCGTGGGCCGCTACGTTGAGCCATCGGCTTCGCTTGCGGATGCCGGGCCGGAGTTGGAACGTTTTGTTTCGTCTCACAAGTATCAGCCCAGCACCATGCTCGCTCTGCAGCAGATGGTGACCGACATCCGCAATGAGGCGGTCGGCTATGGATCGCTGGGCAACGTGCCCCAGGACATGCAAGCCAACGTCCGTAATCAGATGTACCTGACCAGCGAGACCTTTCGTTTGCTCCCCAAGTTTGGCCCGAAGATCAATCCGGCCGACACCAAAATCATCGCCAACTACAAGGGCTTCCTGGATAAGTCAACAAAGTTCATCCCCACGTGGGTGAAGGTCGCCGTGGCGCTCGCCCTCGGCCTGGGAACGATGGTCGGCTGGAAGCGCATTGTGATTACCGTGGGTGAAAAAATCGGCAAAACCCACCTGACCTATGCGCAGGGCGCTTCTGCGGAGATCACCGCGATGATCACCATCGGCATGGCGGATGGACTTGGTCTGCCCGTTTCCACCACGCACGTGCTCTCATCCGGCGTCGCTGGCACCATGGCGGCAAATCGAAGCGGCCTGCAGTTGTCCACCATCCGCGACATCGCCATGGCCTGGGTCTTTACCCTTCCAGCCGCGGCTCTGCTCAGCGGATCTCTGTTTTGGCTTTTTAACCTGATTGCCAAGTAATCCCACTTACAGAAGCATGACTAGGCTCCCGCGATGGTCATGCCCTCGATCCGGATGGCGGGGCTGGCCGCCGAGCCGCGAAAGATCAGGTCGTTGGCCACGGCGACGATGTTCATGTACATCTCCTTCAGGTTGCTGGCGATGGTGATCTCCTCGACCGCGCCGGCGAACTCGCCATTCTCGATCCAGATGCCGCTGGCGCCCTGGGAGTAATCACCCGTGACCAGGTTCACGCCGCTGCCCAGCACCTCTGTGACGTAAAGTCCGCTCTGCACTTCACCGATGAGTTCGCGCAGCGTTTGCGTGCCTGGCTCCAGAAAAAAGTTGCCGCTGCCGATGCCGGGCGCGCCGGCCAGCCCGCGTGAGGCATTGCCGGTGCTCTTCAGGCCGAGCTTGCGGGCGGTGTAGCTGTTCATCACCCAGGTTTGCAGCACGCCTTTGCCGACGATCACCTTGCGCTGCATGGGCAGGCCGTCTCCATCAAAGGGCAGCGTGCCGAAGCCGCCCAGGCCGGGTTCGAGCATCATGGTGCCGTCGTCGACGACGGTGACCAGCGGCGAGGCAATCTGCTTGCCGAGCGAATCTTCAAACATGGTCGCGTGGCGATAGACCGCGTCGCCATTAACGGCGCTGAAGATGTTGCCGATGATGCCCTGGGCGATCTGCCGGTCAAAAACCATGGTGGCGCGCTGTGTGGGGACGCGCCGCGCACCCAGCCGTCGCACGGTACGCTTGGCGGCTTCACGGCCAACCTCTTCGGGCGACTCAAGCTTGCGCAGCGTCCGCGCGCTGGACGACCAGCCGTCCCGTTGCATGCCCTTCGCATCCTGCGCGATGGGCATGGCGGCGATGCCGCAGTAGCTTTTGCGATAGCCGCCGGCAAAGCCCCGTGAGTTGGCGATGGCCTTGGAACTGGTCGCGGCGGAAAAGGTGCCACCGTCGGAGTTCTGGATGCGTACGTCGGCCGCCATGGCCGCGGCCTCAGTCGCTCGCGCCATCTCGATGCGCTCGGTTGCGGGTAGGGAATAGACATCGTCGAGGTAGAGGCCGAGACCTTCGGCATCACGCCGCTCGGCGTATTCATGCGCCTCGGGCAGCCCGGCGTAGGGGTCCTCCTCAGTGATGCGTGCCAGCGCAACCGCACCGCTTACCAGACGCTGCAGAGATGCTTCACTGAAGTCGTTGGTGGATGTGCTGGCTGAGCGCTGGCCCATGAAGACGCGCAGGCCGATGGCACGTGAAACGGACTCAGTGAGTGTTTCCACTTGGCCAAGCCGGACTTTGACAGAGAACTCATCACCTTCCACCACGACAGCTTCAGCGTCGGTGGCGCCTGCACCCAGGGCGCGGTCGACGATCTGCTGAACGAGTGCGTTGCCGCGGGTGAGTGCGCCTGGAAGGAATTGTGCTTCAGCCATGGCTGAAGTATATCGGCTGGCTGGAGGGCGCTTGATATACTCAGGCGTGCAAACCTGGCACAACCAATCTTCACAATTGAATCGAACGAGGCGGGGATGTCAGCGAAATACATCTTTGTAACGGGCGGTGTCGTGTCTTCGCTGGGCAAAGGACTCGCCGCTGCGTCGATCGGCTGCCTGCTGGAGGCGCGCGGCATCCGCGTCGGCATGATGAAGTTCGATCCGTACCTGAATGTGGATCCGGGTACGATGTCGCCGTTTCAGCATGGCGAGGTCTTTGTGACGGATGATGGTGCCGAGACCGACCTGGACATGGGCCACTATGAGCGGTTTACCCATGCCAAGCTGAGCCGCGACAACAACCTGACCAGCGGCCGCATTTATGAGCAGGTGATTACCAAGGAGCGCCGCGGCGACTACCTGGGTAAGACCGTGCAGGTGATTCCGCATGTGACGAACGAGATTAAGAACGCCATGCGCAAGGTGGCGGGGGAAGCAGAGGTGGTGCTGGTGGAGATCGGCGGAACTGTCGGTGATATCGAGTCGCTGCCGTTCCTGGAAGCCATCCGCCAGATGCGGCAGGACCTTGGCCGCGACAACACGCTTTTTGTGCATGTGACGCTGGTACCGTGGATTGCCGCGGCGCAGGAACTGAAAACCAAACCAACGCAGCACAGCGTGAAGGAGATGCTGAGCATCGGCATTCAGCCCGACATTCTGCTGTGCCGCACGGAGCGCAACCTGCCGCGCGAGATGCGGTCGAAGATTGCCGCATTCTGCAATGTGGAAGAGGCCGCCGTCATCGCCGCGCGCGACGTGGCCAACATTTATGAGCTGCCGCTGGCCTTTGCCAATGAGCATGTGGATGAGCTGGTGCTGAGATACCTGCGCATGGACGAGACACGGCCGGCAAAGCTGGAAAAGTGGCACGACCTGGTGCATCGGGCATATCACCCCACCGATGAGGTACATATCGGCATCGTGGGCAAGTATGTGGAGTACGAGGACAGCTACAAGAGTTTAAAAGAGGCTCTGGTGCATGGTGCGCTGCATGCCGGGCTCAAGCTGCGCGTGACATGGATTGAGGCCGAAGGGCTGGAAACGCAGGACGGCAGCCATGTGTCGCAACTGGAGGGCTTTGACGGCATCCTGGTGCCGGGTGGCTTCGGCAAGCGCGGCATTGAGGGCATGCTGAAGGCGATCCAGTATGCGCGCGAGCATGGCGTTCCGTATTTCGGCATCTGCCTGGGCATGCAGACGGCGTGCATTGAGTTTGCGCGGAATATGTGCGGGTTGAAGGATGCAAACTCGAGTGAGTTCGACCCATCGACGGTGAACCGTGTGATCTACAAGCTACGCGAGCTGACCGGCGTAGAAGAGATGGGCGGCACGATGAGGCTGGGAGCGTGGCCCTGTGTGATGGTGCGGGACTCGCTCGCCGCGCGCATCTATGGCGACACCGAGATCAGCGAGCGGCACCGGCACCGGTATGAGTTCAACCGGGAGTATGAGGCTCTGCTGACGGGCGCGGGTTTGCAGCTTACCGGTACGACACCGGACGCGACCTATGTGGAGATTGTGGAGCTGCCTGCGTCCATGCATCCGTTCTTCATCGCCTGCCAGTTCCATCCGGAGTTTAAGTCGAAGCCACTGGAGCCTCATCCGCTGTTCCGGGAGTTCGTGGCGGCGGGGTATGCGCACCGGCGGGCAAAGGGGCGGGCGTTGTCGCAGGAGAGCTTTGCGGCTTTGGACGGGTAGTTGTGTGCAGGTGCCTTTGAAGCCGTCTCGGAACTAAGGATTGTTCCTCAATTGACTGCCCGGCCTGTATCTTAAAGCGCATGAGCACGGGTGATGCGGAACGGGAACGCCAATATGAAGTTGCACGGCAACAGCGGATCGCCATGGAAGAACGGCCGCGCAGCCGGGTTGGTTCAGTACTGCTGGGATTGCTGCTGGTCTTTGTGCTTGGGGCCGCCGCTGTGGTGATTCTGCTGCGCCATGCAGTGGGCAACGGCGCGAATGGCATGACGGCGCGGCTTGCTTCCGCAGTGCTGGGCCGCAGTTATGCCGGCGAGACGAGCGCGCCGGTTGTGGTGGAACAGATTCGCCGATTGAACCGGCTGGAGACGGTAAGCTTTTCCGTCGATACGGTGGTTGTGGGCACGCGGACGAATGCGGTACTGCCCGATCTGCTCTTTGGCGACCGCTTGCTGTTGGTGGTGCATGGGGAAGTGATCGCAGGCGTCGACCTGCAGCAACTCTCGCCGGAAGCGGTGAAGGTGGACGGCAAGAGCGTGACAGTAGAATTGCCCCGCTCGGTAATTTTTACTACCCGTGTGGACGAAGGCAAATCGAAGGTCTTTGCGCGCACCACAGGGCTGCTGGTGCCCACCGATCCTAATCTGGAGTCGGATACACGGCGCACAGCGGAGACTCAGATTCTTGCGAGTGCGACAGCCGATGGCATCTTGGACACGGCGCGTGCGAATGCACGAGGCAGTCTGGAAAGTCTGCTGCGCGGTTTGGGCTTTGAGCAGGTAACGGTGCGTTAGCTGGGGAGCAAGATGCTGCCCGGGGTTCGTCTGCCGAGCGCCGCGTCGAAGGTAAGCAAGGCAAGCCGGTGCCCCTGCGCGAACGCCTGGATGTAGGCATCCGACCAGAGTTTGGCGCGGCTTTCGTCCATCCAGAGTGCTCCCGGAGCGTACGCTCCATACCGGCCGGTTCAGCCCAGAACTCGGCACCTCCGTAAAGAAACAGGCGATCATAAGCAGCCCAGGCATCTCCATTCGAACACACCTGTTCTTCGCCCATGACTGCAACTGTGGACAAGAGCCGCCTTCCTGCTGGCTGCTCCCAAGCAAAAAAGCGGCCCTCCCGATGGGAGGGCCAATCTGCCTTGGTTCTCTCGGGTCAGGAGAGAGGTATCGGCGCGATGCGCTTGAGCACCGCTGCCGAGCTTGCTGCCGCACTTGTAGATGTGCGGCGATCCGGTTTAGTTAATTCGTATTCGCCGAATCCGCGCCAGTGGAGCGGGGCCCGCTGGATGGTGTCGACGGCTGCGTACTTGCCTGGGGAGTGCCGGGTTGGCCACTCATGTTTGCTAGGCTGTTATGCAATAGTTTGACGCGAACACCGTTCGTCAGCGGCTTATCGCCATCGGCTGAAGCCGTCATCTTCACCTTGCCAAGTCCTGACTTGTAAATGCGGTACACAGGAACCTGATGTTCTGTAACCAGATAGCGAACGACTGCATCCGCCATGGCTTGTGAGCTGGCGACGCCGGAGCGGCTGTAGCCCTGAACCTCAAGGATATAGCCTTTCTCAGAGCCAAGCGTGGTGGCAACCTGGTCGAGGTCGGCTTTTGCCTTCTTGGTCAGAGTGGTATG
>CAXTPQ010000002.1:70274-128353 GCA_964246215.1 uncultured Terriglobus sp. | reverse complement strand
GCGTGGTGGCAACCTGGTCGAGGTCGGCTTTTGCCTTCTTGGTCAGAGTGGTATGACCGGCAAGGAAATTGACCGGCGTGCTGGAGACAGTCTGGTACTGGTCCAGATTGCTCACCGTGCCATGCAGCGCATCGGTACGGGTGCTGGCCGTGGTGGCGAGTCCGTTTGCCTGATCGGCGCGGGTCCCGGCCGCCTGAGCATGCTGGTCGGCGGCGGCGGCAGCATCGTTGGCACGCTTGATGCCGGCGGTGGCGCGGCTGTCTACATCCTTGATGTCATTTGCATTCTTTGCCTGCAACTGGTCAAGTTCATTGACACGATCCTTTACAGGATCGATCTGGCGATGTACCCACTTCTTGCGAGCGAGGGGATTCACATGTCCCCAAAAGCCCTCTTTGGACTGCTGCGGGAGAGGCTGGCCCGTTGCGTATGTGCCCTTGTCCGTTGCGTCCTGCTTGGCGGGCTGGGTAGTGTCAGCCGGAGTGCCCTGTGCTGCCGCGGAATTCTGTGGTGCGGGTGCAGCCTGTTGGTGTGCGGGGGCAGGCTGGGAATCCTGCTGCGCGAAGGCTGGCATGGCAAGTGTGGCACTCAGAAAAACAGCGGAAAGCGCAGATGCGCGAATCTTCGACATGTCTTTGTTCATGTTCATGTGTTGTTGACTCCTGTTGACGTTCATGTCCGGTTCGAAAGCGAACACGACACAACTTGTTCTCACACACTCATATGCAGTCGACGTGCCAAAGCCGTTGTCAATAAAATGAGAGGTTTACAAGAACTGCCAGGCCGCTTCGGAATGAAGTTCACGAAGAATTTACCGGCTTGCAGGTAAATCGGATCCCACGAGGGCCGCCCTGCTTAGCTACCGAGTCTCGGCGTGAGTGACGATCATTGCCGGCGATTTCTGGTCCCAGTTTTCGGGCACTGTGTCAAAGATAAGGCGGAAGTCGTGGCCCTGGCCGGCTCGGAGCGGCTCGGCTGAGACCGGTTCCAGGTCGACATAGGGCTGGCGCGTGCGGACAAGGGTCAGTGCCGCAAGTTCGCGGTGAGCCGGGCTGCCGTCCTGCGACTGAAAGCCGACCTGGACAGTGGCGGCCGTCAGAGTGCGCGGTCCATTGTTCTGCAAGTGGCCGTCAATATAGGTCACCTTGCCGCCGGTGCCGTTGGTCGCTTCGGAGAGTTCGATATTGCTAATGGCGAGCTGTGACGCGTAAGCGTCCGGAGCAAGTGCCGCGTTGGCCGTGACCGGCGAGCGGCGCAGCGTGGCTAAGGCAACAATGACCACCAACACAATCACGGCTGCCGAAGCGAGAAAGAGCACACGGCGGCTCATACCTTGCTGCTCAGTGGGCGTCGTGCTGAACGGCGTGCTGGCCATGGTGGGAGTGTAACTTGGCCGGGTTAGCTGGAATAGAGAAATCGCTTGCTGCCCTAGATGAGTCCATCTGTCTTCTAAAGGCTTGGCCGCTTGATCTCCTTGCGGAAGTCTTTGCCGGAAACCTCAACGCTGTGGCACATTTCCTGAATGCGGGAGAACATGCGTTCGCCAATACGGTCTCCCAGCGTTTCGCGCAGATCGAGTGTGGACTTGCGAGAGGCGTTGCCGTTCTGAATGTTCGCAGGAACCTGGTTCACGGCCTCGTTTGGATAGTTGGTCGTCAGAATAGTGGTGCGGCGGTCGTTATAGCGAGTGTTCAGGATGTGGGCTACCATCTCCCATGCCCAATCCGTGCGCTTCACCGAGCCAAGCTCGTCCAGCACCAGCACATCCGCATTGAAGACCGGTGCCAGAACATCCAACTCCGTTTCATTCGCGTTGCTGTTGTAGGTATTTTGTACCTGCTTGAGCAACGAACCATAGTCGCAGAAAAGGCCAACCGCGGCGCGCTGCACGATTAGTGCGCGCAACGCCGCTACGGCAAGATGCGTCTTGCCGGTACCGACAGCCCCCGTGATTAGAACGCCGGAGCCGTTGGTTTCGAGCGGATAACCCTCGACAAACTTGCGCAGAAACTCCGCCGCACGTCGCAGCGACGGATGCGCGCCTGGAAACGCAGCATCGTAAGTCTCGAAGGTGCAGCTCTCATAGCGCACCGGAATTTTGGCGCGCTCCAAGACGCGAAGCGCACGCTGACTGTAGCGGCACTCGCAGCGTTCGGCGTAACGGCGGCCGCTGCCATCGTCCACGATGCGCATGCCAAGGCCTTCGCACAACGGGCAGGCCTGTTCCCGAAGTTCATCGCGGAGGTTGTGCAGCAGTGGATCCATGGCACCTCCAGTTTCGCAGGTTTGACAGCGGCTAGTGCAAAGGCGAGCGCCATTGCACGGAAACGCCGGCCAACGGTAAACTGATTCGAGTGCCCAGGTCTGTGCATCTATTAGGTAGACCCTTGGACGGCAGCGCGACTGGAACTTCGATGTGGCGTGAACCTTGCCCGCTGCAAGCGAACCGCGAGCCGGCCCAACTGGATAAAATCTGACAGGATTGAGAGAACTAGAATGCCAAAGCAGGGAATTCATCCAAATTACAACGCCACGCAGGTCAAGTGCGCCTGTGGGAACACCTTCCAGACACGCTCCACGCACAAGGGCGAGATCTTGCTGGAAATCTGCGCGGCCTGCCACCCGTTCTTTACGGGCAAGCAGAAAATGCTCGACACCGCGGGCCGCATTGAGCGGTTCAAGCGCAAGTATGCCAAGAGCGATACAGCAACCGCGGCAGCTGCAGCAAAGTAAGCCGGCGAAAGCAAATGAGAAGGCCTCCGCTGGCGCGGGGGCCTTCTCATTTCACATGGTCTGATATGAAAAAGGGCTGGGAAGAGGGCGGAGCAGCGGTGGCGGAGCGGCCGGCGGTGGCCGATGCTGCGGTGCCGGCTGCCCTGCACATCGGTGGCATTCACATTGCGCCTGCGACGGTGCTGGCGCCCATGGCTGGTGTGACCGACACGGTCTTTCGGCGGTTCATCAAAAATGCCTCGTTATTTTCCGCGAGCACGGACAGGACAACGTCTGCAGATGCATCGTCGCCGCAGGACGTGAGTATTGTCATGTCCAACCGGCAATCGGGCTGCGGCCTGATCATGACCGAGTTCACCAGCGCCGATGGTTTGGCTCGCATGCGCGAGGTCAAACGCAAGCGCTACCTGACCTACTACGACGACGAGCACCCGATCAGCGCCCAGCTATTCGGTTCCAATCCGGAGACGCTGGCCGACTCCGCGCGCATCTGCCAGGACGCCGGCTTCGACCTTGTAGACCTGAATTTGGGCTGCCCGGCCAAGCGTGTGGTGAGCTGCAATGGCGGCAGCGGCTTGCTGCGCGATCTGCCATATATTCAGAAGATTTTCGAGCGGGTGCGCGCGGCGGTGACGATTCCCTTCACGGTGAAGTTCCGCATGGGCTGGAGCGACAGCAGCATCGTTTGTGTGCCGCTGGCGAAGATGGCACAGGAAAGCGGGTTAAACGCCGTGGCTCTGCATGCACGCACGCGGGAGCAGGGCTATACCGGCACGGCGCGTTGGGAGTGGATCGCCGCAGTGAAGGATGCGGTGCACATCCCCGTGATCGGCAATGGGGATGTGCGTACGCCGGAGGATGCCGCGGCCATGGTTGCCGCCACCGGCTGCGACGCGGTGATGATCGGGCGCGCCGCTCCGGCGAACCCGTGGATCTTTCGTCAGATTGCGCAGTACACGGCCTCCCGTGCCGCAACGGGTGTGGGTACGTATGAGAGTGCGTCCGAGGCGGACCGTTACCGCATGATCCGGACATACTTTTCGATGCTGATCGAAGAACTGGAGCAGGAGCATCCCGACGTCGCTGTGCCGGACGATGTGGACCTGGAAGATATGTCCGTTGCCGAGCGGGATGCGCACAACCACCTGCGCCGGCTGAAGCGGGACCGCGAGAGTGCGCGGCGCGACGGCATTGGCAAGATGAAGCAGTTTGCCAGCTGGTTCACCCATGGCGTGGTGGGTGGCAGCGCATTGCGAAGATCAATTTTTGAGGCCAAGCGCGGCGAAGACGTGATGGATGCCGTGGACCGGTTCTTTGCAATGAAGATCGAAGAGCGTCCGATGACAGCGGCAAATGTTGCCCTGCCCGCGTTTCCCGATTACGCCGATGCTTGATCATCGTGACGCTTCGTCTTTGATCGAAGTGACAAGTACTGCGTTGGACGCAAGCTTTCGCACAAGACATAGAAAGAGGAGAGCAGGATGCCATTTGCAACACAGTACCTACCAGAGGAAAGCCGTTACCAGCAGGCCGCGTTTCGCCGTTGCGGCCGGAGTGGCGTCGTGTTGCCGCCGATCTCACTCGGACTGTGGCAGAATTTTGGCGGTGCCGATGTCTTTGAGACGGGCCGCGCAATCCTTCGACGGGCGTTTGATCGTGGCGTGACACATTTCGACCTGGCCAACAACTACGGGCCGCCGTACGGCAGCACGGAGGAAAATTTCAGCAGGGTGATGCGTGAGGATTTTCGGGGTCTCCGCGATGAGCTCATTCTTTCCTCGAAGGCCGGCTGGGACATGTGGCCTGGGCCGTATGGGATGGGTGGATCGAAGAAGTACCTGGTCGCCTCGCTGGACCAGAGCCTGCGCCGCATGGGCCTGGAGTATGTCGACATCTTCTACCACCACCGGCCGGACTTCGACTGCCCGCTTGAGGAGACGATGAGCGCGCTGGCGCAAATTGTGCGGCAGGGTAAGGCGCTGTATGTGGGTGTGAGCAGTTACTCGCCGGAACGCACGCGTGAGGCTGCAAAGCTATTGGCGGCGGAAGGCGTGAAGCTGTTCATCCACCAGCCGTCGTATTCCATGCTGAACCGGTGGATCGAGAGCGCGCTGCTGCCGGCTCTGGATGAGTTAGGCGTGGGATGCATTGCGTTCAGCCCGCTTGCGCAGGGTTTGCTGACGAACAAGTACCTGAACGGCATCCCGGCCGATGCACGCAGCGGCTTGCCGGGAAGCTCGCTGGCGGGACTGAATGAGCCGAATCTGCGGCGGGTGCGCGGGCTGCACGACATTGCAGAAAGACGTGGGCAATCGCTGGCGCAAATGGCGATTGCGTGGTCGTTGCGGGATCCCCGGGTGACTTCGTCGCTCATCGGCGCGCGGACGGTCACGCAGCTGGATGACTCGCTGGATGCGCTCACAAACCTGGATTTCTCAGCTGAGGAGTTAAAGGCCATCGATGAGTTTGCGGTGGACGTGCCGGAAATTGATCTTTGGCGAACGGTCAGTACGGAGCGGCCGTAAGCGAGTGCACTTGACCCATGTCTCATAAGCGAGATATTGGGCATCTAGATTCCGCACCCAAGATCACCGGCTTCGCTTTCTGATGATGACGCGCATGCGTGTGCGCCAGCGCTCGTCCAGGCCGAGCAGCGTCCACTCCACTTCGGGTTTAAAGTAGCGCAACACCTGCTCTGTGGCGGGGTGAATGCGGAGCGACGGCGCGACCAGGAAAAGGCGCGGTGCCGCGGGTGAAAGGCGAAGCCCGGCGAAATAGCCGTGGCGCTGAAACGTGCCCAGGCCCGTGGAGGTGTCGAGGGTTTGCGTGTGGTGCCAGCGGACGCGCAGCCAATAGTCCAGGCCTTGCAGGGCGAAGTGCAGGTCCTCATCGGCTTTGAGTTCCAGCACCGCCAGACGGCCGTCGCCGGTCACCGTGAGCAGGTCGAGCATGCCGCGATCGCCGGCCTGAAAAGCAGGTACCTGGGCGTAAACGTGCGCGGGGTCAAACTGTGCAAGGCTGCCCTGCCCGTCGCTGAGCGGCTGGATGTTGCGGCGCAACTCCGACTCAAGCCACGCCTCCGGTGCCATGCGGAAGAGCGGGTCTTTGAAGCTGCCGTTCGCGTGCCGGCGTTCAAACAGCCTGGTAACCAGTTCGCGAAGCAACCCTTCTGTATCGGCGATCAGCGCGGTTTCGTTGGCTCCGGTGCCGAAGGTAATTTCGCTGACGGGTGCGAAAGAGTTGGCGGCGGCGGTCTGCCGGATGCGCGCGAATTCAAGACCGTGCAGCAGTAAAGCAAGTTCGTTGGCGGTGCGCAGGCGCTGCTCAATGTTTGCATGCTGGTGCGGTGGCAGTAGCGCGTAGACCTGAGCCAGCGCGGGAGCAAATCGTTCCGCGGCGCGGATTGGATCGGGCGCGTGCAGCAGCCTGGTGACGAGATTGCCCGTGTCGGCCGGATCGCGTTCCGTGAGCTCTTCGGTGCGCTCGTCGAACTCATACAGCTGCCATTGCGCGGCGTCGGTGCGCAGCCATGCCAGGCGCGAAAGGGTAACGGCAGCCGTCCCGCTTGGTACGATGAGGCGCAATCCCTGGAAAAGCCGCTTGCCCCCGGCGCGTTCACGGCAGAGCTGCAGCCAGAGAATGCCGATGGTGAGGATGCCGTCGATGGTGCTGGGCGACTCCTGCGCATTGACGGCAACGATCGCCCAGGCCTGCTGGCCGCGATGCTGCACGCCGCGCGCGTAGGCAGGGCCAAAGGATTTCTCCAAATCCATGGCGGTCTGCAGCGGGTCGAGCTTCCACTCGGGGAACTCGCGAAGCAGCGCCCGCTCCAGCACCGGCAGAAAGCGCTTGCGTGTGCCCTCCCGGACGCTCGGCGTGCGCCGGTCTGGCTGCGCAACGAGTTCCAGCGTCTGTGGTGCGGTTTGTCCGAAGCGCAGCGTGCTGAGCCGGAGCACATCCTTGCGCCGGGAGATGCCGACGATGCGCCGGGTCAGGTTTCGCTCATCGCTCCAGATCTGCAGGCTGCATCGATCGGCCTGTTGCTGCAGAGTGTACTTTGCCTCCTGAAAGTCGAACAGCACGCGCCCACCTTCCAGTAGAACGGCGCGAGGATGCACCGCCAGAAACTCTTCGATGGCGACCGAAATACCCGCCGGAGATTGTTCGATGCTGGTCGAAATAGCCATGCTGGCGCGGAGTTCGGGCCTTACCAGCCGCAGGCGGTGCGCAGGTGGGTGATGTGCGCCGTGTGGTGGCGGCTGTGCCAGGCATAGAGCTGGACAGCCTGTTCAATAGTGGTTCGGCCGTTTTCGGGATGAATGTAAGCACATTGCCACTGGTCAGGGGTAAGCCGCTGCAGCAGCGCGACCCAGCGGGCATGGAGCGCTTCAATACATTCCAGCGACCACTCCGCCGGTGCGGACTTGGAGTCGGGCAGCTCGGCCCAGGCTTTCTCGTCGTACACCTTGATGGTGGGCTCGGCCTCCGTGAGTGCGTAGCGGATGCGGGTAAAGGCCTGCATGTGCGAATCGGCCAGGTGGTGCACGACTTGGCGAACAGTCCAGCCACCGGCCCGATAGGGTGTGTCCAGTTGGCTCTCGCTCAGGTCGTCTATGGCGTTGTAGAGGCGCATGGGTAGTTCACCAAGGATCTCAAGTGCATGGTCGCGATCACCCGCGGCATAGACCATAGATGGCTGGAAGCGGCCAATGGGATAGCTCGGATCAGCCGCGGCTGGTGACGGCACGCCAGCGGGGTCGGATGCATTACTCATAGCGTGAAAGTAGCATAGCCACCACCGCACTTTCGTAACGATGCAGCGTAGAATCCGTGCTGATGAGCACATTTGCGATACAGCCGGCACTGGATGCCGGCCTGAGTGGGAAGCGGTATTTTGCCGAAACGTTTGGCATCACCAACCAACTGCTGGAGCGGTGTCTGGCGGCAGCGCTCCAGCGGGGCGGCGACTTTGCCGAGTTGTACTTCGAGTCGGTGATGTCGAGCGGGATCGGCATCGATGAAGGCATCGTGAAGTCCGCCAGCCAGGGCCATGGGCTGGGCTGCGGCGTGCGTGTGCTGAGCGGTGAGCGCACCGGATACAGCTACACCGATGAGCTGACCGAGGAGAAGCTGCTGCATGCCGCGCGCACGGCCGCGCTGATTGCGGATGGGCCCGCGACGGTGCGGGTGCAGGGCTTTGTGGAAGCGCGAGTACATGATCTGTATCCAACTGTCACCGAGGACACGGAGATTGCGGCGAAGCTGCAGCTGGTGCAACGCGCGGATCGCGCGGCCCGGGCATATGACTCGCGGATCACGCAGGTGCGTGCCAGCTTCAATGACGAAATCAAGCGCATTCTGATCGTTGCCAGCGACGGTACGTATGCCAGTGATGTACAGCCGCTGAGCCGGTTTTCCATCGGCGTGATTGCCAAGGATCCCACGGCCGATGGCGGCAAAGGTGCGACGGCGCGTGGTTCAAGCGGGGGTGGCGGGCGCGTTGCGATGAATCATTATCAGACGGACCGGACGCCCGAATATTACGCACAGGAGGCGGCGCGGCAGGCCATTTTGCAACTCACGGCGCGGGACGCACCTGCCGGTGAGATGGAGGTGGTGCTGGGTCCGGGCTGGCCCGGCGTGCTGATCCACGAGGCCGTGGGCCACGGGCTGGAAGCAGACTTCAATCGCAAAAAGCAGAGCGCCTTTGCCGGGCTGATGGGCGAGCGCGTAGGCACTGACAAAGTCACCGTTGCGGACAACGGAACCATGCCGGGGCGGCGTGGTTCGCTGAACGTGGATGATGAGGGCCTGCCGACGGAGAACACGGTCCTAATTGAGAAGGGCATCCTTCGCCGTTACATGACAGATAAGCTGAGTGCGAAGCTGATGGGCCTGCCCTCAACCGGCAGCGGGCGCCGTGAAAGCTATGCCTCTATGCCGATGCCTCGCATGACCAACACCTACATGCTGCCGGGCGAAGATCATCCGGTGGATATCTTACGCAGCGTGAAGCGCGGCATCTACGCTGTGAACTTCTCGGGTGGCTCGGTGGACATCACGAATGGCAAGTTCGTCTTCAATGCAAACGAAGCCTATTTGATCGAGGATGGCAAAGTGACGGCACCCGTGAAAGGCGCGATGCTCATCGGCGATGGGCCGCATGCACTGAAGCAGGTCAGCATGGTGGGATATGATCTGGCGCTGGATGAGGGCGTAGGGACGTGCGGCAAAAAGGGGCAGGGCGTGCCGGTATGCGTGGGCGCGCCGACTATCAAATTAGACCGGATGACCGTCGGTGGTACAGGACAGACATCATAGATTTTACAAAATGGGAGCAAAAGATGAAGAACGGCCAGCTACTCGGCCGTTCTTTTCCTGAGTTGACTTATACCTTCGCCGCTTGCTGATT
The DNA here is from genome assembly GCA_964246215.1 of uncultured Terriglobus sp. Classification (GTDB taxonomy): domain Bacteria; phylum Acidobacteriota; class Terriglobia; order Terriglobales; family Acidobacteriaceae; genus Terriglobus. Next base: position 119,208 of record CAXTPQ010000002.1, on the reverse strand, counting down.
GATCTTGCTTTCGGCTAATTCGGTGAACTTCTTATCGCCACCCTTGCTGTCTTCCAGGTTTTCGGTCAGGCCGGGGGCTGCATCCTGCTTGCCGATCACCTTGGCATAGGTTTCAAGGGAGCCGTAGGAAGCAACGCGATAGAGTTGCTGCTGATTTGCCGCTACGATCAGAGCGGCATCCCGCACCGGCCCCTGCTGCGTGTTCTTGATCATCTCCTGAACTTCCGTGATCATGGCCTGCGCAATGTGATTGTCGTTGCGCTGTACTTCCTTGCCGACCTTGCCGAAAACCTGCTCGACTTTTTGTCCGTACTCTTTGCTCTTGGTCGCGGTCTTCTGGAAGAGTTCCTTCAAATCCGGATCGCTGGCGGCTTCCGCCATCGTGGGCGCTGCCTTTGCGATCTTGTCTTCAAAGTCCAGCACATAAGTCAGTCCTGTCACCATCAAGTCCTGCACGCTTTGCATTTGCATTGTTTCTCCTCACAACCGTAACTTCTACGGCGTTCCAGTAGGTAAGATGGAGATAGCCAGAAAATACTGTAAGAGTAAGGCTGCCAACGAAGCGCCAACTTACGTCCATACACGCCTTCGGCGGTTCGACGGCTTGGATTGAGTTACTTGGTCTATCTGGACCGTTCGTCATGCCAGCTTTCCCCGGAAACCTCCGGGTAAGACTTCTGAACGTTCGCAGAACGTCAGCTCGCGTTTACCTGCGCCGCATGCTTTCGCGCTTCAACGCGCAAACCGGGCGGCGCGATCCTGTGTGTGCCCAGTCACTGGCGCAATCCGGCATACTAAAGGGGTACACGGTTCTTGCGATGGGTATGCGATGTAGCGCGCAAAAGGTGGCTGCGCCGAGTTTTACCAAGAACATCCCGTGAACCGGCGCAGCACCACGAATGCAAAAATGTTGTGCCGCTAGGGGCAGGGGAGACCCGGTCTGGCGATGCAACGAGGCAGGCATGAGTCTAAAGTCAAAAATAGAAGCTGTGATCTATGCTTCGGAAGAACCCGTGACGCTGCCGCAACTCACCGGCTTGCTTGCGGAGGAGGCGCAGACAGAACTCGATCAGCTGGCGGCACTGCAGGCACAACTGCCGCTGGGCGAGGCAGGACTCGGCCAGTCTTCGGATGCCGGCGAAGGATTCCCCGTGCGCGCTGAAGCTGCCGCGGACAGTTTTACCGACAGTTTGAACGGCCAGGGAGCGACGGGGACAGCGGCCGTTGACATAGCCGAGTCTTCGACACCGGATCCAGACGCAACGACTGCTCAGGCCGCAGAGCAGGCAATCCAGGCCGTCCCTCCACTCGATGAAGATAGAGCCAGCGAGGCCGAGAAGCGCCGCAACCGGGAACGCGAGCGCGCGGTACGCGATCACATCCGGCGCGCCGTGGACGAACTGATCCGCGAGTACGCCGAGTCGGACCGGGGCATCGAGGTTCGCGAAGTGGCTGGCGGATTCCGTATGGGGACCAAGCCGGAGTACCACGATGCTGTCCGTGGCTTTGTGAAGAGCCTTAAGCCCGCGCTCAAGCTCAGCCTGCAGGCGCTGGAGACGCTGGCCGTGGTGGCCTACAAGCAGCCTGTCACCGCGGCGGAGATTTCGGAAATTCGCGGAGTGGATTCGGCCGGCGTTCTAGGTGGACTCATGACGCGCAAGTTGATCGCGATTGCGGGGCGCAAGCAGGTGATTGGCCGCCCCATGCTCTATAAAACGACTAAAGAATTCCTGATGCGATTTGGCCTGAAAGATGTTCAGGAGCTGCCCTCCATGGAAGAGTTTGAGCGCATGGCCGGCGAGCTCACCGAGCAGGAAGACTTGCCCATGGAGTCGACGGAGGCGGTCATTGAGCGCGCCAATGTTCGCGGGGATGCCGAACATCTTCGCGAGGCAAACGCCGGCGCACTGGAAGAGCAATCCGAGTCGGCCGTCGAAGAACTGAGTACGGATGACCTGAGCACGGATGAGCCGAGCGCCGATCCGGAAATCGCGGAGCTGGATGTCGAGGAGTTCGCGGTTGAGCGGCCCAGTGAGGATTTGGTGAATCAGGTTCTGGAAGTCAGCCGAGACAATGGGGCGGGTGCCCGGCCCGGCTCAGCCACGTCAGAGCTGGTTTCGGCTCCACCCATCGTGTGGAAGGGCGCAGGCGTGGAAGCACTCACGGCAGAAGAGACGGAAGGTCACCGCGACAGGGAGGGTACCGAGCCGATCGAAGCCGCTGCCGCGATGCAGGCAGAACAAACCGGCAACCTGGCCAAGGGAGCTGCCACGCAGCAAAGCGAGACCACCGAAAGCGAGCAGCGATGACACGACCGATACTGACAAAAGCTCCGACGCGAAATGCGCCCCAGGCTGCCGTTAAAAAAGCACTTCTTCGCAAGGCATCGCCCAGCGGCAAGCAAGCGCCACCGCCCGGTGTGCGCCTGCAGAAAATTCTTGCGGAAGCAGGTCTGGCTTCTCGCCGTAAAGCCGAGGAACTCATTTTGGAGGGCCGCGTTGAAGTGAACGGTGCCGTGGTGACGGAACTCGGCACACGCGCGGAGATCGGCAAGGATCACATCCGCGTCGACGGCAAGCTGCTGCAGGGAGTGCAGGAACACCGCTACTTCATGGTCAACAAGCCGCGAGGTTACGTGACCACGATGAGTGATCCGGAGCACCGCGGCACCGTGGTGGACCTGCTGCGCGAGACCGCCCTGAAGTCCGGCCGCAAGCTGGACGTGCGGCTTTATCCTGTGGGCCGGCTTGATTACAACTCCGAAGGCCTGCTGTTGATGACCAACGACGGCGACCTGGCCAACAATTTGTCCAAGGCCGCCAACTCCGTCGCGAAGACATACCTGGTCAAGGTCGCCGGGCAGCCCACGGAAGAGGCGCTGCAGCAGCTGCGGACAGGTGTCATGATCGACCGGGGCCGCTTGGCGGAGGTGCGGGGGACCCGGCGCGACCGTGTGCTCACCTCGCCGGCAAAGGTGGAGCTGGTCCGGCGTGGCGAAAACCCCTGGTATGAGGTCACGCTGACAGAGGGCCGCAACCGCCAGCTCCGCAAGATGTTTGAGGAGATTGGCCACCATGTTGAGAAAATTCGCCGCATCGGCTACGGCGCGCTCACGCTGGATGTCCCCATTGGTGATTTTCGCGAACTCACGCCGGGCGAGGTGCAGGCATTGGGGCGGGCGGCAGCGGGCATGTCTGTTCAGCGCAAGCAACGCCCGAGCGAGCATGCGCAGTTGAAGAAGTCGGGCCAGAAGACGGGTTCGCGCGGAGCACGTCCGCGCTTCTGAGGGGAGTCGGCACAAAGGTGCACCTACCTTCACAACGGCTTTGCCGTTGTGAAGGTGGGTGTGCCGCCGCAGCACTGGCCTGGTAAAACGTGAGCTGCATGGAAGCATCCCATCCCGGCTTCGCAACAATTGCGACGCACCCGCTTTCGCATCCAACTGCGAATGAGTACGCATCTCGAAGTTCACCGCGGCGACATCACACAGCTCACCGTGGACGCTATCGTGAACGCCGCGAACACTTCACTGCTGGGCGGCGGTGGCGTGGACGGAGCGATTCACCGTGCCGCCGGCAGGCAACTGCTGGCCGCGTGCGAGAAGTTGCAGGGCTGCGCCACGGGCGATGCGAAGGCGACTCCCGGATTTCACTTGCCGGCGGCATGGATCTTTCACGCCGTTGGCCCTGTGTGGAGCGGCGGCGAACACAACGAGGATGCGCTGCTGGCCGGCTGCTACAGCAAGTGCATGGCGCTTGCCCGTGAGCATGCTTGCAAGTCCATTGCTTTCCCCGCCATCTCCACCGGCGTTTATAACTTTCCGCCGCAGCGAGCCGCGCAGATCGCGCTTCGTACCGTGCGCGAGTCGCTGTCTGAGAGCGTCTTGGAGCGTGTCGTCTTTTGCTGTTTCAATCTGGAGGCTGAAGCAATCTATCGAGGCCTGCTGGCCTAGACTTGTAGCAGGCCGGAGAGCACGCTCGACTGCCATCACTTCAGAACGCGAGGGCAACACATTGGCAGCACTGCTGGAAGCAATCACCATCAAGCGTAAAAGTGTCTTTGAGCTGGACGACGTACCGTACGTTTGCCTGGATGCGGAAGTGAACACGCCGACCGCGCGCGGCGGTCAAACGCTGGTTCGTCTGAAAATGCGCAACTTGGTCACCGGTGCCGTCTTCGACAAGAGCTTTAAAGCGAATGACAAGTTCAAGGAGCCTGACCTGCAGTTGGTGCCTGCATCGTATCTGTACAGCGACGGTGATGGCTTCCACTTTCTGGATCAGGAAAGCTTTGAGACGCTGACGCTTGGCGAGGAGGCGGTCGGCGGCGCGACGGACTTCCTGACCGAAGGCTTGCTGCTGCAACTTCATAAATACAACGGCAACCCCATCGGCCTGCAGCTGCCGATCTTTGTGGAGCTTGAGGTAGTGGAGACGGAGCCGGCCGCACGTGGCGATTTCTCCAGTGGCAGCGGCACAAAGTCAGCCAAACTGGAGACCGGCATGGATCTACGCGTGCCGCCGTTCGTTAAGCAGGGGGAGCGCGTGAAGGTGTCGACGGAAAGCCGCGAGTTCGCCGGACGGGTGTAGCGGACGCGTGCCGACCATTCTGCGATTTGGGGCGTTCCGCATCATGATCTTTACGGACGATCATGCGCAGCTGCGTGTGCACGCATTTGAACGCGACGAGCCAGAAAGGCAGCCATGGCTGAAGCATGGCCCCGAGCATGCCGGGTTTATCTTTAACTCTTGAAAAGGTTCTTCAGGATGAAGATCACATTGGCAGGCCGTTCAGCAAGGCGGCGCATGAAGTAGGGGTACCAATCCGTGCCGAAAGGCAGGTAGACGCGGACGCGATAGCCGCGCCGGAGCAGGTCACGCTGCAGATCGCGGCGCACGCCGTAGAGCATCTGAAACTCGAAGGCGTCCCGTGAGAGGCCATGCTGCGTGACATAGGCTTCCGTGGCGCGCACCATTTTTTCGTCATGCGTGGCAATGCCGCAGTAAACGCCGGAGCTGACCATCTGTTCCGCCAACTGGACGTAGTTTGCATCCACGTCTTCCTTCTTCGGAAACGCTGCATTTGGGCTTTCTTTGTAGGCGCCTTTGCAGAGCCGGATGCGAATGCCTTGTTTGAGGAGCCGCTCGGTGTCGTCCTTTGTGCGAAAAAGATAGGCCTGCAGCACGGTGCCGACCGTGCCGGGGTGGGTGCGGTGCAGGTCTTCGGTCAGCCGGAGCGTCTGTTCGGTGTAGGGTGTACCCTCCATGTCGATGCGCACGAAGTTTCCCAGCTTTTCAGCGTGCTCAACGATCTCGCAGGTAATGGTCTCGCCCAGTTGCGGGGACACATCCATGCCTACGCCGGTGAGCTTGACGGAAACATTCGCGTTGAGTTTTGCGGCGGCGATGCGCTCCAGCAGGTCGTGATAGATCTGCGCGGCGGCCCGGGCTTCAGCTTCGGAGCGGACGCTTTCGCCCAGAGAGTCGAGCGAAACACTGAAGCCTTCGCGATTCAACTCAGTGGTGCTCGCGATGGCATCGTCCAGCGTGGTGCCCGCGACGAAGCGGCCGGAGAGCTTGCGGCCCGGTGCGGTGTTCTCCAGCAGGCTGCGCATGCGGGTGTTTTGGGAGAGAGCAATCAGGAACGAGCGCATCATCGGTTTCAAGTGTAATGCCGGAGCCGGCTGATACCGAGTTGGCAGGTGGGCCTAACCCATGTCTCAGAAGCGAGACATCGGGCACCCATCCGTGGGGAGTCAGGAGTGCAGGGTTTCGGCGTGGGGCAGGGCACTGGCTTTCACGGGCGGTGTCACCATGCGGCTGGTGTCGGCCATGGCGGCAATGGCTTCCTCATACCGGCCCAGCAGGCTGTTGGTGCGGATCACGGCCATCTCTTCCAGCATCTTGGCCCCATCGCGCAGGTAGCTCATCTTGGAGCGCTCGTCATGGCCCCAGGAGACGGCAACCTCCTGCACCTGAAAGCCCAGCCGGCGTGCGATGAAGAGGATTTCCGGATCGAAGCCCCATCGCTCCACACGCTGCAGGCGGAAGATGACCTGGGCCGCCGCACGGCGGAAAGCCTTGAAGCCGCACTGTGTGTCCGCGTACGGCAGGTTCATGACCATGCGCGTGACCGCGTTGAAGCAGCGGCCAAAGAAGCGGCGGTAGATGGGCTGGTGCCGGGTCTGGCGGCTGCGGTCCAGCCAGCGCGAACCGATGGCAACATCCGCGCCGGAACGCAAGGCTGCAACGAGCCGTTCCGCCTCTTCCATGGGCGCGGAGAGGTCCGCATCGGTAAACATGACGTAGTCGCCGACGGCCTGCAGCAGGCCGTTGCGTACAGAATAACCCTTGCCGCGGTTGCCGGGATTCTTGATCAGAAACAGGCCAGGATGCTGCGACATATACCGCTGCACAATGGCGGGCGTCTCATCGGTCGAGCCGTCGTCGACCACCAGGACCTCCGCCGACCAGTCCTTGGCGGCGATCGTGTCCAGCACGCGGTCCAGCGTGCGTTCAATGCGCTGCGCCTCATTGAAGGCTGGAATCACGATGCTGAGTTCAGGATGAGTCACGTCGTTCCGGTGTGTCCTGGAAATCTATTTGGATGTGATTGTGGCGGCTTACGATGAAAGCCGCGGACGCGCTGATGATACGTCATTTTTTAGACGATGGACCAGAGCTTTAAGTCGCGAAAACCTGAGCTGTGCGAGAGCTGTTCGATTGCAGCGCCATTGCTGGCCGGGCTCGTGCGTTCTGGGCGTCCCCGCGCAGGCCCGGTGCTACACTCAGCCTCAATGCCGGAAGACTTTTCGTCCTATCCACCACCGCCCGCCGGACCCTACACTGCAGCGCCCGCGCAGCCCTATGGTTACGGCTATGCCACGCCGCCCCCACCGCCTCTGCGGAAGAAGCATTCCGCTGGATTCTGGGCACTGGTGTGGACGGGCGCGATTCTTGGCGTGATCTTTTTGCTCGGATTCCTATCGTGGGCAGCCGTGAAAAGTGTGAGCAATGACAGCGATTCGGACAACGGTTCGCTGTCGTCGGAGAAAATCGGCGTCATTGAAGTGAGCGGAGTGCTGCTGTCCGCCGAAGGCCTGGGCCAGCAACTGCGCAAATTTGGCGACGACAACGACGTAAAGGCGATCATTCTGCATATCAACTCGCCGGGCGGCGGCGCGGCTGTGTCGCAGGAGCTGTACAACGAGGTTTTGCGCATCCGCAAGGAAAAGCACAAGCAGATCATTGCCTCGATTGAGACCGTGGGTGCGAGCGGCGCTTATTACATTGCCTCGGCGTGTGACCGTATTTACGCCAATGACGCTTCCGTGGTGGGCTCCATCGGCGTGATCATGGAGTGGACGCAGTATGGCGACCTGCTGCGCTGGGCCAAGCTCAAACCGGTGGTGCTCCATGCCGGCGAACTGAAAGACGCGGGCGACCCCTCGCACGATCTGACGCCCAAGGAACAGGCCTACTTTCAGGGCCTGATCGACAACATGTACAGCCAGTTCATTCATGACGTTGCCAGCGGCCGGAACGTGCCCGATGACCGCATCAAGCCGCTCGCCACCGGGCAAGTGTGGACTGGCCAGCAGGCCCGTGCGCTTGGCCTGATCGATCGCGAAGGTGGCTACCGCGTGGCGCTGATGGACACAGCTAAAGAGGCGGGCATCAAGGGTGAACCAGGCATCCGCAGGCCAGCAAAAAAGCGTACGGGGTTGCTGGCGACCCTGACCAGTGAAGACAGCGACACGCTGCTGCCCACACCGGCGAAAATCCTGAATCAGGCGCCAGGTTTTTATTTTCTCTGGAAGTGAGCGGCTTTCCACCGGGCACCGCCGTCCCATTGAGTACAACGCTACATGCAGAATCAGGGTGCGGGAGTCGACGACTGCGGCAAGGAGCGGCCATGACAAAAGCGGAACTTGTGGATCAGGTGACGGCGCTGGGTGACCTGACCCGGCGCGATGCCGACGTCATTGTTGAAACGATCTTTGAAGGCATGATCGGCGCGTTGCGGGCGGACGACAAGATTGAAATCCGCGGCTTTGGATCATTCCGCACACGGCAGCGCAAGCCTCGCATTGGGCGGAATCCAAAAACGGGCCAGCGAGTGGAAGTGCCCGCCAAGCGAGTGCCTTATTTTAAGCCGTCGAAAGATTTGCGAGACTTAGTGAATCGGCACCCGGCACCGCCGGTGACGCATGCGGCGGCTCCGGGAATGGGTGCAACCGCGGTGGCGACGCGGCATGAGGACTACGTTGCACCTGGCGAGTCTGAGTAGAGCCATCGCTCGGCTTACCGCAGCTTGAGTGTCGTTAGAGCGAAGAGAGCGAAGACCAGTGCCATGATCCAGAAGCGCACGATGACCTTGGATTCACTCCAGCCGCTCAGCTCAAAGTGGTGGTGCAGCGGAGCCATGCGGAAGATGCGTTTGCCGCCGCGCAGCTTGTAGCTGCCCACCTGCAGCATGACGCTGAGCGCCTCCAGGATGAAAACGCCGCCGATGAACGGCAGCAGCAGTTCCTGCTTGATGATGACGGCGACGGTGGAAATCGCACCACCCAGGGCGAGCGAGCCGACGTCGCCCATGAAGACCTGTGCCGGGTGCGCGTTGTACCAGAGAAAACCGATGGAGGCCCCCACCATGGCTCCGCAAAAGATGGTTAGCTCGCCCACCATGGGCATACGCTGCAGTTCCAGGTAATCGGAAAAGACGACGTGGCCGGAGACATAGGTGAGCACCGTGAGCGCGCCCGCCGCAACAATGGTGCAGCCAATGGCCAGGCCATCCAGGCCATCGGTGAGATTTACCGCGTTGGAAGAGAAGCTGATGACCAGCATGACAAAGACAACAAACGGCAGGAATGAGATCCAGTAAAGGCCGTGCGTGTGATGTATCGCACCGATGATCAGGTCAGGGCGGATACGCTTCAAAAAGGGAACGACGAGCCGGGTGGAATACGATCCACGCGACTGCAGGATGCAGAGCACCGTGGCGACGACGAAGCTGACAAGAAACTGCAGCGCAAGCTTTTGCCGGCTGGTCAGGCCCAGGTTCCGCTTGTGGACGACTTTGATGTAATCGTCGGCAAAGCCGATGGCACCGAAAGCTGTTGTTGATCCCATGACGAGCCAGACAAAGGGGTCGGCAAGATCACTCCACAGCAGCGTGGGCACCAGGATGGCGATGCAGATGAGGACGCCGCCCATGGTGGGCGTGCCGGACTTGCTTTTGTGGCTTTCCGGGCCCTCATCGCGAATGTATTGGCCGATCTGAAACTCCCGCAAACGGCGGATGACGAATGGGCCGATGAGCATGCCGATGAGCAGCGCCGTCAGGCTGGCGAAGACACAGCGGAAGGTCAGGTAACGGAAGATGCGGAAAATGCGAAAGATCGGGTAGAGCTTTTGGTAGAGCAGCCAGTAGAGCAACGTTCCTCCGCAGGACAGGCGGGTGGTTTGGGGTCTGCACCAGAGTACTAGGTATGTTTAAAGCCGTTGCCGGGTGACGTAAGCACCCCAGAGTCACCACGGCAGTCGCACGGCCGTAAGTGACAAATCGGCTTGCCTCGATGTTTCGTCGTCAATCGCCGATGAGCACTCCGGCGGAGTGGTACTTACGCCTACGCTTGCGGTTGCGCGAGGTCTGATGGCTCGGCTATGGAAGGCGCTACAATCCAGAAGAGCGCCACTGAAATGTTGCAGATATTGCGAGACTCCGTTGCGGAGCGAGCGGGAGTTGCGCGAAGGTGTCTGCGACGACCGGCACGAGTGCGAGTGGACCACGGTGATGCTGCGCGGGATGTGAGCACCAGAGAGCGGTTCAGGTTCCGCTACGGAGCGATGCGAACCACGCGCACGGCATACGGCTGCATGGGTTTGCTGAGCACATCCGCGACGCTTGCGTAGTTTTCTCCGGTCCAGATCTCCGGTCCTGGTTTGCCCTGCTTTAACACCGCAGGCACACCGGCGGCTATGCCGCGCAGTGAGGCCTGGCCGTCGCGGAAGTTGAAGATGGCGAGCGCCGTGCCGCCACCTGCTAACGGGCGCGTCCAGACCTCGATGGGTCCTTCGGCGAAGATGCGCTCTGCCTGTTTGCCGCGTGTGTCCTGATCGATGGCGACGATCTGACGGTTAGTGAGCACGGCCACCGTGTCGGGAGTCATTTGGCTCAGATTGTTGCCGGCTAGCAGAGGTGCGGCTAGCATGGCCCACAGGGTCATGTGCAGGCGGTTCTGTGCGGGTGTCAGCTTGCCGTTGCCCACTTCCAGCATGTCGGGGTCGTTCCAGTGGCCCGGCCCGGCAAAGTGTGCCAGCCCCGCCTGCCCTCGGCCGATGTCGATCATGCGCTCAAAGGTTGGGTCGATGTCGCCGGTGGTGCGCCAGAGGTTCGCACCCACGCTCGGCCCCCAGTCCCAAACGCTGTCAAGTCCGTACTGGCACAGGCTGTAGACAATCGGCCGGCCTGTCTTCCGAAGCGCCGCGTGCATGGTTTGGTAGGCCGCCCGCATCATTTCGTACTGCTTGGGGAGGTCGTTGGGAGCGTCGCGCTGCATGATCTGGCGGAAGCCGCACAGGTCATATTTCAGATAGTCGATGCCCCAGGATGCGTAGAGGTCGGCGTCCTGCTGCTCATGGCCGTAGCTGCCCTCGTACTTGGCGCAGGTCGTTGGTCCGGGTGAACTGTAGATGCCGATCTTCAGGCCCTTGCCGTGGACGTAATCCGCAAGTGCCTTCATGTCAGGAAACTTCTCGTTAGTGTGCAGCACACCGCTAGCATCGCGTTTGCCCTCCCAGGTGTCGTCGATGTTGACGTAGACATAGCCGGCGTCGCGCATGCCGCTGGAGACAAGCAGGTCCGCGGCCTGGCGCACATCCTTATCGGTGACTTTGCCAGCGAACCAGTTCCAGGAATTCCACCCCATGGGCGGCGTGGCTGCCAGCGTGCCGCTTGCTTGAGCATGGATGATTCCGCAGCAGCTGGCGAAATGGATGAGAAGGGCGGAAACGATTTGCTTGAACTGCAGAGTGCGTGTCACAGGCGTCTCCTGAATTGCAACAAATGGCGGCTGCCCATTCTGCTTGCAAAACGCACACAGATGCAAGCTCGACTGCGTTATGCGCGGTGACATCCACATGAACCATCACGATGCAGCTTTTTGTAGACAGCGTTCTTACTGAAATGCATCATCTGATCACGTGCCGCTGCTAGAGCAACGAAGCAAGAGAGAAGGCAGCGCACACAAGGGTGAATAGAGATGGCGCTTTCGAAAACGACGCAGGACCCGAATGAGATTCGGGAGTGGGCAGAGAAGCGGGGCGGCAAACCCGCGGAAGTAGCAAGCACGGAACACAACGGCGAAATCGGCATACTTCGCATCGAGTTTCCAGATGCGCCGCATGCCAACGACGCAAACCTGAAAGAAATTACCTGGGATGAGTTCTCCGGCAAATTCAATGATCGCGGCCTGGCGCTTGTCTACCAGGAAGTGACGGCAGAGGGCGCGGAGAGCAACTTTTATAAATTCGTCAATCCTGAAAATGCCGCGCCGGCGGCACCGGCGAGCAAGTCGGCCGGCACCAAGTCTGCAGCGCAGACAGCCAGAAAAACTGCTCCGGCGAAGAAAACAGTTGCGAAGAAAGCCGCGCCTGTAAAGGCAGTGAAGACGCCTGCAAAGAAGATAGCTTCCAAAGCTCCGGCGAAAAAGATTGCCGCCAAGAAGACAGTGGTGAAGACGGCCGCCAAGAAAACGGCAGCCAAGGCACCCGCGAAGAAGGTGGCTGCCAAGAAGGTAGTTGCGAAGAAAGCTCCAGCCAAAAAGATCGCGGCAAAAGTCCCCGCCAAGAAGACTGTGGCCAAGAGCACCGGCAGCAAGGGCTACCAGGGTGGCCGTGGACCCAACAAGCCCGCAACCAAGGCAGCCGCAAAAAAGATTCCCGCGAAGAAGACCGCGGCGAAGAAGACCGCGGCGAAGAAGGGCGCGCCGAAGCGATAACGGAACAGGCCGGCAGCGAGCCTTGTAGATGCTGTGTATGCTGCACCGGAGAAGGGCCTGGTGGAGTACGAGAGCCAGCCCATCTCCGGAGCAGCAGTCTTGTTTCGTTCACGCATCATTATCTTCGGTCTGACGGTCAGCTCCTCCTGGGGTAACGGCCATGCCACGCTCTGGCGAGGTCTGTTGCGTGCCCTGGCGGGGGCCGGCCATCACGTTACCTTCTATGAAAAAGATGTGCAGTATTACCGGGATGCGCGTGATCTGACCGAGCTGCCGGGTGGTGGAGAACTCCGCTTTTACGGCACGCTGGACGAGGTGCGGCGCGAGGCACGGGAAAGATTAAATAGCTGCGATCTGGCGCTATGCACGAGTTATTGTCCACAGGGTGCGGACGTGGCAGAGCTGCTTCTGAACTCCAGGGCTGCGGTGAAGGCGTTCTATGACCTGGACACGCCGGTGACGCTGGATGCTTTGGATTCGGGCAAATACCCCGAGTATCTTCCGGCGAACGGACTCAGTGATTTCGATTTGGTGCTGAGCTATACCGGCGGCCGGGCGCTGGATGAGTTGCAGGCGAAGCTGGGTGCCCGGCGGGTGGCTCCGCTGTACGGCTGGGTCGATCCGGTGCAGCACCATCCCGTGCCGCCGGAGGAGCACTATCGAGCAGACCTTTCCTATCTGGGCACTTATGCCGAGGACCGCCAGACTGGCGTGGAGAGCTTGTTTGTGGAGCCGGCGCGGCGCTTGCCGGCGAGCCGGTTTCTGATTGGCGGCGCGCAATACCCTGGCAGCTTTCCATGGACGGAGAACATGCACTTTCACCGGCACGTGCCGCCGGCGGCGCATCCCGCGTTCTTCTCGTCCTCGCGGTGGACGCTGAATGTGACACGGCGCGCGATGGCGGCGTATGGGCATTGCCCGTCGGGCCGGTTGTTTGAGGCTGCATCCTGCGGCACGCCGCTGATCAGCGACAGGTGGGAGGGCCTGGATGAGTTCTTTACGCCGGGTGAGCAGGTTGTGCTGGCGCGTACCGCTGAGGACGTGACAGCCGCCATGGGTTTGAGCGATGCCGAACGGCTGCGCATTGCCGCCGCCGCGCGCGAGCGCACGCTTGCGGAACACACGGCGGCTGCCCGGGTGCGGACGCTGGAAGCGCTGCTGGTTTCGTTGTCCGCAAATCCTTTTCCGGCCGTGGAAGACCAGCTCGCGGAGGCACGCTGAGCATGTGGGGAATTATTCCAGCGGCGGGCCTGGGTAGCCGCATTCAGCCGCTAGCCTTCTCCAAGGAGCTTCTGCCGGTGGGCAGCCGCGTGGAATCCGATGGCACCGAGCGGCCACGTGCCGTGAGCGAGTACCTGGTGGAGCGATTGATTGCGGCCGGGGCGACCAAGCTTTGCTTCGTCATTTCGCCCGGCAAATCGGACATCCTGGCTTACTACGGCTCGCGCATTTGGGGTGCGGACATCGTCTACACGGTGCAGCCGCAGGCAGGTGGCCTGTGCGATGCGGTCTTCCGTGCGGCCAGCGTCGTAGGGCCGGAGGAGTCCGTCGTGATCGGCCTCCCGGACACGATCTGGTTTCCGCTGGATGGGCTGGCGCGGCTGCCCGAGGACAGGCTCGCCTTTTTGCTCTTCCCGGTGGACCGGCCGGAGTTGTTCGATGCAGTGGTAACCGACGACTCGGGCACAGTCGAAACGATTGAGGTCAAGCAGAAGGGCGCGCGCTCCAACTGGGTATGGGGTGCGATGCGCATGCCTGGACGTGTCTTTCACGAACTGCATGCGCTGTGGTGCCGGGCTGAGCGGGGCGATGAATACCTGGGCACGCTGGTAAATGCGTGGCTGGCCCAGGGCGGGGAAGCCGTGGGTGTGCAGGCGGGCGAGGCGTATGTAGATGTGGGGACTTTGAATGGCTATCGGGCGGCAATCAAGCTGTTGAGTGATGTGCCTGCGCTGTAGCGCTTCGTGTTTACGGCGCTGGTTAGCGCTTCTTTTCCAGATTGTCGACGCGGCTTTCAAGCGAGCCCGTAAGGTGCTAGAACTGCCGGAGGTTTGCGTCGATGCGGCCGAGTTGATCGTTCATCTCTCGGCGTAAATCTTTAATCTCTGCGCGGGTATCTCTAATTTCATTGCGCAGATCCCTAATCTCGCTGCGGATCTCGCTTCGCAAATCCTTCGTGTCGGAGCGGCTGAACAGGATGCCGGCGAGAATGGCGATCAGCGGAATCCCGACAACAACGACATCATGCATGCCCGGCACCCCTTTGTGGACGATAGTAGCAGACCCGGCGCGGGTCTCTCGCGTAATCTGTTTACGCCTATGGAGCTGAAAAACAAACGCGTTTTGGTTGTCGGCCTCGGTAAGTCGGGCGTCTCCGCGGCGCTGTTTCTGCGCAAGCAGGGTGCGCGCGTCACCGTCTCTGACACGCGACCAAGCGAGGCGCTCGCGAAGGAGATTCCTGCCCTTCTGCAAGCCGGCGTGATGGTGGAAACGGGCGGACATGGCGTGCTGACCTTTCGCCGGCAGGATCTGGTGGTGGTCTCACCGGGCGTGCCGCTGTCCACGCCGGAGTTGCAGCAGGTGCGGCGCTACGGCACCCCGCTGATCGGTGAGTTGGAGCTTGCCGCGCAGTCGCTGCAGGGCGAGGTCATCGCCATCACCGGCTCCAATGGCAAGACGACCACGACTTCATTGCTGGGGCACATCTTTCAGCATGCCGGACGGCAAAGCCTGGTGGGTGGCAATATTGGGCTGCCGGTGGTGGAACTGGTGGCGCAGAGCACGCCGGAGAGTACGAACATCCTGGAAGTGTCGAGCTTTCAGTTGGAAACCATTCAGAGTTTTCACCCTCACATTGCGATGGTATTAAACATCACGCCGGACCACCTGGACCGTCACGGCTCATTTGAAAACTATGCCGCCGCAAAGGCACGGATTACGGAAAACCAGACTGCCACCGACTTCCTGATCCTGAATGCGGAGGACAAGCCGACGCAGATGATTGCCGCCAAAACCGCGGCGCAGATCTTCTGGTTCAGCGGTTTGCGCCGCATCAAGCAGGGCGCGTTTGTGCATGAAGATGGCGTGTACTTTTTAGCTGCGGAAGGCGGCACGCCAGAGCCGGTGATGCCACTGTCCGGGATTCATCTGCGCGGTGCCCACAACGTGGAGAACGTGCTGGCCGCGGTTTGTGCCGCGCGCCTCGCCGGCATCCCCGCCCAGGCAATCCGTGAAGCCATTGCGGGCTTTCAGGCGGTGGACCACCGGTTGCAGTTCATTGCCAACGTACGTGGCGTGGACTATTACAACGACAGTAAAGCGACGAACGTCGATGCGACGCAGAAGGCGCTCTTGTCGTTTGAGAAAGGCATCCGGCTCATCCTTGGGGGCAAGGACAAGGGCAGCGATTACACGGTACTCGCGCCATTGCTGCACGAACGGGTGCGTGCTGTGTACACCATCGGCGCTGCCGCTGAGAAGATTGAGCAGCAATTGAAAGATACCGTGCCGATCCGGCACACTGAGACACTGGACAACGCTGTGCGTGAGGCGACCACGGAGGCCGAGCCAGGCGATACAGTTCTGCTCGCACCAGCATGTGCCTCATTTGATCAGTTCGAAAGCTATGAGCACCGCGGGCGCGCGTTTGCGGACCTGGTGCGCAATCTGTAAACAGTGGGCGGCCCACGTCTCTTTAGAGTTGTGAGACACGGCTCTGGTGCAAAACAGCAGCCTCTCCACTTCGCTCTGGTCAAGATAACGATGTAAAGCCTATCGCGGTTAAGAGATGACGAGATCTCGCCAGTGCAGTCCGTCTCAGTGGTTTGAAAGATGCCGCGAGAAGCCCAAGTCGCGCCGAGGAACAAGCCCGTACCAAGACAGATACCTTCCCACAACGTCCAACGGAAACCCAGCTAACCTTGCCACAGGTTCTACATGGCAAAGCGCGTTGGCGTCGATAAATGGCTGTTTGGCACGGTGCTCACGCTTGTGCTGTTCGGCCTGGTGATGGTGTTCTCCACTTCGGCGGTGTTGGCCAAGGCGCAGTATGGTTCGCCGTATCCGTTTGCTGCTAAGCAGGCCGGGTGGGCGCTGCTGGGCATGGTCGCGCTCTTTATACTCATGCGGATCGACTACCGGCGTTACAACAACCCGCGCGTGGTCTTTCCAGCGGTGACCATCACCACGGTTTTGCTGGCAACGGTCTTTTTTATGGCGGGCATGAATGGCGCGCATCGCTGGGTCCGCGTGGGCGGCATCACGCTGCAGCCGTCGGAACTGGCCAAGCCTGTGGTGGTACTTTTTCTTGCGTGGTTTTTGCAGACGCGCATGCACCAGATGGATGATTGGAAGGGCACGATCCTGCGTGCGGCAGCGGTGCCTCTGGTGCTGGTCGCGCTCATTCTGAAGGAGCCCGACCTGGGCACGGCCCTGGTCTGCGTGGGCGTGACGGCGTTCATGCTGTACCTGGCCGGCACTCAGGTGAAGTACTTTGTGATGGCGGCGATTCCCGGCGGCATCGGCCTGTACTGGATGCTTTTCCATGTGGCTTTCCGCCGTGCCCGCATGCTCGCCTTTGTGAATCCGGAAGCGGACCCGCGCGGCACCGGTTTTCATATCCTGCAGTCGCTGATCGCGGTGGGCACGGGTGGATTTCACGGTTTAGGTTTGATGGAAGGCCGGCAAAAGCTCTTCTATTTGCCGGAGCCGCACACCGACTTTATCTACGCCACGATCTGCGAGGAGCTTGGCCTGCTTGGTGCGATTGCCTTGGTCGCGCTTTTCTGCATGCTGGGCTACCGCGGCTTTCGCACGGCATTCCTATCGACCGATCCCTTCGCACGGTTCGTTGCGTTTGGGCTGACAAGCGCGATTCTGATTCAGGCGTTCTTCAACATCAGCGTGGTGCTGGCGCTGCTGCCGACCAAGGGCATTCCGTTGCCTTTTATTTCGTCGGGTGGTACGAGTGTCTTCATCACGCTTGCTAGCATGGGCGTGTTGCTGAATATCACTCGTGAGATCGATTAACGTGATTCCTACGCGGCACTTGGGTCATGGCGGCTTTCGGGCATGAGTCCGGTCCGCGCTCTGATCGCCGGCGGCGGCACTGGCGGACACATTATTCCGGCGCTCGCCATTGGCCGTGAGCTTCGCGATCAACACGCGGCGGAGGTGCGCTTCGTCGGCACCCGCCGTGGCATGGAGACGCGGCTTGTGCCGGAGGCTGGCTTTCCTCTCGACCTCATCCATGTCGGGCAGCTCAACAACGTGAGCCTGGCCACGCGGGCTACGACGATGCTCGATCTTCCCCGGGCTATCGCGCGCTGCATTGTCCTGCTGCGCAGGTTCAAGCCGCACGTCGTGATTGGCGTTGGCGGTTACGCCAGCGGCCCGGCGATGGTGGCGGCCATCCTGCTTCGCATTCCCACGCTTGCATTTGAACCGAATGCAATTCCCGGCATGGCAAATCGCCTGATTGGCGGCTTTCTGTCCGCGGCCGCGGTCAATTTTCCGGAGGCCGGGCAGCACCTGCGTCATACCGAAGTCACTGGGATTCCGGTACGGCCGGAGTTCTTCGCCATCACGCCAAGACCACCCGGCGCACCGCAACGCCTGCTGCTGCTGGGCGGATCGCAGGGTGCAAAAGCCTTAAACGAGGCTCTTCCGCCGGTGGCTGCTGAATTTCTGCGCAGATTTCCGCAACTCACCATCACGCATCAAGCCGGGGAGAGGCATGCCGCAACCACCCAAGCCGCTTATGAACGGGCTGATGTCGACCTCGCACGTGTGCAGGTGACTGCCTTTCTGAATACGGTCGATGCAATAGCTGAAGCCGATCTGCTGCTCTGCCGCTCCGGTGCCAGCACGGTAGCCGAGTTGTGTGCGGCGGGCCGGCCGGCGCTGTTTGTGCCCTTTCCGCAGGCGGCCGATGACCACCAGACGCGCAACGCCGAGGCGATGCAGCGGGCCGGCGCGGCGGAGGTGCTTGCCCAGCGCGATCTCTCTCCGGAGCGGCTCATTGCAACTCTGACTGCACTGCTCAATGACCCTGCGCGGCTTCGGGAGATGTCTGCGAACGCCCGGGCCCAGGCCCATCCCGAGGCGCTTCGCCGCATTGCGGCGAAAGTAGTGGAGCTGGCTGACTTCAGGGGCTGAAAGCCCGCAGCAGAAAGAAAGTCTTTACGGCATAGCTGAAACTAGGCCGCTCCAGAAGAAGACCTTGTAGCGGCTAAACCTTGTCAGGATCGTTGCGTCCGATTTGCTGCGCCTGTCCAAGCGCTTCCAGCTGCCGGCGCCAGTCCAGCTCTTCGACAAAGCCGCGGGAGCTTCGCCAGTCTTCACGCACCTTGACGAAGAGCTCCAAAAAGACACGCGTGCCCAGCAGGTGTTCGATTTCCTTGCGGGCCGCGGTGCCAATCTGCTTCAGCATTCCGCCCTGTTTGCCGATCAGGATGGCTTTCTGGCCTTCGCGCTCGACAAAGATGGCTGCCGCTATTTTGGTGACGGGCAGTTTGACCACTTCGCCTTTGCGTGGCTTGCGTTGCGGCCTAGGCTCTTCCCACCGCTCGATGATCACGGCGGAGGCGTAGGGTACTTCCTCACCGGTGAAGAGCAGGATTTTTTCGCGGATCATCTCAGCCGCGAGGAAGCGCTCCGGTTGATCGGTGAGCTGGTCGGCGGGAAAGTGCCGTTCCCCTTCGGGCAGCAGGGCGACGACTTTGGACAGCAGTTCGTCCAGGCCATCTTTCTTCTTCGCGGAAATGAGCACGACTTCCACGAACTTATGCTGGGCGGACCAGTGCGCGATGAGGGGGAGCAGGTCTTCTCGGCGCAGCATGTCGATCTTGTTGAGCACCAGCAGAACCGGCGCTTCCACCTTGCGCAGTAACTGCAGCGCAAAATCGTCTTCAGCGGCGGAGAGTGCACGGCGCTCGTTGGCTTCGCCCTGCTTGTCAGGGTCGTGCAGGCGGTGTGTCGCATCCACGAGAAACAGGACGGCATCGCGCGACTCCAGCGCGTCGTGCACCTCCTGCATCATGCGGCGGTCCAGTTGCGAACTGGGCTTGTGCACGCCGGGTGTGTCTAACAGGACGATCTGGGCGGCTGGCTGGGCTTCGCGTGTCTTTGACGCTACGCGGGCAGGCTGCTCCAGCACGCCTAAAATGCGATTGCGCGTGGTTTGGGCCTTGTGCGTCACGATCGCGATCTTCTCGCCGAGTAGCGCG
Organism: uncultured Terriglobus sp.; assembly: GCA_964246215.1. Lineage (GTDB taxonomy): Bacteria > Acidobacteriota > Terriglobia > Terriglobales > Acidobacteriaceae > Terriglobus. The sequence continues at coordinate 99,978 of CAXTPQ010000002.1, read as the reverse complement.
TTTAGCAGCGTAGATTTACCGGCGTTGGGCCGGCCGACGATCGACACGAAGCCGGAGCGAAAGGACATGGTTCAAGTCTATGCTGTGCGACAGCTTGATTCGGCTCATTAAAGGGAACTCATGTCTCAAACGCGAGGCATGGGCACCCATCTTACGTTTCCTGCTGAAGTGCGGTGAGCTGGACGCGGACGCGAGTCACCAGACGCGCCGTGGAGGCGAGCACTTCCATACGGATGCCGTCGCTTTCCACAACTTCGCCGGCCATGGGGATATACCCGGCGAGCTCAGAGACGAGGCCGCCGACGGTGGTGGACTCCAGATCGCTGGGCAGGCGCAGGCGTGAGCGTTCGTCGTCGTCTTCGTCCTCCGGATCGGCGGCGAAGAGGTCGCGCAGATCGGCAACATCCAGATTGCCCGGCACCACAAAGCTGTCCTCCGACTCGCGCTGAATGGCTTCATGCGTCGCGGCGGTCTCGTGCTCGTCTTCGATGTTGCCCACAATGGCTTCGATCAAATCTTCGATCGTAACCAGGCCGGCGACTGTGCCGTACTCATCGATCACGATGCGCATGTGTTGCTTTTGTAACTGCATTTCGCGCAGCAGTTCATTCACTTTTTTCGGCTCGGGCGTGAAGACGGCCTCGCGCTTGATCTCGCGCAGGGTGCGGCGGCTGGCGTCCTCGTCGCGTACCTGTAAAAGGTCGTGCGCAAAGGCGATGCCGGTGATGTTGTCGAGGGTGCCGCTGTAGACCGGGACGCGCGAAAAGGCGCTACGGTTCAGTTGCTCGGTGAAGTCGGCAAGAGTAGTTTCATCGGAGACGGCAAAAATTTCAGGCCGGGGTGTCATGATTTCACGCACGGTCAGGTCGCCAAATTCCACGACGGAGCGCACCAGTGCTCGGTCGCTTTCTTCCAGAATGCCTTCTTCTTCGCCGGCTTCCAGCAGCGCGTCCACGCCCTCTTCTGACGACTCCTCCGTACGTTGGTCTTCATGCTCAGCCAGCGAAACAATGGAGAGCAACAGGCTGAGCAGTAGCGCGATGGGCAGCACCAGGTAGAGCACGCCCTTAAAGAGCCAGCGCAGCCGCGATACCCAGAGTCCGCGGGTGCGGGCGAAGAGAATCTGCGGCAGCAGCCGGTCAAAAATCAGGACCGTTAATGTGAGTTCAAGCAAACCCTGCAGCAGCGCCAGCAGGCCCGCCCGGGGAATTGCCAGGCGGCCAAACAAAAGTGAAAGGGCAATGACCGCGGTCAGGCGCAGCACAGTGGCGCACAGGGAGATGGAATCGCGTCCGAGGCCAAAACGTGGCTCGATCAGTTCTACCCAGGAGTCGACGTTGTCCTGATACTCGCGAGCGAGAAACTTGCCAAGCTCGGTGTAAACGCGGTCGACGTAAGCACCCAGGGTAAGCATCGTCAGCAGCACGACACCGATAAGGAGGGCGATCATGCTTTGCCTTTTCCGGCGAACGCTGCGACTTTAGGCTCACGGCGTGGTCTCTGAGGTTTGAGAGTGTCAATCGGCTGGGCTCGCTCAATCAAACCGCCCGGTAGCTTGAGCGTTTTGCGCAGTTCCGACTCGCGCTCCCGCATCTCTCCACCGTCGTGCTCATGGTCCATGCCGGCCAGGTGCAGCACGCCATGCAGAAGGAGGACATGCACTTCTTCCTGCAGCGTGTGGCCGTGTTCGGCAGCCTGACGCGCGGCTGTCTCAACGGAAATGGCGAGGTCGCCGACGATGCCTTCCGGGTTTTCGGCGGCAGGAAAGGAGAGGATGTCTGTGGGCTTGTTCTTCCGCCGGAAGCTGCGGTTCAACTCGCACAGCCGCGCGTCATCGGCCAGCAGTAAGCTGACCTCGCCTTTTAGGCCGACGGCACGTTGAGCCTGCTTCAGAAAACGCACAAGATCCGCCTGCCGCAGATTTTGCAGATCTGGGTTGCCGGAGCCGCTACTTGGGGGTTCGATCAGAATCAATGGCCCTGGTGTGGAACAACTCTTATTTTACAGTTGCCGCTGCGTGTGCAGGTGCTGACAGCAGGTAAGGAATTGTGAGTGAGCCGTAATCCTCTCAGGCGCACTCGTGATTCAATCGGACTTTGGCGAGACAGGCGCCGTGGCAGAATCCGTGCCGGTCCTGTCTGGAGTAGCCGGCGTGGTGCTGATCGGCCTGAGTGGAGTGCGGGCCGAGGCTGGAGAGGCAACCAGATCATCATCGCTTCGGGCAATGTCGCCGACGGAATAGACCGGTACATTTGCCGGTAGTTTCCAGCGGCCCTCGGAAAGGTAAGTGACAGCCACGCCTCCGGTGATCTCCGGCGCCAGCACGGCCAAGGGAAGCAGGTACCGTTTGCTTTTCACAAGCGATTCCGCAACGCCGCGGGTGGGATGACTTCGTGGCAAATCGCCCGGCACCTGCGCAATCACAAATGCCGACATCTCCAACTCCGGGTGCTTCTGGCCATATTTCACCAGGGAGTGGGCTACTTGCTTCGGCGTCGTCAGGCCGAAATCCGCAACAAAGTTGCGATGGATGGCCTTCGGAAAGTAAAGATCGAGCACGGCGCGGGAAAAATCCGCGCAGTTATGAAAGAACAAATTGAAATGACCGATGTTGCGACGGTCGTTGAAGTAGGCAATCAGGCGTTCATCCTGCTCCCGGGTTGTTTCCACTTGAAATCCGTGGATCTTCCGGTCCAGCGAGGAACCGATGAGTTGGTCCCACTCGCCTTTGGGAGGGGTGCCATCGTCCTTTGCGGGAGCCAGTTCGGTCAGGTGAGCGCGCCAGTAAGCCTCTCGCAGAGCGAGTTCCTGTTCGCGGTTGATCGACACCGGAATGTCATTTGCGTTCTCAACTGAGTAAAGATAGGGCACGAGCGGAATGGCGATCCAGTCTTCATGATGAATTTTGTGGTATCGGCTGAGCACCACTCCCAGTTCGCCTGGCCGGCACAGGCGCAATTCCGTGGGCGACACGGCACAGACGCGATTCAGGTACACGGCGGCGTGGCCGGTAGGATTGAATGCTCCAAACTGGCCGAAAGGATCTTCCATGAGCAGAGCCACTGAGGCATGTGCTCTCGCCGCCCATGCCACTGCGGCAAGTGCGAGCAGAAAGAGCCGCAACAGAAAGTGAAAGGAGGCTTTCACCGGAGCGTTCCTGACAGACACTGTTGTTCTCAAGGTGATCAGCTCTTTCCCCTCAAACTTTCCACTGAAAGTGAACTTTCTTTAGAGAAACACTCTGCCGTGCCTGGGGTGTGTCAATACCCCAGAATGTCTAATTTCGCACGACGGAATTCCTCTACTGTTAAACGCAAGCCGGGAACGATTGTTCCTCCCAGGAGGGAGCGGCAACGGTAAATTGTTGTGAGTCCCGCGTGCTCCTGTTCTTCTCAAAGGTATGGATGATTGTGATGCGGTTCCTGTCGGGTCTGACACGGCAAATGGCGGCGCTTGGTCTCATTGTCGTGGCTGGCGTGCCTTTGTTCGCACAGAAGCCGTTGACGATTCCGCCGGTAAACCCTCCTCCGCCGCTGCTGGTGGTGGGATTTCTGGGCGGCCGGGTGCGGGCGGATAACATGGTGCACCGCGAGGCGTCACTCGGCCGCGACTTGCAGCAGCGGGACGGCAACTCGATTCAGGTGTTGACCTTTGCCAACCACGATGGCGACCTGCCGCTGCAGGCGGTGCTGCACCTTTTGGACCGGGACGGTAACGGCAAGCTCTCCCTGGCGGAAAAGCGGCAGGCTCGTGTGGTCATCTACGGCCACAGCTGGGGCGCGTGTGAGACGGTGCATTTGGCGCAGCAGCTTAACAACCTGGGCATTCCCGTCTTGCTGACGGTGCAGGTGGATAGCGTGCGCAAGCAGGGGGAAAATGACGAGCTGATTCCACCCAACGTGCAGCAGGCCATGAACTTTTACCAGACCGAAGGCCTGTTGCATGGCCGCTCCATCATCCGCGCCGCCGATCCGAAACGGACAACGATTCTGGGCAACCGTCAGGTGAGTTACCGGGACCACGCCGTCGACATCAGCCAGTTTCCCTGGTTCGCCCGGTCCTTCATGCGCCAGCATATTGAAATTGAAAACGATCCGGCGGTTTGGGATGAGGTGGAGTCGTTGATTGAGGCTAGGCTGGATGCATCAGCGCCACTACAGTAAGCGTGGTCGTCCCGCCAGAGGCGGCTGCCGCGGTTCTTCAGGCAACGCATCGATTTCGCGGATGCGCAACTGTTCTTCGCGGGCAAGATAGTTCTTGCGGCGAAACCAATCTTCCATTCGTACGCGGAGCAGTTCGAGAGGGACGAGAGTTCCAGCTTCAAGAAAACCGTCGGCAATGGGCAGGGTGTCGTCGAAGACGGCGTCATTCGTGAAATTTCGCATCGCGAAGTTGTCGATCTGCGCAAGGGGGCACAGGACAGCCTGACCCCCGGCGGTGATGCGCTCGATCTGGAGTTTGCGCAGGAACATTGCATACGATCCGGCCCAGCACTGGCGATACATCAGCTGTTGGCGATGACAACGGCCTGATTCAGGTACTGTGTGGAGCCAAGTTGATCGATCAGAAACTGGGCGACGTCGGCGCGCGTGATCTTATGACCCTTGTGATCACCGGTGATGACCTGGATGTTGCCAGTTGCCGGGTCGTCGGTGAGCAGGGGTGGACGGACGATCACGAAGTCGAGTTGGCTATCGGAAACGGCTTCTTCCATGCCGGTTTTATCTTTGGTGGCTCCGCGCAGGTAGGTGGGCTGCATCAGGTACTGGTACCAGAAAGGAGTCTGTTGCTCGCTGTCGCCGATGCCGATCATGGAAACGACTTGCAGGCGGCGCACGCCTTCAGCCTGCATGGCGGCGACGATGTTGCGGGCAGCGGTGGTCTCCAGGTCGGTGTCCTTGTACGGTGTCTTGCCGCCGATACTGTCGATCACGGCGTCCTGGCCTGCGATGGCCTGCCGAACCGCCCCCGCGTCGTGAGCATCGCCGACGATCACGCGAACACCAGGGGCTTGCTCCTTTTCTTCATGCACGAAAACCGTGACAGCGTGACCGGCGGCAAGGGCGCGTTCAACGACGAGAGAGCCGGTCTTGCCCGCGGCTCCGAAAACGATGAGCTTCATGCGTCGTACCTCATCGTATCTGATGTATTTCGGCGCACGGAGGGCTAGTTCCCTTCAGATAACCATTCACGCGAGATGGCCGCTGCGGTTCAATCCTCCTGTCCGCTGAACATCCCGTGGAAAGGGACAGCCTGATTCCAAGTCGCAGGGAAGGCCATTCCTATCAGCCCTCGGTACAACTCCTGTGTGAGATGCCACCTGAAGAACTCAGGCCGGAGTTCTCACACTTCTGCTCGCGTGAAAGAATCGCTGCTGATGTGCCCTTCTCAAAGCGGAACGCTTTTACGAAGCCGATTCTGAAAAGACATTCGGCAGAGGCTTTCTCAGGCGAAGAGCACGCAGCTTGGCGCGTTCAGTGCGATGATCCCAATGCGTGGGCTGAGCTTGCCAGTGTTGGGATCGATGGGGAAGACGGAGACGTCGTTGGAGAACTGGTCGGCGCTGACCAGGTAGCGGCCCGACGGATCGATGGTGATGTGGCGGGCTTCCTTGCCAGGGTTAGCCAGATGCTGAATCGCGGTCAGCTTTCCAGTGGCCGCATCGATGCTGAAGACCGCGAAGTCCTCATAGATGCGGTTTGCGGCGTAGAGAAACCGGTTGTCGTGGGAGAGGGCCATTTCGCAGGCACGCTTGTTGGCCGGGTCGGTGCCGGGGGGCAGTGTGCTGGCGTGGCTGAGCGTGGTTAGCTTGCCAACCGCCGGATCCCACGCAAGCTGGTCAATCATGTTGGTGAGCTCGTTAATGCTGTAAATCCATTTGCCGTTGCCGTGGCGAACGATGTGCCGCGGGCCGGAGCCGGGCGCGGCCTTCCATTCGTCATGCGGCGTGATCTTCGCCGTGCCATGATCGATGCGGAAAATGTGAATGCAGTCGAGGCCGAGATCGTTCACCAGCAGGTAGTTTTCGTCAGGAGAGGGCACGGCGGAGTGGGCATAGCTCTGCTTCTGCCGCTCGGGATTCGGCCCATGACCGGCGGACGGGAATTTGATGAGGGAAGCAAGCGCGACTTTGCCCTCCGGTGAAACGAGGAAGGAAGCAACACTGGCACCGCCATAGTTGGCGACAAACACACACCGTCCATCGCGGGTGACGGAGACATGGCAGCCTCCGGGGCTGCCGGACGAGGCATCGCCGTGGGAGGTGAATGTTTCCGTGCCGGTGTCCGTCATCGGCTCATGGCTGAAGCTGCTGGCATGAGACTCAAAGTCCTCTGGCTGCGTTACGGCAAACATAAATGGACTGGACGGATCGGGTATGGCGAGAAAGGCTGGGTTTGTGGCCTCCGCGATAAGCCGGGGTTGGCTTAAGGTTCCGTTGTGCAGGTAGGAAGCATAAATGCCACGGCTGCCGTGGCCGCTGGTACCGATGAGCAGGCGCACTGTGCCGGCGGCTCGCTTGGCGCTTGGTTGCTGGGCTTGAAGGGCGGGATGCAGCATGACTGTGCTTGCGGGCAAGGTGGTCAGGAAAGTGCGGCGCTTCATTTCAACGGCCTCTGGGGGAAAGGCTATCGCGAATTGCCGCGTTGCTATCGTCTAATTCCCCACTATGTCTCAAAAGCGGAACATGAGGCCGGCAGTACCAAGCTCACTAGCCGTTGGGTGCGGCCACCGGCTCGGTAACATTGTCGGCGGGCAGGGCACCGGCATAGATTTCAGGCGCAACATCGTCATTGATGACGGGCAGCGTCGGCAGAGCTCCGGTGGAGCCAGCTTCATGGACGACTGCCTTCACGTTGTCGAGCACCTCTTCAACGGTCATGGTGTAGAACTCGCGGCCATTGTCATAGCCGTTCTCGACAATAGTTTTCAGAAAACGGCCGGCAGCCTGGGCGGCGGCATAATCCGTAATCACAAACCCAGTGCGGCGCTTGTGCTCGACCCAGGCAATGTTGGGCATGGCGATCCACATGGGACGGTCGTTGACGGCAAAGCGGATGTCGGTCGCGTCGGCATGGCGCGTTGCGATGGCGACGATGGTTCCCTTCCAGACGCAGTGAAGGTCCTCGCCGGTCCAACGGTCGGTGACATGGAAGTTCTCATACATGGCGTGCCGCTCCTGTTAAGGAAAGCGTAGCAGTTCCGCCGGTGGGAGTGGTGATTCCAGCCTTTGCGTTTCCGCTGCGGTGTGGGTTTGCGGGTGGGGTAGGCCGCTGCTAGACTTGCGATTGGTGCATCCCGCTGGTTTGCGCGTGGTGCCGGGCTGCCGCTCGTAGCGGCGGCTGATTGAAGTTCCTCCAGGATAGAGAGACAAGCTGCTTTGAACCCCACGCTTCCGAATCGCGCCAACCCTGCCCTGGAGATCAAGCCCGCGACGAGCGGCCCGCTGTACATTCCGCAAAACAGACGGACGCTGGTAACGGCTTTGGTTGCCGGGATCGGCGTACTGGTGCTGGTTGCTTTGATCGTGGCGCTTTATTTGTATCGCAGCGGGCAGGCCAGCCAAGCCCTGGCCGACGCGATGCGCACCTATGAAATGCCTGTGGTGGAGGCTGGCCGGCCCATTCCGGCGGGCATCAATACATTTCCAAGCACGGCAGAGCGGGCGCGCGCCGCGAATGGCGAGTTTGCCGGTATCGCAGGTAAGTACGGCATGACGCCGGCCGGCCGGAATGCACAATACTTGCAGGGAGTGACAGCGTTGCAGATGGGCCAAAGTGCCACGGCCGAGGATCTGCTGAAGAAGTCGGCATCCTCGTGGAATTCGGATGTCGCTTCCATGGCAAATCTGGCGCTGGCCGGGCTGTATCACGGCTCAGGGCGCGATGCGCAGGCCATCGAAATCTACCAAAAATTGACAGCCAAGCCGACCACGGCGGTACCGGCCGGGCTTGCACAACTACAGCTCGCGGATCTGTACGAGAGCGAAGGCAAGAAGGATCAGGCGCGCAAACTCTACGCGCAAATCAAGGACAAGGACCCGAAGAGCGCGGCGGCGGAACTGGCCGCGCAAAAGCTGGGCGAGGCTCCAGCACGATAGTCGACCCCGCACCTGTTCCGGCGAGAGGATAAATGGCTGCCCATGAGTCCGTACCCACGACGCTGGCGCAGCTGATCGGACGCCGGGGCCGGCCGGGTTCTGTTTCGTTGTCTTCTCGTTCCGCGCCGCCCGCGGATGCGATCGGCCAGTTCGGATTTACGTTCTCTGACCCGATTTCAGAGCCTGTAGCGGATGCTTCGGACCTAATTCCTCCTGCGGAAATACTGGCCGTTGCTGGTTCGTCGCTCCCATCTTCAGATGGGAAGACAGCGTCGCAGGAGCGCCGGCTCTGGTCGGTGGCAGAGCTGGTGGGTGTGCTGCGCGGGCGGTTGGAGCGCGAGTATGCCGATGTCTGGATCGAAGGCGAAATCTCCAACTGCAGGCCGGCGAGTTCCGGGCATCTTTACTTCACATTGAAGGATGGCGACGCGCAATTGCCGGTCGTCCTGTTCCGGAGGCAGGCATCACTGCTCAAGTGGCGTCCGCAGGACGGCTTGGCGGTGCTGGTGCGTGGCCGCGTCTCCGTCTTTGAGAGCCGTGGGCAGTTGCAGCTGATTGCCGAAAGCCTGGAGCCACGAGGTGCGGGGGCGCTGCAATTGCAATTTGAGCAGCTCAAGGCGAAGCTGCGAGCCGAGGGGCTCTTCGAAGCGGAACGCAAGCGGCCGCTGCCTGCCTTTCCGCGAACCATCGGCGTGGTGACCTCAACGCAGGGTGCGGTGATCCGGGACATTGTGTCGGTGTGCCGCCGCCGTCACGGCTGTGTCGACATTCTTGTCTACCCAAGCGCGGTGCAGGGGATGGGCGCGGCGGCGGAGATTGCGGCCGGCCTGCGCTACTTTAACCGTGCCGCGAAGAGCGGGCGATATGCAGTGGATGTAGTCGTGCTGGCACGTGGCGGCGGGTCGGCGGAAGACCTCTGGGCCTTCAACGACGAGGCGCTGGCGCGTACGATCGCCGCGTCGGAGCTGCCGGTGGTCAGCGCCGTGGGGCATGAGACGGACTTCACCATTGCGGACTTCGTGGCCGACCTGCGCGCGCCCACGCCAAGCGCCGCGGCCGAACTGGTGACGGCGGCGCAACACCGCATCGAGGAGAGGGTGCAATCGCTGCATGCACGGCTTTGGCGCGGCATTCGATTCCAGCAAATGACGGCCAGGCAGCGTTACTCACGGATGGCAGCGGAGGGTGTGCTGCGGCGCGTGCGCGATGGGGTGGAGCGCCGCCACCAACGGCTGGATCTGCTGCGGGAGGCGTTGGAGCGAGCAAGCCGCGAAAGCCTGCGCCTGCGAGCGGAGCAGTTGCGCGGACTGATGGAACGGCTCCGTCAGCAGGAGATGCAACGGCGCGTTGCCGATGCGCAGGCGACGTTGAAGGTGCTGTCCATGCGGATGCACGCTGTCTCTGAAACGTGGACAATGAAGCCGCACCGCCGGCTGGCGGCTGCCGACGGCCGGCTGCGTGCGCTCTCTCCCATGGCCGTGCTGGAGCGCGGGTACACGTTGAGCTTTGACAGTGAGGGCCGGCTCTTGCGCTCTGCGGAACAGGCCACGCAGGCTGGCACGCTGCTAACGCGATTTGGGGATGGCACCGTGCGTTCGCGCGTGCAAGAGTAGAGGAACGGGTCAAAGCCATGAGAAAGCTTTTTGGAACAGACGGCATTCGCGCGGTCGCGGGGGAGGCACCGCTCGACCGCCGCACCATCTTCGCGGTGGGTGTGGCGCTGGCGCACCATGTGGGGTCAAGCAGCGGTGCGCCACGGATTGTGCTCGGCATGGACACGCGCGAGTCATCCGAGTGGATTGCCGCGACGATCACTGCGGGTCTACGCAAGGGTGGCGCAACGGTGGAAAGCGCGGGCGTCATCACGACGCCGGCCATTGCCTTTCTGACCATTGCGCATGGCTTCAGCGCGGGCGTGGTCATTTCCGCCTCGCACAATCCCTGGCAGGACAACGGGATCAAGATCTTCGGGCCAGACGGCTACAAGCTGGCGGATGCCACCGAGCTGGCAATTGAGAACGAGATCTTTCACCAACTGGAGGCGGACCACGCCGAACCCTCGGACGTGAAGCAGGCACCCGCCGTGGAAGAAAGCGATCGCGCGGAGTATGTGCGGGCGCTGCTGGCCGCGGTGACTGGTTTGTCGCTGGGCAGCAAGCGCGTGGTGATCGATTGCGCACATGGCGCGGCAAGCGCGGTGGCACCGCAGCTGTTTGCCGGCCTGAGCGGCGAGGTGCAAGTCCACAATGCCGCCCCGAACGGCCGCAATATCAATGAGGGATGCGGCGCGCTGCATCCGGAAGTGGTGGCGCGCATGGTAGTGGAGGCAAAGGCCGACCTGGGCGTAACTTTTGACGGCGACGCCGATCGCGCGCTCTTTGCCGATGAGCACGGCCGCGTGGTGAATGGCGATGCCGTGATGCTGCTGGCGGCGCGCGACCTGAAGGCGCGCGGGCTGCTGCACGATGACCTGGTGGTGGCCACGACGATGTCGAACATGGGGCTGGAAGCCGCGCTCAAGCGCAGCGGCATCCGCATGTTGCGTGCCCCGGTCGGTGACAAGTACGTGCTGGAAAAGATGCAGGAGACCGGCGCGTCCCTTGGCGGGGAGCAGAGCGGACACATCCTGTTTCGTGGCAAGGGCACCACGGGCGACGGCCTGCTTACGGCGCTGCTGCTGCTGGATGTGGTGCAGCGCAGCGGCAAGTCGCTGGCCGAATTGACGGCGGACCTGAAGACCTTTCCCCAGGTAATTGTGAATGTGCGGGTGCGGGAAAAGCGGCCGTTGTCGGAGATCGATGCAGTTGCTTCGGCGATTTCTGTCGCCGAAAAGGCGTTGTCGGACAGCGGGCGTGTGGTCATCCGCTACTCAGGGACAGAGGCGTTGGCACGGGTGATGATCGAGGCAGAGGACGAGGCTGCAATGCGCCTGCACGCGCAGGCGATCGCCGGGGCGATCCGGGCGGAAATCGGGGTCTGAAAGGTGCGGGAACCCTCCTTTGGAACTCTTCATAAGCTAGGGTGTGGGTGCCCCACCTTCGCGAAGCTAAGGTGGGATCGTCCTTGCCATGGAAGCTTGCTTGGCACCTGATCCCACCTTAACGACATAGAGCCGTCGTGAAGGTGGGGCACCCGGAGGCGGTGGCTCAAACAGACGGTGTAGCTTGAGGCTCAAGTTCCTCCAGCACAGCTGCACGCATGGCGCGCCCGGGTGCGGGTTTCCCGATCCAGAGATTGAACTGCGCGATGCCCTGGGCGAGGAACATCTCGTAGCCAGGAATCACGTGGCTGCCCCGGCTGCGGGCGAGCTGCAGGAGTGGCGTCTCGACCGGGTTATAGACAAGTTCGAAGAAGATAGCGCAATGGAAATCTTCATTGCGAATCGGCATCTCGTTTTGCGGCTGGTTGAGCATGCCGTAGGGTGTCGCATTCACGATGATGTCCCAACGAGAGCCAGAATCGTTGGCGAGACCCTCCGGCCGGATTGCGAGCACCCCGGCCTGCGTTGCAAGCTCTTCCGCGCGTGAATGGTTGCGGTTCACCACTGCAAGGCTGGCCACGTGCCCGGCCAAGGCGAAAACCGCGGCCCGCGCGGCACCGCCAGCTCCAAGGATCAGCACCTTTAAGTCCTTAAGATTCGCTCTCTGGCTCAATAGCTCCAGGATGCCGGCGGCATCCGTGTTGTGGCCGATGGTTCCGTTCTGCCGGCGGACGAGCGTGTTGGCCGCGCCGATTTCCCGAGCGAGCGGATCGAGTGCGTCCAACTGAGGAAGGATGGTTTCCTTGAGCGGCATGGTCACGCTGGCACCGGCGAGGGGCAGGCCGTGCATGGCGGCAAACAGGTCGTCGGGGCTGCCGGTTTCAAGCGGCAGGTAGACCGCGTCGACTTCCGCTTCGCGGAAAGCTGTGTTGAACATCAGCGGGCTTTTCGAGCCGGTGATTGGTTTGCCGAAGACGCCGTAGATGCGGGTCTCCGGCGTGATCCTGTCGATGCGGTACAGGTCGCGCAGAGTACGGGCATCAAGTTGGCCGGGTGCGGTTGCGCTGCCGTCGTCCGCCGAGGCAAAGGTGAAAACGGAGCCGTTCGCCGGACCCAGAACGCGGGTGGCGAGTCCCGGGGTGCCCATGGCCATGGCGACCATGTTGCCGTCGTCGCGATGCTCGCGGAGGAACTTAAGGAGAGCCAGACTGTCCCGCAGGTTCTGCGCCGTGGGCACGATCTTGTAAAGATCCGGCGTGAAAGCAGCCATGCGGCAATGGATCGCCTCAAGATCAGGTGTCTGCTGGAAGTCGTGCCAACTGAGCAGGAGTGCGGCTTTGCCCCGGCGGATGGGCGCAAGGGCATGGGGATTGGTGGCGGTCTCCTCAGCGGTCTCCAGGCTGACATCGACGATGTGGGCGCCGAGAATGGCGGCCTGTTCCAGCAAGTGGAGTTCGTCGCGAGCCGTGCCGGGGTAGGCTCCGCCGTTGACGGTGCGCCGGCAGGTGGCAATTGCGGTGAGTTGAGGATGCACTTTCAGGAACGGGCCAAGCTCGTATAGAAACTCTTCCGGCCGATCCACACTGTCAAGGCGGAACTCAAAGAAGCGAAACTCGCCTACCATGGCTCCGGCGCGCTGCAGCATGTGTTCGCCGGAGAGGGCGACGCAGATGCGAGACAGGCGCGGGCGCAGGGCTTGCAGTTTAGCGGAGGCGGTAAGCACTGGCTACATGATACGAACTCGAGGCGGACTTGCCGGTCGACATACTCTACTTTCGTGGCATGGAAGCCGAAGGGCAATCTGCTATTCTCCGGTGTGACGGCGGGCGAAGGGGACGAGCATGGCAAAGGGTGTCAACAAGGTATTTTTGCTGGGCAATGTGGGGAAAGATCCGGAGATGAAAGCAACACAGGGCGGCATGGTGATCGCCCAGCTTGCGCTGGCCACGGCGGACCGGCAGAAAGACCAGACGGGTAACTGGGTGGACAAAACCGAGTGGCACAACCTGGTCTGCTTTAGCCGCACGGCAGAGATCGTTCGCGATTACGTGAAAAAGGGAACACAGCTTTATATCGAGGGTAAGATTCAGACCCGTTCGTGGGACGACAAAGAGTCTGGCCAGAAAAAGTACCGTACGGAAATCCTGGTGAATGAGTTGACACTGCTGGGCGGCCGCGGCGGTGGTGAGGGTGGCGGAAGCCAATACTCCGGCGGTTCGAGTTCCAGCCGTGAGGGCGGTTCCAGTTATGGCGGCAACCAGGGTGGCAAGCCGGGCGGATACGGTCAGCGCGGGGGCAGTGGTAATGCCAATACCGCCAGCTTCGACCAGCGTGCGCCCGCGCAGGACGACTACGCGAATGAAGGCATTACCGACGACGATATCCCCTTTTAACTGCTATCTGGGCATAGTCATCTTTTACCAATGAGGCCTGCTTTGGCGGAGCTTTCTCGTGGATGCCGACTGAGTCGTTCAGAGGAAAAGGCTCGTCTATGATTTGCACCCATGTCTCAGAAGCGAGACATGGGGCACCGCTGTTATGGCGTGTTGCTCAGCATGATCTCGACAGTGTGAGCTCCGCGTAGCGTCGCTGGCACCGTGGGCTGCTTCTGTGTTCTGCCGTCCAGGCGGACGCTGCGTATCGCACTTCCCGCGCCGCGTAGTTGGATCGTGAGTGTTGCGTCGCGATAGTGCAATCCAGTCAACGTCACACTTCCCCAAGCCGCGGGCAGCATTGGATGGAAGCGCAGGCCGGCCGGCTGAAAACGCAGCCCGAAGAGGCCGCTATACACCATGCGCAGGTAGCCACTGGCGGACCAGGTCTGGTCGTGTTCGGAAGCCCAATTGTGACCAACCTGCCAGCCGCCGTCGGGTGCGCCGGTCGCCGCGTTGTAGATTTCGTAAAACTCGCCGCCGCTGCCGTTGCTAAGCGCGGCCAGGCTTTCCACTTCCCGCTGAAAATCGGCTTCGTCACCCTGCCGTGCGGCTGCTTCGGCCCAGAAGCTCTGGATCGGCGGCCACACGATCACGTTGTGCCGGCCCGGTTGCGCCGCGTTGTAGCGGGCAAAGTCCGGCCAAACGTCCACCATGCCCCTTGGCTCCAGGTGAGCGCTGTGAAGCGTGTCCATGGCCTGCGCGGGTGTCGCGATACCGAAGAGCATGCTGAACGCCAGTCCGGCACCCTCTTGCGATTCGTCCAGCGCGCCGGTGTCGGCGTGGATCAGATAGCCGAAGCGGCCTTTCGCGGGAATCCAGAACTGCCGGCGAATCTGTGTAGCCAAGCTATCCGCGGCACTGTTCAGCGCTTTGGTTTCCGCTGGCGGCCTTCCTAGTTCCGCGGCCATCTGGGCTGCGCTGTGATGAGCCTCTACATAGATGCAGTTGGTGCTGAGCACCATCAACTTGTCGGCACCCGGGTATTCCAGCACGAAAGAACCGCGTGACTCCTTCGCATCCGCAGGTGGCGCGGGATAGCCGGCGATGCCATCGTTCAGGAAAGCGGGGCCTTGATAGAGGCCATGGGCTGCGTTGAAGTGGAGTTGCTTTTCACGCTGCAGCGTGTTCGTCGCGGTCTGGTAGGCGTCGGCCAGAAAGGCGCGGTCGCCGGTAACGAGATAGTGGTTCCATGCAGCGATGATCCAGATGGTCTGGTCCCACCACTGATTGTCCTGCTGAACAATGAGCTGGCCAGCCGTCTCGCGCCGCACCACCGACCAAAGGGTGTTGCGGGCGATCGCCGGTTCCAGCAGGCTTGCCGCGTTCCAGCTGTTCACGCTGGCGTCGCGCGTCCAGGGCTGTTTGTAGCCACCCCCGGCGCGGATAAAGGTCGCGGGTTGGGTGGCAAGCAGGCCTGTCTGGTTGTAGGCGTCCGTGCTCGCTGTGCCGTAGGGAACGGTGTTGGTTTGCAGCAGGTTTTTCAGGGCGGCTCTGTAGGCGCTGCCCAGGCTTGCGTTCATCTGGCTGTTGGAGAAGGTGAGCTGGGGTGCGTCCGTGCTCTGTGCGGCGGCTTGTGAGGGGAAAGTTTCCTGCGCCGTGCTGTTGTGTGAGTTGTTCAGCCCCGTTGCAAGCAGCACGCCTGCCAGCGCCGCGGTTCGCCATCCCTGCCGTCCGTTCATCGAGTCCTCGTAGCCTGCCTGCAGCATAGCAAGCCAGTGGACAGCCTGTTCCCGCAAGGGACGGGGTAAACTGGCCGCATGATCGACGAGGGAACTTTTCGGCGCGAAGCAGACCGTGCCCTGGACGAATTGAAGCAGAGCCTGATCGATGCGGAAGACGAGGGCGGCTTTGAAGCGGAAGAGAACGGCGGAGTGCTGAATGTGGTCTTCGAAGCGCCCAAGGCCAAGTTCGTTTTCACGCCGAACACGCCGGTGCGGCAAATCTGGATTTCCGCTCTCTCAACCAGTTTTAAGCTGGACTGGGATGAGGGCAAGGCGCTGTTTGTCCTGCCGAAAACAGGCGAAAGCCTGATGCGGCTCACCGAGCGGCTGGTGCGGGAGCATACCGGAGACCCGGAGCTGGAACTTGGTTGAGCTTGTAAGAGCGAACGCGGTGGGCGTGGTCATAGCGTGCGCGGCTAGCCGATGCTTACGTTCGAACGCCGGTCAGTTCAGACCGATGGCGGCCATCATGCGGCCGGTAAAGCCGTTCTCCGCGCGGTAGGAGAAGAAGCGCCCCGTGTTCGCGGCGGTGTCCAGCGCAAGCGTGTCGATGTTTTCCGGGGAGAGACCGGCATCCCTCAGCTGCTGGCGGTTGCTGGCCCAGAGATCCAAATGCAGTTGCGGCCCGATCGGTGAGTGGCCCGGGGCACGCGCCGTCAGGAAGAGCATCGGATATTTCTCGCGAATCGGATCGCTGTCGTAGACGTCGCGAAAGAGTGCGGATGCGTAGGCAAACTGCGACTCAAAATCGTGCCGCACTTCTTCGCCGACGGCGTAGCTTTCCGGACCGATACCCGGGCCGATGGCGGCCAGGATGTCTTCCGGGTTCGAGCCGTAGAGCAGGCGCATGGAACCCACAGCACGTTCGACGATGCGGGCCAGCGTACCGCGCCAGCCCGCGTGAAAAGCACCGATTGCACGATGGACGGGGTCGAAGAGCAGCACGGGGATGCAGTCGGCAGTCTGGATCGTGAGCAGGATGCCGGGCACGTCCGTCAGCAGGCCGTCGCCTCGCATCTGACCAGGCTGCAGGAAATCGGATTGGGCCTCGTCTGTGCTGCGCAGAATGCGGATGATGGGGGTATGCTTCTGCTGCAGAAGGGCAAAGCTTTTGAAATTTCCCGCACCGATTGCGTTCAGGAAGCGGCGGCGGTTTTCGCGAACGGCTTCGGCGTCGTCCTGCTTGGTGAAGCCGAGGTTCAGGTCGCCAGTTTCTTTTGGAGAGCCCACGCGGAAGACGCGCGAGATGCCGCCGGTACGGGTGGAGAAGGCGTGGATCAGGCCGGGCTGACCGGCGAGCTGTAAGCTTTGCAGGCTTTCCGGACGCTCCGTGGAAATTTCTGAGGCGATTTCTGCAGTTTCTCGTCTTTTCCGGGCAGGCTTGCGTTCGCCCTGACTCCAGGTGCCGTGACGCGAGGCGCGCGTCCCATGGGAAAGACCGGCACCGGCCAGAATGTCATCAACGGCGGCAATGGCCTCTGGGGAATCGGTGGCTTTGGTTCGCGTGCTCACTTGGTTATCTTAGTGGTGCTATCGAGCTTGGAACCCATGTCTTAACCGCGAGAGAGCGGCACCTACCGTCCTGAAGCTAACGCTTGCGGTCTTCAAAATATTTGCCGATGCCGAGCAGGAGGAAGAGCGCGCCGGAGGGCACGCAGCCGAGGCCGACCATGAGCATAAGCCAGCCGCCGGTGTTGGTGGGGCCGTGCGCGGACAGGCCGCCGGTGCGGACGACGAGCACCGAACAAATCAAGCCAAGGATGAGAATGGGCGTGGCAACACGCAGGATGGTGCGCGTGTCGGAGCGCATGGGAGAGGCGGGTTTCTGAGCGGGGTTGACGGTCATCGGCGGATCGCCGCCTGCATCAGAAAAACCGTTACACCGGTCACGGACACGTACAGCCAGATCGGAAAGGTCCAGCGAGCCACGCCGCGGTGCTGGCGAAACCTCTCCGTGAGCGAGAGGAAAAAGGTGATGAGCACCAGGGGCAGCGCAACGATGGACAGCAGAATATGTGAGCTAAGCAGGATCACGTAGCTGTGCCACAGTGCGCCGGTGTGCGCGACGGGCAGCCGGAACTCGCCATGCAGCGCGTGATTGGCAATGTAGGAGACCAGGAAGAGCGTCGAGAAGATGAATGCCGCGAACATGGATGCGCGGTGCTGCCGGATGCGGCGCGCCCGGACGTGGATAAATCCGATCGTGAGTGCGATGGCCGAGAGTCCATTCAGGATCGCGTTCAGCGCTGGCAGAAAGAGCAGGTGCGTGTGCGTTGCGTCCGACGGTGGGTGCTTGTAGACCAGCCAGAACAGGAACAGGCTGGCAAGCGCGGAGATGGCCAGGATGCCGGCGATGATGGAGGGCGGCGTCCTGAGGCGCTCTGCCGGCGGGATGGGCGACTCAGCGCGGTGCGGTGCGGTCTGGAAGGTGGCTGGCATGGGTTCTAGTAGAAGATGTGGCCGCGTGCGTTCAGAATCATGGCGATGAGCAGGAGCGGCAGGTAAATGATGCTGCAGCGGAGCAGGTCGCGCGCGATCTTGCGGGAGTGGTCGGGCGGCAGGTTGCGCGTGATGTGGATGAAACGCACGGTATACCAGAGATAAACGGCGCCGAGGACGCTGGCAACCGCACCATAGAAATAGCCGCTCATGCCAAGGAAGACGGGCCACAGACTGACCGGAACCATGACGATTGCGTAGAAGAGCGCCTGGGCTGCGGTGGCGCGTCCACCGGGCGAGGCGACAGCGGTGACACGGATACCTGCCTGTGCGTAGTCACGGCGATAGAGCCAGCCGATCGCCTCAAAGTGCGGGAACTGCCAGACAAACAGGATGGCGAAGAGGGCAACGGCAGGCCACTCGATGGTGCCGCGTGCAGCCGTCCACCCGATCAGCGGAGGCAGCGCACCCGGAAACGCCCCGACAAAGGTCGCGATCATGCTGATGCGTTTGAGCGGTGTGTAAATGGCGACGTAGCTGACGGCGGTCAGCAGGGTCAGGAACCCGGTGAGCGGGTTAGTGGTGATGGCCAGAAATAGTGAACCGAAGATGACGGCAAGCAGGCCCAGAGAAATGCCGTGCACCAAACCGATGCGTTGGGCAGCCATGGGACGTCGCGCGGTACGGGGCATCAGAGCGTCCGTCCGGCGCTCCAACGCCTGATTCAGAGCGCTGGACCCGCCGGAAACGGCGGCAATGCCTAGGATCGCGTCGACGAACTGCCATTGCAAAGGACTGATGCCGGTGCGAAGCGCACCCAGGTAGTAGCCGGCGGCCGCGGTGATGGCCACCATAAAGGTGATGTCGCGCAGTTTGAACAAAACCGCATAGTCCGCCAACAGAGTGCCACGGCGGATTGCCGCATGTGCCGGAATGGAGGCGGTGGCAGCCATCTGGTGCTTTCTTGAGAGTATCGTGAACCGGGCAAGAGAGGGGTGGCCATAACGGTATTCGGTACGATTTGGCGATATCCGGCTAGCCGGTTCAGAGCCGTTATGGTTCCTGGGCCGCAACCGGCTCTCTGTGAACGAGGTACTCATTGGCGAAAACGACCACGATGGCGGCGGTGGGAACCGCGACAAGCGCGCCCACAATGCCGGCCAGGCTAGTCCCGCAGAGCAGGGCTACCAGCACGGTCACGCCCATCAGGTCGACACTGGACTTCATGATGCGTGGCGTCAGAAAGGCGTTCT
This sequence comes from uncultured Terriglobus sp., assembly GCA_964246215.1. Classification (GTDB taxonomy): domain Bacteria; phylum Acidobacteriota; class Terriglobia; order Terriglobales; family Acidobacteriaceae; genus Terriglobus. Next base: position 81,052 of record CAXTPQ010000002.1, on the reverse strand, counting down.
CCACTTGGGTATAGAGCAGGTAGGCAATGACCACGCCGAGAGCCTTGCCCCAACTATCGCTGGCCGCGATGAGAATTGCCAGTGTGATCGTGATCAGGTTGCCGGCCACGGGGATGATGTTGGTGATGCCCATAAGAATGCCGAGCAGCAGAAAGTAGCGGACGTGTAATGAGGCAAAGATCGCAAGGCTGTAAACGGCGACGATGCCCATGAGCAGCAGTTGCCCAAAGAGCCACTTTGAGACGCGTTCCTCCGCAACCAGCATTGTGCTGGCCAGCCGTGGGCGTTTGTCCACGGGAAGCAGTGAAAGGAAGTACTGGTACACCTCCGGCCCTTCCAGGATAAAATAGACGCAGAGGATGACGGCAGTCAGAACGTCCAGCAGGTGCGCCGCCCACATGGGCAAGGACGTGACGATGTATGCGGCCAGCGCTCCAAGTGTGTTCTGTGCCTGGGCAGCGATGCGGCTGACATCCAGCCTGCTGGCAAAGGGCAGCCCGTGAATCCGGTCGACAATGTGCGGAATACGCTTGGGCAGGTCACTGATGAAGTTGCTGAAATCGGTAACGACCGGCGGCAGCCCGATCCAGAAAAAAAGGCCCAGCGCAACCAGCAGGCCCGCAAACAGGATGAGAACGGCAACTGGCTGGTTGATGTGCTTCCTGCGGAAATGAATGGCCTGGATACGCTCGACGACCGGCGTGAGTACGACGGCGAACAGAGCCGAAACGTACAGAATTTTCAGTACATGTTGCAGCTGCCAGCAGAGCACGAGAAAGCCGAGCAGAAGAATTGTGAAGAGAATATAACCGCGCACGCGCCGGCGAGTGGCGAAGTCTTCGGCTGCAGTCATGGGCGTGCTCTCCTGCGGGCGGTCTTTGTTCTCAGATGCAGATTGGCAGGAACAGCAGGTTTCTTGATTGAGGGACGAAGAGCATGTCCCTCTCCAGTCGAAATATCGGCTTCTCTTGCGGAGCAAAAGCTCGAAACGCCATTAGCGATGAATCGCGAGCAGGAGTGCTTCGGCTGTCTCGCCGGGCTTCCGCCCTTCCGTGTCGATTTGGTAGCGGGCGCAGCGGCGGTACAGGGGCGCCCTGTAGCGAAAGCGTTCTTCGGCGGCGGCGGTGTCGGCCAGGTTGGGGCGAAGCGCTGCGCCGGACTGCTGGTTGCACCGCTGCAGGAGCGTGGCGAAAGGTGCCTGCAGAAAAACAACGGCGGTCTCCGGGGTTTGCTCCAGAAGCAGGCGGTTGGCCAGAACCTCTGGCGCGCCTCCACCCAGGGCAATGATGGCGTTGCGTTCGCCAAGGGCGTGCGCAATGGCGGAGGTTTCCATGCGGCGGAATGCAAACTCGCCGAGTTTTGCGAAGATTTCCGCCGGAGTCATGCCTGCCTTGGCTTCGATTGCCAGATCGGCATCGATGAATCGCCAACCCAGATGTCCGGCAAGCAGCTGCCCGACGGTGGACTTGCCGGCACCCATGAAACCGGTAAGAACAATGCGTCGGATGCCCGGCGGGGCGGCAGATGGCACGAGTGACAGCGGCTCCATAGAATGCTCCGTTTCGTCACTGACCTCTTCGCTGATTACCGCTGCTGTCATTGCCGCTCCTCTCCTGAGCCCTGCCGGTTGTAGATATTGGGAGTCTGTCGCACAAATAAAACCGCGACCCCTGTGGGTCGCGGCTCGGTGGATTCTTTTGCTTGCCGGTTCTGGTCGCTACCGGTACGCAACATCCGCCTGAGCCGCGCTGGTAAACCAGTGGCGGTAGCAAAATGATGCGAACTGAAAGCTTTGCGGCATGGGCACCTGCGAAGAGTACACCCGGACACGGTCAGTGGCAAGCGCTTCAGACCTAATTCGGTTTACTGTTTCCCGGAATGAGCTTGCTCTGGATGTTGGACCAGACTTCATTGCTTGGGCCTTCACCGTCGGGGTCCATCAGCAGCCGTGCCGTCTCCGCGATGTATTCAAGATCGCGCACGAGTTCGGCGGCCTGCGGGCAGTCACGAAGAATCTCCGCAAATCGGGGATCCGCGCTGAGCTTGCCGCCCTGGGCATTCTCGAAGAGTTCTGGCAGGGCTTTTTCAAACTCATCGCAGGTCCAGTTGTGCTTGTCGGCGTACTGTTGACTCATCGCGCTGCACCCGCTTGCAGGACGGTCGCCTGCTCGTTTTGGCGGAGAATTTCACGCAGCTTCAGCCTTGCCTTGTGGAGTTGAGACTTGCTGTTGCCGGTGGAGCACTCGAGCATCTCCGCGATCTCGTTGTGCTCATAGCCTTCCACGTCATGCAGAACGAAGACGAGGCGGTAACCGGGAGGCAGTGTGCCGACGGCGCGCTCCAGGGCTACGCGGTCTACCGAGCCAGAGAGACGTGGATCGCGCGAACCGAAGTCGCGCTTGGGTGCGTCCTCTTCCGACGGGTTGATGGTTTCTTCCAGTGAGACGAGCTGCAGCCCCTTCTTGCGCAGGTGCATGAGCACCAGGTTCACCGTGAGCCGGTGCAGCCAGGTCGAGAAAGCGCTTTCACCGCGAAAGGAACCGAGTTTGCGGTAGAGGTGCAGGAAAGCTTCCTGCGTCATGTCCTCGGCCTCTGAGACATTGCCGAGCATGCGCAGGCAAAGGGTATACACGCGCCGTTTGTGCAGCGCGTAGAGCTTCGAAAATGCGTCTGGATCGCCATTTTTGGCTCGCTCCAGCGCGTCTGCCTCGCCTGCAATGGGCGGGTTCCGTTTGAACAGCCCGGGAGGGGGCGTTGAACTCGTCTGTGACATTCCGTAAACCTGTGTGAGCATAGGCCTCGCGATTCGTGCCGCGCCGGAATTAGCGCAGGCGGCTCGTGTTGGTGCCCGCGACCGATGCCCTGCTTCCAAGATACAGCAGCAGGGTAGAGCTTCGAACGCGCAAAGCACTTCAAGATCGAGTTCCAACAACACTGAATGGGAGAAGTCCGCGCGATTGTTGGTTGTATTTCGAACTTCGGATTTTGATGCCGTGAAGAATCCGTCAAGAGCCGACAAATCGGGCATAGAGGGTGCGGGCGCGTGCCGTATCGCTGGTCCCTTGGACAACAGTGCGTCCGTCGGCAAAGACGTTCAGCGTGTACGACTCATGCTGGAAACGCAGCATCATGTCATTAAAGCGAACTTGTCCATGCGGCTGCAGACGCGCCGCCAGTTGCACAAAGTCCACAGGCCGGTGGTGCTCATGAATCTGTACGGAGTTGCGTCCGCATAACGTGATGGTGGGACGAGCCTCACCGCGGAGGTGGGTAAAGTCGCGAACACCGCAGACGCGGCAACCGCTGCGGGGCCGCGCGGCGGAAATGGAGGACTGCTCGCCGGTCCACAGATCCATCGACCAGAGTGTCCGGCGCAGCGCGGCGGCGTTGCCGGTGAGCAGTTTGAGAACTTCCGTGACCTGCAGGGAACTGGCAAGGTTCACGGCGGTGTTCAGGATACCGGCGGTGTCGCAGGTTTCCACCGTGCCGGAGGGCGGCTCCGGAAAAAGGCAGGCCAGGCATGCGGTTGAATCTGGAAACGGCGTGGGCACAATGTTCATGGTTGCGGCGTAGCTGCCGATGGCCGCGGCGTAAATCCAAGGCTTGCCTTCAGCCACCGCGTAGTCATTTAGCAGGTAGCGCGTTTCGAAATTGTCCGTTGCGTCCAGCAGCACTGTGCTGCCCGCAAGCAGTTCATGAATGTTTGCGGGCGTCAGGTCCGCGATGCAGGCATGCACCTCGACATCGCTGTTGATGTTATGAAGATGCCGGCGGGCTGCCTCGACCTTGGGCAGAGCCTCGGCGGCGTCTGCCTCTGTAAAGAGAACTTGGCGCTGCAGGTTGGAGGGCTCGACAAAGTCGCGGTCAATGATGGTGAGCCGGCCGACGCCGGCACGGGCGAGCAGGGAAGCCGACGCGGCACCGGTGGCACCACAGCCAATGAGCGCCACATGGGATTCCGCAAGCCGGCGCTGGCCCCGCTGACCGATTGGCGCAAAGAGCACCTGGCGCGAGTAGCGGTCGCCGCGTAGGGCCTGGAGTGTGGTTTGATTGTGGAGGGACTGCACCGCTGCCGCCATCACTCCAAGTCTACCGGGACAGCCAAAGTCTGAAATGGCGGAATGTGGCAGACGTGGCGGCCGAGAGTTGTGGGTCTGCTGTGAAGACACCTTTACTAACCCGGAACGATCTTTCGGCATTCGGTGGCGGACACAATAAAAAAGGCTACGATGTTGGCTTAGGCAGGCGTACGTGGCTGACGGTTGGGCCGCCTGACGGCCGGTGGTGAGAGGAGCAGTACAGTTGCGGGTGCAGCACAGATTTCAGGCAGGTGGCGCGGCGAAACGGTGGAGTCTGGCGATCGCTGCCGTGTCACTGATGGGCGGTCTGTGCGAGCCGGGCAGTTTGCTGCGGGCGCAGGAAAGTTCTCAGCCAAGCGCGACAACTCCCGGCAACGTGCAACAGGGCACCACGCCCGTGCCGCAAGCCGCGGCACAGCCGGGTGCCGCTACAGGTACACCGGGGCAGAGCCTTTCCCCATCCGACGCACAAAAGGCTGAGGACGCAAAGGCAACGCAGAAAGCGAACACTGCGGCAGCCGGACTCTTTCAATTGCGAGGCCAGCGGGTGACCGCGATCCGCTTTGAGGGCGTTCAGTTCAATCAAGGTTCCAGGCTGCCATCGGAACTCGGCATCCAGCCGGGCGACACGCTGGATCCGGCAAAGGTGCGCGCCGCGACACGCCGGCTCTTTCTCACGGGCCGTTACCGCGACATCCAGTTGCGCGCGGTTCAGGAAAATGGTGGAGTCACGCTGGTCTTTGCGGGTGTACCGCGATATTTTGTGGGGCGCATTGTGATTCAGGGCGTCCGCTCCGACCGGCTCGCGTCCATTCTGGAGTTTGCCACGCAACTGCAGCCCGGCTTTCCCTTCCAGGATGCGGATATTGCGACGGGCGTGACCGGCATCAAGCAGGCGCTGGCGCAGAACGGCTACTACGAACCAAAGATCTCACAGCGGACGGAGCGGCGCACCGACGGCCATCAGGTTGACGTCTACTACTCGGTCACGATCGGGCCGCAAGCTCTAGTGGGCAACGTGACAGTTGCCGGCGACCCCGGCCTGACCGCGCAGCAGTTCAAAGACATCGGCAAGCTGAACACAACCACAACGACGCTGAAGTACTTTCACAGCAAAAACCGGGTAACCCGCGACACGGTGGCCAATGCTTTGACACGGCTCCGGCAGAAATACCAGAAGAGTGACCGGCTGGAAGCCGCAATCGCGCTTCAGAAGTCGACCTACGCGCCTGACCGCAAGCAGTTGGATTACGACTTCATCGATCACCAGGGACCGTTGGTGAAAGTCATCATCGAGGGCGTAAAGATTTCCAGTGCGCGTCAGAAGCAGTTGTTGCCGATTTACGAGGAGAGCGCGGTCGACAACGATCTGATCAACGAAGGCTCACACAACATCCGTGAGTTCCTGCTGCGTCAGGGCTACTTTGATGCGGAGGTAGAAGGCTCCGTGCGGCCCGCGCAACGGGAGAATCAGATTGCACCGGATGGAACGCTGCTGCCGCCTCCCAGCAACGAAACACAGACCGTTTTCTTCCAGGCTAAGCCGGGCAAGCGCTACAAAGTTGCAGCCGTCAACATTACCGGCAATAAGTACTTTGACACTGCCACGATCCAGGAACGCATGCAGATTGTAAAGGCCGATGCCTTTGTGAAATACGGCAAGTTTTCGCCCGTGCTGCTGTCGAACGATACGGATTCGATCACCTCGCTCTACCGTGCCAACGGATTCGAGAAGGTAAAGGTCACGGCCAAGCAGAGCAAGAGCGATACGGATGCAAAGATCGCCAAACTCACCGTCGATCTCGCGATTGAAGAGGGTCCCCAGGAGAAGTTCGGCAACGTGGTCCTGAGCGGTGTGAATGACGCGCGCAAGGCCCAGATGCAGGCCTTTGTTACGGCGCAAAGCAGCCAGCCGTTCTCGCTTGCCACGGTCTCCGGCGATCGTGACAACATCCTGCAGCAGTACCTGTCCAAGGGCTTCGATCAGGCACGGGTGGAGGTCCGGCAGACGGTGCGCAAGGACGATCCGTCCATCACGGATGTGAACTATGTGGTGACGGAGGGCGAAGAAGTCTTTGTCAATCGCGTCCTGATCACGGGACCGGAGCACACCCAGCCCAAGCTGATCATCGATCAACTTCAACTCAAGGCAAACGATCCGCTGGACCAGTCCGCGCTGGTGGAAATGCAGCGGCGCTACTACGATCTGGCCGTCTTCAGCGAGGCAAATGTTGCGGTGCAGAACCCCGCCGGTGAGACCGACCGGAAGAACGTGCTGGTGCAGCTGAATGAGGCCAAGCGGTGGGACGTAACTTATGGCGCGGGCTTTGAAACACAGCTCTCTACGCCCCAGACGAACTGCCGCGCGCAGGCGTCATTCGGAGCGGGGCGCACCATCAGCAATTGCACGGCGGCTGGAAAGGCGGGTGCCTCGTTCCGCGTGTCGGGCGATGTGACACGCCTGAATCTGCTCGGCACGGACAAGAGCCTGACGATTCACGGCACCTATGGCCTGCTGGAACGGATTGCCACGGCCACGCTGAACGGCCCGCGCTTCTTCGGCAACCCGAATCTGACCGCACAGATCAGCGGCGGTTACAGCAACGTGCAGAACATATCGACCTTCAAGGCGAGCACGCTGCAGGGGCTGTTCCGCGTGACGCAGCGCGTGCCGAAGTCGGACACCTTTATTTATGACTTCCAGTACCGCCGTGTTTCCGTAGACCAGAACAGTCTCCAGGTCACGTCGAACCTGATCCCTCTGCTGTCGCAGCCGGTGCGTGTGGGCGGCCCGGGGTTTACGTGGTTCCATGACACGCGGAATCCCACGCCGCTGGATGCGCAGAAGGGCATCTATCTTTCCGTGCAGGACTTTCTGGCGAACGGTGTCTTCGGCTCACAGACAAACTTCAACCGTTTCGACACGACCTTTTCCAGCTACTACACCTTTGGACCCCAGAAACATAAGTACACCTTTGCGCGGAACACGCGTTTCGGCTTCATCAATGCGACGGGCACGAACCCGAATGCAGGTGTGTCCGGCTGCACGGGTGTGCTGCTGAACACGAACGCATCGTGCGACCCGGTGCCGCTGCCGGAGCGGCTCTATGCCGGCGGCGCGACTTCCCACCGCGGCTTCGGCATCAACGCAGCCGGCCCGCGCGACTTGACCACGGGCTTTCCCGTGGGCGGCACGGCTGTCTTTGTGAACACGCTGGAGATGCGGCTGCCCGCGCCGGTGCTGCCGGTGGTTGGAGACAGCGTTTCCTTCGTCGTCTTCCACGACATGGGCAACACCTTCCTGCACATCAGCGATGTGGGACCGTCGTTCGGCCGATTTCACCAGCCAAATGAAAACACCTGCCGCCAGGTCACGGGCTTTGTCACGGTGGGGACGTGCGACTTTGCCTACTTCTCCCATGCACTTGGCCTGGGAGCGCGGTATCACACGCCGGTGGGCCCGGTGCGCCTGGACCTGAGCTACAACCTGAACCCGCCGATCTATCCGATCATTGACGACTTTTCACAGGCCACGCCGAATCACAGCGTCGGCCAAGGCAGCCGTATCCAATTCTTCTTCTCGATAGGACAGAGCTTCTGATGCGCGGCCTTTCCCACATGCGACTCTCACGGTGTGCCGCGGCGGCTATGGCGGTCACCGCCGTCCTGGCTCTGCAGGCCGGCTCTGCACCTTGTGCGTGGGGGCAGGCCGCGGGCCCGATTGCGCCCAAGTCCGAGCAGCAGGGCAAGCCGGCCACGCCTGAGCAGAGCAAGGCAGACGCGCACAAGTTGCCGGCCGAGCGCGGCGATGTAGTCGACCGGCTGGTGGCCATTGTGAACGGCGAAATCGTGCTGGAAAGCGATGTGGAAGAGGAGCAGCGATTCAGCGCGCTGTACCCTTACCGTACGCCCGGCGGCACCACTCCGCGGGAACAGGCGCTGACGAGGCTGATTGACCGGGCGCTGATCCTGCAGCAGGTTCGTGGGCCGCAGCAGGAGATCAGCACCGCCGTCATCGACAAGGACGAGGCGGACCTGCGGAACGATCTGCCCTCGTGCGTTGCAGCTCACTGCAAAACCGACGCGGGATGGAAGCAGTTCCTGACGGCCTCCGGCTTCACTGAAGATGAGCTGCGTGACCGGCTGCGTTTGCGTGAGCAGGTGCTGCGCTTTATTGAACAACGCTTCCGCAGCGGCATCCGCATTTCCGACAAGCAGGTGGAGGACTACTACACCAACACCATGCTGCCGCAGTACCGGAAGGAGCACGCGCAGGCACCGCCGCTGTCTGTGCTGAGTAGCCGCATTGAAGAGGTGCTGCTGCAGCAGCAGGTGAGCGAGCTGCTGGACCAGTGGCTCAAGTCCCTGCGCGACAGCGGGAGTGTCCGCATCCTCAAGCCAGGGGAGGATGCGTCCTAATGGCATCTCTGACCCCTGACGATCCGAACGCGAACAAGCCTCAGACGGGCGGCGGTGCCGCGGGAACATCCGGAGCGCGCAAGCCGGTAAAGCGGAGCCGTGTGTGGCGTGGGCTGTTCTGGACAGTGGGCACGCTGTTTGTGCTTGTCCTGCTGGTGCTGGGAGGTTTGGCGCTGTACTCCAATACGCAGGATTTCCAGAACCGCGTGCGCAAGACGCTTGTTGCCACACTGGAGGAATCGACCGGCGGCAGGGTTGACCTGCAAGCGATTCACTTCAGCCTTTGGCATCTGGCGGTAGAGGCCGATGGGCTGGTCATCCACGGATTGGAAGCTCCGGGCGAGGCACCCTACCTGTCCGCCGACCGTATCCTGGTCCGCATCACGCTGAAGAACCTGTTCGCCCATGCGACCAACAGCACGGGCGCCATGAAGTTCATCACGCTTGCGCTGCTGCATGTGGACCAGCCGCACGTTCACCTGATCATCAATAAGGACGGCACCACCAACCAGCCGGTACCGAAGACGAAAAGCACCAGCAATGAGCCGGTGCTGGACACGCTGCTGGATCTGCAGGCAAGCCAGGTGGAACTGGCCAACGGCATCGTGCTGCTGAACGATAAAGCCATTCCGTTTGACCTGGCCGCGAACGATCTTGCCGTGAATGTGCATTACATCACCACCTCAGACCATTACGGCCTGACGATCGGCATCAGCGATCTGCGCACGCGCATGCAGCAGATGCCGGTGGCACAGTCGCGGCTCAACGTGAGGGCGGAGCTTGGCCGCAAGCTGATCGCCATCGAAAGCGTGACCTTCGACACCGGCAAGAGTTCGCACCTGGACGCAAACGCGCGCGTGGAGAGCTTCGACAACCCGACCTGGAATGTGCAGGTGAAGGGCAATCTTGAGGTGCCGCAGATCTCCGTGTTGAGCGGCTTTCCGGGGCTGACCGAGGGCGTGCTCGACCTGGACATTGCCGGCCACTCCTGCAATACGCCGCCGCAGGAAGCGCAGAAAAAGCCCGGATTTTTTGAGCGGCACAATCCGCGCCGGAGCAAGGCCGATACCAAGACACTGCCGCCCAGCCCGGACTGCCCCAAGGGCTACTTGGTGGCGGGTGGTGCCAAGCTGCACAACGTGGGCTACCGCGACCAGTATGTGAACGTGGCCGGCGTCAATGGTGAAGCGGACGTGCGGGTCACGCAGACAGAACTGCTTTTCAATGCGATCGCGCTCAATTTGCCGGCGGGCGGTGCCATCGCTGGCGACCTGCGCATCAACAATTGGCTTGGCGAGATTCCCCCGTCGGCACCGGCGCAGTCGCCCACCATTGCCGCGGGCCAGAAGACGGCGAACGCAACGGCAACCATCGCGAACAGCAAGCCGCCCGCGACCGGCTCGCCCGCGATAACGCCGACGCAAACAGCACATGCCTACCTTGACGTGAAGGTCTCGAACATCTCGCTGCGGACGATCAATGAGATCACCGAACCGAAGAGCTATCGCGACCTGGGCTTCGACACGGCGGTGAATGGGCCGGTGCATGTGGAGTGGGGCGGCACGACGAGCGACCTGCCGAGTTCTGTCGTGGCGAATGCCGACTTGAAGCTTTCACCGCAGGGTCTGCGCCGCCGTGGTGCGTCGCAGGATGTGCCGGTGAGCGGTGTGGTGAAAGCCGCCTATCGTGGTGCGGGCCAACTGGTGACTGTTCAGCAGTTGGACGTTCGCAGCCCAAGCAGCACGGTTACCGCGAGCGGAACACTTGCGCTCCAGCGGCTGGTGACGAATCTCACCTTGAACGCCGACCTGCGCGACCTGGGCGAGTTCGACTCGATCCTGAACATCGCAGGATATAAGGCAAACGGCAAGACCGGCAGCGCCGCGCTGCCGGTGGTGCTGCATGGCGATGCGCACTTCCAGGGCACGGTCAAGGGACCGGTGGCCGACATCGATGTGAAGGGGCATCTGCAGGCGAACCAGCTGCAGGCGCACTTGGGCAGTTCTGGCGATGTCGCAATCGACTCCATCGTGGCGGACGCGGAGTACACCCCCGCCGGTGTGAGTGTGGCCAACTCGACGATCCGCCGCGGCACCGCCGTCTTGAATGTGACTGGTGCCGTGAAACCGCATCGCGTGGTCAGGCGCGGCGTGGTGTCCTATGAGTTCGACAATGCCGCTCAGGTAAACGCCACCGTCCAACTGGCCGATGCGCAAGTGCACGACGTGCTGGACATCGCCGGGCAGGGCAAGCTGCCGGTTACGGGCATCCTGGCGCTGA
>CAXTPQ010000002.1:20630-70174 GCA_964246215.1 uncultured Terriglobus sp. | reverse complement strand
GTGCTGGACATCGCCGGGCAGGGCAAGCTGCCGGTTACGGGCATCCTGGCGCTGAACGGAAATGTGAGCGGCACGCTCGGCAACCTGACCGGCGACGGTAATGTGGGCCTGCGCAATGGCGTGGCTTACGATCAGCCTTTCGACGCCATTACCGCAAGCGTCTCCGTGCGCGGCCAGGACATCGCCGCCAACACGCTGCAGGTGCGTGCCCAGGGTGTGCAGGTGGACGGAAACGGTGCTTACAACCTGACGACGAAACGCATTAAGGCGCATCTGCAGGGCAATCAAATCCGGCTGTCGAACCTGAAGTCGGTGAAGGATGCGAAATCACCCGTGGACGGCGTGCTCACCTTCAGCGCGGACGCGAATGGCACCGTTGAGCAGCCGGGGCTGGTCGCGCATCTGGCCTTGGCCAATGCGACCTACCAGGGAACGGCCATCGGTCAGTTGAACGCCGATGTGCACAGCGACCGCGATGTGGTGTACCTGACCGCCAACTCCGACCTGCTCAACACGAAGATCCAGGCCACCGGTCAGGTGCAGCTTGCGGGCGATTACCCCATGCAGGCGCATGCGAGATTCAGCAACCTGGATGTGGCAAATGTGCTGAAGCTGACAGGCTCCACGCTGGATGCGAGCTCGGTAGCCTCTGGCGAACTAGATGTGAGCGGGCCGGCAAAGACACCCGCCAAGCTGAGCGGGAATGCCGTCATCACGCCGCTGAGCTTCAAAGTGCAGGGGCTGGAGTTTGCGGCGGCTGCACCAGTGCGCGCCTCGCTGAGTGGCGGTGTGGCTCGCCTGGACGAGCTGCATGTGACAGGGCCGGAGACGGATCTGACTGCGTCCGGTTCGGCGCAGGTCTTTTCGCCGGACGGCTCTGCGCTGCCGAACGGCGGACGCATCGATGCCAAGGCACAGGGCAAGGTCAATGTCGCACTTGCGCACCGCATCAATCCGGAGATCATTGCCTCGGGTGGTATTTCGTTCAACGTGACCGCCGTTGGCACGACGAAGAAGCCGAGTCTGGGCGGCAATGTCACTTTTAGCAACACGAACCTGGCCTATGCGGAGATCCCGAACGGCCTCTCCGACCTGAACGGCACGGCCACGTTCACCGAAGATCGCCTTGTGGTCAACGACATCACCGGCTACTCGGGTGGCGGCCGACTGAGGGTGAACGGCTTTGTGCAGTACCGCAACGGCCTCTTTGCCGATCTGACGGCGACGGCGCAAGCGGTGCGCGTGCGCTACTACGGCGTTTCCGCGACCGCAAATGCGAACATCCGGCTGCAGGGCTCAGGCGACAGCGCGTCCGTTTCCGGCAATGTGCTGATTACGCGGTTCGGTCTGGCACAGACCTTCGACTTTGGTTCCATCGCCGGTGGTGCCGGAGATGTGTCCGCTCCGCCCGATCCGGATTCGCTGCTGAATAAAATCGGGCTGGATGTCCGCGTGCAGTCCTCCCCGGCGCTGGACTTTCAGAACAGTTATGCGCGGCTGGCCGGCACGGTCGACCTTTCCGTCCGCGGCACAGCGGCGGTGCCGTCGATCCTGGGTAAGGTCACGCTCACTGATGGTTCCGCCACCTTCAACGACACAAAGTACCAGCTGCAGCGCGGCCAGATTTACTTCAACAATCCCATCCGCATCGATCCAGTTATTGATGTCGACGCGACGGCGCGGGTTGAAAACTACGATCTGACCATCGGTGTCCATGGCACGTCGAAAAATCCGAAGCTCACCTACAGGTCTGAGCCGCCGCTCTCGCAATCGGACATCTTCAACCTGCTTGCGCTGGGCCGGACGCAGGAAGAAGCCGCCATCAACACGCAGCAATTGCAGCAACAGGGCCAGGATCCAACAACCAATGCGCTATTGGGTGGTGCGCTGAACGCTACGGTGTCCAATCGCGTGAACAAGCTGTTTGGCGGCGCGGGCAAGGTAAAGATCGATCCGGCCTACGTGGGCGCGTTGGGTACATCCTCGGCGCGGATTACCGTCGAGCAGCAGTTGACACCCAAAATCACGGTGACTTTCGCCACCAGTGTGAACTCATCGACGCAACAACTCATTCAGGCGCAGTACCAATTGAGCGACAACGTTTCCCTGGTGGCGACACGCGACGAGAACGGCGTTTTCTCGATTGTGTATAAAATCCGGCAGCGGTATAAGTAACAAGCCGGGCCGCTGACGCGCGGTGAGCGGCCTGTGCCGGCGGCGTGAAGTAGCGGCGCGCCTGGCACAACTTGATTCAGCCATCTTCTGTCTTACATAGAGAGGGCGTTTCAAGCTGCCTCTCTGCTTTGAATCGGAAACGGAGCAGTGACAAGCTGCCGCTCGAACGGAGAGCGATGAAGACACGACAAAGATGGACACTTGCCTTGGCGATGCTGGTGGCAACCGGCACCTTGTTGCTGCCGATGGCGGCGCAAACCACTGATCCGCAGATCGAAGCCGAAGTCCAGAAAAGCCTGGACAACAAGCGCTTCAACGGCATCACCAGCACTGTCAAGAACGGTATGGTGACGCTGACCGGCAATGTGGATGTTTACGCGACCAAAGAAGATGCGGAGAAGAAGGTCCACCACAAGAAAGGCGTAGTCGCCGTCAACAATCAGTTGGTGGTGGGCAATGATGAGGCGATTGTTCCCGATACGGAACTGCGCAACAAGCTGGCTGAAAAGCTGGCTTATGACCGGGTCGGCTATGGCACGACTGCGTTCAACAGCTTCACCATCGGCGTTCAGAACGGAGTCGTGACGCTGGGCGGCGTGGCTTACGGGCCCACGGACAAGGACTCCGCGCTGTCGCTGGTGTCACACTATCGGGGCGTCAAAGATGTCGTGGATGAGATTGAGGTCGCACCGGTTTCGCCCAATGACGACCGCATCCGCGTTGAAACGGCGCGCGCGGTGTATGGCTTCCCCTCGCTGAACCGCTACGCGATCGATCCGGCCAAGCCCATCCGCATCACCGTGGTGAATGGCAATGTCACGCTGTCCGGCGTTGTGGATTCACAGGCGGACAAAGACGCGGCCGGTATCCGGGCAAATGGCGTTCCTGGAGCCTTCAAGGTTACGAATAATTTGCAGGTGGCGACACGGGAGAACGGGCCTAAGTAGAACTTCCGCCTTGAATGTAGGCTGCCGATCCGGCAGAAGGCGCTGCGGCTACATCTCAGCCTTTCGCGAGAGTGCATCAACAGAATGGGCACAGGAGTAAATGGTGTCAATGCGAGATTGATCACTGGACCGCTAGACTGGGTATATGGCTGCAATTGCGGGTGCCCTGCGGAATACGCGCGTCACGCTGGAGATGATCAAGTGGGAGCACTCGGTGTTTGCGCTGCCGTTTGCGCTGACTGGGGCGGTGTTGGCGGCGGCTGGTTTGCCGCCATGGCGGGTGCTCTTCTGGATCATTGTGTGCATGGTTTCCGCACGTTCCGCCGCCATGGCCTTTAACCGGCTTGCTGACGCGGACATCGACAGGATCAATCCCCGGACAGCCAATCGAGCCATACCGGCTGGCTTGCTTTCACGCGGATTTGTCGCGGCATTCACCGTGATTTGCTGCGTCGTCTTTGTGCTGGGTACGGCAATGCTGAACCGCATGACTCTGCTGCTGTCTCCACTCGTACTGGCCGTGGTGCTGCTCTACAGCTACATGAAGCGCATCACACGCTGGTCGCATCTGGTGCTTGGGCTTGCCCTCGGCATGGCACCCTCCGCGGCCTGGATCGCTGTACGCGGCGCACTGGATTTCCGCATTGTGGTGCTGACGGTTGCCGTCCTGCTATGGGTGGCCGGCTTCGACATTCTGTATGCCTGCCAGGATTTTGAGCATGACCGCTCCAATGGGCTAAACAGCATTCCGCAGGCGTTCGGCCTGCGCGGGGCCTTTTTGCTGGCACGAGTCATGCATGTGGTTATGTTCGGGCTGCTGCTCTGGCTTCTCCTGCTATTCCATTTGCACACAGTGGCTCTTGTGGGTGTGCTGTTAGCGGGGGCGCTGCTTGTTTATGAGCACTCGATCGTTTCGCCTGAGGACCTCCGCCGGCTTGATGCAGCCTTTTTCACGCTCAACGGCGTGATTGCCGTGCTGTTTTTCCTGAGCGTGGCGGGCGATGTATGGCTGGCACACCTGCGTCACCTTCCAGCAATGTAAAAAGCCCGCCGGCGGCGGGCTTTTCTGGTCAAGTCAAGAACTACGAACGATTGATGTGTTCGCGGTGCTCAATGTTGTCAATTTTCTCGCTGACTTTGTCGCGGAAATTTTCGGCCCCGGTGACGACCTTGTCACGAAAGCTTCCCGTGCCGGATTCGACATGGCCTTCTGCCCGGCCAGCCTCATAAGAGGTATTTTCTCGCGTGGCTGCCGCGCCAGACGCGACTTTGTCGTGAGCGGTATTCACCGCATCCTTGGCATTGCCCCAGGTCTCCTTGGCGGCACCCTTCATGCGATCCTCAGTCCCCGCATTCTGCAGGTTCGGACTGTTCACAACCTTGCCGACGGCTTCTTCGGTTTTGCCGAAGGCGTTCTGCATCTTGCCTTTGATCTCATCCATATTCATGGCGTGTTCTCCTTGCAGTTTTGCGACTGCGTACAAAACTTATGATGCCCGAGTGCGTTGAAAAGGCCGTCCAGTAGACGGCCTTTCACTCACTTGTGACGGCAACTAAACCGCACGGCGGCCGCTGATCAGATTGAAAATAAGCGAGATGATCGCCAGCACCAGCAGAATGTGAATCCACGCTCCGATTGCATGAAAGCCAACAAGTCCAACCAGCCACAGCACAAGCAGAACGATCGTGATTGTCCAAAGCATCGTATTCTCTCCAGATGCCCTGGCGCTTTGGCCGGGGCGGATTCCGTGACATGTGTGTCACATGAACATCTGTTGCCATGGGAGCTGGTCAGGTTGCCAAGCAAAGCTGAAACTCGTTGCGTTTCACTGCGTCCTGTGCTGGCAATGAGCGACACTATTTTTGAGGAAAGCTCAGAAATTTTCGAGGAAAGCTCCGGAAAGGAAAGATCATCTGCGCGTCGCCATTCAGGGAGAACCCGGGTCAAACAGCCACCTGGCCGTGCTGGCGTTGGTTGGCGAGCAAACGCTTGTGCCCTGCGCAATTTCGGCTGAGGTGTTCGAGAGGCTTGCCGGATCCCATAGCGCCGATGCGGCGGTGCTGCCGATCGAAAACAGCCTGCATGGCGCGGTGGCCGACCACTATGATCTCCTGTTGGAGCACGAGGTGATCATTGTCGCGGAGACCGCGTTGCGCATTCGTCACGCGCTGATCACCCGGCCGGATGTCGCGCCGGAGCAGGTGCGGCGCGTTCTTTCCCATCCCGTAGCTCTATCGCAATGCCGGCGTTTCTTCCTGCAACATCCTGAGATCCAAGCCGTTCCCTCCTATGACACCGCAGGCAGCGTCAAGCAGGTGATGCAAGGCACAGAAACCGATGTGGCGGCAATTGCCGCGCCATATGCGGCTGAGGTGTACGGTGCCACTATTTTGCAGCGCGACCTGGAGGATGATGCCAAGAACTTTACGCGATTTCTGCTGCTGGAGCGCTCCGCGGATTTGCCGGCGGATTTAAATGAAGCGATGCCGGCACACATGAGCAGGCCTGCCGATAAGATGAGCATCGCTTTCGCCATTCCACATCGGCCGGGGTCGCTGGCTGCAACGTTGAACTTGCTGGCGGAAACTGGCGCTGATCTGACAAGGATTGAATCGCGGCCTGTACCTGGGCAGCCCTGGAATTATGTCTTTTTTGTAGATTTACGGCTGCGCGACCCAGGTGCGGCGTCAGATGTGGTGCACGCTCTACGGGCAGACTGTTCCATGCTGAAGGTGCTTGGAAGGTATGCAAGCGTTGAGCTTCTATAACGTTTTCGCGAGCCTTGGCCGATAGAGATGCGAGATTGCATCCTGCAGAAACTTGCGGCATCCTATGTAGGAAAGTTTGATAAAGGTACACTCACATGCCGAATGAGTTTCTTAGCGTAATTCAGCCCACAGCTCCCGATGCAAACAAGGACGCCAGTAAACCGCAGGGCCGGCGGGCACTGCCGGTGCTGCCTGTGCGGGAAACTGTGCTCTTCCCCCATGCGGTCCTGCCGCTGACGGTGGGTCGTGACAGCTCCATCCAGTTGATTCAGTCACTGGGTGAGGAGCGGACGATTCTGGTGGTGGCTCAGCGCGATGCGCGCCAGGATACCCCGGATGCGGCCGACCTGCACCAAGTAGGCACGGTGGCCACCATTCACAAAGTCGTCAAAATGCCGAATCAGTCTCTGTTCGTTTTCACTGAGGGCACGGAACGGGCAAAGATTGGCAGCTTCGATCAGACTTCACCGTTTCTGGTGGCGGAATTTGAGCGGATTGCCGATGTGGAGTCGCCCACGTCTCCCGAGCTGGAGGCGCTGCAGCGCAACGTGATTTCGCAATTTCAGCAGATTGTTGCGGCGTCGCCTACCTTGAGCGACGATCTGCAGACGATTGCCCTGAACATTGAGGAGCCGGGCCGGCTTGCGGACTTTATCAGCTCGTCGTTGCCGTTTTTGACCACACAGGACAAGCAGGAATTGCTGGAAACGACCGAGGTAAGCGCACGCCTGGAGCGGCTGAACCGCCATCTGGTGAAGGAAATTGAGGTGCAGCAGCTGCGCTCCAAAATCCAGAACGAAGTGCAGGACGCGGTGCAGCAGTCGCAGCGCGAATACTATCTGCGCGAGCAGATGAAGGCCATCAGCAAGGAACTCGGCGAACAGGACGAGACCGGCAAGGATATCCAGGAGCTGCGCGACAAGATTGAAGCCGCAGGCATGCCGGAGGAGACGAAAAAGGAAGCGCTCAAGGAATTGAACCGGCTGCAGCGCATGAATCCCGCGCAGCCCGACTACGGCATGACGCGCAACTACGTGGAGTGGCTGGCCGTACTGCCGTGGGCGAAGGGTTCGGGTGGTGAGGTAGATATCCGCAAGGCAGAAGATTGCCTGAACGAGGACCACTATGGCCTGCAGAAGGTTAAAGACCGCATTCTGGATTACCTGTCCGTGCGGCGGTTGAAGCCGGACATGAAGGGACCGATTCTATGCTTTGTCGGACCTCCGGGTGTGGGCAAAACCTCACTCGGCAAGTCAATTGCGCGTGCGCTGGGACGCAAGTTCTCACGCATCTCTCTGGGCGGCATGCATGATGAAGCGGAAATTCGAGGGCATCGCCGGACGTACATCGGCGCCATGCCGGGGCAGATCGTTCAGAACCTTAAACGCGTGGAGACGAACGATCCGGTCTTCATGCTGGACGAGATCGACAAGCTTGGCCGTGACTTTCGTGGAGACCCAGCGGCGGCATTGCTGGAAACGCTGGACCCGGCGCAAAACTCGACCTTCCGCGACAACTACCTGGACCAGCCGTTCGACTTGTCGAAGGTACTGTTCATCTGCACGGCCAACCAGCTCGATCCCATCCCTGCACCGCTATTGGACCGCATGGAAATTATCGAACTGACCGGCTACACCGAAGAGGAGAAGGTCAACATCGCGGAGAAATATCTTGTGCCGCGGCAGGTCAAGGAAAACGGCATTGAGCCGTCAGTTTCAGCTAAAACGGGGAATGGGGAACAGGGAACAGGGAACGGCGGTTCCGGTCCTGCTGTGGTGGATGATCGGAGCGACTTTCTCTCTGGAAGCGCAGTGCCACAGAAGACGGTCGCCGAGGTGGAGAATGCAGTGCCGGAGTCAAACCAGCCGGAAACTCCGCAGGGTGAGCCGCGCATCGTTTTTCCGAAGGAGTCGCTCGGCATCATTGCTCGCCACTACACGCGCGAAGCGGGAGTGCGCAAGCTGGAGCAACTGATCGGCACGGTCTGCCGTAAGCAGGCGCGCCGTATTGCCGAGGGCAAGACCGAGGCGCTGAAAGTCACCGACGATGTGATTCACCAGTTCCTGGGCGGTTACAAGGTGCGGGTGGATACAGAAATTGCCGAGCGCACCAAGCGCAGCGGTGTGGCGGTGGGCCTGGCCTGGACGCCGGTCGGCGGCGATGTACTTTTCATCGAAGCCAATCGCATGAAGGGTAAGGGCAACTTTCAGATCACCGGTCAGATCGGCGACGTAATGAAGGAAAGCATGCAGGCGGCCCTCACATGGGTGCGCTCCAACGCCGGGTCGCTCGGTCTGGATCAGGACGTGCTGAAAGATATCGACCTGCACCTGCACGTGCCGGCCGGTGCGATCCCGAAGGATGGTCCCTCCGCTGGCGTGACCATGACAACAGCGCTGGTCAGTCTGCTTACGGATATGCCGGTGCGTCCGCTGCTCGCCATGACGGGTGAGATCACGCTGAGCGGCAATGTGCTGCCAGTGGGCGGCATCAAAGAGAAGTTTCTTGCGGCCAAGCGAGCAGGCGTGCGCGACGTGATTCTGCCGATCGATGTAAAGCCGAATGTCGAGGAAGACCTGACGGCCGACCAGATCGCGGGCGTTACGATCCACTACGCCTCGCGCATTGAGGATGTGCTGGCAGTGGCGCTGCCGCACAGCATGCGCGACGCCGTGCAGGACGAGCAGTTGCGGGATGAGGTGCTGGCGGCGGCTGCGTAAACAGTCGGCCATCAAAAGCGAAAAAGGCGCGGCAATCTGCCGCGCCCTTTCTCTTTTAGGTTATTGAGAAATCCGGCTATCAGCCCTGGAAAGCGTAGCTTTTCCAAGCGGAAAGTTATCGTTACAAGAGACGCCGAGAACTCTTACCTGAGTTCAGCCACATGCCTTGCGATTTGACCGTTCTCGTCCGCGGTGAGAACACGTAGCGCGACCATGGATTCGCGGGCGGAGATACGATCCGGGTTGGAGAGTTCATTCGACGGAGCATCAATCAGCGCCCCGGTAAAGCGGAGCAGGCGGGTAATGCGGGCGCGGATGGGCGTGCTGTGTTCGCCGATGCCTCCGGTGAAGACGAGCAGGTCCAAGCCGTCTAGAAGGGCGATGTAGCCGGCGATCATCTGGGCGATGCCGCGGCAGAAGACCTCGATCGCAAGCGTGGCATCGGGGTCGCCCGCGCGTTCGCGTTCCAGCAGGCGGCGCATGTCGTTCTCGTTTGCGAGCGCTTTCAGGCCGCTTTCGTGGTTAAGGCTGGCTTCCAACTCATCGATGGTTTGCGGCGGCAGATTGGGCAAGCCTCGCTGCATCAGCAGGACAACCGCTGGGTCGAGATCGCCGGTGCGTGTGCCCATGGGAAAACCGCCCGTGGGGCTCAGACCCATGCTGGTGGCGATGGACTTGCCTTGCTGCACGGCGCAGACGCTGGCACCGCTGCCGAGGTGGGCAATGACGGCTTTCTCGGGCAGTTCAGGCCCCAAAGCGCGGACAGCGGACTCGTAAGACAAGCCATGAAAACCGTAGCGGCGGATGCCCGCATCGCGGTACGGCCGGGGAATCGCATAGGTGAACGCTTCGGGCGGCATGGTTTGGTGAAAGGCCGTATCGAAGCAAGCGAACTGCGGCACGCCGGGGTAGCGCGTCTCCGCGTGTCGCAGCAACTCCAGGGCGGCTGGAATATGCAGCGGTGCAAAGTGCACTGCGGCTTCCATCTGCCGCATCACCTCCGGCGTGATGCGCTGATGCGTGACCAGCGCTGGACCGCCGTGCACGATGCGGTGGCCGATGGCCGTAATGGGTTCGGCATTCTGCTCGTGCATGGCCGCGATGGCGACGTCCAGAGCATCATGCACATGCGGCACCGCAATGGAGGTCTTCGTGGCAAGGCTGGCGGAAGTGGGTCCGCTCACCTTCATCTCTGCTTGCGGTCTGCCGATGCCGTCCACCGAAACCGACAGCAGGGCATCGCTGCCGTCATCACGATACAGGCCGAGCTTGAGCGAGGAGGACCCGCTGTTGACGGTGAGGATGGCCAAGATCGTTCCTTTTTTAGACCGGCTGTTGCGAGGGCGCGAACGTGCTGGACCTTGCAGACCATTTCCAGTCGCGCACCTCCGGCAGATCTTCGCCAAACTGCGAGACGTAGAGCTTGTGCTTTTGAATAATCTCGCTGTGCTTCTGTTCCACGTCGGGTGCGATGGCGGCCATGCGCGGCACCTGCTTTACGGCATCCAGCGCGAGAGTGTAGCGGTCGAGCTTGTTGAGCACCGTCATGTCGAATGGGCTGGTCGTCGTGCCCTGTTCCATAAAGCCGTGCACGTGCAGGTTGTTGTGATTCGCGCGCTTGTAGGTGAGCTTGTGCACGATGGTGGGGTAGCCGTGAAAGGCAAAGATGACCGGCTTGTCCAGCGTGAAGAGGCGATCGAACTCCTCGTCCGGGATGCCGTGCGGATGTTCGCCTGGTGTTTCGAGCGTGAACAAATCCACGACGTTGACGAAGCGGACTTTGAGATCTGGCGCCCAGTCACGCAGGACGGTGACAGCGGCCAGGGCTTCCAGCGTCGGCACGTCGCCGGCACAGGCGATGGTCACGTCCGGCTCTTCGCCAGGTTTCGTGTTGGACGCCCACTCCCACTCGCTCACCCCTGCAATCACGTGACGGATGGCTGCCTCGATATCCAGGAAGACAAGCGCCGGCTGCTTGCCCGCGATGGTCAGGTTGATGTAGTTGCGCGTCCGCAGGACATGATCGGTGACGGCGAGCAGCGTGTTCGCATCCGGTGGAAGATAGATGCGAACCGTATCGGAATGCTTATTGGCGACGTGATCGATGAAGCCGGGATCCTGATGCGAGAAGCCATTGTGATCCTGCCGCCAGACGTGCGAGCTGAGCAGGTAATTGAGCGACGCAATGGGCTGCCGCCAAGGCAGGTGTTTGCACTCCTGCAACCATTTGGCATGCTGGTTGAACATGGAGTCAATGATGTGAATGAAGGCCTCATAGCAGGAGAAATAGCCGTGGCGGCCGGTGAGCAGGTAACCCTCAAGCCAGCCCTGGCAGAGGTTTTCTGAGAGCACTTCCATCACTCGTCCATCGACGGAAAGGTTCTCGTCCACGGACTCAACTTCTGCATCCCAGCGCTTGCCGCTCACCTCGTAGATGGCTTGCAGGCGGTTGCTGGCGGTTTCGTCCGGGCCAAAGACGCGGAAGTTCTTCTCGTGCAGGTTGGCCTTCATCACGTCGCGCAGATAGCGGCCCATGTTGGCGGTGGCACTCACTTCTTTTTCGCAGGGCGAAGAGCACTCGACGGCGTAGCTGCGGTAGTTGGGCAGGATGAGCGGCTTGAGCACCGCACCGCCGTTCGAGTGCAGGTTCATGCCCATGCGCAGATTGCCCTTGGGTGCCAGTTCGTACAGGTCGGGCCGCAGCGTGCCGGCTTCGTCAAAGAGCTCCTGCGGCTTGTAGGAGCGCAGCCATTCTTCTAACTGGTGCAGATGCTCGGGGTTGGTCCGGACTTCTTCGAGCGGCACCTGGTGGGCGCGCCATGTGCCTTCAATCGGCTTGCCGTCCACGAACTTGGGGCCGGTCCAGCCTTTGGGCGTGCGCAGCACGAGCATGGGCCACATGGGCCGCGTGGGATCGTTGTTCTCCCGTGCATTCTTCTGGATGGCTTTGATCTCGGCATACATGGTGTCGAGCACGGCGGCCATGCCCTGGTGCATGGTGTGCGGGTCGTCGCCCTCCAGGAAATAGGGCTTGTAACCGTAGCCTTTAAACAGCGATTCCAGCTCGTCATGCGAGATGCGGGCCAGCACTGTTGGATTGGCGATCTTGAAGCCGTTCAGGTGAAGAATCGGCAGGACCGCGCCGTCTGTGATGGGGTTCAGGAATTTATTCGAATGCCAGGAGGTGGCCAGCGTTCCGGTTTCAGCCTCGCCGTCGCCCACGATGCAGGGAACCAGCAGGTTGGGATTGTCAAAGGCCGCGCCGTAGGCGTGCACGAGCGAGTAGCCAAGCTCGCCGCCCTCGTGGATGGATCCGGGCACGTTGGGTGCGTCATGGCTGGGGATGCCGTAGGGCCATGAAAACTGGCGGAAGAAGCTGCGCATCCCTTGGCGGTCCCGCTCAATGTTCGGGTAAATCTCTGAGTAGCTGCCTTCCAGGTAGGTGTTGGCCAGGATGCCGGGCGCGCCGTGGCCGGGGCCGACGACGTACATGAGATTTGCCCCGGTCGCGTTAATCAGCCGGTTCAGGTGCGCGTAAATGAAGTTTAGGCCGGGTGTTGTGCCGAAATGGCCCAGCAGGCGCGGCTTGATGTCTTCCGGGGTGAGCGGGCGCTCCAGCAGGGGATTGTCGTGGAGGTAGATCTGCCCGACGGAAAGATAGTTCGCGGCGGACCAGTAGCTGTGGAGCTGGTCGAGCATCTTGCCGGAAAGCTCGGGCATGGGTGATCTCCTTGCTTCTATTCGTCCGTGTGATGCGGGCGGTGGCCTGCAAGGGGATGTCGAGTCATGGCGAGTCATCAGATTTTCTCGATCAGCTTTCCTATCAGCGATCCGGTGGAAGAGGTATGTGCTGAGGGTCTACCTGGTCTTTGCGCTTGCCTTGGCACTCAAGTCAAGCGAGATGACGCCGATACGTCAGCAGTGCCCACAGAACAAGCTGTTCGTTCCGGCACAAAGGTGCGGCATCCTACCCCCTTCGTGTCATTCCGCTGGCGGGGTGCGATCGCTAGGCTTCAGATTGGGAAAGGGCCGGTCAAGTGTCCATGTTGAGTCCAGCATTGCAGAGCGTGAGTGGCGCGGAAGGAACTGCGGAACCGCGGGTGGCAGCGAGAGCCGTGGCTGCGTTTTCCACGCGCGATCAGCCCTCGGCAGCGGCGATGGAAACCGTCACCGGGACAGGCCTGAAGTGGCTAGACCTGGGGCTTTTGACGATCTCGCTCGCGATGGTGACCCTGCCGGAGTATCTGCACCAGTCTGTGCAGGATCCGGCGATGTTCTTTGCACTCCGGCTTTCCATCAAAAATCTGATTGTTTTGCTGGCGTGCTGGGGCCTGTGGTCCATCCTGCTCAACATGGCCGGCGTGTATGAGTCACGGCGGATTGTGAGCTGGCGCAACCTGGTAATGCGGCTCTATGCCGCGCTGGCAGCCTGTTCGCTGATCACGTTGGCGACGCTGCACTTCCGCAGCACAGGTCAGGGCGTGGTGGAGCCGCTATTCATTTTCTTCGCGGGCAGTTTTGCCCTCACGGGCACGTCCAGGCTCGGGCTGGTGAGCTTCGATCTGCTCCTGCGGCCGCACCTGCGCAAGCCTCGCCGGGCCATCATTGTCGGTGTGGATGCCCGGGCGCAGAAGCTGATACAGCGGCTCTCCCGCGACCGGCATTTCGCCTATGACATCGTCGGCCTGGTGGACCCGGTGTACCCATCAGGGCTCTCGGTGAACGGATTGCCGGTGCTGGGCGATGTCCGCGCATTGGAAGAGCTGCTGATGCAGGAGCACATCGATGAAGTCCTGGTAACACTGCCGGTGCGCAGTTCCTACGACACGATCCGGCAGGTGCTTGAGCTGTGTGAAGCAAGCGGCGTGCGGTCCCAGTATCTTGCGGACCTGTTTCCGCTGTCGGTTGCCAAGCGCAAAGAGGCGAACGGACGGTCCGGTGAGCACGTTGTGTTGCACATGGTGCATAGCGACCTGCGGCTCGCAGTCAAGCGGGCGATCGACATCTTTGGCGCGGGAGTTGGGCTGGTGCTTCTGGCTCCGGTGTTTCTGGTCATCGCCGTGCTCATCCGGTGGAGCAGCCCGGGTCCGGTGTTCTTTTCGCAGGTGCGGTACGGGCTCAACAAACGCCGGTTCCCCATGCTTAAGTTCCGCTCCATGGTGCCGGATGCTGAGAAGTTACAGGCGCAATTGGAGCACCTGAATGAAACGGGCGGCCCGGTCTTCAAAATCAGGCAAGACCCGCGGATTACGCCGGTCGGACGCATTCTGCGCAAGACGTCACTGGATGAACTTCCACAGCTTTTGAATGTGCTGCGCGGTGAGATGTCGCTGGTGGGGCCGCGGCCGCTGCCCATGCGCGATGTGAGCAATTTTTCGCATCTGGCGCTGGTACGGCGGTTCAGCGTGAAGCCCGGCATGACGGGGCTGTGGCAGGTAAGCGGCCGCAGCGACACATCCTTCGACGGCTGGATCAAGCTGGATCTGCACTACATCGACCACTGGTCGTTGCTGATGGACGCACGCATCCTCTGGCGAACGCTGCCGGCCGTAGTGCGGGGCAGCGGTGCTTCATGAAGTGCAGCATGCAGGCTGCTAGTCTAGTTGCCCGATCAGGTTGCGGGTCTTTTGCCGGATCAAGTCGAGTGTGCCGGACAAACAGCGCCGAGAGCGTTCCTCAGATACCCTGAGAAGGTAGGGTATGGAAGCTTTTCTGCAGCGCATTGCGACAGCGGTTCCAGCGCACGATGTCCACGGGGCATTTGTGAGCTTTGCCAGCGCAATGTTGCAGGACGACCGCACGCGCACGCTTTTCTTGCGCATGGCCGATCGCGCGGAGATCACACAACGCTTCTCGTCTCTTAACGTCTCCGGAAATATGCCGCCCGGTGAAATCGATGCCTACGACTTTTACCGGCGCGGTGACTTTCCGCGAACCGCCGAGCGCATGCGGCTGTTTGAACGTTTTGCGCCGGAGTTGATGACGCGAGCTCTGGATGGGCTCCGGCTCTCGGAGGCCGAGCGGTCCAGCATTGGCCACATCATCGTCACCTGCTGCACGGGAATGTACGCTCCGGGGCTCGACTTTGCCGTGCTCGATCACCTTGGGCTGCCGCGTTCCACTGAACGGACGCACATTGGCTTCATGGGTTGCTATGCGGCGATGAACGCGCTCAAGGTAGCGCGGCACATCGTTCGCTCCATGCCGGAGAAGCGCGTGCTCATGGTGAACCTGGAGCTGTGCACGCTGCACTTCCAGGAAACGCAGAACCTGAATGAGGTGCTTTCCTTTCTGGTCTTTGCGGACGGCTGCGCGGCGAGCCTGATCGGGAGCGAGAGGGGCGGCTTTGCCCTGGACAGCTTCGACGCGGTCGAGATCCCAGGCACGCGGGAGCTGATTACCTGGAACGTGCGTGATGCCGGTTTCGACATGGTGCTTTCTGGAAAGGTGCCGGGAGAAATCGGCAAGACTTTGCGAACGCGCAAAGAGGCTTTTGACGGCGTGAAGCTGTGGGCAGTGCACCCGGGCGGCCGCTCTGTGCTGGATGCGGTGCAGGAGGGACTTGCCCTGTCCGCCGAGGCGCTGCGGGCTTCCCGCCAGGTGCTTTGCCGCTACGGCAACATGTCCTCGGCGACCGTGATGTTTGTACTTGCGGAGTTGATGAAGTCGGCTCGCACCGCCGAGGACGGTTGCGCGATGAGCTTTGGACCGGGTTTGACGGCGGAGATCCTTCGTTTCCATGCCGCTTGAATCACTGGACTTTTCGCATCGTGCCGATCTTTCCGAAAGAATGGATGAGCCGTGCAGCTACGCCGAGTTCCGCTCGTGCCTTATTTCATTGCGCATGTCCAACCGGCTGACCTGGAACTATCGCCCTACGCTGCAGTGGCTGGGGCAGTTTCGTGGCCGCACGCAATCCCTGCACATTGTGGATGTGGGCAGCGGCGGCGGCGACATGCTGCGGCGGATTGAGCGTTGGGCAGCGCGTGAGGGCATGGCGGTGGAACTCACCGGCATCGACCTGAACCCTTACGCTGCTCGAGCTGCACGTGAGTTTTCCGTACAGGCGAGCAGGATTCAATGGCTTACCGGGAATGCCTTCACCGTACAGCTGCACCGGCCACCCGATCTGATCCTGAGCTCGCTGTTCACGCACCACCTTGCCGACGCGGAAGTGGTGCGGTTTCTAAGTTGGATGGAGCGATCCGCGCGGCTCGGCTGGTTCATCAACGACCTGCACCGCAGCCGCATGCCGTATCACGCCTTCCGGCTCGGCTCTAAGCTTCTGGCGGCACATCCCTTTGTCCAGCACGACGGACCCATTTCCATACGGCGCGCATTTCAAGCGGAGGAATGGTCCCGCTATGTTGAGGCTGCCGGTATTCCGGCCGACGAAACGCGCGTTTATCCGCTGCATCCATCGCGGTTGTGTGTCTCACGGGTGAAGCCGGATGCCTGACGTTCTGGTCATCGGTGGGGGACTGGCCGGCGCTGCCGCGGCGATACTGCTGGCGCGCGCGGGCCGTGATGTCACTCTCCTGGAGAAGAGTCGCGAAC
This sequence comes from uncultured Terriglobus sp., assembly GCA_964246215.1. Taxonomy (GTDB): domain Bacteria; phylum Acidobacteriota; class Terriglobia; order Terriglobales; family Acidobacteriaceae; genus Terriglobus. The sequence continues at coordinate 54,006 of CAXTPQ010000002.1, read as the reverse complement.
CTCACCACAAGGTGTGCGGCGAATTTCTAAGTGGAGAAGCTCTTTGTTACCTGCGGCAGCTTGGTCTGGAGCCGGAGGCGCTTGGGTCACTGCCGATTCATCGATTGCGCTGTGTACGCGGGCATACCTTGAGCGAGCAAACGCTGCCCTTTCCGGCAATGTCGCTCACGCGCTACGCGCTGGATGAAGCATTGCTGTGCAAAGCTGAACAGGCGGGAGCACGTGTGCTGCGAGGCGTCGCGGCGGAAGGTTTGGAAGACCGCGTTGATGCATGGCGCGTTAGAACGGCCTCTGCTGGAGAATTTACAGCTGCCAACGTGTTTCTGGCACAGGGCAAGCATGATCTGCGTGGCCAAGCGCGAGGCAACGGGCGGCAAGGCAATTTGATCGCCTTCAACTCGTACTTCCGGCTCACACCAGCGCAGAACGCCCGTCTTCGAGGAGCCATTGAGCTGCATTTGTTTCGCGGCGGCTACGCCGGTCTGCAACTGGTCGAAGGTGATCTGGCTAACCTGGGTCTGCTGATCTCTCGGAAACGCTTTCGTACCTACCGCAACGGGTGGCCGGAGCTGTTGGCCGGGTTGCAGAGGGAGTCGGCGGTGTTGGCGGAGCGCTTTGCGGGCGCGGAAGAAGTCCTGCCGAAGCCGCTTGCGCTCTCTTCGATCCCGTATGGCTTTTTGCGGGAAAGCACGGAAGATGGCCTGTGGTGGCTTGGCGATCAGGCGGCGGTAATCCCATCGTTTTCAGGCGATGGGATGTCCATCGCACTGCACTCGGCGTTCCGTGCGGTCGAGGGCATGCTGACAGGCACGACGTCCAACGCATACCAGAGCCAACTCGCCAGCGAACTGCGGTGGCAGGTACGATTGGCAACATTGGTTTCGCAAGTCTTGGTGGGAGCGCCGCGGCTTGCGGCGGCGGTCATGCATGCGCCGGGCGTGGTGGATCGGATTGCGCGGCACACCCGTGTGCCCCTTCCCAGCGTCCAACTGGCAACACCTGCTCGATAGGGAGGAACAGCGACGATGGTGCCGGCAACTGACCGCGAGAGTGTTACCCAGCATTGTGTGGAGCTGATCGCGAAAGCGAAGCAGCTGCCTGCGGAGCAGGTGCGTCTCGACAGTTCGTTGGAGTCGCTGGAGATGGATTCACTGGACAAGGTGAGTCTTTCCTTCGATATCGAAGAGGCTTACGGAATCACCATTCCTGACAGCGCGCTGGCGACCCTGCACACCGTAGGCGACATCGCCAACGGCGTTGCGGATGCGGTCCAGGCCAAACAAACGGCCACTGACGAAGCGGCGGAGAAGAGCACATTGGCGGCGACCGAAGCGTGAGGCGAGTGTTTATTACTGGAATGGGTTGCGTGACACCCATCGGCAAAACGCTGCCGGAGTTTCGCGAGAACCTCTTTGCAGGGCGCTCCGGCATCCGTGAACTGGACGGCATCAAGCCGGGCGATCTTGGATTCAGGCGCGTGGGCCGTGTGGAGGACTTCACACCGGAGAGGGAGTTGACCTCCGCCCAGATGCAGATTTCCGAGCGTTGCTCGCAAATGGGGCTGGTTGCAGCGCGTGAGACCCTGGCGCACTCGGGCGTGCTTGCATCCTTTGATCCGGCGGCAATGGCGATCGTGCTTGGCTGCTCAACGGCCGGACGTTCCGTGGAGGAAGAGCAGACGGCAAAGCTGTACACACGCGGGGCGCGGGTGCATCCGTTGACGGTGCCGCGCGTGATGGCGAGTTCGGGCACAAGCCTGATCTGTATGGAGCATGGCATCACCGGGCCGGCGTATACGGTCACCACGGCGTGCGCTTCGGCCACGCATGCCATCGGACAGGCATTTCATCTGGTGCGTTCCGGTGCTGTGCAGGCGGCACTCTGCGGCGGGCATGAGGCTCCGCTGACCTATGGTTTCCTAAAGGCGTGGGACAGCCTGCGCGTGGTGTCGCCGACGCAGTGCCGGCCCTTTGCCGCAAACCGCGACGGCATGACGCTGGCCGAGGGCGCGGCCATGCTGGTGCTGGAGAGTGAAGAGAGCGCGCGGGCGCGGGGCGCGGTAATTTACGGTGAGGTCGCGGGCTTCGGCATGTCATCCGACGCGCACCACATCACACAGGCGCGCGCGGAAGGGCCGGCCGCGGCAATGCGCATGGCGCTGCGCGATGCGGGCGCCACGCCGGAAGACGTCGGCTACATCAACGCACACGGCACCGGCACTCAGGTGAATGACCGCGTGGAAGCCGTGGCTATCCAGCAGGTGTTCGGTGAGCTCAGCATGCAGATTCCGGTCAGCTCCACCAAGGCGCTGCATGGGCATGCCATGGGCGCTTCCGGCGCGATGGAGGCGATCGCGGTGGCACTGGCGCTGCGCGAAGGTGTCATGCCCGGCAATGCCGTGGACGGCGAGGCTGACCCCGATCTGCATCTCAGGGTGCTGAGCCGCGAAAACCTGCATGGGCAGGTCAACCTGGCGCTTTCGCATTCATTTGCTTTTGGTGGACTCAACGCGGTGCTCGCGCTTCGGCGGGTGGAGGAGATGTCTTGAAACGAATCATGCTTGCAGGCACTGCGGTGATCGTCATGCTTACAGCAGCGGTAACACGCGTGCATGCCGCCGAGGATGATGTCTTCGGTTACTGGACGGAGCCGGGTGGATCGACCATCCATGTGGAGCGCTGTGGCGATGCAGTGTGCGCGGTGCTGGCGGGCATTAGCAAAGCCGCGCCTTCCAGCAGGGACGAGGAAAACCCGGATGCCTCATTGCGCTCGCGGCCGCTGTGCGGGCTGCGCATTGGAAGCGGCTTTCACCTGGAAAGCCCAGGCAAGCTGGAGAGCGGCAGTCTTTACGATCCGAAGACTGGCAAGACCTACAAGGGAAGCATCGAAGCACAGGGCCAGACGCTCAAGCTGCGCGGGTATGTGGGTGTAAAAGTCTTCGGACGGACGGAAACTTGGTCGCGCGCAGCTGAGGCGGCAGCTACCTGCCCGAACGGCAATCGCGCCTGAAGCGAGAGAGGACGAAAGGGTTTACGCGATGCGGTTTGGATACTGGATGCCAGTCTTTGGTGGTTGGCTGCGCAATGTAGAGGACGAGGGCATGGAGGCGAGCTGGGAGTACACCCGGCGGCTGGCACAGCGCAGTGAGGCGCTTGGCTATGACCTGTCCCTCATTGCCGAGCTGAACCTGAATGACATCAAGGGCGTGGACGCGCCGAGCCTGGATGCTTGGTCGACCTCCGCCGCGCTGGCCGCTGTGACGAAAACGCTGGAATTGATGGTGGCGGTGCGCCCCAGCTTTCACACACCCGCGCTCTTTGCCAAGCAGGCCGCCAACATCGACCATATCTCCGATGGCCGGCTCGCTCTCAACGTCGTCTCGTCGTGGTGGGAGCAGGAAGCCAAAATGTACGGCGTCGGCTTCGACCAGCATGATGACCGTTACGGCCGTACCAGCGAGTGGCTGGATGTGGTGAACGGTGTCTGGGGGAAACCAGAATTTACGCATACAGGCAAGCACTACAGCACCGAAGCGACCGTGATGGAACCCAAGCCGAAGCGCAAGCCGCGTCCGCCCATTTATGCCGGCGGTGAGAGTGAAGCCGCAAAGAATCTGATCGCGCAGAAGTGCGATGCCTACGTGATGCATGGCGACAGCCCCGAACACGTGGCCGCGAAGATCGCCGACATGCGCGAGCGGCGGGAGCGCTTCGGCCTGGGGCCCATGCAGTACGGTGTCGCGGGATACAGCTTTGTGCGTGAGAGCGAAAACGAAGTGAAGGCTGAAATCTCGCGCATCACCGACGTGAAACAGAATGCCAAGGGCTTTGCGAATTACCAGCAGTGGCTCAGCGGCACGCAGTTGGAGCGGCGCATGTCGATCGAGGAGTACTCGGTATCGAACCGAGGCCTGCGCTCCGGGCTGACCGGCACGCCGGCTCAGGTGGCTGATCGTGTGGGCGAGTTTGAGCGGGCCGGTGTGGATCTGCTGCTGCTGCAATTCAGCCCGCAGCTGGAAGAGATGGAGCGCTTCAGCGAGGCGGTGATCCGCCCTGCCTCCTGACCTGCGCCCTGCATCCTGACCTGAATGTGCAGTGATCTGGACGAATCTGGACGACAGACGGTTCCGCTTCCTTCGCGGTCTTTGTTGTCCACTTGTGCACGAACGAGAGAAGTTCATGCTGCTCAGAACGTGGCCTCCACCCGGCCTTTGTGGTTCCGGCAACAGGCTTGCCGAGAGCCGCTTCTGCGGTGCACAGTAAGAGAATGCCCGCCCTTGCCACGCCGCCGTCCCTTTTGAGCTTGAGCCATATCGCTCCCGCTATCGTGCAGTCGGAGATTCGTGCCATGTCGGTCGAGTGCGACCGCGTGGGTGGCGTGAACCTGGCGCAGGGTATTTGCGATACGGAGGTACCCGCCTCCGTGGAAGCAGGTGCGATGGCCGCGATCCAGAGCGGTGCCAACATCTACACGCGGCTGGACGGCATTGCCCCGCTTCGGGAAGCCATCGCGGTAAAATCCGGGAGTCACAACGGCCTGCAGGTGGACCCGGCCACTGAGGTGCTGGTCACCAGCGGCGCGACCGGCGCGATGTATTCCACGCTGCTTGCGCTGCTGAATCCGGGTGATGAAGTTGTCGTCTTCGAGCCGTTCTATGGCTATCACGTCAGCACGATGGTCTCGTTGCGTCTGGAGCCGGTGGTGGTGCCGCTCGATGCGCCAGACTGGTCGCTCGACCTGGACCGGCTGCACGCGAGCCTGACGCCAAAGACGCGGGCAATTGTGATGAACACGCCGTCAAACCCATGCGGCAAGGTCTTCAGCCTGGCGGAGTTGGAGGGTATTGCGGCCCTGGCCATTGAGCATGACCTGTTCGTCATCACTGATGAAATCTACGAGTACTTCCTCTACGACGGGCGGCAGCATCTCTCGATAGCGACGCTGCCCGGCATGCGTGAGCGGACGGTGACCATCTCCGGGTTTTCGAAGACCTTCAGCATCACCGGCTGGCGCGCCGGCTATCTGACGGCACCGTCGGCTTTCGTCCCGGCGATTGGATATTTTCACGACCTTGTGTACATCTGCGCGCCATCGCCCGCTCAATACGGCGCGCTGGCGGGTCTGCTCGCCCTGCGGGAGGGTGCTTTTTACCGGGAGCTTGCGGCGAGCCATCAGAGCAAGCGCGACCAGCTCTGCGCCGCGCTGACGGAAGCAGGCTTTGGAGCGCCCAGACCGGACGGCGCATATTACATCCTGGCCGATGCCGCGCATTTGCCCGGCGATAACGCCGCCGAACGGGCGCGCCATCTGCTGCGGGAAACCGGTGTGGCCGCAGTGGCGGGATCGGCGTTCTTCCGGAAGGGCAGGGGAGAGACGATGCTGCGCTTTTGCTTCGGCAAGCGCGATCAGGATCTGCAACGTGCCTGTAATGCCCTGCAAAACTTCTAGGGCTGTAGAGAACTCCCTTCTGCTTCTGGCTGTGAGCCCGGCACGTAACAGCCTCGGATGCATTTCAGAGTGAAGTTGAGGGTGAAAGGCCCGGCGACACCATCCCACAATTCACCTAATCCAGAGCAGCTTTCACCAGGTGTGGTTCCGGACAAAGTGGAAGATTTGCTTCGTGAAGAAAACTTCGGCAACTATGCGTTTTGAACTTTTCATTGCCGCCCGTTATCTTCGCGCCAAGCGACGGCAGGCCGTCATCGGCGTGATTACCGCGATCTCCGTCGCCGGAGTCGCTGCGGGTGTGGCGTCGCTGATCATCGCACTGGCCATCACAAACGGCATGCGGCGCGATCTGCAGTCGCGCCTGCTTGGTTCCACGGCACACGTCGACCTGATGCGCACGGCGGGAGACGGCATCCGCGACTGGCGCACACTGCTGGACCATCTGCGCACGCAGCCGCACGTTATTGCCGCGGCGCCCGGCCTTTATGGGCAGGTGCTTGTCTCGCGTGGCCCCCGCAGCGGCGGCGCACTCATCAAAGGCATCGTGCCCGCGGACGAGCGCACCGTCTCCGACCTCCTGCAAAACGTCCGCCAAGGTTCCGCCGCTGCACTGGAGCCCTCCGCACGAGTGACCGGCACACTGCCACCGCTCGTCCTCGGTTCCGATCTCGCCGAAACGCTTGGCGCCAGGCCCGGCGACAGCGTGCTCGTCACCAGCCCGCAAGGCGAACTCACGCCCCTCGGCCTGCAACCGCGCTTTGTGCGCTTCCAACTCACCGGTGTCTTCCATTCCGGTTTCTACCAGTACGATTCCAGCTACGCCTTTGTGCGGCTCACTGACGCACAAAGGCTCTTCAGCGAACCCGACCTGATCTCCGTCATCTCCTTCAAGCTTGATGATCTCTATCGCGCGCCGGAGATTGGCCGGCAGCTTGAAGCAGCAGCGGGCCGAGGCTACCAAGCGACGAACTGGATCGAGCAGAACCGCGAGCTCTTCCGCGCGCTGCGGTTGGAGCAGTACGTCACTTTCATTGTTATTGCGCTCATCGTTTGCGTGGCCGCGCTCAACATCCTTATCGCCCTCACCATGCTGGTGATGGAGAAGACCCGCGATATCGCCGTGCTCATGAGCTTCGGTGTGCGGCCGGATCAGGTGCGCCGCATCTTTCTCGCGCAGGGCCTGCTGATTTCGGTAACGGGCACACTCATCGGCTTGGTCATTGGATATACACTCGCCTGGGCCGGCGGACACTACCGCTTCATCCCGCTCTCGGCGGAAGTTTACTCGATCGACTACCTGCCCTTTGCGCCGCGTGCCATGGACGCGCTGATCGTCACAGCCGTGTCCCTGCTCACGGCGCTGCTGGCCACCCTTTATCCAAGCTCCGCCGCGGCCCGCATCCTGCCCGCCGAGGCCCTGCGCTACGAATAGTTCTTCTCCTGAATGGAAGAAATCGGGTGCCCCATGTCTCGCATTTGAGACATGGGTTCTTCCAAACTTCCAGGGCGCTTCTCCTTCAGCTATATCTGCACGTTCTTCGCGCTGAAGCCTAGCTACTTTAGTCTGAGGCAACGCCCCAGGAACTTGGCATGCACCTGAATGGGCGGTAGGACCGCGCTTACTTCTGCGCCCCGCCGACCACCACATCTTAAAGAGAAATGCTCTAAAGGGAAAGTAAGATCGGAACGGCTATTGCGCCCAGCCGTTCTCATGCATCCAGTGATACAGCAGATCCGTCCATCCGCTCACCTCCGGATCGGCCTGCGCCAGCCCCAATCCATGATGTCCGCGCCGGTACAAGTGCAACTCCGCTGAAACCTTGTTACGCACCAGCGCCTGATAGAAGAGCACGGAGTTGTTCACCGGCACCACGTCATCATCTGTTGTTGAGAAGAGGAAGGAGGGCGGAGTCTGCGCCGTGACCTGCTCATCGGCGGACAACAGCTTCTTCATCTCCAGAGGAGGTGAATCGCCCAGCAGAAATTTCACCGAACCTGCATGCGCTACGCCGTCCTCCATGCTGATCACCGGATAGGCCAGGATCAGGAAATCAGGCCGGCTGCCAACCGCGTCGATCGGGTCGGAGGCGTTGGGCAGGCCGGCGTCGAACTTCGTTCCCGCGGTTGCAGCCAGATGGCCACCCGCGGAAAAGCCCCACATGCCGATGTGATCCGGCTGCACGTCCATGGCCGCCGCCTGCGAGCGCGCATACCGGATTGCCCGCTGCGCATCGTCCAACTCGATGGGATGGTGGTATGCCGGTCCCAAACGGTACTTCAGCACCAATGCCGCCACGCCGTGCGCGTTCAGCCATTGCGCCACCTGCAGGCCTTCGTGGTCCATCGCCAGGTGCTCATAGCCACCACCCGGCGCAACCACGACGGCGGTATGCGTCGGGTTTGCAGACGGCAGATAGACGGCGACAGTCGGGATATCTGTATCCGCGTTGCCCACGGCACCCGGGGCACCCTTGGGCCACAGCGGCAGCGGCGCGTGCACGTCCTGAGAGTGATCCATGGCGGTAGTGTTCACATACTGCACGGGTGCGGGTGTCGCTCCGGGTGCTTGTGAGAAACCGCAAGCGGCGCTCAGCAGCGCAACGTACGACAAAAAGATGGAAGGCAGAAGAAAACGCATCGTGCGAGCGACTCCAAAGCGGGCGCAACCAGAGGCCCTATACAGTGGATGCGCCTCCCCTGGCCTACGGTGTCTTTTTGCGGAAGGTGATGTTCTTGTGACCCAGGAATTGCGGCACGATCGCAATGGAAATGATGCAAGCCTGCGCCAGGTAAGGTGCCAGCGCCGGCCGCGGTATGGAATGGGCAAACAGTGCGGCCAGCGGTGCCACAGCCAGCATGCTCAGCAGCAGGCTCGGCAGGTAGACCAGCCATCCACGCGAGTACTCGCGCAGGTAGTTTCCTTGCGTCCGGAAGACAAACCACTTGTACGTGAGAAAGGAAACGGTGATGTTGACCAGTGTTGAAACGAAGGTTGCGACACTGGTCATCAGCGCGGCATGCGCCGGGTTCAGGTGGACAAAAATCCAGGTGCACAGAAAGGTATCGGCAATGCCGAAGAGCGTGTTGCTGCCGCCGGCAATCAGAAATCGCAGCGCCTCACCCGTCGGAATGCGTTCGGCAAGCGAGGCCATCAGTAGTTGATGCGCTCTTTCTCCGTGACCAGCGGCCGGTTCTGCACAATGGTGTGGATGGACCCGATGTACTCGCCGATGATGCCGATGGCGATCAGTTGCACGGAACCCAGGAAGAACAGGCCGATCATGGTGGGTGCCAGGCCCAGTTCAAAACTGCGCCAGAAGAGGAGCTTGGCAAACAGGTACATCAATCCCGCCAGCAGGCTGATGGCCGCCGCCACAAACCCGCCAAAGGTGACCATGCGCAACGGCACCTTCGACAGGTTGGTGATGCCAAGCATTGCCATGTCATACAGCGTGTAGAAGTTGTTTTTGGTGATGCCGCGCATCCGGCGCTTCTGGCCGTAATCGATCTGCTTGATGGGAAAGCCGACCTCCGCCACCATACCGCGGAAGTAGGGATACGGATCGCCGTAACGCCGCACCTCGTCCATCACCTTGCGGTCATACAGGCCGAAGCCCGTGTAATGCCGCAGGACCTGCACACTGGTGAGCCGCTCCACCGTCCGGTAGTAAGCCGAGCGGATCTTGTACATGACGCCACTCTCTTCCGAGGTCGTCTTGATGCCGACCACAATTTTCCAGCCCTCCTCCCAATAGCGGAGGAAGTCCCGGATCAACTCGGGCGGATCCTGCAGGTCACTGAGCAGCACAATGATGGCATCTCCATCCGCCTCCAGCATGGCGTGGTGCGGCGAGCGGATATGACCGAAGTTGCGGGCATTCACAATCACTTTCACATGCGGATCTTCCGCGGCCAGCGCACGGAGTTCCTCGACCGTGGTGTCGGTGGAAGCATTGTCGATGATGATGTGCTCGTAGTTATATTGCGGCAGCGCTGCGAAGACGGCCCGGACCCGTTCCACCAGCGGCTGCACGTTGCCGGATTCGTTATAAGCCGGGCTTACCACGCTGATCTTCTTCATGCTTGCGTGCTCCTAAGCCTTTCCCGTCCAACCGTACCATGCCGCTGTGCGCCGGATCGTCTCCTGCAGTTCGACCGTCTCTTGCAAGCCAAGCTCGCGCTCCGCCCTGGTAACGCTCGGCATGTAACGCGAGACTGGCGCGCCCGGCACCGGCTCCTTGGCGACCTCAATCGCGGCTGACGATCCAAGCGCATCGCGTACTGCTTCGGCGAGCTCGAGGATGCTTACGCTGTGAGCCGATCCCACGTTATACGCCACCATCGAAGGCGCACGGAAGAGCATCGTCCACAGCCAGACGGCCAGATCGCCCGCGTACAGGTAGGAGCGCGTTGGCGTGCCATCGCCGCCGATGCGCACCGGTCCGCCGCTCATGACATCGCGAATGAAATTGCCTATAGCGAAGTGCGCGTCGAGCGCAAGATGCGGTCCGCAGAACGCCCAGCATCGTGCAATCGCGCACTCCAGACCATGCTGCTTTGCATGGAGCGCGCACATGAGTTCGCTGGCGCGCTTGCCCTCTGCATACACGCTGCCCACATCGGTCGGGTTCGGCGCGCCGGTATAGCTTTCGTCCAGGTGCGTGATCTCGCTCGGCTGGCGGCCGTACACCGCGCCGGAACTGGTGAGCAGCAGCCGCTCCGCTCTGGCTTTCACCGCGAACTCAAGCGTCCTCTCCGTACCGGCCAGGATCGTCGACAGCATCTCCGCCGGAGCTTCGGCCAGCTGCTTCGCACTTGCCTCTGTCGCACCGTGGAGGACGAAGCGAAAGCTGCCTTCCGGTCCCGAGAAGTCGCGCACATCGCCTCTGTGCAGCTCGATACGATTGTCACTAAACAGGTGAGGCATCTTCGCCCGGAAGTGCTCAGGCCGCCTGGAAAGCGCCACTGCCTTCGCCCGCAAATCCAGCCGCCTGTTGACGTAGGCAAAGCTCTCCAGCAGCCAGGCCCCAAAGAAGCCCGTACCGCCGGTCAGGAAGATGCGCTCACCGCGCATCGCCTCCCACAGCGGCTCCGTCTGCTGCAGGATCGCCTGCAGATCGGACTCCGGAATCGGCCTGGCTGCGCGTCCACTCATGCGTTAGACCGGCAGATAGCGGAAGACTTTCGCCGCGGTTGCCTCGTCCAGGTCGGGCGACATGCGGTGTAGCGGGTTCGATTCCATGCTGCCGCTCGCCGTCATGCGGCTGGTGATTTTGGGAAAGTATGTCTGCTTGGGATCGATCTGCACAAGGAACGCCGCGGGGCCCGTGGACTCCATGCGCTGCAGGAACTCCGGATCGTTTTCATAGCCGCGGTTCAGGCGCAGGACGGGAATGTCATAGGCCGCGAAGAGGTGCTCCCACTTCGGAATGCCTAGCCCCGTCGAGGTGTCACAGCCCACATAACGGCCGCCGAAGTAGCTGATCTGCGTCATGCGGATCGATGCATACCCGTTGTCGTCAAAGACAAAGATCTTAAGGTTTAGCTGGTTCGCCATCACTGTCCCCAGCTCCTGCAGATTTTGGATAAAGCCGCCGTCGCCCTCCACGAGAATGGTCCTGCGAGAGCGGTCGGCCAGCGCTGCGCCAATAGCTCCGCTCAGGCCATAGCCCATGGAGGCAAGGCCTTTGTTCGTCACAATGCGCTGGCCATATTTCTGCGCAAAGGTCTGCATCATGACCGTAAACGCGCTGCCGCTCGAACACGGAATGACCGTGTCGCTGGCCTTCGTCAGCCCGCTCAGCTTTTCCGCAAAGGCGTATGGCGAAAGATACTGCTCGCCGGTATTGTTCACGGCTTCCACCAGCGGGATTGCATGGCGCACTTCACGGCAATAGCCGACCCATTCCGAGTAGTCCGCCGCCGGTTGAGAGACGAGCGACTTGAGTACGGCATTTGCATCTCCGCAGATCGCAAGATCGACCTCGGGATGCCCCTTCGCCAGCTCCTTGCGGTCGCAATCCACCTGCACCACCTCCGCCACGGGCGCGAAGTTCTGCCAATTGAAACCGGTTTGCTGCATGCTCAGCCGCGTGCCCAGCGCCAGGATCAGGTCAGCCTGTTGCAGCAGGATATTGCTGGACCGCTGGCCCCAGGTGTTCGGCCGGCCAAAGTACATGGGGTGATCGCTGCCCATGCGGTCCATGGCGTTCCAGGTCAGAAAGACCGGCACGCCCAGCTTCGCCAATCCGTCCTGCAACTCCGCCGCAGCGCTCCGCTCGATGCCCGCCCCCAGCAGCAGCGCTGGACGCCTGGCAGCCACCAGCTTTTCGTGAATCTGTGTCAGCACGGCCGGCTGGATCTCCTCGAAAACCGGAGCACTGGACGGAACCTCCGTATCCAGCTCGGACTTTTCGACATTCGAGCCCTGGACGTCCAGCGGGATCTCCAGGAAAACCGGTCCCTTGCGCCCAGTGCGCCCGCAGTAGGTCATCTCCGCAAAGGTGCCGCGATCCACGACCTTCTCCATCAGAATCGATTTCTCAGTCACAGGTGCGGCGATAGCCACGCCGTCGATCTCCTGAATGCCGCGCTGGCGCACCTCGCCGCGGTTCAGGTCCGCCGTCTTTACCTGGCCGCCAATCACCAGCAGCTCACGGCTTTCCAGCCAGGCACCGCCCAGCGCCGTGACGATGTTCGTCATGCCCGGCCCGGCGGTTACCAGCGCAAAAGCCTTTGCGCCCAGGTGCACCTCATTGCAGTACTCGGCTGCAATGCCGGCCGCCACCTCATGCACCACCGGAACGCACGTCAGGCGATGGCTGCAGCTTTCCAGCAGGTGCATGATGTTGCCGCCCGCCACAAAGAAGCAGTGCGTGTAGCCCAGTTCCACCAGCCACTCGGCCAGCACATCGGAATACTTGCTCATCCGAAACTCTCCACCACACGCTCGATCGCGTGCCGAACCCTTGCCAGTGTTTCGTCTGTGCGCGGCTGCCGCTCCAGCACCACACTTCCGCTCGCGCCGATCAGCACAAGCGCATAGAAATCACGGCCATGTTTCTTGTCAGAGGCGACGCGGTCAAGAACGTCATCCAGATCCAGCCGCCGCAACTCCGGAAGTGCCGTCGCGTCACTTGCAATCATCTCGCGCAGGTGTGCCGCCAGCTTGCCCACGCGCGGAACGGCGCTGTAATCCACACCTCGCAGTTCGCCATACGCGATCGCACACAGGATACCCAGCCCGACACCGATGCCATGCGCGATGGCGAAATGCGAGGCACCCTCCATGGCGTGGCCGAACGTATGCCCGAAGTTGAGCAACAGCCGCTCCTTCTTATCGAATTCGTCGATCTCGATAAACCACTTCTTCGACTCCAGGCTATTGCCGATCAGCGCTTCCAGCCGGTCCGCCGGCATGTCCACGGCGGGCTGACATGCAAGATGCTTCTCGAATGCGTCTTCACCGTGGCAGTAGCAGATCTTCACAGCCTCAATCAGACCGCTCGCCTGCTGGTCCGCGGGCAGTGTCTGGATCAGTTCCGGATCGACCAGCACGCGCTCTGGAGGATGAAAGGTTCCGACCAGATTTTTATAAGGCCCAACGTTGATCGAACTTTTGCCGCCGATGCAGGAATCCACCATGGCCAGCACAGTCGTCGGAAGATAAGTCCAGGGCAGGCCACGCATGTACACGCTGGCGATGAAGGCGGAAAGGTCCTGTGTGATGCCGCCGCCCACAGCGACCAGGTGCGTGGAACGGTTCGCACCGGCTTTTCGTAATTTTTCTATGATGGCCGGCGAAGCTTCCAGAGATTTATTCGGCTCCACCGCCTCGACAAAGGTCGCGGGGACGGCCGCGAGCGTGAGCCGGTCCGCAAAAAAAGCATCCGAGATGACCGCGTCGCCAGCGAAGCTTTTCATCCAATGATCGAAGCTGCCGGATGCGACTTCGACCGTGTAAGCCCCGGTGGACGACTCAATTTCAAACGATGCGGACATGGCTGAACCCCAGATCGGCAGTCACAAACTGCCCCGTGATACCCGTGTTTTCGGGTGAGCAGAGATACAGCACGGCCGACGCCACATCGCCCAGCGTAGGAAGCCGCCCAAACTGCGTCGCCCCGGTAAGCCGGTCGATCTGCTCTCCCGACAGATTTCGACGAGTCATTGGTGTTTCCAGCGCTCCAGGTAAAACGGCATTGATCAGGTGACCATCCGCAGCCAGGTCTGCCGAGGCGGAGAACACCAGGCCCTGCAGGGCCGCTTTTGTCATGCAGTAGCTCAGCTTGTTTTGCCGCGCAAGATTTTGCCAAATGGAACTGATCACGCAGAGCTTGGCAGGTGCCCGCAGCCGGCCCGCATGCAACAGGCGCTGCAGCGTGATCACGATGTACATGCAGTTGGCACGGTAGAGCTCCAGGTGCTTGTCCGGATCGACGGTGGCCAGAGAGTCGTTCGTGTTGGCACCCTGAGACCAGCACACCGCATCGAAAGGCTCTTCGCTCCACAACGCACTCTCCGCGGCGGAGCTTTCGGCAAACGGGTCGTACGCTTCATACCGCACACCGGCCAACCCCTGCTGCGGCAGCTTGCGGGCCACGCCGGTGACCTCCCAGCCACGCTGCTGCGCTGTCTCGGCGATGGCTCCGCCGATGGCACCACTTGCCCCGAAGACGAGAAATCGATGCGCCGGCATTATTTGTTCAAGACCGCCCAGCGCTTTTCCAGCATGTCGATGCGCTTGGCATCTTCCTGCTGAATGGAGCCGTAGTAATCGCGTTTGTTCAGCAGCCAGAGCAGCTCAAAATGCACGGCATTCAGCAAACCCTGATCGATGTGCGCGGCCTTCGCTGCCTGTGCGTCGAAGATGACTTTACGCGTTTCGAATCGCGTCAGATGCACGTCCACCATCTCCTTTAACACGGGGATGGAATCGCTCGACACACCGCCACCGACGACCAGGTCCAGACCCTTCGCCTTTGCGGCCTCTCCGGTCTTCAGGACGTAATCCGTCACCTCACGCCCATTGATCGCGTCACGTCCCAGGCTGGCAGAGAGTGAAAAATCTACACGGCCGAACACAACACCGGCGATCTCCGGTGTCTTTGCGGCGTACTCGACCATCTCATCAAGCCTCTCGAAGGCATTGATCGTCTCAAGGTTGAAGAGGAAGTCCGTGTCGTCCTGCTCCTCCTTGGTGTAGACCTTGTCGATCGCCTCCGCGAACTTCGACAGCGCATACCGGCTCTCGATCATCGGCGCAATGATGTAATCGACGCCAATCTGCTTGGTCTCGATCAGGTCGCGCATGGCCTCGCATCCGCCGATCTTGATGGCCAGCTTCAGCCCCGCCTTGCGGCAAATCTCCACGAGCCGCAGCATCTCGTCCACGCGCGTGCCTTCTGCTTCATACTCGGCCTTTACCGCAAGATAGCCATACTCCTGCCGGCCTTTGTTCAGCAGATCCAGCATTTTGCGCTCGCGTCCGTTCATCTCGGGGGTCCGTCCTTTTCAGATCTAAGGTGTGCTGTTTGCTCTTATGGGAATGCGCTTACGCGAGCACGGGCAAAGCGACGCTCTGCTCGGCAAACGCCGAGATCGTGTCCGCAATGTAATCCAGCATCGGCTCAGTCAGGCCCGGAAAGACACCCACCCAGAAGACGTGGTTCATCACAAAGTCCGTGTTGGTCAGCTCACCGATCACACGATGCTCATAACCTTCATACGCGGGCTGCCGCAACAGATTGCCGGCAAAGATCAGGCGCGTGCCGATCTTCTTCGAATCCAGGTGCCGGGTCAGCTGGTCGCGCGTGAATGGTGCATCCGGCTGCACGGCAATGGGAAAGCCGAACCAGCTCGCATCGCACCCTGGCGTTGCCTCCGGCAGCATCAGCCAGCGTTCCAGCGGCTTCAACGCGGCTTTCAAATACTTGAAGTTTTCTTTGCGACGCGCGATGAACTCGGGCAGTTTCTCAATCTGGCTCACGCCCAGCGCGGCCTGCATGTCTGTCGCTTTTAGGTTGTAGCCGATGTGCGAGTACGTGTACTTGTGGTCGTAGCCGCAGGGCAACGTGCCAAGCTGCCAGTCAAAGCGCTTGCCACAAGTGTTGTCCACGCCGGGCTCGCACCAGCAATCTCGGCCCCAGTCACGGAAGCTCTCAATCAGGACCTTGAGCGCCGGCTTGTCCGTCAGCACGGCCCCGCCCTCACCCATGGTGATGTGATGCGCGGGGTAAAAGCTCACGGTTGCAATGTCGCCAAAGGTGCCGACCTTCTTACCGTTGAGCTCGGTCCCCAGAGCATCGCAGCAGTCTTCCACCAGCCACAGGTTGTACTTCTTGCAGAACGCCGAGACCGCTTCCGCATTGAAGGCGTTGCCAAGCGTGTGCGCAATCATCACGGCCTTGGTCTTGTCAGAGCGCGCCTCCTCCAGCCGGGTGATATCGACCTCATAATGCGGCAGAGTGACGTCAATGAAGACCGGCACGCAGCGGTTCTGCAGGATCGGGTTCACCGTGGTGGGAAAGCCCGCCGCGACCGTGATGACCTCATCGCCCGGCTTGATCTGCCGGTCGCCCAGCTTGGGCGAGGTCAGCGCGGAAAACGCCACCAGGTTTGCGGATGAACCGGAGTTCACCAATGACGCCGAACGCAGGCCGAAGAATTTTGCCAGTTTGCGCTCAAAATCCTTGGCCCAGCGTCCCGTGGTGAACCACGCATCCAGCGCAGAGTCGACCACGGCGCTTATGTCGTTGCCATCGATCACCTTGCCCGACACGGCAACGCCGGATGTGCCCGGAATAAACTCACGAGGGGGGAAGGCCTCTGCGTGAAACTCTTTGGTCAGAGCAAGAATCTGCTCACGAAGCTGCTGCGCTCTCTCGGTCATAGATATGGCCATAGGATACATGCCGGACGCGCCTCTGGGTGCGGTAGAGTGGTGGGAAGCTCCACACCTTCAGGGGATTGCGCGAACACCGGAAATCTGCGCATCATGTCCTGTTGACACAAGGACCACGACACATGAAAGCAGTGATTCTGGCCGGCGGTTTAGGCACGCGGCTCAGCGAAGAAACGTCCCTTCGGCCAAAGCCCATGGTGGAAATCGGCGGACGGCCGATTCTCTGGCACATCATGAAAATTTATTCGCACTTCGGCATCAACGACTTCATTGTGTGTTGCGGGTACAAGGGCTATGTCATTAAGGAGTACTTTGCGAATTATTTTCTGCATATGTCGGATGTGACCTTCGACATGCAGAAAAATGCGATGACGGTTCATCAGTCCGTGGCCGAGCCGTGGAAAGTCACGCTTGTCGATACGGGCGATGGCACCGGCACCGGCGGCCGCTTGCGCCGCGTCCGCCAGTATCTTGAGGGCGAAGAAGCCTTCTGCATGACCTATGGCGATGGTGTTTCCGATGTGAACGTTACCGAACTTATCGAATTTCACAAGCAGCATGGCAAAGAGGTAACCCTCACTTCCGTGCAGCCGTTGGCGCGTTTTGGCGCCCTTGGTCTAAAGGACAATCAGGTTTACGCCTTTCAGGAGAAGCCCAAGGATGAGGGCGGCTGGATCAACGGCGGTTTTTTTGTGCTGTCGCCGCGTGTGCTCGATGAAGTCACCGACGATGACTGGATGTTTGAGCGCGAACCCATGGAGGCGTTGGTCGCCAAAGGGCAGGTGCAGGCCTTTTTCCATCATGGTTTCTGGCAGGCGATGGATGCTCTGCGCGATAAACACCAGCTCGAGGATCTGTGGTCGAAAGGCAAGGCACCGTGGAAGCTCTGGTAACGGCACCCGACGCGAAAGTCTGGCAGGGCCGCCGCGTCTTTATGACCGGCCATACCGGCTTCAAAGGCGGCTGGCTATCGCTCTGGTTGGCAAAGCTGGGCGCGACGGTGCGCGGCTATGCGCTCGATCCGTACACGACGCCCAACCTGCTGGATGCGGCGAAGATCGGCTCCGTCATGGAGGACGTGCGCGGCGACATCCTGGACCGCGAAAAGCTTGCGAAGAGCATGACCGAGTTCCAGCCGGAGATCGTCATCCACATGGCCGCGCAGCCATTGGTGCGGCTCTCCTACATTGACCCGATCGGCACCTATGCCACCAATGTGTTGGGCACCGGCCATGTGCTGGAGGCCGTGCGCAAAACGCCGGGCGTGCGCGCGGTCGTTTCCGTCACCACGGACAAGTGCTACGAGAACAAGGAATGGGTATGGGGCTATCGCGAGACCGATCCGCTCGGTGGCTACGACCCTTACTCGTCGTCCAAGGCATGTGCGGAGCTGGTGACTGCAGCCTATCGCCAATCGTTTTTCAATACCGCGAAGTTCGCGGAGCACCGCTGCGGCATCGCCAGCGCCCGTGCCGGCAATGTCATCGGCGGTGGCGACTGGTCCGACGACCGGCTCATCCCCGACCTGGTCCGCGGCTTCCTGCGCGGCGAGGAAGTTCGCATCCGCCGGCCGAAAAGCATTCGCCCGTGGCAGCACGTGCTGGAACCGCTGTGGGGCTACCTGCGTGTTGCCGAAGAGCTTTACAAGGGCAACGCGGCATGTGCCACAGGCTGGAATTTTGCGTCGTCCGACGAGGATGCGTGGCCGGTCGCCCGCATCGCCGAGAAGATGGTGCAGGTCTGGGGTGACGGTGCCAACTGGATACTCGACCCCGACCCGGGTGCACATGAGGCGGGCTACCTGAAGCTAGACGCCAGCAAAGCTCGCGCCGAGCTCGGCTGGCACTCCTCCCTGCACATGGACACCACGCTGGAATGGCTTGTGGAGTGGTACAAGGCGCACCAGCGCGGCGAAGAAATGCATGCTTGCACGATGAAGCAGATTGAGCAGTACGAGGCGCTGTTGCAGGACAAAAGTAACGATCGGCGATAGAGCCGCGGCGTTCTTGTCACTGTTTGATGTTCCAAGTCGCGGAGGGATATTGCAAACATGGTTGAGGCACCGGAAGCACCGCATCACCATCACGCCAAGACAGGTCTTCCCTGGTTCGATCTGATCGTGCCGATTGCCGTGTTGTGTATCTCAGTCGCGTCGCTGCTCACATCATTGCAATCGGAGAAGTCCATGCATGCTCTCGTCGAGCAGAACACGCGCTTGGTGAGTGCTCAGTCCACACCGCTGCTCATGCTCGATACGAGCAATCTGGACAACGGTAAGCCGGTCATCAGTATGACGATCAGCAATGTAGGCACGGGGCCAGCGCGCATCGCCTCTTTTCGCGTTCTCGACGCTAAAGGCAACGACTACTCCAATGGTGCTTTTTACGAGAGAGTGGCAAAGCTGGACTCGCACGCCTCTTTCCTTTCCCAACCGATCTCGGCAACGCTCATGCGAAGCGGCGACGAACGATGGGTGTTCAAGTGGCCAAAACCAGCTGACGACTCTCCCGCGCTTGCAGAGTGGACCGAACTTAATTCCACTCGTTTCCATCTGCACGCAAGCGCCTGTTACTGCTCCATCTTTGACGAATGCAGAACGACTGAATTCGGCAACAGCCATCCGATGTCTGTGGCATCCTGCGAAGCAACTCCAGAGAGTCATGCCCATTGAGGGCGGACTTCTTCTGCTGTGAGTCACAGAGCATGAAAAATTTAACGCGCAATGGTTTTTACGCTCACCGCGTTGTCATACTGGTCAACCACACGAATTGCTAGCGTGTGTTCACCAGTACCCTTTACAGGAATGTGAAGCAAGTAGCGCTCGGTTAAGGAATCGGAGAGTTTGCCGACCGGCTCTAAATATTGCCACGGGCCGGCATCGACGGAGAACTCCGCGTGCGAGATGGGGCTGGTCGCATCATGCGCCTCGAACTCGGCGTTCATCTTGCCATCGCGCAGGGTGGCGGTCAGCGGGCCGGGCACGGGCGGCGTGGTATCGATGAGGAACGGGGCAGAGATGCGTTCACCAGTGAGCGTGTCGGCGTCGACGTGAACAGGTGCATCACTTGCCAGAACTCGAAGCTCGTACTCGCCATCGGGCAGAAGCGACGAATCGAAGGAATAGGCGCGCTCGGAAAGGTGATCTTTGATCAGGTGCCACGCCGTTTCGTGAACGTCGCGGAAGTACAACGCAAACATCAGATCGTCGTTGTTGGGATCGCGGGCAAGCCAGCGCGCGGTGACGGCGGTGCGGTCGCGCTGGGCGAGCAGCGGGCCGGGCAACTGCGGTTCCGGAGCAGGGCTGGTGCTGGGGGTGCCGCGGAAGGCGACCGGCACGATGCTGCTGGGCACCGCAGGTGAAGGCGCGGGCAGGCGGGCACCGGGCTGCACCACGATGTCGTCCACCATCGGCGGCAGATTGCGAGGCAAGTAGTTGATCGTCACGGCGTTCAGCCGCGCAGCAGGGTGCAACACGGCCTTCCACTGCATGTACCTGGCGACAGGCGCGGGCAGCGGCGTCTGGTTGGGCGTGATTGGCTTCCAGTCCGACCATAGATCGCCCAGGCCGCTGCGGACATTTTCCACATTACCGGAGCGGGCAAACAGCTCCACGCCCTGGGATGAGCCGGTGACCTCGGCGCGGCCCCACGTGGCGGCAATCTCCGCATCGAACACCTCGGAGATGTAGGTGGATTCAGCCGCTGGCGAGTCACTCAGCTCGGCAAGCTTGCCTCCATTTGCCGTGGCGATGATCAGGCCATTGCCGGTGGCCGCGAGTGCCACGGCCTGGTTGGCATCGACATGGGCAATGTCAGTGGAAATGCCGGGCTCATCCGGGTTCACGCGGTAGATGTGGCCGCGGTTGCCGGTGGCGACGAGCAGTGAGCCGTTGCGGAAGCTGAGGGCGTAGGCGATGTCCTCGCGCAATGTGAGCAGTTTGAGCGGCGTGCCGTCGGGTGCGATGCGGTAGACCTCTGAGCCGTCCGGCACCAACGCATTGGTGCTGGCGGAAATAGAGGAGCCGGGTTGCTGAAAGGTAACCGAGATGCGCGGTTCGCCCTGCGCGGGCAGGGGTGGCAGCGCGGGCGGGCGGCGGTCGCCCACGGCGGCGGCGTACAGGTTTCCGGCGGGATCCAGAGCGAGTGAGGTGATCTCATGCTTCGGTGCGGCGAAGAGAGCGAAGGCCTTTCCGCCAGGCCGAATGCGGTAGATGATGCCCGCGCCGTCCGAGCCGGCATACAGGGTGCCGTCGAGTGCCAGCAGAAGCGTGCGGATGTGCTGGTCGCCGGAGTGGAAGAGCATCTGCGGCTTGCCGCCGGGCCTGGTGGAGACTCGATAGATCACGGCGGGTGCACCGGCGGCGACGAGAATATCGCCGCTCTTTTCAACGGCAAGGCTCCATAAATATTTCGGCTTCTCCGCCGTGGTGGCCGGGTCGAAGAGCACCTCGGGCTTGCCGCCGTTAGGGATGCGATAGAGTTTGCCATCGGGAGAAGTGGCGGCCAGGACAGAGCCGTCCGGCAGCATGGCCAGCGCCTGCACATTCAGTTCCTTGAACTCCGCAACCTTGGTGCTATTGCCCTTGCCGTCGGTGCGCAGCAGCTGCGAACCACCGGTCGCCGCTCCGGTGCCGGCCAGCACCGTGCCATCGCGATCCGGCAGGATGGACCAGAGATAGGTCGCCGCCGTGGAGGCGAGCGGCTTCAGCGCCGGTGCCGCTTCCAGCCGGCCGTCGTTGCGGATGGCGATGTTCTGCGGCGTGCCTCGCTCGAAGTCTTCAAAGCGTGTGACTGTCCACTGGCGCGTTCCCTGGGCAGCCGCAAGCCACGGTGTGCAAAAAGCGGTGAGTGCAAGGAGTGAGCGAAAGGCGGGTAAACAGCAGAGGCGGCGGAACCGGAAATCCAGCAAAGACAATCCTTTCAATGCAATACCGGGACTAGCGAATGTGTAACGTGAGGACTTGTGAGCCGGACACAACGGCGTCCATGGGGGCGGAACCGGCTTCCCGTGCGGTCTCAGAGGTAAAGGAAACCTCCCGCGTGTCACGTAGCGGCTGCAAGGCGTTCACCATGGAAGGCGGCAGCGCGGGCAGCGCCGTGGCTGCCGTAACAGCCTGCGTCTCATGGTCGAGCAGGGTGACATAGACGCGATCATTGCCGTGGATGCGGTTGAGCTGGGCAATGGTATCCGCCAGCCCCAGCGCATGCGCGGGGGAGGCGGCGGGCGGTGAAAGCAACCGGTCGAGCGTTGCGGCCTCGCTCACCAGAATGCGCAAAGTGCCGCTTTCCAGCGTGGTGGGCAGCGTGAAAGGAATGCGAACCACGCGCACAGGTGCCTGCCAGGGGCGGAGGGTGGTTTCCACGGTAACGGTGTCGCCGGGATTGGCCTCGTCGGTGCTCAGCCGGGCGGATTCGATCTGCATGGACTGGCGGCTGGGGATGACCTCAGCCTGGAGGTCGACACGGGTGATGGTGGGCTGCTGCAGGGTGTTACCGTAGACCCGAACAAAGCGCTGCGCGACACCGACGGCTGCCTGAACCGCGGCGCTTCCCGCCTCGCTGGACGCGACGGTTTCTTCCAGGCGAATGGACGGATAGCCGGCAACGCCTATCTCGCCATGCAGGCGCAGACTCATTTCATTGCCGGTGGTGTTGGTGCCGCTGAAGGCCTGGAAGACACCGGCGAGCATAACCTGCGGGGTGAGTTCACGGTTGTTCAACACTTCAAAGTGCAGCGAGCGTGGCGGCAGCCCGGAGCCGGCGGCGGGCTGCAGCGCCACGGTGACCGGGATCATCGGTGCATTGCCGCCAAAGGTCCCGGCGATGGCGTTAGCGCGGTCTTCCGTGAAGGCACCGACAGTCTCCGTCGTATTCACAATCTTGAAGGCGTTCATGGGCGAGGGCAGAGTCGCCAGCACCTCCGCCCTGGTCATGGGGATGTCGATGTTGCCATATTGCGTGATGGGGTGGCCGCAGGCGAGCAGTTGCTTCGCATCGACGTAGGTAACGGTGCAGGTGCCAGCGATATTCAGGTCGCCACGGGCCAGGATTGCCGACACCGCTGAGCCGGGAACGATAGGGCCGGCTTTGGGGAAGTCACCGGAACCGGAGCCGGACGTACTGGAAGTAGCTGAGCCAAGACCGGAGACAGGCTCCAGGCCGAGCGAGCGGAAGCCGTCGCCGAAGCGCGTGAGCGTGTCCGCGGAAAAGCCGCTGAAGATGAGCGGTGTCGCAATGGGCGTGACCTGTCCGGGGAACTCAGCACTCATTTGGCCGGAAGCCGGGATGGCCGCGACCGGCGCGGATGCGTTCAGGGCAGGAGAGGCCTCCGGCGGTACGCGGCTGGGCAGGTCGCGCACCTGGAACATGAGGCCGATGGGCGTAATGCCGCAGATGGGTTCTTTGCTGAACTGGCCGATGCGGAAGGCGAGCGCGCCCAGCAGCTTGCCGTCGATGTAAACGGGCGAGCCGCTCATGCCGGCGACGACGCCAGTGAATTCGGGTTTAGTGCCGTGCAAGCGGCCCAGAATCATGTCTTGGCCGGGGCCGATGTTGTCCTTCAAAATACCCAAGATCTCAACATCCATCGGCTCGGGCTCGGTGCCCTCAAACACCGTCCATGCCGTGCCGTGCAGGCCGCGGTGAACCTGCTCGATGGGAAACGGCGGTGCATTCAGCGGCGGCCCGGCCGTGGGTGTCTGGGCATGCAGCATGCCGGTGAACAGCACTGCGGCGCACAACAGGGAGACCGGCGCGAGGGCGGCGGCGTGACGTCGGGTAGCCTTTCGCGGGGCGGGCACGTCTACAAGAGTAGAGGTCGGGCAGGGCGTTGCCAACTCCGGCGGAGCGAGCTTGTGCGTGTTGCCACAAGTCCGCGGGCGAAGATCGTCTGCCGGAAAAGCCGCTGCGCCGCCTTTCAATCCAGTCCTGTAAAGTTTTCCGTGAGGATGCATCAAGTGATGACAAGCTTCTATCGCCGGTGCGCCATACCGGCTTTGCTGTCCGCCGCCCTGGCTGTTTCCACGGTCCCGGCAGGCGTTGCATTCGCCCAAACCACCACGCCCCAAACGACGCCTCCGCAGCAGACCAAGCCGGGGGCGCAGCCCGACGATCAGGGTCCGGCGCAGGACCAGGGGCCGATCATTCTGAAAAAGAAGAAAGAAGGCGACACGAACGAGCCGCCGCCGCCCGCTCCCGACGAGGAGAAGGTAAAAAATCCCAAGGGACTAGAGAACTACGCGCTGCGCGTGGATGTGCCGGTGGTCACGGTGGATGTAAGCGTGCAGCTGGACAAGACGCGGCAGTTCGTCCCCGGGCTGAAGGGCGGCAACTTCCGCGTAACCGAGGATGGCGTGGCGCAGCGTGTGACGGACCTGCGCACGATCCAGGCACCCATCACGGCTGTAATGCTGCTGGAGTTCGCCTCCAACAGTTGGGCATTTATCCAGGACATGCGGCAATCGTCGTATGTCTTTTTCCAGTCGCTCAAGCCGGAGGATTACATCGCGGTCATCACCTATGACCTGCGGACGCGGATCCTGACGGACTTTACACGCGACAAGAACATTACGGCGCAGGCGCTAAATACGCTCACGATCCCGGGTTTCAGCGACACGAACGAGTTCGACGCTCTTTCAGAAACGCTCGACCGCCTGAGCCGCATCGACGGGCGAAAGTACGTCATTCTCATTTCCAGCGGGCGTGACACTTTCTCAAAAATCACTCTCGATACCATGATGAAGAAAATCCGGGACACGCAGAACGTGACGGTTTACGGCATCAGCACGGGCGGCCTGGCGCGCACGCTGGCCGACAGCCGGGGCGGCATGGGATCGATCGCACGCATGGACTATCTGCAGGCCGACAACGAGATGCGCACCTTTGCCAACATGACCGGAGGCAAGGCCTACTTCCCGCGCTTTCAAGGCGAATTGCCGGACATTTTTCGTGAGATCAACAGTTCCATCCGCAACCAGTACGTGCTGAGCTATCGTCCTTCCAACACACAGCAGGATGGAACCTACCGCAAGATCAAGGTGGAGCTTGTGGACCGCGAAGGCCTGCCGCTGCAGATGACGGACGAGAAGGGCAAGAAGCTGAAGTACACGATCACGGCGCGCGATGGATACCGGGCGCATATGCCGGTGGAGTAAGCCGAGTCAACCCGGGAGAAGACCGGTCGGCTCTACCGTTGTAAAGCTCAGGTGTTTGTACGCTGGACCTTGTCTCTGGGACACCAGGCACATCTGAACGATGGGAAAGCTGTCGTGAAGATGGGGTACCCGGATCAGCGCTATCGAATCAGGTCTTCGAGTGCCAGGGAGAGTTCCGTTTTCTCGTCACGGTACTTGACGATGATGGGCGTGTAGACGCTCAGGCCGCTGATCGAGCCTTTCGTAATGGCGCGGGATCCCGGGACGACGACGGCACCGGGCGGAATAATCAATGGCGTTTCCGCGGCGGCACGAAGCACGGTGTCGTTCACCACGTCATACACCGGCGTGCCGCGGGTCAGGATGGTGCCGGCGGCCAGCACCGCGCCCCGGCGCACGATGGTGCCTTCGTAAATGCCCGTATTGCCGCCCACCAGCACGTCATCCTCAATGATCACGGGTGAGGCGTTTACCGGTTCCAGCACGCCGCCGATCTGGGCCGCCGCGCTCAGGTGCACGCGCTTGCCGATCTGCGCGCAGGAGCCGACCAGCGCGTGCGAATCGACCATGGTGCCCTCGTCCACGTAGGCTCCGACGTTCACGAACATGGGCGGCGCACAGATGACGCCGCGCGCCAGAAAAGCGCCGGAGCGCACGGAGGAACCGCCCGGCACGATGCGCAGCCCGTCCTCCGCCGTGAAGATGCGCGCGGGATAAGTGTGCTTGTCCACATAGGCACCCGAGCCCATCGCAGTAAGAGAGCCGAGCCGGAAGCCGAGCAGGATGCCGCGCTTGACCCAGGCATTCACTCGCCAGCCGGTCGGTGAAGCCGTATCCGGCTCGGCGGAACGCAAGGTGCCGTGCTCCAGCGCGTCCCGCAATTCATGAAAGGCATCCAGAGCGCCACGCTCCTGCGCGGCGGGCGCACCCATGGCAAAGTAGTGCTCGATGCGGCTCTCCAGTGAGCCTGCAGGTACTGCGGTCGTGCTATCGGACATGGGTTTGAGTTTAGCAAGCGCATCTTACCCGCATGCCTGTTCCCGCCCAGTCACGCGGCGCGCCAGTCACGCCGGACGGGCGCTACTTCGTGGTGCGCGGGCGGCTGTGGCGATGCTCCAATCCCGCGCTCGATGCGGAGCGGCGAAAGGAGTTGGTTCAGCAACTCATGCAGGCTCGTAGTGCCAAAGGCAGGGCGATGCGCGTTAGCGATGTCTCGGCACGCGAGGAGGCGCGCGCCGCAGTGGATGCGGCCAAGCATGCGTTGGGGGAGCGCGGTGCGCCGTGGTGGACAGATGGTGCCCCGGACTACAACCGCCGGCTTGCGAAGAACACGCCGTATGCGGAGTGGTATGCGCAGCTTGAGCAGAGAAGTGGGGCATGGAACCCACCTCAACGGCGATGAAGCTGTTGTGGAGGTGGGCACCTGCAACGGGCCGCTTAGAAATAAATCTTAGATTGTGCCCTTCGCGGGTTGCGTGGCGGCGGCCAGCAGCGTGCGGAGGCGCTCGCGCGTGGCGTCTTCCACTTGCACCATGGGCAGCCTGAGGGCGTCGCTGCTAATACTGGTGAGCAGTTGCAGGGCGGCCTTAACCGGTGCGGGGTTGGGTTCGGAGAAGAGCGTGGAGGTCAGCTCACGGAGCTTGCTTTCCAATGCCTCCGCAGTTGGCAGATCGCCGGAGACGGCGGCGCGGATCATGCGTGCGGTCTCCACCGGAAGCACGTTGGAGAGCACGGAGACCAAGCCGGCGCCGCCGGCGGCAATGACCGGTAAGGCGAGCGCATCGTCCCCCGCCAGCACGCTGAAGTGGGCGGGTGCGTGGGCGATGATTTCGCCGATCTGCTGCAGGTTGCCGCTCGACTCCTTCACGCCGACGATGTCGGGTATTTCGGCCAGCCGCAGTACCGTCTCGGGCATCAAGTTAGCGGCGGTGCGTCCGGGAATGTTGTAGAGCAGCAGCGGCTTGCCAATGGCTTCCGCGATGGCGCGGAAGTGCAGATACTGGCCGCGCTGGTTGGGCTTGCTGTAGTAAGGGTTGGCGGAGAGGATGCCAGTGAGCCCGTCAATGGCAGCCAGGCTGGTAGCGCGCCGCACTGCCTCGGCGGTGGCATTGTGGGTGCATCCGGCAAAGACCGGAACGCGCCCTTGCGCCGCTTCCACCACGGTGCGGACGACGGTGTGGGTCTCGTCCTGGCTCAGCGTGGAGGCTTCACCGGTCGACCCGCATGGCACAAGAAGCTGGACACCGCTTTCGATCTGCCAGTGCACCAGTGCCTGCAATGCCGCGAGGTCGAGTGAGCCGTCCGCGTGAAAAGGGGTGACGAGGGCGGTGCCGAGACCGGTGGGCGATTGCGAGTGTTCCATGCCGCCCTAAAGTGTATCGCGTAGAGGTTTTTGGGAAGGTGAGCAGGTTTGGAGAACCGATCAGCTTACGAAGAACCCACCTTACGACGATCGCGCCGTCGTGAAGGTGGGACACCTATCGCTTTAGGCCCACTCGCCTTGGCGCATCAGCGCTTCTCTGGTGTTGTCGGCGCGCACGCCATCCACGTCGACCTCGCCGGAGCCGATCATCCAGTCCACGTGGATGAGGCTGGTGTTCGCGCCTTTGCCGCTGAGTGTGGCTTCGTCCATGGTTTCGCCGTCGCGGATGCAGGTGGCATAGGCCTGGCCGAGCGCGATGTGGCTGGCGGCATTTTCATCGAAGAGCGTGTTCCAGAAGAGCAGGCCGCTCTGCGCAATGGGCGACGAGTGCGGCACAAGCGCGACCTCGCCCAGGTGGCTCGCTCCCTCGTCCACCGCGATGAGCTTGCGCAGGGCATCCTGGCCGGCGGTGGCGTTGGCTTCCACAATCTTGCCGTTCTCAAAACGCACCTGAATGTTTTCAATCAACGTGCCCTGGTGAGAAAGGGGCTTGCTGGCGGAGACGGTGCCGCTGACACGGTCGCGATGCGGCGTGGTGAAGCACTCCTCCGTGGGAATGTTGGCGTTGCAGAAGATACCGTTGCCGCAGACGCCGCCGCCACCCGCCCACAGATGATCGTCAGCCAAGCCCACATGCAGGTCGGTGCCGGGTCCTTTGAAGTGCAGCGCGCTGTAACGTTTTTCGTTGAGCATGTCCACGCGTGTTTGTATGTTTTGGCCGTGAGTTTTCCAGTCGGCAACTGGGTCGTCGCCGGTGATGCGGGAGGCCTTGAAGATTGCCTCCCAGAGCGCCGGGACCGCCTCGGCCGCGGGCAGGTGCGGAAAGACGAGCGCGGCCCACGCGGGCGTGGCTCCGGCCAGGATCGACCAGTTGATGGCGTGACGGGTGATGAGTTCCATCGCCGGCTTCATGGCTCGGCTCGCGGCCACATTGGCGCGGCTGACCTTTGCGGGGTCCTGGTCCTTGAGCAGCGCCGGGTTCGCACCGGCAATGCCGAGGCGTGCCGCTCCCGAACCATAAGCTGCGGCGATGCCGTCGGCCAGCCACTTGGGCGTGAAGTCGAAGCTCGCGTCAGGCGCATGCTGGTAACGGGCCAGGGCGGTTTCGTCGTCGGCATAAAGCGTGGTCACGGCAAGGGCACCGGCCTGGTAGGCGTGTTCGGTGACGCGGCGGATGAATGGCACGTGATCCAGCGAGGCGCTGATCACAACCTCCTGCCCGGGCTGAAGATTCAGGCCGACACGCACCGCGACAAGGGCCAGCCTGTCCAGCTTTTCTTCAAAGGTGAGGGCGGAGAAAGGCCTGGTGGCTTGCGTTGGCTCGGCGACGGCGGATGTCATGAGTGCTCCTGATTTCCAATGTAAGACTGTGTGTGTTTAGATGCTGACGTTTTTCGGGCCAGAGATCTCCGGGACGCTCAGAAGACGGAGGTAATGATCCAGCGCTGCCTCCAGGTGTGTGTGCAGGAAGCTGTGCCATGCCGGGCGGTCCTGGCGAAGTTGCACCGCCTGCAGGCTGTCGTGGTACGCGGCGCGATGCTCCGGCTGGATCACGATAGGTGGGTAACCGGCGCGAAGCAGGATCAGGTTCATCAGCAGCCGCGCGGTGCGCCCATTGCCGTCGCTGAAGGGGTGAATGGTGACTAGCGATTCGTGGGCATCGAAGGCGGTCTCCGGCGTGGCGGGAACGTGCTGCAGCCAGCTGGCAAAGTCGCCCATGCGGGCCGGGATTTTCGCCGGTGACGGCAGTGCAAGCGGAGAGCCGGTGATCATGCGGCCATGCCGGCTATAGCTGCCGGCCTCCCCCGGATCGACCCGCTGCATCACGAGCCGATGAATGCTCCGGAGATCCGATTCACGAAGCGGCTCGGTTCCCGCCGCCAAGCTGCGAACATAGGCCAGGGCATCGCGATGACCGATCGCCTCGAGATGATCCTTGAGCGGCTTGCCGCTAACGGTGATGCCCTTTTCCAGGACGATTGCCGTCTCGCTGCGGGTCAGTGTGTTGCCTTCCAGAGCGTCAGAAGTGTAGGTGAGCTCGACGTCATACCAACGGTTTAGCTCGGCAATGCTTTGGGGCGAGAGTGGGCGCAGAAAATCCAGAGCGGCTTTTTTCTCCGCAATGCGCTGCGTCTGTAGCAGAAAGCCTGGTTGCATCGGTCAGCGGGTGTTCAGATCTGGTCGTAGATTTCGTGGAAATCGTAGCAGCCGGTGCGCTTGCTGAGCCATTCGGCAGCGCGGACGGCACCCTCGGCAAAGCCGCGGCGTGAGAAGGCCTCGTGGGTGAGCACGAGGCGGTCGGCGGCACTGCGAGCTTCTACGGTGTGTACACCGGCGGTGTCGCCCTCCCGGTGTGAGGTAATCTCCGCCGGGGCCGCCACTGGATTGGCGAGCTCCACGACGCGTTGCAGGGTGAGGGCCGTGCCGGAGGGCGCGTCGAGCTTGGTGGTGTGGTGGGTTTCCGAGATGGTCAACTCGTAGCCGGCCTTGCCCAGCACCTGCGCCATCTCCTCGGCAAGCTTCAACATGGCCTGCACACCGACGGAAAAGTTGCTGCCCCACAGCAGCGCGGCGCCCTTGCGATCGGCCAGGTCGCGCATGTCCTTCAGGTGGTTGTACCAGCCGGTGGTGCCCACAACGACCTTGGCACCAGTAGCCAGCAAGGCGCGCAAGTTGGTCAGCACGGCTTCCGGCGTGGTGAAGTCGATCACGACATCGAAGCCGGCGACGAAGGGAGCGGTCAGTGCCGCGCCGCCTGGATTTTCTTTTGCATCCAGCACGTGGACGCCGTGGCCGTGCTCATGCGCCACCTCCGCAACCAGCTTGCCTGTCTTGCCGTGCCCTAGAACCAGAATTCTCATACGACGTTCAACCTTCCTGAGTCTCTATGTTGCTGAAGTTTGTCTTTGCTGCGCCGGCAGCGGTGCGGTGTTCCTGGGCTCTTCTCGTATTACTTTGCCATTGTGCGCACACGCGTGTCCGTATCGAAGATCTCCCGGTCGGGATCGTTGAAGAAGGCACGGTGCAGCGATTGGACAGCTTCCTCGACATCCTCTTCTTCGATCATGAAGCTCATGTTGATCTCGCTGGCTCCCTGGGAGATCATGCGGACATTCACGTGCTGCACCGCGGTAAAGACCTTGCCGGCGACACCGTTGTGACCGCGAATATCCTCGCCCACCATGCAGATGAGCGCCTTGTTGCTCTCGTACTTGACGTCTGCCAGCTTGGAGAGATCTTCCGCGATGGCGGGCAGGCGGTCGCTCGTGTCCACGGTGACGGAAATGGAAACCTCACTGGTGGCGACCATGTCGATGGCGAGCCGGTGCCGGTCGAAAACGTCGAAGACGGCCTTGAGATAACCATGCGACATGAGCATGCGGCTGGCGACGATGTCGACGATGGTAAGCCGCCGTTTGACTGCGATGCATTTGAAGGGCGAACGGCAGGGCGGCGCGACGGCTGTGATGCGTGTGCCCTCGTTCAGCGGATTGCGTGAGTTGAGCACGTAGACCGGAATATTTTGCTGCACGGCGGGCAGGATGGTTGATGGGTGCAGGACCTTTGCGCCGAAGTAGGCGAGTTCAGCGGCTTCTTCAAAGGATACCGTCTTGACCCGCAAGGCATCAGCGCAAATGCGTGGATCGGTCGTCATGATGCCGTCCACGTCCGTCCAGATTTCGATAGTGCCGGCGTGGAGGCCGCCACCGACCAACGCCGCGGAAAAGTCGCTGCCGCCGCGGCCGAGCGTGGTGGTGATGCCGTCGGTGGTGGCACCGATGAAGCCGCCGATCACCGGCGTCTGACCTGCCTCGATCAGGGGCAACGCTCGCGCCGTCAGCTGTTTCTCGATCTCACCCTGCAGCGGTGTCGCCTTACCGAAAAGATTGTCCGTGATGATGATGGTGCGAGCGTCCAAATGAGTACCCGCGATGCCGCGCTTCAGCAGCGCACCGGCGACGATGCGGCTCGAGAGCCGTTCCCCAAAGCTGACGACAAGGTCGGTGGTGCGCGGCGTGAGTTCGCCCACGGCGGAGATGCCGCGGAGAAGTTCGTCGAGCGCGTCGAACTCATGATTCAGGTCGGCGGCAATGTTCTTGCCGGGTGCCTGACCCAGCAGGCTGACGACCGCCTCAATATGACGCATGCGCAGGCGCGCATTGATGGCCAGGGCACCGGAGCGGTCGCCGTGGCCGGCCGCGGTTGCCGCGGAGAGCAGGCTGTCCGTCACCCGCGCCATGGCGGATACCACTACAAAGACGCGCAGACCCTTTGCGATGCGGCCCTCGATGATGCCGGCGGTGCGGCTGATCGCGGCGGCATCTTCGACCGACGTGCCGCCGAACTTCATGACCACAAGGTCTTTGCGGATGATCATGCCGGGGTTGCGCCTTTGGGCAGCTTGCCGAGGCGCGCCAGAAGTTCGGCGTTCAGGATGGCCGCGCCTGCCGCGCCACGGATGACGTTGTGCGAGAGCAGGACGAATTTCCAGTCGAGCAGAGTGCACGGGCGCAGGCGGCCGACGGTGGTGCTCATGCCGCGGCCGGCGTTCACGTCCAGGCGGGGCTGCGGGCGGTCAGCACCGTCGTGGTAGATCACGGGGAACTCCGGCGCGGAGGGCAGCTCGCGGCCGTCCAGCGGGCGGAAACTGCGCCAGGCCTCCAGAATCTCTTCGCGAGTGGCCGGCGTGCGCAGCTTGATGCTCACGCATTCGGTGTGGCCGTCCACCACCGCGACGCGATTGCAGTGCGCACTGACTTTTGCCGGCAGCGGGTAGATCTCTCCATTGCGCAGGGTGCCCAGCATCTTGCCGAGCTCTTCCTGCAGCTTTTCTTCTTCATTGCGGATAAACGGGATGACGTTGCCCAGGATGTCGAGCGAGGCGACGCCCGGGTAGCCCGCACCGCTCACGGCCTGCATCGTGCTGATGAAAAGGCTCTCGATGCCGAAGCGCTCTTCCAGCGGCTTCAGCGCCAGGACGAGGCCGAGAACACAGCAATTGCCATTGGTCACGATGTATCCGCCCGAGCCTTTGCGGGTTGGCTGCGATTCAATCAGTTGAAGGTGGCTGGGGTTCACCTCGGGGGCGACAAGAGGCACGTCCGGAGCCATGCGGAAGGCGCTGGAGTTGGAAATCACCGCGCAACCGGCTTGGGCAAATTGAGATTCCAGATCACGGGCAATTTCGGCGTCGAGCGCGGCAAAGATGATGCGGGGAGTTTCCGGCAGCGGTGTATTGGGCTGCAGCACCATGCCGGCAATGCGCTCCGGCATGGGCGTCTCCAGCTTCCACTGGCAGGCATCGGCATAACGCTTACCGGTGGAGCGTTCGCTGGCGGCCAGCCACTCCACCTGAAACCAGGGATGACGCTCCAACAGCTGAATGAAGCGTTGGCCAACCGTGCCGGTCGCTCCCAGGATGCCTACATTTCGCCGCTCCATCTTGCCGGTTGGTTCTCCGTTCTTGAGCTTTCTTCAAGAATACGTGAAGGAGGCGCGACGTAAAGGAAGCTAGCCGACGGAGAGACCCACCTTCACGGCGAAGATGCCGTCGTGAAGTGGGCACCTACGGGCTGACAGCATTAAGAGAAGCATGGCTAAATGTCGTCGGAGCGGCGCCGCCGCAACTGGCGTCCGCCAATGCCGCCCCAGGTAATGACCAGCGCGATCGCATGCAGCAGAAACCAGCCGGTAATGCCCGCATCGTTGTAGATCATGAACAGGATGAGGACACGGGGAAGCAGGATCGCGGCAAGCAGGGGGATCAGGCCCACGCTGTGAACATTTGCGGGCTGCGAATCCCACCAACGCACCAGCAGAGCGATCCGCGGCAGAAAGAGGCCAACGAGCAGGAACCAGGGTGGAAGCGCGTGGGTGACGAGGTTGAGAGTAAAAGCTTGCATATGGCTCTCCGTCGCTTAATTGTGAAACGCGGCGTTGACCGGTACGCTTTGGAGCGCCCGCACGGTGACGGGGACATCCACTTCGCCGAGCTTCTCATGGACGAAAGCGACCGTGTAATTGCCGGCGGGCAGCCCGGGAATCTGAAAGCTGCCATCACTGCCGGTGACGGCAAAGAAAGTGTTCGGGCTCACGTTGATGAAGGCGTTCATCCACGGATGATTGTTGCAGCGCACGGGCACCATGTTCTCAGGATTCTTAAGCACGACCGGCGCCGCGGGTGCGCGCGGCCCTTGTGAGACGTCGACGGTCTGGTTGCCCGCCTGCACGGCCATGGTGTGGACATTGTGCATCGTCGGGTCGGAGTTCATGAAATTGACGGTTTCACCCGCTGTGACACCGACCACGTGCGGCACAAAGCGGCAGCCTTTCTGGTCAACGGTGACCGGTGCCATCGGCTGGTTCAGCCGGGGCGCGCCCTTGACATAGACAAAGACATTGGCCAGGTGGCCATGATCAACCACATACTGTTCGGAAAGATTCTGGCCGC
>CAXTPQ010000002.1:0-20530 GCA_964246215.1 uncultured Terriglobus sp. | reverse complement strand
ACATTGGCCAGGTGGCCATGATCAACCACATACTGTTCGGAAAGATTCTGGCCGCCGCTAAAGGCGCAGGCGGGATCCTGGCTCATGTCGATGGGGATGCGCTGTGGCGCGGTGCCGGTGAACTGCGCGATGCCGGTGATGGTGCCTATCGTCGCTGCATTGGGGGCGGGATCGTATTGCAGCGCGTTCGGGCCCGCACCCACGACTTCCCCCTTCTTGATGGCTGCGTCCGGCTTGCATCCGGCGAGCGTCAGGCAGAGCAGTCCCGTGGACAGGATAGCGGCGTTGTTACGCGGAAGGGCTAGAGTCATGGCAGGGTGTTCAGATGCAGAGGTGCCCTGGAGAGTTGACGCGCTGTTTGTCTTCTTAAAACGCTTCTCACGACGCGCGTGGGTTCTTGCGGGGCCCGTTCAACAATTCGCGCAGTTCCGACTCAAACTCACGGACGTCCTTGAAGTCGCGGTAGACGGAGGCGAAGCGGATGTAAGCGACGGTGTCGAGTTCGCGCAGATGGCCCATGATCAGCTCGCCGATCTCGCTGGTCGTCCGCTCGCGGTCCGGTGAATCGTTGACGAAAGCCTCGGTTTCATCCACGATCTGCTGCAGCTTGGCCGTGGAAATGGGCCGCTTTTGCGAGGAGTGCAGCAGGCCGGTAAGGATTTTCTGGCGATCGAATTTCTCGCGGCGGCCATCCTTCTTGACGACCATGTAAGGGATCTCGTCGATGCGCTCATATGTGGTAAAGCGCTTGCCGCAACGGTCGCACTCGCGCCGCCGGCGGATGGAGTCGGCCTCCTTGCTCTCGCGAGAGTCGACAACCTTGTCCTGCGCGTAGCCGCAGAAGGGACACTTCATAGCAGGGCTTCCTCTTCGGCCTGGCTCTTGGATTTCAGGTCGCCCAGGCTGACATGGTCGATACGTGCATAAATCAGGCCCACAGGAATGACGGCGAGGAAGGTGACGATCAGCAGCAGAGCACCGCAGGCCGTCGCGGGCTCCAGCGGCGTGCCGTAGAAGGCGTGCATGGCCGTGGCCGTACCGGCAATCTGGGTAAACCAACCGATGATGGGCAGCTGCAGCAGGGAACTGCCGATCGACGCGCCCATCAGCAGCATCGTGGATGGGAAGGTTAGGCGGGCCAGCGTCGGCTCCTGCGCAAAGGCGTGTGTGGTTTGCACATAGGCGAGCGCGATCATGAACCACATCAGCAGGCTCAGGCCGGCGGTGAGAAGAAAGTCCTGCACGGAGGCGATGGCATTCAAGCCTTCGCGAAAGCCGAGGATCCTGCTCTGGACGGCATCGCCCAGCTTCGCGGAGGTGCGGCCCAGCAGCTGCTGTGCGATAGCTGCGATGCGCAGCCCCGCGACGCGGATCGCCACTGCAAAGGCGGCGAGGAAAAGTGTTCCAGCCAGGCTGGCCACACCGACGCGGACGAAGACCTCATGGTGCGGCATCTCCCGCGGCGTGAAAGCGAGCGCGCTGGAAAAGATGAGCGCCGCTGCGCCGAGATCAAACATGCGCTCGATGGTGTAGACCGCGATCTGCAGAGGAAGGCCGAGCTTGGTTTTCTGCGCGACGAGGAAGGGACGGGACAGGTCGGCGATGCGGCCGAAGATGGCAACGGCGGTGAAGCCGGTGAACTGCGGGCCGAGCAGCGCAAGCGGCGAGACGCGTTTGTGCTGCCGCAGAAAGATCGCCCAGCGCAGTGCCCGTGCAAAGTAGCTTATGTAAATCAACAGAAGCGCGAAGACAGCGTGGACGGGGCTGATACGCCGGATCTGTTGCGCGAACGAGCGGAAGTTGAAGGAAATGCCGTGCCGCACCATGTAGTAAATCAATCCCGCGATCATCACAAGCAGAACGACCAGGACGATGGTGCGTTTGCCGCTGCTTCGGGAATTGCCGGTCTGCGATCGATCAGCTTTGCCGGCGTTCGTGCTGCCGGTAGGTTGATTGCGGTTCATGAGTGGGGGACGGTTCCCGCGGCCAGCGCCGCCGCCCGGTTCTGGAGCGTGCGGCGATTGAACTCCAGGATGATGCGGGTGACATAGGCGCGCGTTTCGCGGAAAGGCGGGACGCCGTGATACCGTTCCACCGCACCGGGGCCGGCGTTGTAGGCGGCAAGGGCGAGCGCGATGTTGTCGTGGTAACGGGTGAGTAGCTGGTCCAGATAGGCAGTGCCGCCACGCAGGTTCTGGTCGGGGGCGAAGCTGTCCTGCACGCCCATGGCTTTGGCGGTCGCCGGCATGAGTTGCATCAGGCCCTGGGCGCCTGTGCGAGAAACCGCGCGGGTGTGGCCACCGCTCTCGGCTCGAACGACGCTTTCCAGCAATGCCAGGTCAATGTTGCGCGCGGTACCGGCGGCGGCGATCAGGGCATGCAGTGAGGTGGCGGGCTCCGGTAGGCGTGTTGCAGAGGGAATGGCATTCGCTGCGGGAAGCGCCTCGGCCGACACGATTCTGGCAGTTTCGACTTCAAGAAAGTTGGTGCCCTCCGCATCCAGAAAGAGCTTGACATGGCCGTCGGTTTCGTTGCCGCGATGGTGGCAATCGACGGAGAAGCCGTTGTTGAGCAGGATGCGTTCCTCGGCGCGAAGAGGGAGCACGCTCCAGGCGAGGAGACCGAGAGCCAGGACAAAACGGCCTGAGGAGGTGAACGGCACTGCTTCTAGCCTACCGGTGGGTGCGGGTCGCGGCAAGTGATGTGCCTAAGTGCCACTCTCTGCACATCGGTGCGGCTAGTGAAGGGAGCTACGAAGCGATTCTTTCCAGCGCCTCTTCGATTGCCAGGGCAACTCCGTCCTCATCGCCCTCTGCGGGGGAGAGCTGCCAGCCCTGCTCGGAGGCGTGCCGCCAGAAGTCCTCCGGCGCGTTGCGCATGACGACACTCTGGCCCGCGACCCGCAGCATGGGCTCGTCGTTCCAGTTGTCGCCGATGGCGAGAATGGATTCGGGCGGAATGCCGCGCCGCTCCGCAAGCTGCAGCAAGGCCGAGCCCTTGGAGCGGCCCTTGTGCAGAATGTCGAGAATGCAGAGGTCCTTGCCGGGATATTCCGTGCGGTAACTGTCGACGTCATCGCCCAGGTATTCGTGCAGCAGCGCCTCCGCGCGATGGATGCGCTTCATGTCGCCGCAGAGCATGGCCTGAATCGGTTCCAAGCTATCCGGCGCGGCGAAGGCCTGCTCGAGCGGGGAGATGCGTCGGATGGAGCCAGCATTGACCTCCATCCAGGAGCGGATGCTGCCGTGCAGGTGATCGAGTTCCTCCAGCACCAGCGCTCCGGGCGCGTCATGGCCGTCCGGTTCGAACATGTCAAAGGTAAGCACAAGCGCGTTGCGGTACTCCTGCAGCTCGGTGCAGAGCCGCCGTGCAATCTCCAGCGGCAGGGTCACGCGCCAGAGCAGGTCGCCGGCGGCGGTGCGGGTCACGGCACCATTGGAACTGATGACGACTTCCTCCGGCTGCAGTGGCAATGTGCGGAGCACGCGAAGAGCGTAGCTGTGGCGGCGGCCTGTGCAGATGGCAAGCTCCACCCCGGCGGCACGGGCCGCATCCAGGGCGGCGCGGTTGCGTGGAGAGATTCCGCCGGTGGAGTGAACCAGCGTGCCGTCCAGGTCCATGGCAATCAGGCGAACCGGCTGATCCAGTGTCTGAGTCACTCCGCTTCCAGCAGCAGTGGCACCGGCTCGCGGACTGCCGTGGTGGATCGTGTCGTGAGCACCAGGGCCGACACGACGATCAAACTGCCACCCAGCCATGCGGTCCATCCCAGGCGCTCGTGAAAGAGCCAAACACTCAGCGCTGAACCCATCATCGGTTCTATGTTCAGGAAGACGCCAGCCTCGGATGCGGCCACCTGTGTGGTGCTCCAGTTCCACAGGAGTGTTGTGGATGCGGTACAAAGCAATCCACTGGCCGCCAGTGAAAGCCATGCCCGCGGAGAAAAATGCGTGGGCGGCCGGCCATCCGCGCAGAGCACCCAGATCGCGAGCATGAGCGTTCCGGCCACCAGGCTGGCGCTGCTGACCTCGGCCGCGCTGTGGCGGTCCAGCAGTTGGCGGTTGGTGATGATCCAGACCAGCGCCAGGCAGAGTGAAAGGACGACCAGCGCGTCGCCCGTCCAGCTTGCGGAGCCGGCGTCAGAATGCGACCGGCTGAGCGCAATCAGGCATGCGCCGGAGGTGGAGCCGAGCATGGCAAACCAGCCCGTGCGGTCCAGACGTTCGTGCAGAAAAAGGGCGGCACCGGCGGCGACGATGACCGGCATCATGCCAACCATGAGCGCCGCATGGGCCAACGTGGTCATGGCCAGCCCGTGAAATTGGAGCAGGAACTGGATAGGAATTCCAAAAAAAGCACCGGTCATCAGCAGGCGCAGGTCACGAGTGCGAAAGCGCGGCCGCTGCCGCAACAGCAGAGGAATCATGGGTACGACGGCGAAGAGGAAGCGGTACAGCACCATGACCGGGACACTCATCTCCCGCAGGGCAATCTTGCCAAAGTAAAACCCGGTGCCCCACAATGCGGCAGCGCCCGCGCAGGCGGCAAATCCCAATGGCCGGTTCTTTTGGGGCATTTCTCCACTCTCGCACAACTCCACGCATGCCCTGTGTGGCGTGGCGAACAGACCCGCGTCAGTTTCAACCACCTTAGGAGAGGCATGCCCCCATTTGTTCGCAGCTTGATTAGCATGGGAAGTCTATGGTGCGCTGGAGACATCTTCTTCTTGCCGCGGCGATGGTTCCGGGCGTGTCCGCTCTGGCGGGTTCTCCCCGTGGGGCAGGCCCGGCCGTGCCGCAGCACCGCATTTCGCTGGAAACGCTGGGGTATCACCCCATTACTTCGGCCATGCTGCAGCGTGAAGGCTACACGATGGAGTCGTTGGATTTTCTGGACGACACTCACGTGCTGCTCACCTACAACGCGCGCAAGCTGGTGCGTCGCATGCCGGAAGAAGACCGTGAAACCGATCAGAACCGGCTCATCCGGGCGCTGGTGGTACACCTGCCCGATGGAAAGGTCGTTCACGAAACCGAGTGGCGCACGCACGACCGCAACCGCTATTTGTGGCCGCTTGGCCAGGGTGAGTTTGTGCTTCGCCTCCGCAACGAGCTGTATTTTGTGAAGCCGCTTCTGGGCCGTGAGGGTTTCGAGCGCAAGGTCCTGCTGACGCCGCACGCGAACGTTGATGTGATTGAGACCAGCCCGGCGGGCGACATGCTTCTGGTAGAGACGACGCCAGAGAAGCATATCGGCGATGATCCGACCGCGCCGTTGCAGGAGCCGCCGGTGACCGGCACCTTCTACAGCGTGGAGCGGGAGCGCGAAGAAAGCCCGGTGCTGCGCAAGCGTGCGGTATTGAAGGAAGACCGGCTGTTCAGCACGCCGTTCACCTCCCGTGGCTTTTTAACGACGGTCAAGGAGGACCGCCAGCACTGGGGCTTCGACTTCCATCCATTTGTGGGGAAACCCATGGAGCTGGGCGGCTTTTTATCGACCTGCGAGCCGCATTCGGTCTTTCTTACGGATGCCACCTTTCTGGCGACGGGATGCCGGGGCGGCGATGACCGGCGATTGCTGGCTGGTTTTAACTTTTCCGGCGAGGCAAGCTGGGTTTTCACCACGGATGACGCGCCGGTTTGGCAGGCACTGTCGCTGGCACCGGACTCCGGCCGTTTTGCCCTGCGCACGACGACGCTGAATACGGGCGGCTTTGAAAATGAGAATGCGCGGCTTTCCCCGGAAGAGGTGAAGTCGCAGGATGTGCATGTCTACAACTTCCGCGGCGGTGTGGACATGCTTCATGTGCCGACGGCTCCGGCGCAGCGGCCCGGCCAGAACTTCGCACTTTCGCCCAACGGGCGCACGCTTGCCGTGCTGCACGATACTGATCTGGAGCTCTACGCATTGCCCGAGCAGAATGCGGCGGATGCGAAGGAGCTGGATCGTGACCGGCAGGTGCTCAAGGCAATACCGATGCCAGCGGACGAGGTCATCGAGGCAAAGCCGCAGAAGGTTCTACGCCGCTGATTCAGCCATCCTGGTCAGGGCTGTCACTCGCCGATGCGTGCCAGATCCAGCAGCCAGAAGATGGGCAGAGCCACCGCCGTATCCACGCCGGCGCGGATAATCTCATGAAGCCAGCGGACCGGATAGCCGGTGGAGCCCAGCAGCACGCGCTCCACCACGTAGAAGACCGCGGAGTGCAGCAGCACCAGAGCGAAATTCAGCAGAGTTCTTGAGATCACGTTGTCGACGTCGACCTTGAGACCAACGGAGGCTGCGGCGTAACCCACGATACATTTCGCGATCCCGTTGACGCCGATGTACTGGTTGCTCATCGTGTCCTGCAAGAGACCGGTAGCCGCGCCCTGCAGTGTGCCGACCACTGGACTGCGGCGGGACAGGGAAAAGTAGATGACCAGAATGAGCGGGAAGTCGAGGATGCTTGTGGCCGGTAGCAGCTTGGGCAGGTAAACTGACGCAAAGAGTGCCAGCACCGTTGCGCCGATAACGACGGCCGGCCGGAAGTGATGCTCCTCCATCTCACGGCGAGTGGTAAATCTGCGGCTGGCCATCAGGGTTGGCGCTCCTGAGGTGGAGCGGAGGTATGCGGCTCGCCGGGCCTGAGGTCGGCCGCGTTGGGCACGGAACCGGGCGTGTAGCTGTCACTGTGGAGCGCTGGTGTGGGACGCAGGGTGATCTTGTTCAGCTTTTCATTTGGATCGGACGCGGGCTTGCCGGCGGCGTTGTTCTTCGCTTGCGCGGACTGAGGCTCCTTCAAGCCAGGCAAGCGTTCGGCAACAATCTCCGACGCGCGCTTCTGGCCGTCGTCGCCATCCTGTGTGGCCGTGGCATCGTTGGCGAGTTGCTGACCGACGTCCGTGATGACGAGGACTTCTTCAAGCCGGTCCAGGTTCGCCGATGGCTTGACCTGGATGGCGGCATAGGGCTGATGGTCGGGGTCCATGGCGATGGACTGCACCGCGCCCACACTCAGGCCGCGAGGAAAGACGCGGTCGCCGCCGCTGGTGACAATCGCTTCACCGGGCTTGATGCGGTCGTCGGGAAGGAGCGTGCCGATCTGGACGCCGCCGGTCGCGTTGCCACGCAGCACACCACGGCTGCGCACATTTGCCAATAGAATCCCAACGCCGGAACTGCTGTCGCTCATTAGAAGCAACTGCGATGAAGTGGCAAAGACGTCGCGCAGCTTGCCTACGATGCCATCTGGCGTTATGACGGCCATATCCGGCGCAAGGCCCGCGTCGCTGCCTTTGTTCAGGATCAGGATGCGCGAGTGATCGCCACCACCGGTGCCGATGACCTGGGCCGCGACCGTTTTGCCGATGTACTGCTGTTTGAAGGCGAGCAGGTTCTGCAGCCGCTGGCCTTGCCGTGCATCTTCCATCAGGGCGGCTTGCCGCAGGCGGAGCTGGTCGATCTGGTATTGCAGATCGCGGTCGTGCTGGCGGACATGCCGCAGGTCGATGTAGCCGCTCCATGCGCCGCGCACACCGTGGCCCATGTTCAAGAGCAGCTTTTCAACGGGCACGATGGTGTAGGCCTCCCAGCTGCGGACAAAGCGCACTTTATGCCCGTCCTCGCGGGAGCGGTAGCCGGTGCGGCGCATCTGTGTGGCCAGCAGAATTACCTGCGCGACCAGCACGGCAAGCAGCACCAGCAGATTGCGGTAGCGGTAGAACAACGAATCCATAACGGCCGAGCGTACCCGCCTAATCGATCGAGATCTTGCGCAAAAGGCTGAAGTCGGAGAGCATGCGGCCGGTGCCGAGCACCACCGAGGCGAGCGGGTCGTCGGCAATGGACACGGGCAGGCCCGTTTCTTCGCGGATGCGGCGGTCCAAGTTCTTAATGAGCGCGCCGCCGCCGGTGAGCACAATGCCGCGGTCGGAGATGTCCGCGGAAAGCTCCGGCGGAGTCCGTTCCAGCGCGACGCGGATGGCGTTCATGATGGTGGCAATGCTTTCGCTCAGGGCTTCGCGGATTTCGGAATCATCGATGGTGATCGTCTTCGGCACGCCTTCGATGAGGTTGCGGCCCTTGATTTCCATGGTGAGCGGCTTGTCCAGCGGGAAGGCCGAGCCAATCTCTATCTTGATCTGCTCGGCGGTGCGCTCGCCGATGAGCAAATTGTATTTGCGCTTGAGAAAGTTCATCACGGCTTCGTCCATCTGGTTGCCGGCCATGCGGACGGAGCGCGAGTAGACGATGCCGGCAAGCGAGATGACGGCGATGTCGGTGGTGCCGCCGCCGATGTCGACGACCATGTTGCCGCCCGGCTCGGTGATGGGCAGGCCGGCACCGATGGCCGCGACCATGGCCTGTTCAACCAGGTACACTTCACTGGCTTTGGCGCGGTACGCGGAATCTTCCACCGCGCGCTTTTCCACTTGGGTAATCTCGCTGGGCACGCCGATGATGATGCGCGGGTGAACCAGCATCTTGCGGTTGTGTGCCTTTTGGATAAAGTAGTTGAGCATCTTTTCCGTCTGCTTGAAGTCGGCGATGACGCCGTCCTTCATGGGCCGGATAGCCACGATATTGCCGGGCGTGCGGCCGACCATCTCCTTGGCTTCCCGTCCGACCGCTTCCACCTCTTTGGTGATCGTGTTGACGGCGATGATGGAGGGCTCGTTGACCACCACACCCTTGCCATGCGCAAAAACGAGCGTGTTTGCCGTGCCGAGATCGATGGCAAGGTCATTGGAAAAAATAGAGAAAAGCGAACGCATGCTGCGCGATCGCGAGTTGCGTCCCTTGTAGTCGTTCTGCGGCATGTGGCCTGCTGTCCTGCTCGAAAGGCGTTTTGTTGATTGTACGCATTGCGAGCCGGGCAGACCACGATCCAGCTACTCGCTGATGAAGGCATGCCGATGGCTTTGTTGCTCTACGTCGTATTCGAAACGACTTTTCCAGCGCAGGAACCTGGACTCGAAGAGGTCAAAGCTCAGCTTGGCCACCAAATACGTCACGATAAAGATGCTTCCCGTTTCGATCAGTCCCGCTAGCGCAAGACTGCCGGTGCGTAGGCCGGCCCAGTGAAGAAGTTTGACCCAAGCGAAGGGAAACAGGTAGTGGTAGATGTAAAAGCCGTAACTGTATTTGCCGAGCGAACGCAAGGGGCGCAGGGTTCCCAGACGGAAAAGAGGCGAATCTACCCGAAGAGCCATGCCGATTAGTCCAGCTGACGCAATAGCGAGCAGAGTCAGACCGATGGTGAGCAGCCATGGCGAATCATATTCGGGGCTGAAGCAGAAGATAGCGAGCACCGAGAGCGTGCCTCCAGCGAAGACCCATTTGGATGCACGCTGGATGCGGTCTGCATTGGAACCGCGTAACAGCAGCGCAAGAATGGCGCCCATCAGCAGTGAGTCCAGCCGGAAAGGAAGAGCACGAACAATCCAGCGTTCGCCCACAACGGGACCAGTCCACAGCAGAAAACCATAGCGGCAAAGCAATGCCAGCAACGACAAAGCGATGGCAGCGGCGATTAAACGTTTACGATCGCGCACCTTCAGGACGATCCAGGGCCAGACCAAATAGAACTGCTCTTCCACGCAGAGCGACCAAAAGTGCGACAAGTTGACCGAAAGCCGGAGATGATTCGCACTGAAGACGATGTAACGCGTGAAGTCGAAGTTAGCGGCGTAATTCCCGAGATAGATAAGGAACCACAGGTGCTGCGGTCTCCACTGGTAATGCAGCAATGGCGTTAGCAACAGAAACAATGCAAATACTCCGTAATACAACGGCAGGATGCGCAGGCTGCGGCGCGCGAAGAAGCGCGAAATGTATTTGGAGTCGTTCAGTGTGTCATACAGAATGCCGGTGATCAGAAAGCCGGAAAGTACGAAGAAGATGTCCACGCCGATCCAGCCACGCTCGCGCAGCAGATTGATGGTGCGCAGGACCGGCCCACCATGTGAGCCTCCACCGTAGTGCTCCGCGAAGACCAGCGTAATGGCTAGAGCGCGAATTCCGTCGAGGGCCGGGAAACGTGTGCGGAAATCGATCGGCGCAAAACTCTGCGGAACTACTGTTGGCAAGAACTCTCCTATACGTCATTCCCCGTTCAGAAGAAGCGGCTGACGTTTTCGTGCGGCATTTGCAAGCAGATGGCTGCCGCATGCTGCAGTACCATTCTCTTACGAGGTTTCAGAGAAGCAAATGATTGTCGGTGTACCCAAAGAAATTAAGGATCATGAGAGCCGCGTCGGCGTCACACCGGCGGGCGTGCAGGCGCTGGTGGAAGCCGGCCATGAAGTGCTGGTGCAGACGGGCGCGGGCGAGCTGTCTGCGTTTCCGGATGACGACTACCAGAACGCCGGCGCGGAGATTGTGGGTTCGGCCTTTGATGTGTGGCGGCTGGCCAAGATGGTCGTCAAGGTGAAGGAGCCAACCGTGAAGGAGTATCAGTCCTTCCGTGAAGATCTGGTGCTGTTTACATATCTGCACCTGGCACCTGTCCGCGAATTGACGGACGCGCTGCTGACCAAGGGCGTAACCGGCATTGCATATGAGACCGTGACCGACAAAGCCGGCACACTGCCGCTGCTGACGCCCATGAGCGAGGTGGCCGGCCGGCTGAGCGTGCAGATGGGTGCGGCGTACCTGCAGAAGGAGCATGGCGGCCGTGGTGTGTTGCTGGGCGGTGTGCCGGGCGTTCTGCCGGGAAGTGTCGTGATCCTGGGCGGCGGCATTGTAGGCACAAACGCGGCCAAGATGGCGCTCGGCCTGGGCGCGCGCGTGACCATGATCGACCTCAACCTGAACCGGTTGCGCGAACTGGACGACATCTTCGGCGGTCAGGTGCAGACCCTGGCTTCGAACAGCTACAACATCGCAAAGGCCGCCTCCGACGCGGATCTGCTGGTAGGCGGTGTGCTGATTCCGGGCCACTCCGCGCCGAGACTGGTGACGGCGAAAATGGTTTCGGACATGAAGCGCGGTGCCGTGATTGTGGATGTGGCGATCGATCAGGGCGGCTGCATTGAG
The DNA here is from genome assembly GCA_964246215.1 of uncultured Terriglobus sp. Lineage (GTDB taxonomy): Bacteria > Acidobacteriota > Terriglobia > Terriglobales > Acidobacteriaceae > Terriglobus. Next base: position 9,511 of record CAXTPQ010000002.1, on the reverse strand, counting down.
ACGGCACGGCCCACCACGCATAGCGATCCGTCGTACGTAGTGGATGGCGTGGTGCATTATTGCGTGACAAACATGCCCGCGGCGGTGCCAAATACCTCCACGTTGGCTTTGACCAATGCGACGTTTCCCTATGTGCTGCGGCTGGCCAACGAGGGTGCCGAGGCAGCGATACGGGCGAGCAACGGTATCGCGAATGGCGTGAACACGTATCGCGGCACGCTGACGTATGAGGCTGTGGCGGCTTCGCAGGAACGCGATTGGAAGCCGGTTGCGGAGTTGGTAAGTTAGAACGCAAGACGGGTAGAGGAGCAAGATGGGCACGATCAAACAGCGCAAAATTCTGATAGTTGCGCTGTTTTCGACGCTGCTGCTCCTGTTCCTCGGCCTGGCTTCCCTGAACGCTTTCCGGCTCTCCTTCCTGAGCCCCACGACCGAGGGCCGCATCGTGGTGTTTACCGCGATTTCGGTGCTTGCCTTTCTGCTGTTTCTTACGGCGCTGCTGCTGCTGGTTCGCAACGCGTTGAAGCTGTACGCGGAGCATCGCAGCCGCGTGCTTGGTTCACGGCTGCGCACGCGCATGCTCTTGGGAGCCGTGCTGCTTTCTCTGGTGCCGATCACGTGCATGTACGGGTTCAGTTACCTGTTGATCAACCGGGCGGTGGAACGGTGGTTTTCGCAGCCCGCCGCCGAGCTGCGCGATGACAGCTCGCGCATGGGATTAGACCTGCAGCGGTATGTGTCGGCGAATGCGCGGGCCGAAGCATCCAGCATCGCAGAGGCAGTGCCGGACCGCGTAGATGGGCCGGCAACTCAGCGCATCAACGCAGAACTTCGCCGGCACGAGGCGACCCTGCAGGGCGGCTTCGTTCTGCTGTTTCAGGACGAACATGCGGTTGTTCGCTATCACGCGCCGGAGATCGCCTCTGCCAGCGTTCTGCCGCAATTTCTTGCGGCACCTGCCGTAGTCCCCATTGAGGCAATTGACGATCGCAAGCCGCAAGCCGGCTCAACAACCGAGGTGGCTTCCGGCCCTCTGGACAGTGCAGTGCTGCAGGCGGCACGCAATAGTGATGATTCCATGCTGTCGATTGGCGGGGGTGCCTATGTTGCAGGATCGGCGTGGACGCATGGGCGCGCGATGGTTGTGGTGGCCCTGCCCTTGCCGGCTAGCCTGAGCGATAACCTGCAGCGGTTGCGTCAGGACACCGACCAGTACTGGAGTTTGTTTCGCGCGCGGAGACAGATTCGCGGAACCTTTATGCTGCTGTTGCTCATGGTGACGGCAGTTGCGCTTTTCTGCGCGAGCTGGCTTGCCTTGCACATGTCCAAGCAGGTGACGCGTCCGGTGGAAGCACTGGCCGATGCCATGAATGCTGTCGCCCAGGGCAACTACGACCGGCGGGTGGATGGAGCGGCAACGGAGGAGCTCGGCGAGCTGGTCAATGTCTTCAACAGCATGGCCGGTGAGTTGAGCAGCAGCCGGCAGTTGGTGGAGCAGTCGACTGTGCAGGTGGTGGCCGCGAACACCGCGCTGGAGGCACGGCGGCTGGAGCTGGAAACCATGCTGCAGACCATTCCCAATGGAGTGGTGATGCTGGACGCCGAGCGCCGCATCCTTGTGGCAAACCGGGCCTTCTGCGAGATGCTGGATCCGGGTGGGCAGCGCAGCTTTGTTGGAGACATCTTTGACCAGGCCATTCCGGCGGAATCGGCCGAGATTATCGACCGCCTGCTGAGACGAAGCCATCGAATGAGCACCGCTTCCGGCGAGTTGGAGATGGCTTCGCCATCGGGCACGCTCAACATCGCCGCGACTGTAGCGCTGATGGAGGTGCCCGGTGTGGCCGGCCCCCTGACCACCGGCTACGTTGTCGTACTGGAGAATGCGACGGAATTGCTCCGGGCGCAAAAGCAGTCGGCTTGGAAAGAAGTGGCGCGTCGTGTTGCGCACGAGATCAAAAACCCGCTCACGCCCATTTCGCTTTCGGCGGAACAGATCCAGCGGCACATCGGCCGCATTCGCGATCTGTTGGCGAACAATCACCTTGAGACGCCGTCGACCGAGACCATTCGCCACTCCAGTGAGGTGATCAGCTCTTCGGTAGAGAGCATGCGGTCGCTGGTGGACCAGTTCGCGTCGCTGGCTGAATTTCCTAATGCGCGGCCCCGGCCGGCGGACCTGAATACCATTGTGCAGAACACCCTGGCCCTGTTCGCGGGCCGTCTCCAAGGGATAAAAGTCACGCATGTGGCAGGTCTGCGTTTGCCGCTGGTGATGGCCGATCCGGAGGCGATGAAGCGTGCACTTTCCAACTTGATCGACAATGCCGCGGAAGCCATGACCGGCAGCCTCTTGCGTGAAATCCGGGTGACGACGGCTCTTTCTGAAAGTGCCGAGGGTATGGTGCAACTGTCTGTCGCGGACACCGGCCCGGGCGTGACGGATGAGATGCGGGAGCGTCTGTTCCTGCCGTATTTCTCCACAAAGCAGCGGGGCACGGGACTGGGACTGACCATCGTCTCGAAGATTGTGGCCGAGCACCACGGCACCATTCATACAGAGAAGAACACACCCTCCGGCGCGCGTTTTGTGATCGAACTGCCCATCGCGCAGGCGCCACAGGAGCGCGATGCCGAACCCGTTTCAGCGGGACGCGAGCTGGCGGAGGCGGCCCTGTGAAGCACGTTCTGATCGTGGACGACGAAGCCGACATCCGCGCGTCGCTGGAAAGCATTCTGCGCGATGAGGACTACATCGTCACCACCAGCGGTTCGGCCGTGGAGGGGCTCGAACTGATTCGCGATGTGGAGTATGACGCGGTGCTGCTGGACATCTGGCTGCCGGATGGAGACGGCCTGGAGCTGCTGGGCCGGGTAAGGGAACTGGACCTTGCCTCACCCCCGGAGATCGTCATGATTTCCGGCCACGGCACGATCGAATCGGCGGTGCGCGCCACCAAGTTGGGTGCGTATGACTTCCTGGAAAAGCCTCTGTCGCTGGCACGCACGCTGCTCATGTTGAAGAACGCCGTAGAAGCGCGGCAACTGCGCCACGACAACCGGGAATATCAGCAGCAGCTGGCGCAGAAGGCCTACATTACCGGCGAGAGCGTGCCGCTCAAGGCGTTGCGTCAACAGATAGGGCTCATGGCTCCCACCAACGGGCGCGTGCTGATCTACGGCGAATCCGGCACAGGCAAGGAGCGCATCGCGCGCACCATGCACGCCGAGTCACAGCGCAAGGAGCGTGTTTTTGTCGAACTGAACTGCGCGGCGATCCCGGAGGACTATATCGAAAGCGAGCTTTTCGGCCATCGCCATGGAGCCATGCCGAACGGCCCGCAGGAAAAGCGCGGCACCTTTGAGCGGGCGGATGGTGGAACGCTTTTCCTGGACGAAGTCGGCGATATGAGCCTGAAGACGCAGGCCAAGGTGCTGCGGGCGCTGGACGAGCAGCGCTTTTACCCGGTCGGCGCGCAGCATCCCGTCCATGTCGATGTTCGAGTGATCGCCGCGACCAACAAGAACCTGGAAGAGGAGATCGCGCGAGGTAATTTCCGCGAGGATCTTTTCTACCGCTTGAATGTCATCCCGTTTTTCGTCCCTCCGTTGCGGGACCGCGTGGAGGATGTTCCGCTGCTCGTGCAGGAGTTTCTGCAGGAATTCGGACGGCAGTATGGCCGTCCGCGCATGGAGATTACCGGTGATGCGATTGCCACGCTAAAGAACTATCGCTGGCCGGGCAACGTCCGTGAGCTGCGCAACGTGGTGGAACGCGTGCTGATCCTGAATCCAAAAGTGCAGCGCATCGAACGCAAGCATCTGCCGGTGCTGGTCTACCGTGAATCGAAGGCTGAGGGCAATGGCGGCGGCAATGGCCACCGGGCAGAACCGGCGGGAACGCTGATGGAAGCGCGCGAGGCGTATGAGCGTGATTACATCCTGAAAAAGCTGGAGGAATGCCGGGGCAACGTGAGCCGGGCAGCCGAAGCTCTCGGCCTGGAGCGAAGCCATCTCTACCGCAAGATGAAAGCGCTGGGCGTGGCCATGCGCGAGTGACATTGCGTTCACTGGCAGGGCTTACTGCGGCGGCAGCATGGGGCTGACCGACAGCAAATTGCCCAGGGTGCCGCGTTCTTCATCGCTGAATTGCTGCCGGTATTCTGGCGAATTCAGGATCTGGTTGCGCTGCTGTGGTGGCAAGCTGCGAAGATCGCGGAACGCCTTTCCCACCGCCCGGCGCCTGTCCTGCGGCAGGCCGCCCCACTGACCCATGGCGCTGCGCACCTGACCGCGCTGGTCGGGGCTGAGCCGTTCCATTGCTTCACTCCGTTGCAGCACACGCTGGCGCTGCTCCGGTGCCATGTTGTTCAGGCGGTCCAGCCGGTTTAGCATGCGTTGCTGCGTTTCCTGCGGCAGCTGACGAAAGCCCGGCTCACTCTGCAGGGCGTGTTGCTGCTGCTGGTTGTTGAGCTGATTGTGGCGTTCCATCCACTGCTGCAGGTGTTCGCCGCGCAGGTTGTTTCCGTTCGCCGCTCCTGGCTGCTGACGCGGAAACCGCTGCCCCGTGTTCCCCTGCTGCGGGTACTGTTGCTGATTTGACCCCTGCTGATAACTGTTCCGGGATTGCGGATAGACCTGCTGAGGTGCCTGCTGATAAGGCTGCTGGGCCGGCGTGCGTGGATCGTAACCACGTTGAAGCGGCACCTGTTGGTAGGGGCTGTGACCCTGCTGTTGCGGCATCGCCGGCCGGTTTGCCGCAGGAGCCTGGCCTCCGCCTGGCCTGTTCTGGACTGGCTGAGCGGTGATCGCGGAGCAAACTGCCAGGCATACGCAGAGAACCTGAAGCGCGTGCCGGCTTGGCACACCTGTGTCCGCGCCGCAGGGAACCGCGGCCTGCGTGCCTCCTGCCCGAGTTGGTTTCAACTCCTGCATGACTCCACTTCTGTGAAGCTCCCATACCGTGTCGCTTTTGCGCTTTGAATCGGCTTCTCTGATTACATCCGCAGCGGCCGGTCCTGCCGCTCAATGCCTGTTGCTTAACTCTGCTCGTGATTGTCGTCGCTGCTATCCAGCAGCTGATCCATCTGCTGAATCGCCTGGTCGTTGTTGTCGATCAACTGCAGGTCCTGCACCGTGGCAGAACTGGCAGGGGCTGCATGCAACCTCGCCATTTCAAAATAGCTGCCGCTGCCCGCGGCCACCATCAGCATGGCCATGGCCCCCACCAGCAATGGCTTGTAACGGACGTCACTGCCGAAGAGAAAACGATCACGCAGACGTGCGAAGAAGCCTTCCGGTGCACGCTCCTGCTCGGCGCGGAAGCGTGCCATGGTGCGCGCGTCAAACCAAACGGTCGGCTCCGGCGCTTTCCACTCCTCCAGCAGGGTCATGACTTCCCGCATCGCTTGCTCCTCCGCGGGGCCCGTGATCTTTTCAGATTTTGTCATCCACTCCATCACACACATCCTTCTCGCATCGTAACCAAAAATCCTTACATCGCAGCGTTCTTTCGCGCGGTGGTTGCCTCAAACAAAGTCCTTCAATGTTTCCCGCAGTGTTTGGTAAGCGCGGAACAGCAAGGACTTTGTCGCCGACTCGCTTAACTTCAGGACCGTGCCGATCTGCTTGTAGTCCATCTCCTGATATTTGTGCATCAGCACAGCCATGCGTTGCCGCTCCGGGAGTGCCATCACCTGCTGTTTGATTGCGTTCAGCCGCTCCTGCCGGAGGATGTTCTGCTCAATGTTGGGCGTGCTGTCCGCCACATCGGGCATCGTGCCGCTCTCATAGTCCGGTTCGTCCAGTTGAACCTTGGGCGCGGTGCGTTCGTTCTTCGTATCGCGTGCGTAATTGACCGCAAGGTTGGTGGCGATCCGGTAAAGCCAGGTGGTGAATTTGGCCTCGGCACGGTAGGTTTCGCGTGCGCGGTAGACCCGCAGAAAGACTTCCTGCGCCATCTCCTCCGCCACCGCTTGGTTGTGCACCATGCGAAACATGAAGTGGATCATGGCCCGGCGATACTTGTTCATCAGAACTTCAAAGCAATCCAAATCGCCGGCCTTGAGCCGGAGCATCAGTTCGGCATCGCCACCTTCGGCAAGCTTGGCAGCCGTCCGCACGGGTTGATCGCGATCTGTCAGGTCATGATTTGCGTGCGCATGACTCACCTGCAAACCTGCGCCCTGCATTGAGCCTGGATTCAGTGCCAGCGTCGCCATGTCATCATCCGCCTCACTGGTACGGACCCCGGAGTCGTCAAATGGTTGCGCTATCTCACGCTCGCTGCCACCGCTATCACCACCCATTGCCAGATCGTCAGTCTCCGCCGCGAGGTTCAGCCCAGACTCAGCCCGGAACTCACGGGCGTCGCCGTGAAGCAGTTCGGGGGCCACGCGGGGGCGCACCGCACCAGAATCATCGGAATCTGAAATCGCCTTTGACATCGTTTCTAAGCCAGCGTTAGATTACCGGGCCGTGGCAGCCGACACACAGCGAGCTGGCATACAAGTAGATGCGGTACCTGCGCAATCATCACCCAAAAGTGGAAAGTAAAAACGGGAAGCCATGGGACGATCCAGAATGCGGCACGCCAGGGACCGGGCAGATACACGTGGGATGGTATTCTTGTTTTGAGAAACGGCCCATGTCGTCTTCACTCAAGAAGCACGTCGGGCTCTTGGGGCGCATAACTCAGCGGTAGAGTGCCACCTTCACACGGTGGAAGTCGTAGGTTCGAATCCTGCTGTGCCCACCATCAAATCAACAACTTAGCGGTAGGCCCCGAAGGTACTTGGTGCCATTTGGTGCCAGCCATGCAAATGGCACTAAAACGCACGGTGAACGAGCGCTCCGTCTACTGCAAAGCGCTCACCACGATCTCATGCATGCCATCCATCTGCTTCGCGCGAGCAGATTCTGTTGGTCTCTATGGCATGCTGTCCGGACTCGCCACATAGAGCGGAAGTGCTGTCGCCTAGTCCGATAACCCGCTCCCTTTGTCACAGACTCGGCTCTCGGCTACAGCTGCGAACCACCGCCGTCTACCGCCAGTTCGAACCCTGTGGTGAAGGTGGCGTCGAATGCCAGGAAGGCAACGGCTCTGGCAATTTCATCTGGCGTACCGAGACGCCTCATCGGAGTTCCTTCGATGAGCTGATTCTTTGCGTTCTCAACGGCTTCCTTCGGCAACGACTTCTCAATGATGCCCGTGTCAATCCCACCGGGGCTGACGGCGTTGACCCGTATTCCGCGCGGCAGCAGTTCCCGTGCGAATGAGCGCGCCATGGAACGGAGTGCCGCTTTGCTGGCGGCATAGGCGCTCACCAGGGGGAACCCCATCTCATTCACGACCGAGGTCGTCAACACGATGGCACTCCTCTCGGCCATTACCGGAGCGAACTTCTGGACCGTGAAGTAGGGTCCTTTGGAGTTCGCGCTGAGGATCTGGTCATAGACGTCTTCCGTCATCTCCTCCAGCGGTACCCAACGGGTAATGCCGGCATTCAAGTAAAGAAAATCAACGGCTCCGAATTCTGCCTTGGCCTGCTCGACTAGAGCATCGATCGCCGGCAGGGAAGCCGCGTCGCTCTTCACCACAGTTGCGCCGCTGCCAAGTTTCTGACGGGCAGATGCAATCCCTTCATCCGTTTGTCCTGTGAGGAGCAGGCGGGCACCTTCCTCTTTCAGCAGCCTGGCAGTGGCCAAGCCGATGCCGCTTGTTCCGCCTGTAATCACAACGCGCTTCCCTTCGTACCTTCCCATAGCGGATACCTTCTCCATGTCACATGATTGCGGCGGTTTGGAGCTCGAAGCTAGCGACGCTTGCGCCGATCTATCCATAGCTTCACGTCTCTGCTTGGGATGCACAATGCCTGGAAATCTCTTTGTTTCGTCCGTTCGTCTCATGTCACATGGATCCGCTCTCCGATGTTCTGTCTCTGTTGAAGCTGAAGAGCTACATGGCACGAGGCCTGGATATCTGCGATCCCTTCTCGTATCATTTCCCGGCGTCGGAGGGCCTGAAGTGCTACGCCACCCTGAAAGGCAGCTGCTGGCTCAGTCTCGATGACGACTCTCATCCGTTACGACTGCTTCAGGGCGCTTGCGTCTTGCTGCCGACAGGACGTTCTTTTCGCCTGTACAGCGATCCAAACCTGCCTGCGCTTGAGCCGGAGGTCTTCCTGGAAGGCGCGCCGGAAGGTTTTGTGACGAAGCGTAACGGCGGAGGCAGCCTGCTGCTGTTGGGCGTCCACTTCACCTTTACCGAGACCTACGCCAAGTTCTTCCTGGGCTCACTCCCTGCTGTGATTCATCTGGAACAGGAGAGCGATCGAGAGTCCCTTCGGCTGTCGCTTGAGGCGATCATGGAAGAACTGCGAGAAAGTCAGCCCGGCAATTTCCTGGTTGCCCAGCAACTTGCTTATGTCTTGCTGGTGAGGGCTCTGCGCCTACATCTACAAGGCTCAAGGTCCGATGTTGGCTGGTTGGCTGCACTCGGAGATCAACGGCTGAGCGCTGCACTCACCGTCATGCATGATCAACCTGGACATAGCTGGACACTAGAGTCGCTTGCTCGGCGCGCCGGTATGTCGCGCTCACGCTTCGCTGCTCGTTTCAAGAATGCAGTGGGCGTTGCTCCTATGGACTACCTGACCCGTTGGCGCATGCTGCTTGCAGGGGATCGCTTGCAATCTTCCCAAGAAGCTATTTCGGCAATCGCCCTGAACCTGGGTTATGAATCGGAAAGCGCGTTCGGTAAGGCATTCAAGAGAGTCATGGGCACGTCACCTCGCCGGCACAGCTTGAGCTTGAACCGCCGGTGAGATGGGCTCAGCGTTGCTGATTCACTTGCTGGTACCCACATATAGTCTTTGCTGCTTGGCTGAGATTTGTTGCACTTCGGGTGTGGCGAGTCGATATGAGTTGAGTGAGGGGCAGTGGAAGCGGATCAAGGACTCTCCGAAGCCCCGGCTCGGGGGCGTTCCCGAGGTGGACTGAGCACCAGAATCCACCTGTTGGCCGATGAAGCCGGGCTGCCGGTCGCCTTCCGCATCACGCCCGGTCAAGCTGCGGAATACGCCCAGGCGATCAGCCTGCTGGAGGGCCGCGACGCCGAAGCCGTGATCGCCGACAAGGGCTACGACTCGGCCGAAATCGTGGCCAAGGTCGAGAGCCTCGGCGCTGTGGCCGTGATCCCGCCCAGACGGCACTGGAAGTCAGTCGCTCCGACATCGTTCAGATGAAATTGCATGACACCCCCGAGCGCCTTCGCGGAGGCGAAACGTGCAGATAGGCTGCGTCCACGCGAGTGCGCTGTAACTCCTGAGGCGAGCTCAACCGTACGTGGCCCTCAGACGTTCAAGGTGGTCCGGCCATGAGTGAAGAGCGTCGCAAGAGCAGTGTTTTCGAAAGGCGTTCAAGATATTAAGTAAAGGCAGATGGGGGTGATACAGGATCGGTGAAAAGCATTCAGGTATTTTGGTGCGTAGTGGAGGTGGACATTGATCAT
>CAXTPQ010000001.1:247924-272545 GCA_964246215.1 uncultured Terriglobus sp. | reverse complement strand
ACAAATGCCGGATCTCCGGATCGGGCTCGCTGCGCCCAAATGCCTCCTCCAGCTCGACAAGCACAATCTCCGGCACACGCAGACCAAGCGCCCGAGCCACCTCACCCACCACTACCTCGGCCACCAGGGCCAGCGCCCCCTGCCCCGCACCCCGGAACTTCACCACATAACAGCCACCATCCTCCGCCTCCACAATGGCGGGCAACGAGCCACCCTCCCGCATCGGCAGCACATAACGCGTCGCGGCAACAGTGCGCATGGACTTGAGTGTACGTGGGAGATCATGAGCTTCCTCACTGCAATCAGATACATACTCCTGGCGAGTTCTTTCAAGACCTTCCCGGACCGGGCGGTGGTGCCAGCGAGAGAGCCGGCTCAAGTAAAGCACTCAAGGAAACACCCGATGCTTTGGCCAGCCAGGATGCGTTAAGAGGCAATCCGGACAGCACGGGGCAACGCTCGGGAAATGAGTTCACAGCTCCCCGGGTTGAAGGCCCGTGTTCTCCGGCCTTCCATTACATTAGCTACGTATGCCCAATCAGCTCTCCTGGAATACGATTACCGAAAACGCAACGCGCTTTGCTCAAAAATGGAAAGACGCAAAGCGTGAAGAGGCCGACAAACAGACGTTCTGGAATGAGTTCTTTGAGATCTTCGGCTTTCGGCGGCAATCAGTCGCATCCTTTGAGAACGCGGTAAAAAATTTTCGCAACACTTACAGCTTCATTGACCTGCTGTGGAAGGGCAAGCTCCTCGTCGAGCACAAAAGCGCCGGTGCCAGCTTGCAGAATGCTGAGTCACAGGCCTTTGACTACATCGCGGCCCTTCAAGGTTCAGGTCGCAGCGACGACATCCCTCGTTACCTCATTCTGTGCAACTTTCAGCGCTTTGCCCTCCTCGACATTGAGCCGGAAGAGCAGCTTGACCTGCCTCTCTTCAAAGGCCGCCGCGTCGACCGGATTGAGTTCACCCTTGCGGATCTGCCGCAGTATATCCGCCACTTTGGCTTCATCATCAACGAAGTCAACAGGCCGCAGCAGCCCCAGGTTGACCTGAATCTCAGGGCAGTCGAACTGCTCACAAGCCTGCATGACACTCTCAAGGCCGGTGGTTTCTCCGCCCATCACCGCATGCGCTTTCTCGTCCGCGTCCTCTTCTGCTTCTTCGCCCAGAAAACACGCATTTTCGAGCCGGACGCCTTTACTCTCTATGTCGAAAACCACACCAGGGTCGATGGCAGCGACCTCGGCGCTCAGCTCAACGTTCTCTTTGAAGTGCTCGATACGCCGGAGCCGCAGCGCCAGACCCGTCTTGATGACGATCTGAAACAGTTCCCATATGTCAACGGCGAACTCTTCAAGGAGCAGCTCAGGACGCCCGGCTTCGATGGCCCTATGCGAAAATTCCTGCTTCAGGCTGCCGGCTACAAGTGGGACCAGATCTCCCCGGCCATCTTCGGCTCGCTCTTCCAGTCCGTTATGGATGGCGAAGATGATCTCGTAGAGCCGGTAGTGCCCACAGGAAAGAACCGCGGGACCAAGCATAACTACCGCCGCAGGATGGGTGCGCACTACACCAGCGAGCGCGACATCCTCAAAGTCATCCACCCACTCTTCCTTGACAAGCTTCGGGAAGAGTTCGCCTCGATCCATCAGGATCGCTCCAACCGCCGCGCAGCCCGGCTAGAAGAGTTCCGCGTCCGCCTCACACGGCTCAAGTTCCTTGACCCCGCTTGCGGCTGTGGCAACTTCCTCGTCGTCGCCTACCGCGAGCTGCGTGCGCTGGAGTTGGACGTCCTCAAGCTTCAGCATGGCACGCAGCAGGTCATGTCGCTCCAGGAAGTCAATGCCCTCTCAACAGTCAATGTCGACCAGTTCTACGGTATTGAGATTCACGAGTGGCCCGCCCGGATCGCCGAAGTTGCCCTCTGGCTGACTGACCACCAGTGCAACCAGCAAATCCTCACCGCCTTCGGACACAGCTACCTTCGCCTCCCTCTCACCGCCACACCCCACATCCTCATCGACAACGCCCTGCGCATCGACTGGAACACATTCCTCCCCGCGACAGAATGCAGCTACGTGCTCGGCAACCCGCCTTTCGTGGGAGCTATGTGGATGTCAGCGCAACAGCATGACGATATTCAAGCGGTCAGCGGCTCCATGAAAGGTCATGGTGTGTTGGACTATGTGGTTGGCTGGTATTTTCAGGCTGCGCAGTACATCCAAGGCACAACTACACCCGTTGCTTTCGTTACAACAAATTCGATAAGTCAAGGTGAACAAGCAGGCCTTCTTTGGAGCTATTTATACAGCGCACGCTCCGTCAAGATATCTTTTGCGTACCGAACATTTCCGTGGGAAAGCGAAGCCAAGGGTGCTGCACACGTCCACGTGGTAATCATTGGTTTTGCTGTCGTAAGTTCTGCAGAGAAACACATCTACGAAAATGGCAGATCTTTGCCAACGAGGGTAGCCAACATAAGTCCTTACCTAATTGAAGGACCCGACAAGTGCGTCATCAATCGTTCAGGACCTTTATGTGGCACACTTCGAATGGCCTGGGGAAACCAACCCAGGGACGGCGGGCACTTCGTCCTTGACGCGATTGAGAAGATTGCTCTTGTGAGGGATGAACCTGGCGCAAAAAAGTGGCTCCGTCCTTACGTTGGTGGTTATGAGCTACTACACGGAATGGATCGTTGGTGTCTATGGCTCACCGAGATCACACCCGCTGAACTCACCGCGTTGCCGCTCGTCAAATTACGCGTAAAAGCAGTGCAAAGCTCTCGTCTGAACAGCAAAGCCGCATCGACTCGACGTTTTGCTGCGACGCCTACTCGTTTCGCACAGATCTCACAGCCGGATACCAAGTATCTGGCAATCCCGGAGGTCTCCTCAGAACGCCGGAACTACATACCTATAGCGTTCCTTCCAGCCAAGGTGATCTGCAGTAATACAGTGCAATTTATCGAGACCGAAAGTCCATGGATCTTTGCGAATCTCACATCACGTATGCACATGGCATGGGTACGTCAGATAGCTGGTCGACTGAAATCAGATTATCGCTATTCCAACTCCCTCGTTTACAACAACTATCCTTGGCCAGAGCACCCGAATGCAGCGCAGAAGATGAAAGTCGAGGAACTGGCACAAGCCGTCCTCGACGCAAGATCACTTTATCCAGACTCGACGCTGGCCCAGCTCTACGATCCAGTCACCATGCCGCCCAAACTGCTGAAGGCTCATCAGGCTCTCGACCGGGCTGTCGAGAAGTGCTACCGCCCAGAGCCGTTTGGGAGTGACCGTGAGCGCGTCGAGTATCTTTTCAGTCTTTACGAAAAGCTCACCGCTCCTCTGCTCCCCGTGGAAAAGAAGCGCCGGGGTCGAAAAGCCGCAGCTACCCCGTAGATGCGGCGCAGAGCGGCAGCCTCTGCTCTGCAGCCTGCTCAGCCGCCGCCTCTGCCTGTGCAAAATACTTTGCTTGATTCCACAGCGGCAGGTCAGGCAGTGCTTCCAGCTTCAATGCGCAGCTTTCACACATCGTTCGGCCCACGGCTGGAAAAAGCACCGCCTTGGTATCGCGTGCAATTGCCTGACGGCACTTGCGGCAACGGTCAGGAAACCGCGTTACGAACCACTCAGGATGAGCAGGCTTGGAACTCCGTATCCGCCAACGCTTGACCATCGCCATATTCTCATTTTATCGCTGACAGGCAGCCCCGGACAGACACTCCAACTGTGCGAATCTGGTCCATTCCAAGGAAGACTGGGACCGCGCTTGTATGTTGCAGGGTTACTGGTTGCCGGATGCCCACATTGCGCAGGGTGCCCAAATGTTTGCGCCGGGTGCCCAGACATCGCGCTCTCTGCGGTGTGAGGTTCCACTTTCCAAGAAACCCTGTCAAGCCCTAAACCACCACCTAACTCTTACAAACCAAAACACATAACGTGCCAGGTAATTTCCCCCAACTTGCTATAATAAAAAAAGAAAATCAAAATCAGAAGGCCAGTCCACCAGGCTGGCCCTTACCGTTTGTCACCAGACATACACGAACTCAACCGCCTCTACTCGAAACAGCCTGAAATCTCATCTAATGAAATCATGAATTTAACAAATCTCTCAATCAAATCAGGAATTTACCGAAACCGATCCAATAGATTGAGGAATTACGTCAGCGGTTGGGGGTGCCTTCACACCGCCGCCGCAGCGCCCGCGGCCGCGGGCACTGCGGTGTGGTCGGTGGTGGTGAAGGCAAGCTTGCCCGCTTCCGCGTTGACGCGGACATGATCGCCATGCCGCACGTCGCCGTTCAGGATGCGCATGGCCAGCGGATCCTGCAGGAGCCGCTGGATGGCGCGCTTCAGCGGCCGGGCACCGTAAGCACGGTCGTAACCGGCGCGGAAGAGCAGGGTGCGCGCTTCCGGTGTGAGCTCAAGCGTGATCTTGCGGTCGCTCAGCAGCACTTCCAGATCTTTCAGGCGCAGGTCGACGATGTGCGTCAGCTGCTCCTCGCCGAGTGGGTGGAAGACGACCGTGTCGTCGACGCGGTTCAGGAACTCCGGCCGGAAGTGCTTTTTGAGCTCGTCCAGCACGCGCGTCTTTGCATCGTTGAAGCCCTCCTCGCCCTGTGCCCATGCCGTGGTCAGCTGGCTCGCGCCGAGATTGGAGGTCATGATCAGCACCGTGTTCTTGAAGCTCACCGTACGGCCCTTTGAGTCGGTTAGACGGCCGTCATCCAGCACCTGCAGCAGCACGTTGAAGACATCCGGGTGCGCCTTTTCCACTTCATCGAAGAGGATGACGGCGTAGGGCCGGCGGCGGACGGCCTCGGTCAGCTGGCCGCCCTCATCGAAGCCGACGTAGCCCGGAGGCGCGCCGATCAGCCGCGCCACCGCATGCTTCTCCATGTACTCGCTCATGTCGAGGCGGACCATGGCCTGCTCGTCATCGAACAGGAACTCGGCCAGCGCGCGCGCCGTCTCGGTTTTCCCCACACCTGTCGGACCGAGAAAAATAAAGCTGCCGATGGGCCGCTTGGGGTCGCTCAGCCCCGCACGGCTGCGGCGAATCGCGTTGGCGACGGCTTCCAACGCCTCGTCCTGGCCAATGACGCGCTCGCGCAGGCGGGTCTCCATCTCGACCAGCTTCTGTACCTCGCCTTCCAGCATCTTGCTCACCGGGATGCCAGTCCAACGCGAGACGATTTCGGCGACGTCCTCCTCATCGACCTCCTCTTTCAGCATGCGGTGCGCGGTGCCGGATTTGAGCGCGTCCTGCTCGGCGTCGAGCTGGCGCAGTTCGGCCTCCGCGCGCGGCAACTCGCCGTACTGGATCGCGGCGGCCCTCTCCAGATTGCCCCGGCGCGACTGGTCGTCCATCTCAAAGCGCAGGCTCTCCACCTGCTTTTTTAGTTCGGTGATGCGGCCAATGGCGTCACGCTCCCGCTGCCACTTGGCACGCAAGCCGCTCGCCTTCTCCTGCAACTCGGCAAGCTCCCGCTCCACCTCGACGAGCCGCTCTTGCGAATTCACATCCTCTTCCCGCTTGAGAGCCGTGCGTTCGATTTCGAGGGACATGGCCCGGCGGTCCAGCGCATCAATCTCCTCCGGCACACTGCCAATCTGGATGGCGAGCGCCGCGGCAGCTTCATCCACCAGATCGATCGCCTTGTCCGGCAGAAATCGGTCGCTGATGTAGCGATGCGACAGCTCGGCCGCGGCAATGATCGCCGAATCCTTAATGCGGACATTGTGGTGCGCCTCGTAGCGCTCCTTTAATCCGCGCAGAATGTTGACGGTATCCTCCACGTTTGGCTCGCCGACATAGACCTGCTGAAATCGGCGCTCGAGCGCTGCGTCCTTTTCGATGTACTTGCGGAATTCGTTGAGCGTGGTGGCACCGATCGCGCGCAATTCACCACGGGCCAGCGCCGGCTTGAGCATGTTGCTCGCGTCGATGGCGCCTTCAGACGCACCCGCGCCTACAAGCGTGTGCAGCTCGTCGATGAACAGGATGAATGCGCCGTGCGAGTCCTCCACTTCCTTCAGCACCGCCTTCAGCCGCTCCTCAAACTCGCCGCGGAACTTGGCCCCGGCGAGCATGCTGGCCAGGTCGAGCGAGATCACGCGCTTCTCTTTCAATGACTCGGGCACGTCACCGCTCACGATGCGGCGGGCCAGGCCTTCCACGATGGCGGTCTTGCCCACGCCCGGTTCGCCGATCAGCACGGGGTTGTTCTTGGTACGGCGGCTGAGTACTTGAATCACACGGCGGATCTCTTCATCGCGGCCGATGACGGGGTCAAGCCGTCCCTCGCGCGCCTGCCTGGTCACGTCCTTGGCGTATTTTTCCAGTGCCTGAAATTTGCCCTCTGGATTCTGGTCGGTTACGCGCTGCGTTCCGCGAACAGCCGTCAGCGCCCGCAGCACAGCATCGTGCGTGGCACCGGCGGCGGCCAGCGCTGTTTGCACAGGCTCGCCCCGCTGCTGCGTGAGCGCCAGCAGCAGATGCTCGGTCGAAACGAACTCGTCCTTGAAGCTGTCCGCTTCCTTGAAGGCGTGCTCTAACACCTTATTGAGCGCGGCACCGCCGTTCGGCTGCTGCTGCGCACCCTGAATCTTCGGCAGCTTGCTCAATGCGGCATTCACGTTGCTCAGCAGCTGCTGTGCGGGCACCTGCATTTTTTCCAACACAGGAAGGACGATGCCTTCCTTGTCCTCCAACAGCGCCGCCAGCAAATGCAGCGGCAGAACCTCGGGGTTGCCGGCCTCGGCGGCCAATTGCGCGGCGGCCTGCACGGCTTCCTGCGACTTTACGGTGAACTTGTCCCACTTGATTGCCATGTGATGGCCCTTCTTACTGTGTGATTTCTGATGCGTTCTGGCCTGTGAACTCCGGCAAGAAAAAGGGCTGCCGAACGGATCGGCAGCCCTTGGCGCTCAAACGCACTTGTCTTGCGGAGCGCAATCGGCTGCGGCCGCCGTCTTACGCGGCCTGCGGCGCTGTCGTTGCGCCTTCCACCTGCTTGGGCTGGTTGGCCGGCGTGGCGGAAGTGATGTTCACCTTGATCTGCTTGGGCTGCGCGGCGGCCTTCTTCGGCAGCTCGATCGTCAGCACGCCATTTTCATAGCCGGCCTGCACATGCTCCGTGTCAACGGTTTGCGGCAGGGTGAAGCTGCGGACGAAGGAGCCGAAGCGGCGCTCGATGCGGTGGAAATTCTCTTCCTTCACATCTTTTGCGAATGCCCGCTCACCCCTGACCGTGAGCGTGTTGTTTTCCACGCGCAGGTCGATCTTGTCGGGTTGAATGCCGGGAACTTCCAGGTGCAAAGCGAGCTTCCGGTCATCCTCATAAATGTCCACCGCAGGCAGGAAGGAACCGGCCGAAAGGCTTTCGGAGTCGGCGGTACCGGTCCGGGTGAAGTCATGAAAGATGCTGTTGAGCCGGTTTTGGAGCACGGCAACGTCGCTGAACGGAGTAAATCGGGTGATGGTCATGGTAAAGCGTCCCTTTCTGCTGATTTCGCTTTGCGCCGAACTGAGCGGCACATCCATTCAGACGCCGCTGAGAGTAAAAGGTTGCAGATTATATGAGTGAGTTGCACTAAGGTCCAAAGCCTGATTAGGCTGCATCCCCACCTGACCCCTCACTCCGGTTTAGCACTTTGCAATGATGCAGTAGACGTCGAGATACTGCCGGCACATGCGGTCCGTGGAGAAGCGCTGCTCCGCGTCGGCGCGGCAGGCTGCCGGGTCAATCTGATCCACGCGGTCAAGGGCGGCGGCCATGCTGGTGGGGCTGTCGACCAGAAAGCCAGTCACGCCGTCCTGGATGATCTCGGGCAGGGCGCCTGAGCGGTATGCAATGACCGGGGTTCCGGCGGCAAGCGCCTCCATCGCAACCAACGAACTCGTCTCCGGTGCCAGCGTGGGGTGCAGCAGGCAGCGGGCGCGGGCGAGTTCCCGCTGCTTGCGCGCGGGCAGCAACGGCCCGAGAAAGCGGTGGCGCGGCCCGGGCCGCCGGCCGTCGGCGTTCAGGGCCGGCTGAAAGCATTCGCGGTCATAGTGCTGGTGCGATTCGTAAGGAAAGACCTGGCCGCCAACGTACACGGCAATGTTGGCAAGTGTGCCTGCCTGCAAGGCGGCATGCAGGTTCTTCTCCGGGCAGATGCGCCCGAGGGCAAGAGCGTGGTTGCCACGGACGGATCGGTTCGGCCAGGGCGGCAGTTCCACGCCGTTTTCGATCACGTACGCATCCCGGTCTGGGCAGGTGGTGCGCTGGCTTTGGGAAACACACTGGAAGTGGACGTTGGCCGGGCGCTCACGCCACATTCGCTCCGGGTACCAGGCGATAGGCATGTGCAGGGTCACCAGCACCGGGACGTCGGCCGGCAGCCGGTAATTGTGCCAGTCCAGGCCGTGCATGTGGATCAGGTTGAAGCGGCGGGAGGCAAGCGCGCCGTTGATCGCTTGCTGGTAGCGGGAAGTCCAGTGGATGCGATCGGCTTCATTGCCGGGCGCATCCAGGCTGCCGGCCGGCATGGGCGCGGCAAACAGGTCGCCCGTGGGCTTTGATCCGGAACAGGCGACCACGGCCGAGCCATGGCCGGAGCGGATCAACGCCCGGTCGAGATCGCCAAGAATCTGCTCGGCTCCACCCACGGCGCGCGGCCCCACCGGTGCGTAGGGATAGGCGACGTGCAGGATGCTGAGGCTCACGCGATGACCGTTTGCGGCAGGAGTGCGCGCTCGGCCTCGGCCGCCAACTCACAGAAGCGTTGCGCCTTCAACTCCGGCGTAATCGTCTCCGACCAGGTCGGGCCGTCATGAGGCGGTTCTGTAAACCGGTAGTCCGGTGCAAGGCGGTAGGCTTCCCGGTTCGTGGGAAACATTTGCAGCACGGCGGTCTGCGTGCTGAAAGCGGCAAAGACCGCTTGCTTGCGTTGCTGCTCGTCCGCCGTCAGCTGGTAAAGACACTCGGGCGTCTGCTTTGCAGGTAAAAACGAGCCGGTTTGCAGCCCACCGCCGGGGCGGCGGAAATAAAAGGGCGATTCGAAAATCAGAGGCACGTTCCTGGCTTCCGAGTGCAGCAGCTTCACGGCAGTGTGCACCGCAAAGCAGCAGGCGTCGTGATCAGCGTGTCCACCTTCATAAGGATGGGTAAAGAGCACCGCTGGCCGCTCGGCATTGATCAGGCTCACCAGCATTTTGGTGAGATCGATCAGGCTCAGGGCTACCTCCTTATCCACATACTCCAGGCACTTATGCCGGGGGGCGGGTAGCCCGCCAATGCGTAACGCCGCGCGAAGTTCCTTCTTGCGCATCGCGCGGTACTCATCGCGGGAAAGCCCGAGCCGCGCGCCATCAGCATTATCCCGCGGTGCGCCATCGGTCACTTGAATGAAAAGTGAATTTGCAAAAGAAGGCAGGCGGGCACCGGCCGCGATGGCCTCATCATCTGGGTGCGCGTAGACGAGCATGGCACTGCGGCCTGCTTGGCCCGGGACATCTCCTGCGGTCACCCGCTGCAGCGTCTCCACATGAGTCCGGTCGAAGTCCATGCGTTTGTCCTTACGTTGAGTTGCAGGTGGTAAATCCGAGAGGACTCGAGCCGGTGTGTGCCGGCTGGCTGAGTCATCTCTGGCAGAAGAGGCAAGCCCTACTCAATGGCAATGAGCTTGGTTTTTTTGCCGAGCTTGACGGTCAGAGTCACGGGAAATATTGCCAGCGGAAAGCGAATGTCTGAAGCAGTCTCACCGTTGACCTTGACGGCGTGCTCACTGCGCTTGCGGCGTGCCTCTGCCATGGAAGCGGCAAGCCCCGCGCTGACCAGCATGCGGTCGGCATGGATGGTGGCGGTTTCAGCCTCGTAACTCAAGTCCTCCTTGCCCAGGGCAACGCGTTCCGTGTCGTCGCTCACGCCGCCCTTCTGATACTGCGTGGACCAGTTCTCCTCAGCTCGCTGCGCCGCCTCCGCGGAGTGAAAGCCGGCGGTGATGGTGCGCGCCATGTTCTTTTTCGCCTGCATGGGATGCAGGCGCTCCTCCGCGACCTCCTGTTGCATGGCCGCGATCTCCGATTGCGACAGGTCGGTGAGCAGCGTCCAGTAGCGCCACATCAGATCGTCCGACACGTGCATGAGCTGGCCGAACATGTCAAAGGCGCTGTCGTTCACGCCGATGGCATTGCCCAGCGACTTGGACATCTTCTGCACGCCGTCCAGCCCTTCGATGATGGGCATGGTGAGCACGATTTGGGGTGGCTGGCCGGAGTGCCGTTGCAGGTCGCGGCCGCGCATCAGGTTGAATTTCTGGTCTGTGCCGCCCAGCTCAATGTCACTTTCCAGTGCGACGGAATCGTAGCCCTGCATGATGGGATACATGAACTCGTGAACGCCGATAGGCTCCTCAGCAAGGAAACGCTTGTGGAACTCATCGCGCTCCATCATCTGGGAGACGGTGAACTGGGCCTGAAGGCGGATGTAGTCGGCGAAGGTGAGCTTGTCGAGCCACTCGGAGTTAAAGCGCACCTCCGTCCTGTCGCGATCCAGGATGCGGAAGACCTGCTCCTGATATGTTTTCGCGTTCTCCGCAATCTGTTCGCGCGTGAGCGGCTTGCGTGTCTGCGATTTGCCGGTGGGGTCGCCAATGAGCGCGGTCGAATCGCCAATGAGAAAGATGACCGTGTGACCGAGCTGCTGAAAGTGGCGGAGTTTGCGCATCAGCACGGTGTGGCCCAGGTGCAGGTCGGGCGCGGTGGGGTCAAAGCCAGCCTTGATGCGCAGTGGCTTGCCCGCCGCAATGGACTGCTCGATGCGTTTGGAGAGGTCCTCAAGCGGGATGATTTCGGCTGCGCCTTTGGTGATGAGATCGAGCTGTTCGGCAAGCGGCGGAAACGTGGGCATACTGAAAGTAGAGCAGCAAGGCGAGCGAGTCAGCAAGTGAGCGGGTCAGTGGAATGGGCGACAGGAAGACAAAGCCGGAGCGGTTGAGCGGTCATGCGGGTGTGTCTGCGCCGAAGAGTTGCGCCACATGTGGACGCACCGTTACCTGGCGGAAAAAGTGGGAGCGGGATTGGGAGAACGTACGCTTCTGCTCCGATGCTTGCCGCGCACACAGGCCGGGTGAGCAGGACGCGGCACTGGAGGCGGCCATCCTGAAGCTGCTGCGCGAGCGAGGCACAGGCAAGACGATCTGCCCAAGTGAGGCGGCTCGGTTTGTAGCGGCGAGGGGTGGGCCGTTGTCAGACGATCGCGACACGTGGGAGCCGCTGATGGAGCCGGCCCGGGCCGCGGCAAGGCGGCTAGTGGCACAGGGAAAGATCGCGATCACACAGGGCGGCGTTGTCGTCGATCCATCCACGGCAAAGGGTGCAATCCGCCTGCGGCTTGTGTAGGGCAATGGCGTTGGCCGATCGGCCTGCTTGTTGCAAGTTACAAGCGCTCGTCGTCTTTTTGGTTTTCCGCAAAGGCAGTGGGCAGTCTGCATTGCGCGGGATAACGCGAAGTGCTGAGCTGTCTTCTAATGCTTGTATGGCAACGGCAAAGACATCGGCAACCAGGAAGACGGCGGCGAAGAAGACTTCGGCGGCGAAGAGCGCAAGCAAGAAGGCACCGGCGAAAAAGACAGCTGCAAAGAAGAGTGCGCCACCTTCTGTGAAACGAGCGACTAAGTCGCCCAATACCAAAACGGCCCAGAACCGCCAGCACATCACCGGTGCCGATACGAAGAAGACTCCCGGCAAAAAGAGCGCAAAGAAGGCCAGCGGCGGCAAGAAGGATTCCAGCGCCAATGCGTGCTGGCCCGGCTTTGAGCCAACCCCCGGCAAGATGCAGGGAGAGAAGGGCAGTTGCAAGCCCAAGAAAAATCAAACATCCGGCGAGAAGAAGGGCGATCAAAAAGCCGCCGCCGCCAGCAAGCTCAGCGGCCAGCGCGGCTGAGCACTTCTCCTACGGAAAGCTTTCTTTACCTGCAACGAAGCAGGTAGCGACAGACCTGGTGCCCCATCTTGACCGCGTCTTCAGCGGTCAAGGTGGGCTGGAGCAAGATCTCTCCCTTGCAAAACGATGGCCTTGGAATGCAGAGGCTTGACGCATCCCGAGCGCACACTTCCATCACTGCCTTAAGCTGGACAAATGCTTGTGCCTGGTCGGCTTCTTGCTTTCGCCATCTTACTTTCCCCGCTGGTTGCCTCTGGTCAAGCGACGAACCCGCAGGCCTCAGCTTCAAAAGCCGGAGTCGCTGCAAAAGCCCCTGCCACACCCACCGCGGCGGACATACTGCGCGGAGCTTACGGCCCTTACCGGTTCAACAACGATCTGCTCTTTTACCACCTCGACGTGCGTGTCGACCCAGTGGCGAAGACGATCCGTGGCACCAATACGATGCGCTTCCGCATGCTGGCGGATGGCACACGCCTGCAGATGGAGTTGACCCCGGAACTGCAGATCGACGGGGTCGAGTGGAAGCACAAGTCTGTCAAGTACACCCGTGAAGGCACGACCTTCCTCATCGACTTTCCAAAGACACTCAAGCAGGGCAAGGCTTATGAGGTAGCCATCCATTATTCCGGTCAGCCGAAGGAGGTGGGCCGCTTTGGCGGCATGACTTTTAAGCAGGACCCGCAAGGCCGCCCTTGGATCGTGACCAGTTGCGAGGACGAAGGTGCCAACGTCTGGTGGCCCAACAAGGACCAATGGAAAGACGAGCCGCAAGAAGGTGTGAAGGTAAGTGTTGCCGTGCCTAATTCACTCACCGCCGTAAGCAATGGACGGCTGAAAGGCAAGCACGATCTGCATGATGGCTACACGCGGTGGGACTGGCGTGTGACTTACCCGATCAATAACTACGACGTTGCCTTGAACATCGGAACCTATGCGCATTTCAGCGACAAGCTTCGCAAGCTGGACCTCAATTACTATGTGCTGCCCGAAAACCTGGACAAGGCAAAGGTGCAGTTTGCGCAGGCCAAGCCGATGCTGGAGATCTTCGGCAAGTACTTCGGCCCGTATCCATTTGCGCGGGATGGTTACAAGCTGGTTGAAGTTCCCTATGCGGGCATGGAGCACCAGAGCGCCGTGGCCTATGGCAACCACTACCGCAACAGTTACGGCAAGGGGGACTGGACAGGCGTGGGCATCAGTCCGCGCTTTGATTTCATTATTATTCATGAGAGCGGCCATGAATGGTTCGGTAATAGCGTTACCGCGGCCGACCGCAGCGACATGTGGATCCATGAAGGCTTTACCACTTACATGGAGGATGTCTATGTGGAAGCCATGTATGGTCATGCCGATGCGGCGAAATACATCAATGGCCTGAAGCCGAAGGTGAAAAACGATCTGCCCATCCTGCAGCCACGTGGCATCAATGCGTCACCCTCGCAGGATCAGTACTTCAAGGGCGCGCTCTTCCTGAACACCTTGCGATCCGTTGTGAATGACGATGCGAAGTGGTTCAGCACGCTGCACGACTTTGCCGAACACTTCAAATATCAAACGATATTGAATGAGGATGTTGTTGCATTCTTCAATGCACATTTAGGCATGGATGAAACGCCCCTCTTTGATGCTTATCTCCGGCACACCGAAATACCGGCGCTCGAGCTTCGCTTCCATGCCGAAAGACATACCTTGGATTACCGTTGGAGAACCCCGCAAGCTAACTTCGACATGCCGGTGCGTGCCGGTGACCCACAGCATTGGACGCTGCTGCATCCAACGACAAACGATTGGCAGACCATGGCCGGCGACGCGGAGACGTTCAAGGTCGACACAGAGGACTACTACATCGATGTGCAGCGTAGTTGAGCCGCGAATGACTCCTTGCTGTAGCGGCCAAAGCTGGCTGTGATCACCCCCGCTTGGCAAATGCACTGACCCTGCTATGCTGTACGCAAGGCTGCCGCCATGACCAACGTCCAGCTCTATCTCGCCTTCATTATTCCCACGCTGCTGATGCTCGTGGGCGTCATTATGAACCGGAGCGACAACTCAGCTCTGCGGTCGGAGATCCGGTCTGAAATGGCAGCCATGCGGCAAGACATGGTGGCTCTCCGGAATCAAGTGCACCAGGACATGGTCATGCTGCACGAGCGTGTTGCCGTGGTTGAGTCCAAGCAGGATAAGTAAACCCGGCTGCCCGATCTGAAATCAGCCGCGAACCTCATCCGGCCATTCCGTCCCGCACTGTGCGCAATGCCAGAGCGCTTTGCCACGCGGCACCGGCAAGCTGAAAAGCCAGAGTGACATGAGTGCCGCGCCGCGGTGCGGCTGCCTGCGCGAGATGTCGATGCTTTCGCAGCGCGGGCAGCGGTCCTCCGGCAACGTACTCTCCAGTATCTCCGCGTCTGCCGGCAGTTCCATCCCTCGCAGCACATCCTTGGCCGCATCCTCTTCCATGGCGGGAACCTGCAGCCGCATACCGCCGATGAAGTTGGAAATCTGCCAGTCCATGCGCACGGTGTTTTCGTCCCGCAGATGGCAAGGAATATCCGCCGCTTCCAACGCGGAGCGGGCGACGATGGCGGCCGACAGATCGCGAAAGCGTTCCACCGTCACCCATGCCGCAGCCCTGGCTTGGTCTTCCACTTCGTCTGAAACAACGGGCGGGATGGCCAGCTGCCGCAGATTCAGTGTTTCCAGCAGAATCTGGCGGGCTTCCGGCGTAAGCTGATGCCGGCGTGTGGCCTCCAGCAACAGCTGTGAATCGTTCATCTGGCGGAAGCGCGTTTCCAGTTCCTGGCGAATTGCTTGCATCGGCGCAGAGTATCACCGTGGCTTTGCGCCGGAGTCCGGTATCCTTAAGCGAATGAGCACAGTCACCGAATTGCCAATCCTGCAGCATCGGGGCGTCTCGCCGGAGCCGCCGCCGCGGCCGAGCAGTGACGTGGACGACCAGTTTCAGGGCACCGCCCCCTTCCGTTCGTGGGGCCGCTACCCAAACTACGATGCGACGCTGGTGCCGCTGAGCTGGCAGAGCGACTTTCCCGCCGTCATGCAGCAGCGCGGGGGCATGCCCGGCGGTGCGCTGGCCGTGGGCATGGGCCGCAGCTACGGCGACAGCTGCCTGTTGCGCAATGGCAACCTGCTGGTGGCCACCGGTATGAACCGGCTCCTGGCCTTTGACAAGGAAAGCGGCCTGCTCACCGCGGAAGCAGGTCTGACGCTGGCACAGTTGCTGGACTTTGCCGTGCCCCATGGCTGGTTTTTACCGGTTTCGCCCGGCACGAAGTATGTCACGCTTGGCGGTGCGGTTGCCAACGACATCCATGGGAAGAACCATCATGTGGCAGGCACCTTTGGCTCGCATGTGGCTCAGTTTGAACTCGTCCGCTCTGACGGTACGCGCCTCCACTGCTCACCCACGGAAAACCCTGATTGGTATGCCGCGACCATTGGTGGGCTGGGCCTTACGGGCGTTCTTACGTGGATTCAACTCAAGCTCAAGCCAATCGTCTCCCGGCTGATCGATTATGAGGGCATTCAGTTTCATGGAGTCGACGAGTTCCTGGCGCTCACCGAGCAGTACAAACACATCGAGTACACGGTGAGCTGGATTGATTGCACCAGCACCGGCAAAAACTTTGCCCGCGGCATCTTCATGATTGGCGATCACTCGCGCATTCCGGACAAGCTGACCCCATCGCCCGAACCCAAGCTGGTCTTTCCGCTGGACGCGCCGAGCTTTGCGCTGAACGGCATGACCGTTGCCGCCTTCAACACGGTCTTCTTCAACAAGCAGATGAAGAAGCATGTGCGCGCGCTGCAGGACTACGAACCGTTCTTCTACCCGCTGGACAAGGTGCTGCACTGGAATCGCATGTACGGCAAAAGCGGCCTGCTGCAATTCCAGTACGCCATCCCATGGGACCATGCGCGTGAGGGCACCATCGCCATTCTGAATGCGGTCGCGAAGAGCGGCCTTGCCAGCTTTCTTGCCGTGCTGAAGGCCTTTGGTGACAAGCCTTCGCCCGGCCTGATGAGCTTTCCGCAGGCCGGCATCACGCTGGCGCTTGACTTCCCGATCAAGCCGGAGAAGAGCTTTGCCCTCTTCGACCGGCTGGCGCAGATGACGCTCGAATTCGGCGGCAAGCTCTACCCGGCGAAGGACGCACGCATGACCGCCGCACAGTTTCAGCAGAGCTATCCGCAGTGGCAGCAGTTCGCGCGCTACAAGGACCCCCTGCTGACGTCGAGCTTCTGGGAACGCGTGACGGCTTAACTTGATATTGAACTAGAAGAAATCCGGGTCCCTTGTCCCGCCTTTTTGAGACATGGGTTCCTGTTGAGAGAAAGATCCCGCATGCCCGAACAAATTGCCGCTTCACAGTCCACAAGCAACGCGCTTGAGATGCCGCTTCCGCCTAAGCGCGACCTGTCACACAATCCCCGCAAGGTGCTGATCCTCGGCGCGACCTCCGGCATTGCCGAGGCGACGGCACGCATCTGGGCGCGGCAGGGTGCGAACATCTTCCTGGTGGCCCGCAATGCCGATCGCGTGAATGCCGTCGCTTCCGATCTGAAGACACGCGGCGCTGCTTACGTCGATACCGCGATCGCCAATCTGGATGAAGTGGACGAGCACACAGAACTGCTGGCCAAGGCGATCACCTCATTGGGCGGCCTGGATGTGGCATATCTCGCCGTCGGCATCCTGGGCGACCAACCCCGCGCGGAGCAGGATGCGCAGCATGCCATGCACATCGCCCACACCAACTACACGGTGCCGGTCAGTCTGCTCACCTGGCTTAGTAATTTCTGCGTCAAGCAGGGCTTCGGCACGCTGGCAGTGATTTCGTCCGTGGCGGGTGAGCGCGGCCGTAAGTCGAATTATGTCTACGGCTCCTCAAAAGCCGGCCTCACGGCTTTTCTGGCCGGCTTGCGGAACCGGGTGGACCGAGAAGGCGTGCATGTGCTCACCATCAAGCCCGGACCGGTGAAGACCTCCATGACCGCCGGCATGAAGGGCAGTGAGAAGTTCGCCGACCCGGGCGTCGTCGCCGGGCAGATTGCCAAGGCCGTGGACAAACGCAGCGATGTGCTCTACACGCCCATCATCTGGGCACCGATCATGCTGGTGATCCGTTCCATTCCGGAGCGGATCTTCAAGAAGCTGAACCTTTAAATGGCTGGCTCTCGTTAAACGTCCGTACGGGTATCAGCAGGGGGCGGGTAGACTGGCGCATTCGATGCCGGCGCGTAATTTACCGGCTGCGATCCGTAGGCGGCCGGCGGTGCGTAGCCTGTCTGCTGCGGTATATACCCCTGTCCTGGATAGCCCGGCTGAGGCGGATAACCTGTGCCGTATTCCGGCGCGGGAATCACCTTCCACTTGGCGAAGGCCAGGATAAACAGGCAAACGATCAAGCCGAGATTTGGAATAAGCGCAATCAAAGCAAGAGCTGGCGACAGCCCTGCCTTCTTGAAGGCGAACCAAAGTGGAAGCACAGTCAATGCGATGTAGATCAGGACAAACAGCCCGATGAGTGGGCCGGCAAACGCCATGATTTTTGCGACCTGATTTGAATCGATGTTGGGATCCTGCAACAGCGCGAGCATACTCATTCAAATCCTCCAGACGCACCTTTGCGCGACGAAATACGCCACGCGTGTACAGCGTAGTACGCACTTTTCTTCCAGGAGGTTGCACCTACCCGTCACTAAATTAGCGCCAGAGGCCAGGCTCAGGTCAGATCGTCGGTGTCGAAGGCCGGTTTGCGGCCAAGCCGCCGCAGGTTGTGAGTCTCGCCCATCAGGCTGCGGACGACCACATCCACCTCAGCGGAATCCCCGGCTTCGTCTTCCACCTCGGCCACCATCTTCTTCGGCTCTTCCGCTGGCGCAATCTCTTCCAGCAGCACCGTCACATGGGCCACGGCCACGCTCTCCTGGTTCAGGCCTTCGGGTGTCTTTGCCTTGATGCCGACATCGCGTGCGGGTATTTCCAGGAGCTCGGCCACGCTGGCGCGAATCTCTCCGGCGATGGGCACGATCTTGGGCCGTTGCAGAATCAGCACGGTATCCAGGTTCACGATGCGGTAGCCCGCAGTCGCAATCTCTTCCATGGCGGTGCGCAGAAACAGCGCGGAGTTCGCGCCTTTCCAGCGCTCATCGGTCGGCGGGAAAAACGTGCCGATGTCGCCGGCGGAAACCGCCCCCAGCAGAGCATCGGTGATGGCATGCAACAGAACGTCCCCATCGGAATGGCCGGCTAAACCTTCGGTGTGCTCAATCTTCAGGCCGCCAATGATCAGCGGCACACCCGGCTTGAAGCTGTGCGAGTCGAAGCCGTAACCGATTCTCATGCTTGCCAAATGCATTCTCCGGCGAGTGCGGCGGCGCGGTGCTCCACCGGCCGTTTCCTCAGTCTTCCAGCATAGCGGAAGTGGATGCCGATGCAGCGCCCTCGCGTGTCAAGAAAGAGCTCTTGCCTAAGCTCTGGCGTCCTAGTGGAGAGCCGAACCGCTACACTGAGGAGTCTATGCAGGTCCATGTCATTCTTCCCGCGGCTGGTCTCGGCACGCGGATGGCCGTCCCTGGCGTTTCTGCCAAACAGTTCCTCGCGCTCGGTGGCGTGCCCGTGCTGGTGCGCAGCGTGCGTGCCTTTGCCGGGCTTCCAGGCGTCGGCAGTATCGTAGTTGCCATCCGCGCGGCAGAGCAGGAGCATGTTGAGGCCCAGTTAGCTGAGTTTGGACTCGCAGATCGAGTCGAGCTCGCCGTCGGCGGCGACCATCGCCAGGAGTCTGTCGGCAACGCTTTGCGCAAGCTCAACGCGGCGCCGGAAGACGTGGTGCTGGTGCACGACGCGGTGCGCCCATTGATTGATGCCGCCACAATTGAACGCACCATCGACACGGTCGTGAAGCATGGAGCCGCAATCGTTGGGCTGCCGGCGGTTGACACCATCAAGCAGGTGGAGCGCACGGCGCACGGTGCCATCATTACCTCGACAATCCCGCGCGAGCGCGTGGTGCAAGCACAAACGCCGCAGGGAGCCACCTTTGCCGCGCTGAGCCGTGCCTTTGCGGAAGCCGATGCCGACAGCTTTCAAGGGACGGACGAGGCAAGCCTGCTGGAGCGCGCCGGCATGACGGTTGCCGTGGTTCCGGGTTCTCCCGCAAACTTCAAGATCACGCAACCCGGCGATTTGGAATTGGCGGAGTTCTACCTGCGGAGCCGCGGCGGGAGCGCCTAGCAATGGCCGACACCGGACTTGAGGCAGCCGGCGAGCCCTCGGAACGCGAACGGAACGCGCCGCATCAGTCAGAAAATGTGAACGCGACCCGCGGCGTCGACGATCCCACCGACTTTCCCGCGGCGGACCCGGCACCCTCGCCGGTGCAGGTGCCGGGCAATCAGCGTGCCGCCGCAACGTTCATCTATCTGACCGTCGGTCTGGACATGCTGGCGCTGGGCATGATCGCGCCGGTGCTGCCGCATCTCATCGGCGGCTTTGTGGGTGGTTCAACGGCGCGTACGGCAGAGGTGATCGGCCTTTTCGGAACGGTTTTTGCGGCAATGCAATTTTTCTTTTCGCCCGTGCTCGGATCGCTCTCTGACCGCTTCGGCCGACGGCCCATTGTGCTGCTCTCCAACTTCGGGCTCGGTCTCGACTACATTCTGATGGCGCTCGCGCCGTCGTTGCGCTTTCTGTTGATCGGCCGCATACTTTCGGGCATCACGGCCAGCAGCGTGCCCACGGCGCAGGCCTATATGAGTGACGTGACACCGCGAGAGAAGCGCGCTGCCGCCTTTGGCATGCTGCAGGCCGCCTTCGGCTTCGGCTTCATCGTTGGGCCGGCGCTGGGCGGCTACCTTGGATCGATCCATTCACGGCTGCCGTTCTGGGTATCGGCGGGGCTGTCATTGCTGAATGCGACCTATGGTTTCTTTGTCCTGCCGGAATCTTTAAGCAAGACAAATCGCAGCCAGTTTTCCTGGAAGCGCGCCAATCCGGTCGGCTCCATCCGCATGCTCACGCGCTCAGGCACCATGGTCGGTTTGGCGGCGGTTCTGCTGCTGGGATACATCGCGCAAAACTCGCTGCTGAATGTGTATGTGGTGTATGCGGATTACCGTTATCACTGGACGGACAGAACCGTCGGCATATCTCTTGCGGCGCTGGGAGCGATTACGATCGTTTACGGGTTTTTTCTGGTCCGGCGCGCCTCAGCCTGGGTCGGCGACCGCCGGGCCACACTCTACGGCCTCTTCGGCGGTGCGCTTGGCTACATCGTCTTTGCCGCGGCTCCCAACGGCTTGGTCTTTGTGGCGGGCATGCCGCTGTTGAATCTGACGTCGATCGCCTGGCCGGCAACGCAAAGCATCATGAGCCGCAACGCCGCCGCCAATGAGCAAGGCCAGTTGCAGGGCGCGATCAACAGCCTGCGCGGCATTGCCGGCATGCTGGGACCAGGGCTGTTTACCTGGCTGTTTGCCAAGGCAGTGGGCGACTGGAGTGGGCTGCACCTGCCCGGCCTGCCGTATTACGTGGCGGCGGCGCTCATGCTCTGCAGCGTGGCGCTGGGCCTGGCCACGGGCATGCGCAAATCCAACAGCCAAGCCGTAATCTAACCCTCCATTCTGCAAATCGCCAGCCTGGGTGCGTGACCGTGCAATAGAGTGCCCGGTAAACTTTTCCCATGCAGAGTGGCAAGCAAGCCCACTCCGGAGACTTTCTTCGTATCGCGGATGGCCTTACCGGCGGCGTAAGCTCCTCTTGGCTTCCGAACGGAGTCAAGGACCCTTCCCCAAATGAAAACACTTCTCGCATTTACCGCGGCCATGGCGTTCACCGCTCTGGCCGGACGCGGCAGCAATACGGGCACGGCTGCAAGCCCGTCATTGCTGGCCAAAGCTGCACCCACCAACCTGCAAACGCAGGCAGCACCGATCAAAAGTCCAAAGCGCGGCATTGCTTACGACCTGGGCAATCAGAGCGACCTTGGCGCGCTCTCCAACGGCGTGAGCTGGTGGTACAACTGGAGTTCCACGCCGAACGGCAACATTCCCGCATCCTATGCCACCCAGCACAACATGGATTTCTATCCCATGCTGTGGAACGGTAACTTTCAGGCGTCCGCCATCGAGGCATATCTGAAAGCACATACCAATATCAAGTATCTGCTCGTTCTGAATGAGCCAAATGTTGGCGGCCAGGCTTATCTGACACCCCAACAGGCGGCCCAGTTATGGCCGCAATATGAGGCGGTTGCTTCCGCCACCGGAGTCAAGATTGTCGGACCGCAAATCACCTGGGGCACGATGCCCGGTTACAGCGACCCAGTTACCTGGATGGATGCCTTTTACAGCAGCTATCAATCGGCAAACGGTGGACGCAGCCCGCGCATCGACTATCTCGGCTTTCACTGGTATGACTACGGTATCGGCAGCCAGCTCGACCGTCTGACGAAGTACGGCAAGCCCTTCTGGGTAACGGAATTTGCCAACTGGCATAGCCAGAACGATGGTGCGCAAATCGATACGCTGGCCAAACAGGAAACACAGATGAAATCCATGGTGGACACACTGGAAAACCGCAGCGATGTTTTCCGGTACGCGTGGTTTACCGGCCGCGTCAGTGGGACGGATGTCCACTTCGACAGCCTGCTCAGCGGAACCGGCCAACTTACCGATCTGGGTAAGTTGTATGTCTCGCTGCCGTATAACACTGCCGCGCAGTAAGTATGTTGAGTGATGAAGCCCGGGTGCCCCACCTTCACGACAGCTTTACCGTCGTTAAGGTGGGGTGTTCACCATTCTGTACAGGCAGGCTAGTTGTTAGTCGCTGTAAGACCGCAACCGCGACGGTACGGCATCTTCCATCAGGTCGTGCCCACACTGCACGCAGTAGACATCCGTGATGTGGACACTGCGGAAGCACTGGCCGCACACCGGTGCGAGTTGAAACTGGCACTGCGGGCAGAAGTGAAAGCCGCTGGCGATTTCCGTGCGGCAGGACGGGCAGCGGGTCATCACCGGCTGGCGCAGCAGGAAGTAGACAATGGCGCCGATGCCGCCCGGCATCACCAGTGCAATCAGCATCCAGATGCCGGCGCTCATGTTGCGGCGCTTCACATCGCGGCTGATGTAGCCGATGAGCAGCGCATAGCTGGCCAGGGCAGTGCCCCAGCTATAGCTCATCAGCCAGCGCATCGCCTCCGTGCCCGGCTTGGGTGGCGGCATCACATGGTGGAAGAGCAGCTGTATCGCGCTGAAGACAACAAGAGCAAGCGCCACCGACCACCAGGGAATCAGGCTCAGTTCGCTATCCTGCTTTTCTACGTCAGGCCGCGTGTTTGCCTGGGAACTCCACATCACCGCAGTACCTCATCGTCATAGCGGCCACGCTTGCGGCGCACCAGCAGCATGGCGATCGTGACCAGGCTGATGGGCAGAAACCACATCAGCAGGATGTAGACGGGCCCGCCGGAGTCCATAGCCTGGCCGCTTAGAAGACGGCTGGCTGTTTCCTCCAGCTCCTCGCCGACGGTGTTCAGTTCTCCCAGACCAAAGCTGTTCTGTGAGATGGTCGTCCAGACGGCGTGGCAAACGATCAGCAGCAGCGCCGAGCAGATCGCCATGGGAATCGCTACCGAACGCATCTTGAGCTTGCGCGCGTGAATGGCGGCGGCCCGCTCGCGCACAACGCGGTGTGTCCGGTTCACAATGGCGGCGCGGGCATTGCCCAGCGTCGCCGAAGCAGCGTGTCTCCGGTCTGGCGACGCGACTGGGCTTGTTTCGGGGAGTCTCGGCTCATCCATCAGCTCACCCCTCCGTCATCATTGCGGGCGGTTCGCAGCTTTTCCAGCTCCGGCCGCAGCGAGGCAAGGCCACGGTAAAGCCGTGACTTGACCGTGCTGAGCGGTGCCCGCGTCACACTCGCGATCTCTTCCAGCGGCAAATCCTCATGGAAGCGAAGCACCAGTACCTCACGGTAAGTGGGGTGCAGGGCAAGCAGGATCGCACCCACTTCGGCGGCGTTCTCACGCGTGCGGAACTGGTCATAGGGCGAGGGTTCGTCGGTGGCCACTTCAAAGGGGCGTTCGTCTTCACCGGGGTCCTGCATTTCGTCCAGCGAAGCCATGGTCTTCTTCCGCGATAGGTCGATCACCAGATTGCGCGCAATGGTGAACAGCCATGTGTCAAAGCGGGCATTGCCGTTGAATTGCGCACCACGCAGCAGAACGCGGATCCAGGTTTCCTGAAAAAGATCCTCGGCCGTTTCGCGGCGGCCGGTCAGGAAGGTGAGATAACGCATCAACCGGTGCTGGTATTCGTCGATCAGCCGGTCCAGCAGCGCGGTGTCCTGGCGCTTCAGGCCATGCGCGATCGCGGCATTCTCCGCAGCTGCGGCTTCCGCATGCGCGGCGGCAAGCGCGGGACTCAGGCCGAGTGTTGCGGAGCGGGCGGGCACACCAGCATGGACGCGCTGCGGGGAGGAAAAGACGCGGCCAAATTTTGACGGGCTATCGTTGCGCATGACGAGGTGTCCTGTGATCTGCGGGCGTCTGCATGAAGTGTATATGGCTCTGCGATGCAGCTGAAGAGCGTGGCGACTGGAAACGTACACTGGATGGATGGAAGTGCTTTTCGGCGTGCATCCGGTGACGGAAGCGGTGCGCACGCGCCCGGCTGACCTGGACCATGTGGCGCTTCAGAGTGGCGGGAATCCTCGTCTGGCAGAGCTGGCGCAGCTTTGCCGGGAGCAGCGCATTCGGGTGGCGACGGCTTCGCGCGATGACCTAGCCCGCATGACGCGGACGGAAACGCACGGCGGTGTGGCCGCGTTTCTGAAAGAGCGTAAGCTGCTCACGCTGGAAGACTTGCTGCAGCCGGTGACGGGCGGCAGAAAGCGCCTGCTGCTTGCGCTGGACGGCGTGGAAGATCCGCACAACCTGGGCGCGCTGCTGCGTACGGCGGACGGGGCGGGCGTGGATGGCGTGCTGCTGCCGGAGCGCCGCGCCGTCGGCATCACAGGCACTGTTGCCAAGGCGGCGGCCGGGGCCACGGAACATGTGCGCATCGCGAAGGTCACCAATCTCGTGCGGTCGCTTGAGCAGCTCAAGCGTGAAACTGTCTGGATTGTGGGCCTGGACGAGCGCGGCAAGCAGGACTACACGGATTTCGACTTCGGCACGGACTGCTGCCTGGTGCTGGGCCGCGAGGGCGCGGGCCTGCACGACTTGACGAAGCGGACCTGCGATTTTCTCTTGCGCATCCCGATGGCGGGTGCGGTGCCGTCGCTCAATGTGTCGGTCGCGGGCGCGGTGGTGCTGTATGAAGCCGCCCGGCAGCGGCGGAATGCTGCGCGTGCGTCTGTTCCGCCGCTTAGAGCCCTGGCCGCGGCAGACGAAGCTTCCGCCAAGCCGTCCAAACCTCGAAAGGGTTTGGGCTCCTGAGGCATCTCGCTTTTAGACCAGTTCTGACGGCTGCACTGGCCGTTGTCTGCTGCGCCGCCTCATGCGCCGCGCAGGATGCGGCCACGCCCAAACCAGATGCGGCCACGCCCAAACCAGATGCGGCCGCGCCCAAACCAGATGCGGCCGCGCCCAAACCGTACACCGCTGCGCCCAAACCGGCTCCCCCGGCTACCGCGCCGGCACAGTCTGGCAGCGGAT
>CAXTPQ010000001.1:224344-247824 GCA_964246215.1 uncultured Terriglobus sp. | reverse complement strand
GCTGCGCCCAAACCGGCTCCCCCGGCTACCGCGCCGGCACAGTCTGGCAGCGGATCGGGAGCAGCCAGCGCCTCGAAGCCGTCGCAGC
Source organism: uncultured Terriglobus sp. (assembly GCA_964246215.1). Lineage (GTDB taxonomy): Bacteria > Acidobacteriota > Terriglobia > Terriglobales > Acidobacteriaceae > Terriglobus. Next base: position 247,736 of record CAXTPQ010000001.1, on the reverse strand, counting down.
CTACCGTGCTGTTCGAGCGTCACGACCCGGAGGCAACGGGCAGCGCTTCGGAATCTTCAACGCCGGACGACCCGCCGTCCGTACCGCATGCACCCTCGGGCGTTTCCTCCTCGGCACATGGACGCCGTACGCTGCAGCGGCGCGGTGATGCCGCTGGAGCAACTGGAAATGGAGTGGCGCGGCCGCCGTCGACCGACTCAGCCAGGGAGGGCGCTTCGGCTTTGGCAGAAAGTGAACTCTCCAGCTCGGCGGACGACTTCTCGACGAAAACTGAACCGGAGCTCGCCGCCCTTGATGGGACTGCGGCAGCTTCAATCCCGGATGCCGAGCGGCTTGCGCCACAGGTAACGTCCACCAGCCTGGACCTCCACTTGAACCGGGAAAGCGGCGCCATGGACGCGCGGGCACGAGTGGTGATCCGCAACAGCGGCTCGATGCCCATGACGCGGGTCGTCCTGCAAATTTCATCGGCGCTGCGCTGGCAGAGCGCCAGTTTGATCGCCACGGCCGGTCCACAGCGGCTGGTCTTTGAGCAGCATTCGCTCACCACGGACGCTGACCACACCGGAGCAGCAGCAGAGGTGGCGGTCACGTTGCCAAAACCGCTGGCTCCGGGAGCCACCGCGACTCTTGATCTTCTTTACGGCGGCAAGCTGGCGGAGAGTGCGGAGCGGTTGCTGCGCTTGGGTGCGCCCGCGAGTAAAGCGGCTGCGTCCGATTGGGACATGGTTCGCCCGGATTTTGTAGGAGTGCGCGGCTTTGGCAACGTGCTTTGGTATCCGGCCTCTGCCGCTCCCGCGCTATTGGCCGATGGCGAGAACTTTGCGCACACCATCGATGAGCAGCGCCGCCGCGGCCTGGATGCAACGATGTCGGTGCGGCTGATTCTGGAGAGCTCCGGGCCGGCACCGGATGCCGCCTTTCTGAACAGCCGCCGCATGACCCTGGCGGAGGTTCGCGTGCCGGGCGAGCCTGCCGCCAAAACGAGCGTGGAGCTTGCCGGTGCTTCGCCGACGGACGCAGGCAATTCTTCCGGCGATGAGCCGAGCCGCCTGTTTACAGCCGAATGGCCGAGTGCGCCGCTGGGCGATCATTTGCCATCATTGTTTGTGAGCGACCACGTTCCCGAGACTTCTGGAGGCAGCGATGCGCTGCTCCGCGTTTCGACGACCGATGGTGCAATATCGGCAAGCTATGCAGCGGCGGAGCAGCGCCTGCGGCCGTTTCTGGAGGAGTGGCTCGGGCCGCGGCGCGCGCACGTGTTGCAGGTTTTGCCTTTGCCGGGCGAAGCCACGCAGCCGTTTGCCGATGGAAGCTTGCTGGTGGTCCCGTTACGTGACACAGCTCCCGAGGCGGAATTGACTGCGTCGCTGGTCTACCCGATGGTGAGCGCGGCGGTGCCGGCCGGAGCCGCGCCATGGCTCGCACAGGGCCTGCCGGAGTTCCTGCGGCTGGTCTACCTGGAGCGGCAGGAAGGCCGGGAACGCGCGCTTGCGGTGCTGGATACGGGCGTGGGTGCGCTGCAGCAGGTGGAAGCCTCGCCGTCTGCGCCGCTGCGCGAGTGTGTGGACGCCGCATGCGCGCGGACAAAAGCTGCGTTTGCGCTGATGATGCTGCGTCAGCTGGCCGGAGACGACGCATTGAAAGCGGCTTTGCCAACGTTGCTGGCGGGCTCCGCCGACGGTGCCGGCCATGTCACGGCGAATTTTGAAGCGACGCTGCAGCGGGTGAGCGGCAAAAATCTGCGCTGGTTTTTCGCGGACTGGTTCGACCGCGATGCCGGTCTGCCGGAACTCACGATCGTGACCGTGGCGCCGCGACTGATCGAGCGCGGTTCGGTGCACACCGTGGTGCCCACGGAGAGGCGGCCCGTGGGCGGTCCCGTGGGTGACGAGCCGGTGGCCCAGCGCAACGGGCCGCTCGACCGGGAGACGCCGACCGAGGCTTCGCGGAATCGCGCGGCGCTACCGGACGGCTCATGGCTGGTGGCCGTGGAAGTGCAGAATGCCGGTGACGCAGCAGCGGAGGTTCCGGTAACGGTGCGCAGCGGAAGCCTGCAGAACACGCTGCCGCTGCGTATACCCGCGCATGGCCGGGCGACGATCCGTGTGCCCTTCGAAACCTCACCGGAGGAGGTCATCGTGAACGATGGCACGACACCGGAGCAGCGCGGCACAACGCACCGCCGCCACATCGAGATCCCCGCGCAGGCTCGCTAGAGGCATTTCTCGCGTAGGTAGGACTCTGTCATTTCGACCGAAGCGAAGCGAAGTGGAGAGACCTGCTTTTTTCCCCACCCAATCGTACTTACGGCAGATCAGCGCAACTAAACTCAAGCGAGAAATGCTCTGAAGACATTTCGCCTTCTGCTGTCATTCAGCCCAGAGTCGAATTTTAACGCGGGCCTTCAGCCTAAAAACAAGCAGCTACACCTGAAGTGGAACTGCTTCACCACAGGCACTTCTATCGACAGCAAAGTACCTTACACCCCTTTCGCGGCTCTTAGTGGGGGCTCCACCGTGCGCTGAATCAACGGCGATGGTGGCGTGTGCGCCGCGCCGGCTTTGCAGCCGCTGTCGTGGTCCAGCTTTGCACGCCGCCCCAACTGCGGTCAGCCTGTACGGGCCCGGTCAGCGTGAGGTCGAGTCCGTCCTGCAGAGCCGGCAGAAAACGGCCGGCATAGGCGGCCAGGGCAGCGGAGTTGTATGCAACGCTGTAGCCGGTACGATTCAGAGACCCGCTGGCACTCTCGGCTGGATCAGTACGCACCTCGGTGGGTTCCGGCTTATCCGGCGGTGCCGGTTGTTCCGGGTAGGCCGTGAGGCGAAAGGCTTGCTGGTCGCCGCCAGACCTGGCTGGGCCTGGATTGAGTTCGGCGCGCAATACCCAAGGCACATTTGCTACCGCCGGCCCAGATGCGTTGGGATCGGAGGACGAGCTGTTTGGGCCGGAAGTCCGTGCGCTTGGACCAGGATTACCGGGCAGCAAGCAGTGGCACATCACGAACCCGTTCAGAACTCCACCGGCGACATTCGGATCGCGTCGTGCCAGCAGGCTTACGGCACCAACCACCTGCAGCGACGGTGAAACGCGCTGCGAGAAAAGCCGCATCCAGCGCAGTGCCCAATCAGGTGAGCCGTCACTCATCTCCAGCCGCAGCGATGCAGATTGCAGGTCACCCGCATTTGGAAGCTCGGCGGTGAAGGTGAGATCACGATCGACCTGAGCAAGACCGGCGGGCGTGGAGCCAATGCCTATGCTCTGCAAAAATGACGCTCCGGGATGCGTCGGCACCGTGCAGCGCAGGTTGTGAACCTGGTGCAGCACGCCCATCGCCTCGGCTTCGCAATGCGCGTCCAGCTGCAGCTCTTCCGCGGGCACAAACCGCTCGCGACGCAAATGATGCACGTGCAAATCGCTGCTGACGCGCATGGCGGCCGGTGTGCCGTGGATGGTGGCCTCGGCGGAAGCTTCACCGCGCCACCCGGCATCCTGCCCGGCGAAGAGCTTTGCGGCTTCTCCCAGGGGCGTGGGCTTCCAGTCGGCACGGAGTTCCAGCGGAGCCAGGGCCGCGCTGGGTGCACCGCGGCCAAGCGTGCCTTCCACGTGCAGCTGGCCCACATCGCTGACGTCGGTATCCGTGCGGAGCGGACGGCCCGCAAGCCGAAGCTGCCATGCACGCTCATTCGGCAGCCACAGTGCAAAGTCCGTATCAACGAGGGAATAAGGCAGCTTATTTTGATCGAGCTTTAGGTTAATGCGTGCGCCGGTTGCCTCAACGTAGGGAAAGCGGGGCGCCGCACCGGCATGCGATTGTGTTGTGGGTGCATTCTGGACGGAGCCGGCCTGGGTCACAATGCTTTGCAGGTTCCAGACGCCGTCAGAGCGCCGCACCAGATTGACGCTGGGTGCCTGCAAGCGGATGCGGGCGAATTCCACGCGGCGGCGCCACAAGGAGCGAACACGAAGCCGCGCCTCCACCACGTTGGCGCGCATGGCCGGTTCGGCACCGAATGCCGAGTCTTCCGCAACGACGAAGTTCTGGATGGTGAAGCCAGGCCAGGGCAGCAGATGAACGGTGACGCTATCAAAGTAAACAGGACGGCCGATCGACTGCGAGATGGCCTGGGCGATGCGGCGCTGGTACCGGCTGATGCTGAACAGCGGCGGCAACGTGATCAGTAGAACGACAAGGAGAATGAGGGCGGCGACCCAGGCCATGCGGCGCTTGCCGCGCTGACTGAAGGCAGGCCCTCCATCGGGAGAGCTGTCGCTCCAGTCGTAGTCGCGCGGCTCGGCAGGGGGGTGTGCCGGTAGGTCAGCCTGCTCCAACCGGGGGTCGTTGACCGTCATGGCTTACCGCACCACGTGGCCGGTGCGTGCCCATCGGGTATCGCTGAAAAAGTGAGTCGCCTCATGTAGAATCCAGGCCACCGTGTTGCTGGCGCCGGTCTTGCTGTTCTGGTCCTCCGGCGTAATGAACGACCAGTAGACGAACATGGGGCGGCCAAGGATGTTTTCACGCGGAACAAAGCCCCAGAAGCGGCTGTCCAGCGAGCCGGTCCGGTTGTCACCCATGGCGAAGACGGTGTCCGGCGGGACAATCAGTTCGCCATTCTGAATGTGATTCGGCAGATCCACGGCCCAAAGTTCGGTCGTCTGCTCCGGCGTGCCTCGTGGAAAATTGTCGCGGTAGCTTTCATAGGCGCTGGGAGCTTCACCGGCGTAGTCGGGCAGGGAGATCTGCGGCTCGTTCAGCCGCTGGCCGTTGCGGTAGAGGATGCCGTGCTCCAGGTGGATGCGGTCGCCCGGCAGCCCGATTGCCCGCTTGACTAGAACCAGGTCCGGACTTTCCGGGTTAGGCTTGACGAAGACGATAATGTCGCCGCGCTGCACGGGCCGGTAGTGGACCAGGCCGCCCAGCGAATACTTCTGCGGAGCGATGGTGGTGCGGTCAACCACAACGTGATCGCCGATGAGCAGCGTGTCCGTCATGCTGGCGGAGGGAATCATGTAGTTCTGAAAGAGAAACGTCATGATGAACAGGCCGATGACAAAGACATAGGCCGTGCCCGCCAGAGACTCGGGAAGGGTCTCATGATGCTCCTGTTCCTCTGCACGCGCTGGCGTGGTGACGACCGGTTCAGTGATGACCGGTGTGCCTGCGACTGTTGTTCCGGCCATATGCATTGCCACAGCAATCCTCCGCAGCGACCAGTGTAACCGCCGCGCGCGAAAAGGCCACGTCCTGCGACGTGGCCTCTGTTGTTAAGCTAATGAAACTTAACGGAGACTGGCAGTCTTCTGCTGGTTGGACTTGATGGCGTGATCCTCCAGCGCCTGCGCTTCCGGCATAAAGGTGAGAGCCTTGGTGATCTGCGGATCGGCATCGGTGCGGGCGTGCAGGCCTTCGGTCGAGCCGAACTGCGAGGTGAACAGGTCACCCTTGATATTCGCCTTGATCCAGTCCAGGTTTGTGGTGAAGTCCGCATCGGTGTAGTCGATCTTTTCAGTCTTCAGGAAAGACTTGAAGTCGTTCAGAACGGCATCGTCGACCTGGAAGTCCTTGGGAATCGTTCGGTTTGCAAGGTAATGCTTGGTGAAGTTAAAGAAGGCGGTGTGCTGCAGCAGGTTAATCTCAAACGGATTGCTGCGGGGCTGGTCGATCTTCTCGTCCGGCGTGATGCCGCCGCCGCCGTAAACGGTACGGCCGCTGTCCGTCAGCTTGACCTCAAGGTTTGTCTTGTCGGCCGGCTTGGCGTCGTTGCGGACATAGTAATAGTCGTACAACGAGACACCGTTGTAATCGCGCTGGATCAGGCGGCCGCTCGGCGTGTAGTAGTGATACGTTGTGAGCGCCAGGCCGGTGTTGTCGGCGATCTGGAAAACTGTTTGCACCAGACCCTTGCCGAAGGTGGTTTCACCCACGATCAGGGCGCGGTCATGATCCTGCAGCGCGCCGCTGACGATTTCCGCCGCGGAAGCGGTATTGCGATTCACCAGCACCACGATCGGAAAGTGCCGGTCGCCACCCTCGCCGTGGTTGACACGGTAGACCTGGTCCGGAAAGGCCCGGCCCTTTTGGGAAACGACAATGTCGCCACGCTTCAGGAACTTGTCGCTCATGGCGACAGCCTCGTTCAGCAGGCCGCCTGGATTCCCGCGAAGGTCGATCAGCAGTCCCTGCATGTCCGGGCCGAACTTGACAAGTGCATCGCCCACTTCGTGAGAGGTCGTCTCATTGAACTGCGTCACGTGGATGTAGCCGATACCCGGCTTGATCATGTAGGCCAGGTCGACGGAAGGGCGGGGGATGTCGTCGCGAACCAGGTCGAAGGTCATGGGGCTGTCATGGCCCTCGCGCTTGACGGCGACACTGGCGTGGGTGCCCTTTGGTCCCTTCAACACGTTGGAGACAGCCAGGGAATCCATGCCGTCGGTCGACTTGCCGTCGATGGAGAAAAGCACATCTCCGGGACGGATTCCCGCTTTGTGCGCGGGCGAGCCCTCAAAGGTATCGATCACCATCACGTGCACCACGCCGGCCTTGTCCGGCTGTGACTGGATGTGCATGCCGACGCCATAGTAATGGCCGCGCTGGTCCTCGCGCATTTGCGCATAAGCCTTTGGATCGTAGAAGTTGGAGTGCGGATCGAGCACATGCAGCATACTCGGGATCGCGCCGTCGTAGATTACTTTGTCGACGGTCTCCTGGTTCAGCTTGTCGGCATAATTTTGCTCGACGATGGAGTAAACATCGGTGAACTGGTGCAGGCTGTCACGGAGGGTGCTTTCATCGCTGGCCGTTTGCGCGTTGACGCGGCCATTGAGCAGGGTACCCGCAACGGCGCAGGTGCCAAAAAAGAAGGCGAGAGAGACGGTGGCGCGGCGAATGCGTGAAGGCATGCGGCTGGTGGGTCCTTCCGGCGGACAAGGCGCGTCCTGCGAAGTAGACGCAGTGTAGCACCCATTTGATAGCCGCCGGACCGCGCCGGGCTGCATACTTAGTGGTATGGCAACGACGGTTTCCATTCCCGTGAGTGTGTACCTCAGTTCGATCTACCATCCGGATTGCGATTACGTGGATGGGGAACTGCAGGAGAGGAATTTGGGCACACAACTACACAGCCTTGTGCAGAAGATGATTGCGGCTATTTTTTTGGCGCAACGAAAGAAGTGGCGACTGCGTTCCCTTACGGAGCAGCGCGTGCAGGTGTCAGCCACACGGTACCGCATTCCGGACGTGTGCATTGTGAGTGCGGATGAACCGATCGAGCCGATCCTGCATACGCCGCCGGTGCTCTGCATTGAGGTGCTTTCGCCTGAAGACCGTTTTTCACGCATCCAGGAGCGAGTGCAGGAGTATCAGCGCATGGGCGTCGGACATGTGTGGGTGATCGATCCGGAAACGCGCGAAATCTGGACAGCCGAGGGCATGGCGGGACTGGTTCCGCTGGAAGGTGGATCGCTGCCTGTTCCAAAGACCGGCGCAGTGCTTGCCGTGAGTGAGATTTTCGAAGAGATTGACGAAGCTCCGCCCGCGAGGAATGCTTAGCACTGAATAAGACGAATGGGTGGTGGGCACGGTCCCGGGATGTGGGAGCGTAAAATCCAGGAGCCGCTACCGGTGCTGCCGGGCGATTCGTCCAAGCGGTACCAGGGCCAATTTATTACGCAGGTACGCATGACTTTTTCCCGTTTTGTTCCACCGGCCGCTCTTGCCGCCCTCGCACTCTCCGCTACGCTGCTTTCCGCGAACGTGATGGCGCAGCAGCAGCCGTCGGCCATGCCGACGCCGCGTTACCAGTCGCCCGGAATCGCGCAGCCGCAAGCCCCGGCACCGATGCCCGCAATCAATTTTCCCGTGACCGCCGCAATCACGCCCGGTGCGTCAGTGGCCGAGGAAGTCATTGTCCGGGTGAATGATCAGATTATTTCCCGGTCGGACGTGGAGCGGGGCGAAGACATCCTGCAGCAGGAGATTGCGCAAAATCCCGGCGCGGGCGATCCGGCAACGCGGCAGAAGAATATGTTGCGCGATCTGATCGACCAGCAACTGTTGATTTCCAAGGCAAAGGAGCTCGGCGTCAATCCGGATGCGGAAGTCGTGCGGCGGCTGGATGAGATCCGCAAACAGAACAACCTGCCCTCCATGGAGGCGCTGGAAGATGCCGCGCGCAAGCAGGGTGTGTCTTTCGAAGATTTCAAGGCAAACATCCGCAACAGCATCCTGACGCAGTCCGTGGTACGTGATGAGGTCGGCCGCAACATGCGCATGACCCGCGGCGAGGCGCAGAAGTATTACGACGCGCACAAGGCGGACTTTGCGCAGCCAGAGCAGGTCAAGCTGTCAGAAATCCTGATTCCGACCGTGGCGACTGCTGACGATGCCGCGGTGGCGCAGGCACAAAGCAAGGCCGAGGACGTTTACAAGAAACTGCAGGGTGGTGCCGATTTCGCAGCGACCGCGAAGGCGGTATCTGGTGGCCCGACCGCGGCGAGCGGCGGCGATTTAGGTGTCTTCCGCCGGGGCCAGCTGGCCAAGGTGCTGGAGGACAAAACATTCGTTCTGCCCGCCGGTGGGTACACCGAGCCGGTGCGGACGCGGCAAGGCTTTGTCATTCTGAAAGCCGTGGACAAGGTCGAGGCGGGGACACCGCCGCTGGAAAAAATCGAGGGCGACGTTCAGAACGCCATGTACCAGGAGCAAATCCAGCCGGCATTGCGCGCTTACTTGACCAAATTGCGCGAAGACAGCTATCTGGAGGTGAAGCCTGGCTTTGTGGACACGGGTGCCAGCCCGAACCAGACCAAGCCGGTCTTCGCCTCGTATGCGGCGCCCGCGCCCAAGAAGAAAACCCTGGACAAAAAGCGTCTGAATGCGGAACGCGACGCCGACAAGCTGGCGAAGTCAGGTCTCGCCGTGAAGAACGGCGTGGTGCAACAGGCGTCCGTTCAGCTGGACAAGCACGGCAAGCCGAAGCGGGTGAAGCGTGAAAAAGTGCGCTTCGGTCAGGCACCGACTACGTCACTTCCCGGCGCGGCCACTGAGGACAGTGGACTGGCCACGGCCAGCAATGGCGCGCCCATTGGCTCTGAGGCGGCCCGCGCAGCCTCCGCTTCGGGTCAGGACGTGCTCGGCACGGCGGCAACCAATCCCGCGCTCGCGGCAAGCGCAGGTACCGGTACAGCTCCCGCGGCGGCCGGCGGGACAAACGGAGTCAGCGCGGATGGAGTCACGGCGGCTCCCGGCACACAACTTGCACCTGTGACCTCAAACAACACCGTTGCGGCAAACGGGGGAGACGACCCGCTGGCCGCGGTAGCCGCTCCACAGCGGAAATCACGTTTTTCTAACCGGGCTCCCGTGGTCAAGGTGCGCAAGCAGAACGCAGCCGTGGCCAAGGTCATCGACAAGGTGAACAGCACGGCGGCACCGGCCAGTGCCAACGAAAAGCAGACTGCCTCCGTGCAATCTGGAGCTCTGGGCCTGGCAGGCGACACCACGAAAAAGAAGCATAAGCGGCAAAAGGGTGAGGTCAAAGAGCGTATCCAGGAAAAGGCCCCGGAGCAGAAACCGGTGCTGACCGACAATGGCCTGCCAGACCGGCTGCATCAGCAAAATGGCCCGCAGACTACGGCGGGAACTCCTTCGGCATCGGCGCAGTCTGGCAATCTGCCGGCGGACAACAGCAAGCAGGAAGAGAAGGAACGCCGCGGCGCGGAGCCGGTGCCCGCACCCACCAGCGATTCCACTACGTTGGCACCGGCAGACCGCCCCGCTCCCGGCACTACTTTGCCGGCGCAAACTCCAAGCACGGGCGGCAACGTACCGCCAAGCAGCAATACGCCGCTGCCGCAGACGCCGAACCAGCCTCAGTAGTGTTTGTGCAGTAAACCTACCGAAGGTCTTCTGTTGAAGTCGCCTTTTCGCAAGGTCCACCAGTGAAGGCCCGCAACTCCTGCCCGAATTGCGGGCCTTCGTTGGTTCGTGACTTACTGAGCCGGACACCTGGCTCTCACCGCTGTCATCGATCCACCCATTGCGGTGATGGCCCGGTAACATAGCGAACTCTCTTCGCAACCTCTCACTTATGTAGACGGAAGGCGGAACAGCCCAGATTTATTTTGACTTGTCTGCGACGCGAGACCATTCTTGGCGAACTCCCCTTTTGAGGTTCTGCCACTTATGTCTCTCCGCGGCCGTCTTGGTGCACTTCTCCCTCTTTGCTTCCTCTTCATCGCCTCAGTCACACAGGTGGCAAAGGCAGACACCTACAATATCCTTGCCCTGGAAGTCTCTTCCGGCAGTATTGCAACAGATGGTATTACTGCTGATGGAACCGTTCAGATGGCTGGACTGCTCGGGTACCAAACTTACTCGCCCACCACCGGCTTGAGTCAGTGGACACAAACACCACCCGCACTAACCTTTGACAACGGCAAGCCGTGCGCGGTGGCCAACACCGGAGTCTTCGAGTTTATCTCCGATGTGACCTGTAACAACGGCCACCTTGCTTTCTTCGGAATGACGGCAACCTCGCGAGGCATCTACAACGGCTTCGACTTGGTGAATGACATTATCTTTAATAAGGATGCCGGTCAGATCCGCATCAACGCCAATGGTGATGTTGCTTTCATTGCTTATGAGCCCTATGGTAATGGAGATATCAACGCTGTCGCATATGACTTAACAACTCGCGTCACGCCGGAACCTTCATCGCTTCTTCTGCTCGGCACTGGAGCGCTGGCTGCCGTAGGAGTTCTGCGCCGCCGTGTGAGGCTTTGCTGATTCATTTCTGTCACTCCTTAGCCATGGCAGTTATGGCCGGCATGGCATTTGAAAGAGTCGGCGGGTTCTGGAGGCAGCATTCGCCGGCAACTTCTCTTATTCTTGAGCGATGAAGGATTTCTTTATCGCCGACGCGCCACGCTTTGAGAATGCGGTCGTCACGTCGTACTTTTTGCTGGCATCAGTGTCCGCCCGAGACAGAAAAAGCGGCGGGCAATATCTGGCGCTCACGCTGGCGGACCGCACCGGAAACTTCGATGCGCGCATGTGGGAAGAGTTTGCGGACGTGCTGCAGACCTGCAGCACCGGCTGCTACGTGAAGGCGCAAGGCCGGGTGGAGAAGTACAACGGACGTTTTCAAATCACGCTGCAAAAGCTGCGCAACGCGGCCTTGAGCGAGGTGGAGCCCGCTGACTTTCAGCCTTCCACGCAACACGACGTGGACGAGATGTGGGCGGAACTCGTCGGTTATGTCGAGGATTTTCACAACCGCGATCTCTACCGGCTGGTGATGAGCTTTCTGAAGGATGCTGAGCTGGCTGCGGCATTTCGCAGCGCGCCCGCGGCCAAGATGCTGCACCACGCCTGGCTGAGTGGGCTGCTGGAGCATGTGGTCTTTCTGCTGCGGCTTTGCCGGCGTGTGGCTCCGCAATACCCTGACGAGGTCGACCCCGACCTGCTGATGACGGCAGCCATTCTGCATGATATCGGCAAGGTGCGTGAGCTGGCATGGAAGTCCAGCTTCCAATACACGACGGAAGGCCAGCTGCTGGGCCATATCACCATCGCCATTGGCATGGTGCGGGAGAAAGCCGCCGCGCTTGCTCCCTTTCCAGAGCGGCTGCGCATTCTGGTGGAGCACCTGATCCTGTCGCACCATGGCCGGTTCGAGTTTGGCTCGCCCAAGCTGCCCATGACGCCGGAAGCCGTGGTGTTTTCCGCGCTCGACGATTTGGAAGCCAAGATGCAGAACATGCGCGCGGAGTTCGCAAAGTCGGTGGAGAGCGGCAAGGCCGCGGACGAGGTCACTGAGTATTCGCGCTCAATGGAACGGGCGCTGCTGAACTCGCGGGCCTATCTGGCAGGCGAGGCTGCGCTGCAAGGCGCAGTACCAGCGCCGGCTGCTGCGCCAGTTCGCGAGGAGCTTGCGGAAGTGGAGCCTGCCAATGCTGCCGCAAGCTCTGCCGCTGCTGAGAAGATTCCAGAGCAGGTGAAAGAGCCGAGCATCTTCGCAACGCTGTTTGGAAGATAGACTTCCAGCTTAGGCGCCCAGGCACTCAGATACGCGTGTGTTTAAAGAAGCTTAGAGTGCGGATGCTTCCGCGCCGGCACTCGCCGGCTTAGAGCATGTCTCGCTCGAGTGTAGTTGCGCGGGTCTGCCGTGAGGAGGATTGGAGCGGGAAAAGAAACCGGTTTCTTCGCTTCGCTTCGGTCGAAATGACGGAGTTTACCTATGCGAGAAATGCTTTAGGCTCGGCAGCCAGGTCAAGCACCATGCGCTCCAGTACCAGGCTCTTGTCGACCGGGCTGCTGCGAATTTCCAGGTCGGCACGGGCGATGACTCGCAGGGCTGCGGCAATGTCATTGCTGCTGCGGTAACGGCGCGATTGGGCGATGAGCTCGTCGGCGGCGTAGGGCGGCATGCGGAAGCCGGGCCACAGCACCTGCCACATGCTGCGGCTGTCGCGCACGCGTTTCTCATGCAGGATGAGTATCTGGCGGAAGGTGCGCGCGAGCATGTAAAGGTGACCGATGGCAGAGTCCTCACCGCCGTCGCTTGCATTCAGCAGGCCGCGCAAGAGTAGAAGGGCGCGTTGCCGATCGCGGCGGCTGATTGCATCTGTCAGCTCATACAGCGAGCGCTGCTTGGCGGCGAGCACCATGGTTTCCACGTCGGCCAGCGTGATGATATTCAGCTGCGCTGTCGAGGTGTGTTCAGTGCGCCGGGGCTGGCTCACGTAAAGCAGCAGCTTCTCCAATTCGCTGCCGATCTGCATCATGTTCCCGGCCAGCGCGTCCACCAGTTCGCGTGCGGCGTCCGGCTCCAGAACGATGTCGCGTTCCTGGGCGGTGTTCTGTGCCCATCGGATGGCATCGCTTTCGTCGATGGCCTGCAGCTCCACAATGCCGCAGCTGTCGCCGAGTGTCTCGCGGATGCGGTCGTACCGCTCCTTATCCTCGCGTTCCATGCGGCGCAGGTCAGTAGGCAGGTCTAGATGATCGGCGATGAAGAGCAGCAGCGCCTGCGGGTTAGGCGAACGAAAGTAGCTATCGATCGCGGCGAACTCGTCTTTCTTCGCGCCGCGGCCATACAGCGTCTTCAAGCCGCGAAGAAAGAGCACCTGAAACGGAGACATGAGCGATGGTGTCTGTGCCAGGTTTAGCGCGTCGAAGATGGTGGTTTCGCTGCCAAGCTCCAGGTCATGCAGGCAAAAATCGCGGAGGTCTGGTGGCACAAGCGAAGCGAGTACGCCTTGATGGGCGCGCTCGTACAGAAAGCTTTCGCTGCCGAGCAGGACATAGCCGGGCCGCCGGTTGGGCGTGCCCAGTTCGGCTAAAAAACGGTCGACGGCGGCAAAGGAGCGCAGGGCGGGCACGCTCTATTTTTGCAGAGTCGCCGAGCCTTCCGCACGCAGGCTTTTGGTACTCTGAATTGCATGGCAGAGAATGCGATCCAAACCGTACAGAAAACCTTTCAGGACATCCTTGCGCCAGACATCCGCGAGTTGAAGATGCGGGTAGAGGCTCTGGAAAAGCGGATGGAGGAACGCTTTGCCGCTGCGAAAGCGCTTTCTGAAGCACAATTCAAGCGAGTCGACACGCAATTCGCCCGCGTTGATACCCAGTTTCAAAATGTGGATTCGCAGTTGGACCGCGTTCTGGAAGCGGTCAACGACTGGAAGAACCGGGACATCTCTGTCGCGCATGAGATCGGCTCACTGCGGGAGCGGGTCGCCGTTCTGGAACAGCAGCAACGTATGCACTGATCGCAAACGTTCCACTCTGTTTCAAAATGAATTCAGCAAATCGCTCACCATCGCCTGCGCAAAGTCGCGGGCAAGTCTTTTTGTGGCAGGCGCGTCTTCCTGGATGAACGCGCCCAGGTCCTGGGTGGACTGGAACTGGTCGCGAAAAAGAAAGCGGTCGTTCTGGTAGAGCACGCGGCCGTCGCGGCTGGTAAGGACGACTTTGGCCTGCACCGTCACCAGGTAGGACGAACTGGCACCGCTCTGCGCGTCATAGGTGAGCGGGGCGATGGTCTCCGTCAGGATGGTGCCGTTCAGCGTCGCGTCTGTTCTGGTGGTGTCATCGGTTGGCGTGATCTGGTAGCGGGTGCGTGTGTTCAGTTCGTGGATGACCGCGTCGGTAAAGACGACCTCAGTGCGGTACTGCTGAGCCCGCGTGTTGAAGACCGGGACGGCCAGCGTGCGCACGTTGACCGGCACATGGGTTGCGGAGCCCGCAACATGGTAGCCGCAGCCCGCAAGCGCGAGACCGCAACACGAGAGCAGAAGGGCAAGGGAGCGGCGCACATCCTCATTTTCTCAGACGATCCGCCGGGCGGCAGTGACAAGGTGATGCCGTCCATCCGGTACACTGAGGCAGCCCATGGCATCGATGATTGTTGCGGAACATTTGAGCAAGACGTATCGCTCCGGCAAGGTGGAAACGCAGGCGCTGAAGGATGCGAGCTTTGCCGTGGAGCGCGGCGAGTTTGTGGCGATCGTTGGACCTTCGGGTTCTGGCAAGTCGACGCTGTTTTACCTCCTGGGAGGCTTGACGAACGCCACTGGCGGCAATGTCAGGATCGACGGTGTGGACTTCGCGACGCTTTCCGATGCGGAGCGGACGCGGCAACGCGGCCAGAAGATCGGCTTTGTCTTTCAACGGTTCAACCTCTTGCCGACCCTGACAGCTCGGGGAAACATTGAGCTTGCTCATGAGATCGCGCAAACGGGCAAGCCCCTGGATACGGCGCTGCTGGATGAACTTGCGGAACTGCTGAAGATCACCGGCCGGCTCGACAAGCGCCCCAGCGAGCTGAGCGGTGGCGAGCAGCAGCGCGTGGCCATTGCGCGTGCGCTCATCAGTAAGCCCGCGTTGATTCTTGCGGACGAACCAACCGGCAATCTGGACACAGAAAACTCCGACGCTGTGCTGGAAATGCTGCGGCACGCGGCAAAGCAAATGGGCCAGACGGTCATGATGATCACACACAATCCGGACGCGGCAGCGATCGCGGACCGCATCTTCTATGTGCGGGATGGAAGGTTGGGGCTGGAGCCTCCACCGCCGAGGAGAAAAGTAATTAGTAGGTAGTAAGTAGCAGAGAGTAGTCGTAACTACCTACTACTACTCTCTGCTGGCCTACTTACCAAAGCACACCCTCCACCGGCTTCTCTGCCTCCGGCAAATCCGTTTCTCCCAGCGTTTGCCGCAAATTGATCTCGATCGTCCGGCTCATGGAAGTGAGCGGGATGTCGTAGATGCTGTTGTGAAAAGGGTTTTCCAGGTCGCGGCCAATCTTGTCCAGTGCCAGGAAGATAAACCCAACCAGCGTGGAGCCGAGAGGTGTAAACCAGCCCATGTTTTGCACCAGGGCCAGCGGCAGCAGCAGGCAATAGATCTGGACGAAGAGTTGCGGAAAGTAGTCGTACTGCTTGGGCATGGGCGTGTTCTTGATGCGCTCGGAGCCGCCCTGCGCATCCGCTAGGTCGTTCAGCGTCGCATCCAGCGCCGACCATTGCAGCGCGTCCAGCCAGCCGCGCTCCTGGCAGTCGCGCAACAGCCGGCCTTGCCGGATTTGTAGAGCCAGAGGAACGCTTCTTTCCAGCTTGAGTGCTTCCAGTCGCTCTGCGCTCAGCAGGCCGGTCAACGACTCCATCACCGGCAAACCACGCAACTGCTGACGCAGCGCGTGGACCGAAGCAATCTGCAAGTAGACAAGCTCGCGCTGCGCCGCAACGACTGCCGGCCGGTCGGCTTCGGCAGCAGGCCGCATGTTGGTGACGATTTGCCGGGCCCACGAGCGTGAGTTGTTCACGATGGTACCCCAGATAGTGCGCGCTTCCCACCATCGCGCATAGCTGGAGTTATTGCGGAAGCCCAGGATCACACCGATCGCCGAGCCAAACAGGGCCAGTGGGATGTGCGGCAGCGACACCCACGTCCAGTGCAGCACGTTGTATGCCACTACGACGGCCATGTCATACAGCAACAACAGCAGCAGCGGCAGGCCG
Source organism: uncultured Terriglobus sp. (assembly GCA_964246215.1). Classification (GTDB taxonomy): domain Bacteria; phylum Acidobacteriota; class Terriglobia; order Terriglobales; family Acidobacteriaceae; genus Terriglobus. The sequence goes on along the minus strand of CAXTPQ010000001.1, from coordinate 231,704 downwards.
ACATAAGTGATGAGCCGGCGCAGGTGCGGCCCATGGGGCACGATCATGCGGAGGCCTTTTCACTTTCAGCTTCGGCGGTGCCCGTGTCCAGAGTGGACCGCCACTGCCGGGTGGACGGATCGTAAACGCGCACATCGCCCGAAGCAATGTCATAGACCCAGCCGGAGATGGTGAGCTCACCGCGAGCCATGGCACCGCGCACAGAGGGATGTGTCTGAAGATGTGCAAGTTGCAGCAGCACATTCTGCTCGGTAAGGGTTCCAAGTGAAATTTCGCCGCCGTCCAAAGAATCCGCAACGGAGCGTGCGGCGGCAGCGTTGCGCAGCCAGCTTTTTACGGTGGGCATCTCATCCAGATGGCTGTCGTTGGCCTTGAGGGCCTTCATGGCACCGCAGTCGGTGTGACCGCACACCACGGCATGCTGCACTTTCAGCGCGTCGATGGCATATTCGATCACGGCGGAAACGCCGCCCATCATTTCGCCATACGCCGGCACCATGTTGCCCACGTTGCGCGCGCAAAAAATCTCGCCCGGCCGGCTGGACGTGATGGTTTCGACATCGATACGGGAATCGGCACAGGTGACAATGAGGGTGTGTGGCTGCTGTGGCGTGGTGGCCGCCAGTTGGTAATGTTCGCGATGCTCCGGGTAGATGTCCTGCTGAAAGCGGCGGATGCCTTCCTTCAGCCGTTCCAGTGCGGTGTCGTGGGATGTAGTCATACGTGAGTCTCCTTCAGCAACTTTGCATGCGAATGCGATTGAGGCAAGCCGATCCAGCTTGTCCGGGCCAGTACAACACACCTGATGAGTTTAGGTTCTAAACTGGTCCAGACCCACCCAAAGAACGCAGCAAATGGGCAGGCCAAAGGAGCGCATGATGGCAGACTCGCCGTTCGAATACCCTGGCAGTGATTTGAAACAGGTAAGGCCCGGGGTGAACCGCCGCAGCTTTCTGGCGGGAACGGGTGTGGGCATTGCCAGCACCTTTGCCGCGGCGGCCGCCGTAGTGGGTTGCAGCAGCACCGCTCCCTACGTCAATGCGCAGACGCAGAGCGAGACCGATGTGCTGAACTTTGCGCTGAATCTGGAGTTCCTGGAGGCGACCTTCTACTCCTACATCGTGACGGGCAAGGATCTGGATGGAGGCCTGACCGGCGGCGGTCCGGCACCGCAGAACCCGCCGGCGCAGATCACCTTTGCCAACCAGCAGACGGCGGATCTGTTCGCGGAAATCAGCTTTGACGAAATAAGCCATGTCACCGCGCTCCGGAGTGTGTTGAGTTCGCTGGCAATCGCTCGTCCGCTGATCAATTTCGCGGCGCTGGCACCCATCTCCGCGTCGAACTACATTCAGCATGCACGCCTGTTCGAGGATGTGGGCGTGACGGCGTATGCAGGAGCAGCCGCGAGCCTGAGTACCCCCGGAAACGTGACCGCTGCCGCGCAAATTCTGGCGGTGGAGGGCTTCCATACCGGCGCGCTGCGGCTGGTGGCCATTCAGCAGAACGCGGCATACCCCTCAACACTTCCGGGTTATGTGCCGCCGGATGGTTACGACGTGATCCCGGCAGACCCGGGCACCATCTCGCTGGCGCAGGCTGGGCCGACCCTTGCGAAAGGCGGATTCTTTGCGACCGCCGCCATTGGCACCACGGGGCAGAACAACACATTTACGGGCTTTGCGTATACGCGAACCACCTCGCAAGTACTTGCGATTGTGTACGGCAGCGCCACCGCCGGCACTGCCAAGGGCGGGTTTTTCCCCAACGGCGTCAACGGAAACATCATGACAGTCTGATCGTTTCAGAAGCTGGGAGCCTGCATGGCGCGCACGGAATCAAATGCGGAGTTGGCGTTGGACAGCGTTTGCCCGGCGTTTGAGCTGCTGTGCGTGATCTCCGGCCGGGCCATGGGCCGCGATGACATCTTCAGCGGTATCGACGATGCCCAGGGCCGAAAGGGATTGCTGCTGGCGTTTGTCTGTGTGCATTGCCCGTTTGTGCAGCACATGGAACAGGCGTTTGGCGAGCTTGCCGCCGAGTATGCCGGCCGTATTGCCGTGGCGGCAATCTCGTCCAACGACGTCATGGCCTTCCCGCAGGATGCGCCGGGGTTTATGCGCGAGCAGGCGACGCGGCTGGGCTGGACATTTCCCTATCTGTACGACGAATCGCAGGAGACAGCGCGAGAGTTCCACGCCGCATGTACGCCTGACCTGTATCTCTTCGATCAGAAGTTCCGCCTCGTGTATCACGGGCAGTTCGATGAGACGCGGCCCTACCGGCAGAGCGACGCGGCAGCCGGCGTGATCAGGGATGACCGCATTCATCAAGCGGCACACGGCGAAGATTTGCGGCGGGCGCTGGAGGCGGTGCTGGCGGGCAAGCCGCCACTCGCCGTGCAACGGCCGGGGTTGGGATGCAACATCAAATGGCGCGGCAGAGCTTAGCGTCACACTTGAAGCTACCTCCTTCGAGAACATTTCATTCCGGAGATCAGAGGTGCTCGCCTCAGCGATTCCCAACGGGTTTATTATCGGACCATTCGTCAGCAACGACACCGATCGTCTGCAACGTGTCCACAGCGGCCTCAATATTGCGCCGGAGTTGTGGACGCGCAACGGAAGGGGCGTCGCGAGCCTCCTCAATGGCGACGACGCGGCCATAGGGCCACGCATCCTTGGGAACGGCATTGAGAGCCTCGGCCAGGTTCCGTGGGTCGATATTGAGCACTTGCACACGGGCGGCGGTTGGCCGCAGCATGGTGCCCTTGCCAAGATCGGAAGGGTTTGCATCCGCCATCAACACGTGAATGGAAATCATCTTTTCCTGCACGGTGAGTGACGGATTCTGCCAATCTTCCAGCCGCTGCACACCGATGTACAGGTGCTTGGAAGGCGGCGGAATCTTCTGCAGGTCCTCGCGCGCACTCTCCACCTGATGACGATGTTCCAGTTGTGCGGCGTCTGCGTCAACGGGCGTGCGCTTGCAGCCGCTCAGCAACAGGGTAAGAGTAAGAGGGATCAGGGCAAGGCGGTTCGTGCGCACACCAAGAAGGATACCAACTTGCCCGGAAGGGCTGCCTGCAAGGGTGCCGCCAAGTTGCCGCGTAAAATACGGGAATGATCAAAGGCATCACGATTGTCCGTTTGGCAGGCTCGGTCGCGGGGTGGGAGCTGGCACGGACACTGCTGGCTGAGCTGGGTTTTGAGCTGGGCAAAGGGTGGGACGACGGCGCAGGCAAGGGCGCGGCATTTCTGGCACCGCTGGGCAATCTGGAAATAGTCACTGGGCGGATGCCGGGAACGCCTGAGCTGCTGGTGGAGGTCACCTCGCTGGACGTGGTGCATGCCGCGGTGAAGCGGGCGCTGGCTGCGGACGTTCGCACGGAGGAGTTGGCTTCGCACGTAAGCGACATCGCGCCGACACATTGGAAGTCGCGCCTGTTCACGGCCAGCATCGCGGGGCAGCAGATTGGCTTTTGGGAGCGGGAAGATGTGCTCGCGGGACGGCCCGTCGCGCTGGAGGGCGATCTGTCAGCGGCGGGTATGCGCTTCGGCATCGTGGTAGCGCGCTGGAACGCCGTCATCACCGACCGGCTGTTGCAGGGCGCGCTGGACGGCATCCTCCGCTCGGGCGGCAGGCGTGAGGACATCGAGATCGTGCGTGTGCCGGGTGCGTGGGAAATCCCCAACGCGGCACGGATGCTGGCCGACTTGCGCGATGCCTCGGGCGCACGGCGGTTCGACGCCGTGATCACGCTGGGCTGTCTCCTGCGGGGTGAAACCGCCCATTACGAGGCGATCTATAACGAAGCCGCGCGCGGCATTGGGCAGAGCCAGCAGGATACCGGCGTTCCACATGCCTTTGGCGTGCTGACCTGCGAAACGCTGGAGCAGGCGCTGAACCGGGCAGGCGTGAAGGCCGGCAACAAGGGATTTGAAGCAGCAGTGGCGGCGATTGAGATGGTGAGTATCGCGCGCAAGCTGGTTGCGGCCGGGGAGCATGCCTGCGGCGGCATCTATGCTGCGCGTGAGGTGACGGAATCGCTGCAGGCCGAAGGTTTTCTGACGCCGCCGGGAACAGCCGCAACCGCCGAGGCCGAGCTTGCCGACGCCGTGGTGCAAGAGGCGGGGGCATAAGTGGGCGAACGCCGAAAGTCTCGAGAACTGGCCATGCAGATGCTCTACCAGGCCGACATGGGCAAGCAACAGCCGCTGGAAGTCCGGCGTGTCTTCTGGAAGAGCCGTGAAGACGACGACGGCAAGCAAACCGTGGAGCCGGACACCCGTGAGTTTGCCGAGGACCTCTTCCGCATCGCAACAGATCGAAGCGACGAGATCGACGACCTGATTGAGAGGCACGCACAGAACTGGCGCATCGCCCGCATGGCAGCCGTGGACCGCAATCTGCTACGCATGGCGACGGCGGAGATGCTGGGCTTCAAAGCCACACCGCACCCGATCGTGATTAATGAGGCCCTGGAGATCGCCCGCCGTTACGCCGCGCCCGAAAGTCTGAACTTTCTCAATGGCGTTCTGGATGCGGTAGGCCGCGCGGTTCTCGCAAAACGGCTCGGTTGAATGTCCCTAAGCCAAAAAGTCTAAGACGAGTTATGAGGGCCAACCATTCTTTCGTAACTCGTCTGCGGACATTCTGCTGCATTCATTCATGGCACAATGTCCTTGAGGACTCAAGTGTTAATTGCGGAAGACTATGCCGGTATTTTTGGAGTTCCTCCCGCCAGTGAATTGGAACTTACGGACTGGATTCGGCGAGGCATTCCACTGGAAAGTGTTGTCCGGCTTCGCGAGCGCGGGCTAACCTTCGCGGAGATGGCGGAGACGGTCATCTCGCCTCGAACTTTGAAGCACAGGAAGTCCCGGGGAGAGTCTCTCTCTATCAGCGAAGCCGACCGGCTGCTGCGGCTGGCTCGAATTCTTGGAATGTCGCGACGTGTCTTTGGCTCAGAGGAGAAGGGTTTGCGCTGGCTTCGGTTGGCAGACGACCGGCTGCACGGGCAACGTCCGCTGGATCTTCTGCAGACCGAAGCGGGTGGCCGAATTGTGGAAAGCCTGCTCTGGCAGATTGATGAAGGCGTCTACTCATGATCGAGGCACCGCCGGTGCTCTGGCGGATCAGCAATTATGCCGACTTGACAGGAGTGGGAGGAGAGCGGACCGACGGCCGCTGGCATACCGCAGAGCGTGGCAAACGGATCGTGTATCTGTCTGAGAATGCCGCGACAGCATTGCTCGAGGTCCTAGCGAATCTGAAGGGCGATCCTGGGCTGTTTCCGGATCATTATCAGTTGTTAACGATTCAGGTGACCAGAAAAATTCAGGCCGAAACCATTTCTGACACCGAGATTGAGGCGGGTTGGAAAGAGTTTCACACTTCCTCCCGGCGGCTCGGCGATGAGTGGCTGGCACGGAAGACTACGGCTCTCCTGCGAGTCCCTTCGGTGCCCGCGCCAGAGTCATGGAACTACCTGCTCAATCCACTGCACCCTGACGCGATGCACGTGCAAGTGGCACTCGCACGTGCCGTCAGGTATGACAAGCGGCTATTTCATCTGCCGCCGATCTAAGCGGATTCGGATTTGGCCTCCTGGTAGTGGCCGATGTGCTCGTAAATCGCTTGTGGGAACTTGAGATTACGGTACAGATTGCCGCTGTCCGGGTCGTGCGGGTCAAGGAACTGGAACTCCTGTTCGGATTGCCATTCCAGCAGGCGCTCGCGGCGTGGCGGGCTGTAGTCGCGGCCCTCCACCTGGTGCAGCATCAGCCGTGCCTGCTCTTCGCCAAAATCCTGGTCTTTGGTCAACCAGGCGAGCACTTCGTCATGCGGAAGAAAGTGGCGCGCAACCATGCTGAAGGTGAGCCGGCCGTAATGGCCAACGTCCTGCCCGGCATCCAGCGCGTCCAGCAGGGTCGTCATCATTGGATCTTTGCGCAGCTCCTCCACACCGCCTTCGTCAGCTGAGCCGCGTTCGCCCGCAGCCGGCCCGGCAGAGCCCTGGGGGGCGTTGGCGGCGGTGTTTGGGCTGGGCGGCTGCTTCAGGTCATCTGTACTGACAGTGTCGTTGTGTGACTTTGCCCCTCGTGCGGGCACGCCTTGGGTCGTGGCATCTGCTGACCCGGCCGGTTTGGCGCTGGCGTGCATCTGTTGCGATTTGACTTTGGCCAGTTCCGCCTCCGCGCGTTCCGCACGGTCAGTGGCTTCACGCAGAGCGTTGGCGCTTTCATCGGTAAGTGTGGGTTGTTCCAGTTCCACGGTGCGTTCTGCCATGCCGGTTCTCCTGCGGGGGATAATTCGCTTTCTGTTCGCCTAACAGTAAGACGGCTCGTGAGGTACGTTGGTTGCTCCTGGCCCGCTGTGCAAATCCCTTGAGCGCTGCTTACTTGTAAATCGCTGATAAGAAGCTGAACTGCCGCCCGCAGTCGCAAAGCAGGTTCCTGACCCGAATGGGTTGCAGTCTGCCGCGTCGCGAAGGTCTACCATAGAGAGTGACGATTATGGCAATTCGAGCGAAGTCGCAGGGCAAAGCAGGCGGGAACGGGCAGGCAGAGGCTACCGGGGTGGCCGTTTCAGAGAAGACCGGCACCATGGACAGCATTGCCGCGGCAGAGACGGCGGAGCAGCAACTGCGCACAACTGTCTTTGAGATTTTCCGGCGTTGGGGATACTTGCAGGCTCAGTTGGATCCGCTGAAGCAGTATCTGCCGCCGGAGCCGTTTCCCGTGGAACTGCCGGAGGGATCCGATGCCATTGCGGCGGAAGCCCGGAACTTCTATTGCGGAACGATCGCGCTGGAATTCTCGCACATTGCTTCACCGGAGCGGCGCGAATGGCTGCAGGCCGCCATGGAGCAGGACGATCGCGAGACACCGGAGCAGCAGGCGCGGACGCTCACGCAGCTTATCCGCGCGGACCTTTTTGAACAGACCATTCAGCAGCGGTACCTGGGCACGAAACGCTTCTCATTGGAAGGCCTGACCGCGCTCGTTCCCTACCTTGACCGTACCTTCCAGGTCTCCGCCGGCCTGGGCGTGGAGCGCTGCACCTTTGCCATGAGCCATCGCGGGCGGCTGAATGTGATGGTGAACACGGTGGGCCGGTCGGCGGTGGAGATCTTTACCAAGTTCGAGGATGTCGATCCGCGGTCGCACATGGGTGGCGGCGACGTGAAGTACCACCAGGGCGCGACGGGCAGGTATACCTCACCGAGCGGCCAGGTCGTCAAGCTGCACTTGGCTTCCAATCCCTCGCATCTTGAGGCTGTGGACCCAGTGATCATGGGCCGGGCGCGGGCACGGCAGGTGCGCCTCGGGTCTGACGGACCATCGAAGGTTCTGCC
>CAXTPQ010000001.1:219395-224244 GCA_964246215.1 uncultured Terriglobus sp. | reverse complement strand
GGGCGCGGGCACGGCAGGTGCGCCTCGGGTCTGACGGACCATCGAAGGTTCTGCCCTTGATCATTCATGGTGATGCGGCCTTTGCGGGCCAGGGCATTTGGGCGGAGACGCTGGATCTGGCGACTCTGCCGGGGTACCAGGTGGGCGGCACCATTCAGGTGGTGGTGAACAACCTGCTTGGCTTCACGGCCGAGCCACATGAGTCGAACTCCTCGCGCTATTCGACCGACATCGCAAAGCGTCTGCCGATACCGATCTTCCACGTGAATGCGGAGGACCCGGATGCGGTGGTGCGCGTGGCCAAGATCGCGGCGGAATACCGGGCGAAGTTTGCCAGCGATGTGGTGGTGGACCTTGTGGGATATCGCCGCCATGGGCACTCCGAGGTGGACGATCCTACGGTGACGCAGCCGCGGCGGTATGCACGCATCAAGGAAACGGCACCGCTCTACAAGAGCTATGCGGAGCGCATCGGTGTGGATGCTTCCGCCGAAGCCGCCGCAATTGGCAAGGAGTTCCTGGAGGAGCAATCGCACAGCCGCGAGGCCGAGCATGCCCCCGTGCTGAGTGAGCTGCCCGAGTATTGGAAGCCATACCTCGGCGGCCGTCTGCCCAAGGGCGACGATGTACAGACCGGCCTGTCCGCTGAGGAAGTGCGCGCCCTCGTTGGGCGGCTTACGGCGGAGCCCGATGGCTTCCACGTTCATCCCAAGGTGAAGGCGCTGCTGAAGCAGCGCGATGAGATGGGCGCGGGCACGCGGCCCTTCGACTACGGCACGGCGGAACTGGTGGCTTATGCGTCGCTGCTGAAAGCCGGCATGCCGGTGCGGCTCAGCGGCCAGGACACACAGCGCGGCACCTTCAACCAGCGGCATGCCGTTTGGGTGGATACAGAGACGGAACTGCGCTATTCGCCGCTGCAGCATATCTCTCAGGATGCTGAGAAAGGCCAGGGCCGCTTTGAGGTGTACAACTCCATGCTGAGCGAGGCCGGTGTGCTTGGCTTCGAGTATGGCTACAGCCGGGACTATCCCGAGGCTCTTGTCCTGTGGGAGGCGCAGTTCGGCGATTTTGCCAATGGTGCGCAAATCATCATCGACCAGTTCATTGCGGCGGGCGAAGCCAAGTGGGGCCTGCAAAGCGGCGTGGTGCTGCTGCTGCCGCACGGTTATGAGGGCCAGGGGCCGGAGCATTCGTCCGCGCGCATCGAGCGGTATCTGCAACTCTGCGCGACGGACAACATGATCGTGGCACAGCCCTCCAACGCCGCGCAGTATTTCCATCTGCTGCGGCGGCAGGCGCTGTCGAAGTACCGCAAGCCACTGATCGTTTTTACGCCGAAGAGCATGCTGCGTCACCCGGATGCAGTCTCGCCCATCGCGGACTTTGCCGCTTCCAACTTTCGTAAGGTGTTGCCCGATGCGGAGGCCAGGGAGCCCAGGCGCATTCTGGTTTGCTCCGGCAAGATCGGCCACAACCTGCGCGTGGAGCGGGCGAAGCGTGGTGATTTCTCTACCGCGATCGTTTTTGTGGAGCAGCTTTACCCGTGGCCGGCCGCGGAGCTGGAAGCGGCGCTGTCACAGTATCCTACCGCGCAGGAAATCATGTGGGTGCAGGAGGAACCGGCCAACATGGGCGCGCTGAGCTACGCCTATCCGCTGCTCAAACTGGCCGCCGGCGGCAAGCGCGTGCTCAAAGTGACGCGCTCGGCAGCGGCAAGCCCCGCGACTGGTTCAGCCAAAGCGCATGAGATGGAAGAAAAGTCGCTGATCGAATTGGCACTGGGCAAGGCCGCGCCACGGACGGTCTGACTCCGTCATGAACATAAGAATCTTGCGGCGCGTTCACATTCTGACCACTGGCGGCACCATGGAGAAGCGCTACGTGGAGCAGGCCGGTGCCATGCAGAACACCGAACCGCAAATCGAGCGATGCCTTTCACAGCTGCGCCTGCCGGAAACGGAGGTCACGGTGGAAGCGCTGATGAACAAGGATTCACTGCTGATGACGGACGACGACCGCGCCGTGATTGCCGAACGCGCCTCCGCCATTGCAGCCGCGGGCACGCCCGTCCTAATCACGCACGGCACGGACACGGTGGTCGAAACAGGCCTGGTGGTGCAGCGGCGGCTCGCAGCCACGCCGGTGCCGGTGGTCTTCACGGGAGCCATGACGCCCTTCGGCGTGGAAGGCTCGGACGCCATGCAGAACCTGACAGAGGCTCTGCTAAGCTGCTCGCTGCTGCCGCCGGGCGTGTATCTCAGCTTTCACGGAACGGTTTTTCCCATTGCTCAGGTGCGGAAGGACCGCGAGCAGAGCCGGTTTGTGACAGTAGGGCAGATTGACTAAATCGCAGGGTCTCTGAGCACTTCCAATAAAATGTCTCGCCTGCTACGGTCTCTGATCTTCAGGAATGGCAACTCTACGCAGCGATACAAAATTGTTGCCGTCACGACACTTGCGGACACAAAGATGGCCAGCCCGCACCATGTGCCCTGGCCCAAGCGCTCCGGTAGCCATGTTTCACAAAGATGCAGCACTTCCTTGTGGGTGAGATACATGCTGTAGGCCAGCGTTGCTCCCGCTGTGGTGCCTGGAATACGCCAGCGACCCAGCGAGCCTTGCCCCATCATTGACATCATCAGCGCGGCGAGAGCAAGCGCAAGCAGCGGATAGCCGACGATCGTACCTGCAGCTGTAACGGCGTCCGTAGAAGTTAAGCGGTCCCGGAATAGACGGAGGCTCACGGCAATCAGCCCGATTGAGATGAAGGTAATCCACTTGCTGTGCCGTTGTAGACGCAACCAGAGCGCGGACCTGTACGTTTGCGTGGCGGCAACGAGGGTGCCCGCGAGCAGGCCATCCATCCGAGACCAGGTCGGGTAGTAGATCCGTTCGATATATTGCGTTCCGAATCCTGGCGTATCAGGTCCTAGCCGGTTCAGAATATGCAAAAAGACCCATGTTCGATAGCCGACTCCCAAAGCCATGACCGCCCCGGCAGTAAGCAGTGCCGCATGAGGTAAGCGTCTTCCCAGCACAAAGATCAGTAATGACGGCAGCACCAGATAGAACTGTTCCTCGATGCAAAGTGACCAGACATGGGAAAAGGCGCGGTGTGCGGGATAATCGACAAATAGGTTGTAAGTAAAGGTGGCGTATTGCCAAAGCGGCGACATCGCCGGTGCCTCACGCCAGCCCGGCCATACAAGGTAAAGCAGAAGCACACAAGCAAAAGCAGGTAGCAAGCGGAGAGCCCGTCGCCGATAAAAGTCGCGCAGCGATACGGTGCCGGTCCGAGCGTGTACGCGCAGAAGCTGACCGGCAATCAGGTATCCACTGAGAACAAAAAAGAGATCGACGCCCATCCAGCCGTATCCTGCGATTGGTTGAAGAGCTTCAGGCAGGAAGGAATCGGCGTGATAAAGCATCACTAGCACAATGGCTAGGGTGCGTAGTATATCCAGCCCATAAAGGCGGGCGGCGGGTGCATGGGTCATGCCTGGTGTACGGAGAAGTCAGAGAACAAGAGTGTAGCAGGGCCGATTCTGGCTTGTTGGCGCACGCCGTCGCTCATGCTCTGAAATGAGGGTGCTCTGCCACAAGTCCGCACCAGCAGGTAGACTACTCAAGCGTGCGGGAGTGGCGAAATTGGCAGACGCACTAGACTTAGGATCTAGCGGAGCGATCCGTAGGGGTTCAAGTCCCCTCTCCCGCACCAAACCGCGATTCCGCTGCCCGGGGCACCCAGTGTGCCGCGCGCGGCCACAAAAGTTCGGCACCTCCGGGTGCACATCCCATCAGAACCCCAGCTAAGGAAAAGACCATGAGCGAGCCCAAAGAGCCCACCATTCGCGTGAGCGAGAGTGAAGATTACAACGACCTGTATGCCAACAGCGTGCAGATCAAGATGAGCGTGTGGGACTTCCACCTGGTCTTCGGCACCATGCAGTCCGCCACGCCGGAAGAGGTGAACTTTACCAGCAAGCAGGGCATCTATCTGAGCCCGCAGCAGGCAAAGGCGCTCTTCAACATCCTTGGCCAGAATCTGGCGCAGTACGAGGGCACCTTTGGCGAGTTGAAGCTGGAGCCCAATTACAACGGCGCGAACGGCGGCCCGAACAGCACCGGCTCCATCAACTAACCAACGCTGCGGACCTGCTCGGTTGCGGGTCGACCTCCCGTGCAGCGGCCTCAGTAAAGATGCGGACCGGGAGCGTCGTGATAGAGGTGAAGCGAATGCGGGAGCGGGAGAGGCCGGCAAGGGCCATCCCGCTCCCGTTGCTGTTTGTGCCGATCTTTCTGGGTGTGTTTCTGCTCCACACAACGCTGCTGCGGCTGCCCTATTTCTGGGATGAGGGCGGCTACTACATTCCGGCCGCATGGGACTTTTTCCGCCTTGGCACGCTCATACCGCAAAGCACCATGACCAATGCGCATCCGCCGCTGCCCAGCGTGCTGATGGCTGCCTGGTGGAAGCTCACGGGCTTTCACGTCTACAGCACGCGGCTGCTCATCTGCGTGGTGGCGAGCTTTGCGCTGCTGGGCATCTTCCGGTGGGCACGGCTGCTGGCGGGCACAGCCGCGGCGGCCACCGTGCTGGTCTTGACGGCCATTTACCCGGTCTGGTTTGCGCAAAGTACTCTGGCGCATGCGGACATCTTTGCCGCCGCCTTCACGCTGTGGGCGCTGTCGTTTCACTTCGACCGGCCCGGGTGGCGGCTGCAGCTGCAGGTTGAGCAGGAAGGCCGAAAGCCTCTCAAAAGCCACGCGCCTCCCGGAAAAGCTGGGGTGCCCGCCGACGCTCTCACGATTGGAACGCTCTTCTCCCTTGCCGTTCTCAGCAAGG
>CAXTPQ010000001.1:213279-219295 GCA_964246215.1 uncultured Terriglobus sp. | reverse complement strand
CCCGCCGACGCTCTCACGATTGGAACGCTCTTCTCCCTTGCCGTTCTCAGCAAGGAAACCGCTATCGTCACGCCGGCGGCTTTGTTTCTGTACGAACTTTTTCTCCTCGTGAAAACAAGGCGGCGGCTTACCCATGTCTCAGAAGCGAGACATGGGGCACCTATTGTGTTGCGAAGCTCCACCGCGTATCTGGCCGCGTTGGCCTTTCCGGTGTTGCCGCTTGTTGGCTGGTATGCATATCACCGCGCGAAGACCGGCTTTATCTTTGGCAATCCCGAGTTTTTGCGTTACAACGCAACGGCCAACCTTTCCGCCGCGCGCGTGGTGCTTTCGCTGTGGCACCGGCTCATTCACCTGACCGTGCACATGAACCTGTTTGTGCCCGTGTTGCTGACCTGTGCCGTGCTGCTGCTGCCGCGGGACCGCACCAAGCCTGCACTCGCGCGCGGTGCCGTGGAAGCGATCGCCACGATCCTGATCGCAAACTGGATCGCCTTTTCTATCCTGGGTGGAGCGTTGCTCACCCGATATCTGCTGCCCATGTTTCCACTGGTGCTGCTGCTCTGCGTGGCTCTGTGGCGTGAGCGTGTGAAGGCCTGGCCGGCCTTTGCGGCACTCTCGCTGGCTGGCTTTGCTGCTGGCTGCGAGATCAATCCGCCATACCCGTTTGCGCCGGAGGACAACCTTGCCTATCGCGACATGGTCGTGCTGCAGCAAACAGCCATCCACATTCTGCAGGCCCGGGAATCGGGCGCGACGGTACTGACGGCCTGGCCCGTTGCGGCGGATTTGCAGCGGCCGGAGCTTGGCTATCTGAAAAGCCCGATGAAGACGACCGAAATCGCCAACTTCACCCGTGAGGAGGTGGCCAAAGCCGCGCAGGAACCCGGTGCTTATGACGCGGCGCTGGTCTTCAGCACCAAGTACAACCCGCCAGCGGGCGGCCTGAATCTTGCCGCGGGGCACATGGAGAGCGACAGCAAATATTTCGACGCGCATCGCGATCTGCTGCCGGACGAAGTTGCGCGCGCCCTGGGCGGCCATGTTCTCTGGCAGGCCGACCACAACGGCCAGTGGGCGGCGGTGCTGCGTTTCGACCGCAGCTATGATGCCAGGCTGCAACGGCTGAGATAACCTGCCGGAACGCCGGTTGCCGTCTTCGCGAAGCCAAAGTGAGTTCCAGATAAGTTCGTAACGGCCCACCACGTGAACGACCATAGAGCTGTCGTGAAGGTGGGCCACCCACAGCCGGCTTACGGTTCGTTTCAGCCGCCAAACTATAATTCCCATGGTGCGTCTTTCTCCAGTGCAGCGTCGGCTTGTTCCTCTTCTGTGGATGCTGTGGCTCGTTGCAGCCTTCGCCCAGGCGCAAACCCAGCCCGGCGGCCGTGTTCTGCTGGTGCTGCCCTTTGACAACCGCACAGGTCAGCCCAACCTTGACTGGATTGGTGAGTCGTTTGCCGAGACGCTTGATCAGCGGCTCAGTTCGGCGGGCTACCTGACCATCTCGCGGGCAGACCGCGATTACGCGCTGGACCATCTCGGCCTGCCTGCTGGTTTCCGTCCCTCGCGTGCCACGACCATCCGCATCGCGCAAACTCTGGATGCCGAGTACATCGTTGTCGGGCACTACAGCATGAACGGGCAGCGCGTGGAGGCGCAGGCGCAGGTGCTGGAGGTGAACGCGTTGCGCATGTCCGCGCCGCTCGAAGATTCCAACGACCTGCCGCATCTGCTCGATCTCGAAAACACGCTGGCCTGGAAGTGCGCACGCCAGGTCGACCCGAAATTTTCCGTGGCGCTCGGAACTTTCCAGGCGGCGTCGAGCAGCATCAAGCTCGACGCGTATGAGAGCTACATCCGGGGCATCAGCGCGCAGACCAGTGACGAGCGCATCCGCCGGTTGAAAGCCTCCGTTGCCGGTTCGCCCAGCTTTGTGGACGCGGAACTCGCACTGGGAAAGGCGCAGTTTGCCGCGCGCGATTTCGATGGGGCCGCTGCCACGCTTGCCGGCATTCCCGCCAGCAGCCCCGCCGCGCTGGAAGCGAATTTCTATCGCGGACTGTCACGCTTCAATTATGCAAAGTACGCTGAGGCGGAAGGTGCCTTCGCCTTTGTTGCCAGCCGCTTGCCCTTGCCGGAAGTCGTGAACGATGAGGGCGTGGCGCGCGCTCGCCAGAAAAAGGACGGTACGCCGCTGCTGCAGCGAGCCTCCAGCCAGGATCCGCAGGACCCCGACTACCACTACAACGTGGCCATTGCGCTGCGCCGGCGGGGAAGCCTGCAGCCGGCGCGCGCCGAAGCCGACCAGGCCGTGAAGCTGCGCGCCACGGATAGCGAGGCAAAGCTGCTCGATGCCGTTCTGTCCGGAACCACGCCGGCACCGCCCGGCTTCGATCCCCAGGAGCGTATCCGGCGCACCTACAGTGAGGCCGGCGTGCGCCAGGCTGCCTTTCAGCTCGATCAGATGCAGCAGGCGAAGAATGAAGTTCTGCCACCGGCCGAGCGCGCCAACGCACTCTCGCAAAGCGGGCAAACTTACCTGAACAACGGCCTGGTCCTTGAGGCGGAGCGAGAGTTCCAGCAGGCCATTGCGGCCGACCCGAACTCCGCCACGGCCCATCTGGGTCTGGCGCAGGTGCGCGAGCGCTCCGGCAATGCCGCGGACGCCCGCACGGAGGCGCAGCGATCCATCCAGGCCAAACCTACCGCGGCCGCCTATCTGGTGCTCGCCCGGCTGGACTTGCAGGCCAACCAACTGCCCGCCAGCGCCGGTAATGTGAGGAACGCGCTGCGGCTGGAGCCGGGCAACAGCGCGGCAGCCGGCATGCGCGACGCACTGGCCGCCCGGGGCCAAAGCCTGCCGTGATGTGCAAGCGCCTTTTTGACCGCGCAAGCGGTTTCCGTTTCTTCCTGCTGGCGCTCTCGTTGCTGCTGTGCAAGGTCGCATTCCTGTCTGCGCAATCCGGCAACACACACCCGCTGATTGTCGAAATCATTCTGCAGGACACCATTCAAAGCGTAAGCGTGGAGTCGCTGGACGCCGACCTGAAGCGAGCCAACGAGCGCCATCCTGCGGCCATCCTGCTGAATCTGAGTTCACCGGGCGGCACGCCTGAAGCAGCGGATGCCATGATCCAGTCCATACGGCAGTCGCCCGCGCCGGTCATCGTTTACCTGCGTGAACCGCAGAGTCAGGTGAGCGGGCAGGCGCTGCGTGTGCTGCTGGCGGGCAGCTTGAGCGGCGCCCATCCAGACTCGCATCTGCAGGCCTTCAGCTCGCGCCGGGTACGCGGGCT
This sequence comes from uncultured Terriglobus sp., assembly GCA_964246215.1. Taxonomy (GTDB): domain Bacteria; phylum Acidobacteriota; class Terriglobia; order Terriglobales; family Acidobacteriaceae; genus Terriglobus. The sequence goes on along the minus strand of CAXTPQ010000001.1, from coordinate 215,996 downwards.
TTCGTCGGCACAGGGAGTGGCGATGCTGCAATCGCTGCAAGCGGAACTGCAACGGGAGTTGGGCCAACATGGCCACAAATCCACCGCCATCGATACGCTCTTCACGGGGCGCATGCCGGTCAGCGGATTGGACGCAAGCCGCATCGGCCTGGTGGATGCTTCCGCGACCAGTGAGGACAAGCTGTTGGCGGCTCTGGACGGTAAGAAAGTCGCCCGGACGAACGGCACCCTTGTGCCGTTGCACCTGGCCGATGCACGCATCGAAACGCTATACATGACATATCGCGAGCACATGCTGCGCGGTTTAATGAATCCGGATTTGGCCGTCTTGCTGCTCACCCTTGGCGCGCTGCTGGTTTATCTGGAATTGAACACGCCGGGCAGCATCATTCCCGGTGCCGCGGGCGTTCTGCTCATCATGCTGTCTGTGTATGGCTTTCTGCGCATGCCATTGCGCTGGGAGGGCGTGCTGCTGATTCTTCTGTCGGCCGTGCTGCTGGCGACGGAGGCACATTTTCGCCAGGGTGCTCTGCTGGCCTGCTTTTCCGTGGTCATGTTGGTGGCCGGACTGCGGCTGCTCGTCCGTGGGCCCATCCCGGAACTTGAGGTGGACTGGAGCACCGCACTTGGCACAGGTGTCGGATTTGGTGGGATAACCGCCGGCCTGGTTTTGCTGGGTGCCAAGGCTCGCCGGTCAAAGGTGCGTATCGGCGCCGACGCAATGATTGGCTGGCTGGCTGTTGCCCAGACCGCTCTCGATCCCGAGGGCGAGGTGCTCGTCCGCGGCGAGCTCTGGCGGGCACGTGTCAGCGGAGACACATTTCTGGAGGCTGGCGAGTGCGCCAAGGTGTTGACCTACAAGGGCCTGATGTTGGAAGTCAGTCCGCTGCCCGTCTCCAATGTGAGCTAGAATCCGCTGTAGTATTGCTATGTTCAAAACGCTGATTGCTTGCTCAGGGCACAGCGAATCCATACCTCGCGCGTCCATCGCTCAAGTAGACTGAAAGAGCCGGTCTGGAGCCGTTGGATTCCATTGCCGGTTGTGAGGGATGTGCAGTTTGACGAGTGAGCGGTTCCGCCTTTTTTGCAGTGCAGCAAGTCTTTGGATGGCTCTTGGGTCATGTGCCGTCCCTTCAGCCCAGGCACAAGCGCAGGCCCAGGCAGGAACGGTGCCGCAAACCCGTTTGCAACGCATTCTCGACCACTTTGATTTGGGCATTCTGGCGACGGGTGAGTTTTCCTCATCCGTAACGGGAACCCCGCAGAACAACACGGCCACCAACAGCGGCACGCTGACGCAATCCGGCTCGTCGACCGTGGGTGCCATGGCGACCATCCGCGCCATCAAGTCGCCGTACATCGGGGGTGAGTTCAACTTCCGCTACGACCGTGCGTCGCAGAACTTCAACTTCGCCTACCCGAATACGTCCACGCTTCCCAGCAACTATGTGCCATCCTTCGTTTCGCAGAACACAGCGAACGAATACACGGTAGGCTACATCGCCACGCCTCCGCACCAGTTGTTCGGTGCGCAGCCGTTTGTGGGTGGCGGCGGTGGTACCGTCGAATTCAAACCGACCAAGAATGGCGGGGATAATCTGCCTGTGCAGGCGCGCGCGGCGTATTACTACACGGCCGGTCTGCAGAAGCCGGTGTATGGGTCCTTTGGTGTGCGCCTCGGCTTTCGGCAACTTTTTTATCTTGCACCGGATTTCGGTCAGAATTATCTGACGATCAAGAAGCTGACGTCGTCCTATGAGCCGACCGTCGGCGTTTACTACCACTTCTAACCGCTTTGGCCGTGGCCTGGTGCCGCGGACGTGGACAACCAAATGAACCGCAGCCTGAACGACGCCGACGACGATTTCCAACTGCCCCAGCGGGGTGCATCTCGTGATGTGAACCGCGACCCGGAACGCCGGTCACCCGCCCGCGAGGATCTTTACGAGAACGACCACGCCGCCGACCGCGAGCTGACGCTGAGTACCGGGACTGTTCTCGGCATCTTCTTTGCCCTGGCGATCATTTGCGCGGTCTTTTTCGGCTTTGGGTACAGCATGGGGCGGAAATCGGGTCTGGCCACCGCGGACCTTGCCGCAACTTCGGCCTCAAGCACCAGCGATACTGCTTCCACAGGCAGCAGCGCTGCAGACGCACCGGCCGGCAAGCCAGCCGCGGGCTCTCCCGCTACTCAGGCGATCCCTGGTTACATTGGCCAGCGTGACAGCGAAGGCGCGACCAGGGCTACACCGCCCGCTGCTAAGCCGGGTCATGCCGCGGCTGCCGGTGAGACTACGTCTGTCACCGTGCCCCTCACTGGCACAGCTCCGATACCCCGGACGACGCCGGAGCCGGCTAGCTCCGCGCTACCGCGCAAACCGTCGCCGGAGGTGACGGCAACTACAAAGCCGCTGCCCAGCAACATAAAGCCCGCCGCCGCAACCACAGTTCCGCCGCCCACGTCACCGCCCTCGACCGCAACTGCAGTCAGCGGCCCAATCTATGTCCAGGTTGCCGCTGTCAGCCACAAAGAGGACGCGGACAACCTGCTCGCGGCGCTGAAACGCCGCGGCTACAGCGCCTTTGAGCGAAACCTGGAGACGGACAAGCTCATTCACGTTCAGGTTGGCCCGTTCAACACCAAGCAAACCGCCGACGCCATGCGCACAAGGCTGCAGGGTGACAGCTACAACGCCATCCTGAAGTAAGCATGCTTC
>CAXTPQ010000001.1:205629-213179 GCA_964246215.1 uncultured Terriglobus sp. | reverse complement strand
TTGCTCCGGCGGAAGACTGAGTGAGCCGACAAGCAGCCCTGTGCGATCCGTTTCGTAAACGTGCTTCATCTCTGGCTTGCAGGTGTTTGGGCGTGAGCAAACATCCCGGCGAACAGAAGTGGCAAAGAGAACATCAAGGGACGGCAGTCATCGGTTTGGAAGCACTTTACCGGATCGGCAGTGTCGGCCGCTATCCCCCAGACAGACCATTTTCGAAGAAGCGGCAGTGCATATGGCATGCAAGGGAATCCAGTAGATTTGTGAGTGAGGTGTCATGTCCATACTTGTTGTTGGTTCGGTTGCATTCGATACGTTGACCACGCCTTCGGGTCACAAAGATAAAGTTCTTGGCGGCGCGGCGACGCACTTCTCTCTTGCAGCCTCTTTTTTCACGGATGTGCGCGTGGTGGGCGTGGTGGGGCAGGATTTCACGCCCGAGCATGAGGCCGTGATGACGGGGCGGGGCATTGACACGTCCGGCATTGAGCATGCCGACGGTCTTTCGTTTCACTGGACCGGCAGCTATGAAGGCACGATGTCCGAGGCGAAGACTCTGGGCACGGACCTGAATGTCTTCGGCACCTTTGCTCCCAAGATTCCGGCCAGCTACGCCGATTCCGGCTACCTTTTCCTGGCCAACATCGATCCTGTACTGCAGCTGCAGGTGCGCCAGCAGATGCCCCGTGTCAAGCGCGTGGCCGGCGACACGATGAACTACTGGATCAACGACCACCGTGCCAACCTGGACAAGGTGCTCCGCGAACTCGACACCCTGATCATCAACGATGGTGAGGCGCGGCTGCTGAGTGGCGAGCACAACCTGGTGACTGCCGCCAGGAAGGTTATGGAACTCGGGCCAAAGTCGCTAGTGATCAAGCATGGCGAGTATGGCGCGACGGCCTTCTTCGGTGCTGCTTCTTTCCCGGGAGAGGCGGAGATTGCCAAGCCTTTCCGTGCACCCGCGCTGCCCATTGAAACGGTTGTCGACCCTACCGGAGCAGGCGACAGCTTTGCCGGTGGCTTTTATGGATACATTGCGTCTCAGCCGGAGCTCACGCCGACGGTCTTCCGGACCGCGCTCTTCTATGGCGGTGTGATGGGCAGCTTTGCCGTGCAGCGCTTTGGCACGGAGTGGGTGGAAGCGGTCACGCGGGAGAAGATCGAGGAGCGCTTTCAGCTCTTTCGCGAGATCTCGCACCTTGACCTGAACGCCGCCTGACTTCTTCGTGCAAAGGACTTGATCGAAGTGGCTTCACACGCAGCCCGCACTTTAGGTATGCAGAAAGATCGAAGTAAATCTTAAATTTCCGATTGTTTTGCAACTGCGCGCTTGGAATCGGGTCTTTCTTGGAGGTATGCGCTGTCAGTCCGGTAGCAATCGGGCGATGGTTAGGACAAAGCGCGCAGTTCGCAAAGGAGCTCCTCATGCACGTATTTTCCAAGTATCTTCTCGCCGCCGGACTTCTTACGTTGCCGGCCGCCACGCTCGTGGGTCAAACGACATACAACCAGCGCCACCATGTCAATGCGCGCCGCGGCAATGAACAAGCGCGGATTCAGCAGGGCTACCAATCCGGCCAGATCACGAATCGGGGCAAGGCGAATCTGGAGGCGCACCAGCAAGCCATTCATCATCAGGAGCAGGCAGACCGCGCCATGGACAATGGTCATCTGACCGCACAAGACCGGCACCAGCTTGCCCGTGAACAGAATCGGCAGTCGCAGCGAATCTATCGTGACAAGCACAACGCATACACACAGCCGGGCGTGACGCCGAACCTGCCGCGCTAAGCTCAGATCCAAACAAAGACTACAAGGCACCGCCGCCACCCTCACAGCCCCACGGTTGTGAGGGTGGCGGGCTTTTTTGAGCAGGAGGACGGAAAGCCTGTGCTGGCAAGGCGCGTTACCCTTAAGGGGAATGGCTCGCACCCGCACCGTGAACGCACCGCGCCGTACCGGATTTCGGCGTCCTGGATTCCAGGGCTCCGGGCGCATGGTTCGCATTGCCCCGGAACTGCTGAACCGTGATCCGCACGGCATTTACCCGGTGCACCGGCAGGAGTTGATGCCGATTGCGATGGCCTCGCTGATCCTGGCATTTCTGAGCTTTATGATTTGCACGAAGAACGGCTGGCTGCTGTTGTATGGCGACGCAGTGGCTCACCTGGGCATTGCTCGCCGCATCCTGGATGCGCGCTACCCCGGCCTGGCACAGCTGGGCGGTGTATGGCTGCCGCTGCCGCACCTGCTGATGCTGCCGCTGGTGCAGCGCATGGACTGGTGGCAGACCGGCCTGGCTGGAGCGCTGCCGTCGATGCTGGCGTACATCCTCGGCAACCTGGGCTGCTACCGCCTGGCGCGCCGGCTGATGCCGCCCTCTTGGGCGTTTGTCGCCACGGCGTTCTTTGCGCTCAATCCAAACCTGCTTTACCTGAGCACCACGGCCATGACGGAGCCGCTGTTTCTCGCGCTGTTCCTGTGGAACACCGTCATCACCCTAGAGGCGGCGGAAGCTCTGCGCGAGAGCAAGCTGCGCACGGCGCGCGTTCGCATGGTGGTTGCCGCCGTGCTTACGCTGGGCATGGTGCTCACGCGGTATGACGGCTGGATCCTCGGTGCAGTCGCGTGGCTTGCGATGGCGATCGTGTGGTTCCGCAGCGCACCAGAAACGCGCAGGCAAACCACCGGAGCCTTTGTTCTTGCCACGGCCATCACGGTGGCCGGGCCGCTGCTGTGGTTCGCCTACAACGCGAAGTATGAGGGTGACTGGCTCGACTTCATGCGCGGTCCGTACTCGGCACCGGCGATCGAGAAGCGCACCTCACCGCCCAGTGCTGGCCGTTATCACGGCTGGCACAACCCGCTGTACGCTTTTCTGTACTTCACACGTGCCGCGCAACTGGATGCCGCGGCGTATGAGACGGGCTTTCTGCTTTTTGCCGGCTCGCTTGCCGGTGCGTGGCTGCTGTGGCGTTCGCGCGTGCGGCGCATCGCTCTGCTGCTGTGGCTGCCGCTGCCGTTTTACATGTACTCCATCGCGTACAGCTCCATCCCGATCTTTATCCCACAGCTCTATCCAAATGCCTGGTACAACTCTCGCTATGGCATGGAACTGCTGCCTGCGTTCGCCATCTTTGGCACGCTGGTGGTGGTGGCTTTTGGAAGCTGGTTGCGAGAGTCAGAGAACAGGGAACAGGGGATAGGGAACAGCAAGCCTTCTCGCCGGGCCAAGTACGCGCAGGCTCTTATGCCGGTTTCGCTACTGTTGATTGTGGTGAATGTCTTTTGCATGTTCGGCACCGTGGGTAGCCTGTTCCAGAGCGTGACGCAGAAAAAGTCTCCTGTGTGGCTTGCGCGTCCGCCGCTGGTCTATGACGAGGCCGTGATGAACTCGCGCACGCGCATCCCCTTTGAGAAGGCACTTGCGGAGGAGATGCTGCGCGCACCGTCGAACGCGCTGATCATGTTCGACACCACGGACCACATCGGTGCCGTGCAGGACGCGGGCATTCCGCTCAAGCGGCTAATCAGTCCGCTGGATTCGCAGAATTTTGACGCGGCACGCGCGGCACCGGCGCAGCATGCCAACCTGATCATCGCGCTCGACCGCGATCCCGTTGCAGCGGCGGTGGCGGCGCATCCGCAGGGCTTGAGCGAGATTGAGGTGATGTGCCATACGGGCCAGCCCTGCGCAAGGCTTTACCGGTCGGACAGCTTTACGCCTCCCGATGTCTCACGAGGCACTCAGCCATGATCCCGTTTGTGAAGGCACATGCTTGCGGGAATGATTTCCTCATTGTTGACGAGGCACATGCACGCGGCCGTCACCGCGAGCATGCACGAGCGCTTTGCTCGCGTCACTTCGGCGTCGGCGCGGACGGCATCGAGTTCCTGGACCGCCGCGGCGACGGCACTCATTTTCTGCGGCTCTTCAATACCGACGGCTCGGAGGCTGAACTGAGCGGCAACGGCACACGCTGCGTCGCGGCCTGGCTGGCCTATAGCGAAGGGATGGCGCAGGTCACGCTCACCACGCACCGTGGGCCGCGTGCCTGCCGCGTGGTCGAGTGCGCGGATAACACAGCCGAAGAGCGATTCCGGATCGAGACGGAGATGGGCGTGCCTTCTGTGAGTGAGAGCAGCGTCATCGTGGACGGCATCGGTGAGGTCCAAGGGGCCACGGTGGATGTCGGGAACCCGCACTTCGTCCTCTTCACGGACGATCTGGACTTCTGCGCCCATGGCCTGACGTGGGAGGAACTTGGCGCACGTATTTGCAACCACAAGGACTTTCCGCAGGGCACGAATGTCGAGTTCGTTCGTGTGGTTGGGCCCGCCGAGATCGAATTCCGTATTTACGAACGAGGTGTGGGCCCAACGACTTCCTCGGGCACCGGAACGTGTGCTTCTTCCGCCGCAGCGATCGTGCTACGCGGCTGTGCACGTGAGCTGACGGCAAGCTCCATTGGCGGCCCGCAGACGATTCGATGGCCGTCGAACGATGCGCCGATGGTGCTCACCGGGCCGGCCGAAATCATCTGCAAGGGTGAGGCAAACGAGCAGTGCGGGATCTCCGATCCAAAGGTGCCTGCGTGATCAAGCCGCCCGCGCTCTACCCTGGTGTACGCATTGCCGTTATCTCGCCCGCCAGCACGCCCAAGCCGGCGCTGGTGCAGCGGGGTGCCACGCGGTTGCGCACGCTTGGCTACGAGCCGGTGCTGCTGCCCTCCACCCTTGCGAAAGGGCCGGTCTACTACGCGGGTGACATCGCCGCACGTGCCGAGGACGTACATGAGGCTTTCCGCAATCCCGAGTACGCCGCGGTGATGTGCACGCGCGGCGGCTGGGGCACGGCCGAGCTTCTGCCGCATTTGGATGCCGAACTCATCCGCGCGCATCCCAAGCCCTTTCTCGGCTTCAGCGACCCCACCACGCTGCACCTGTGGTTCGCGCAGCAATGCGGCTTTGTAACCTTCTATGCGCCCATGCTGTCGCCGGATTTTGCTCGCGGCGGCAAACTGGAAGACGGCGTCGACCGGCGTTCCTGGAATGCCGCGCTCACGCAAGCCACAACCTGGTCGCTGGGCGGGCGCGAGGGTCTGCGCCTCCTGCGTGCCGGCACTCAAGAGCAGACAGTGCGGGGAACGCTTTTTGGTGGCTGCCTGACTCTGCTGATCGAGTCACTCGGCACGCCCTGGGCGCTTAAGCCGCCGGAGGGCGACAGCATCCTGTTTGTCGAGGAGGTCGGCACGCACCCTTATCAGTGGGATCGCATGCTGCTGCACCTGCGCTACGCCGGCGTGCTGGAACGCGTGCGCGGCGTCGTCTTCGGCGACATGGAGCAGTGCCTGACCGCCACCGAGCCCGAGGGCCGAGCCCGCGAACGTGAACTGCTCCATGCGGCTCTGCTGCACAACCTGCGAGACTTTCCGGGACCCATCGCCATCGGCCTGCGATGCGGGCATGTGAACACGCCCAACATCACGTTGCCGCTTCATGTGCAGGCCGAACTGGACTGCTCCACGAAGCTGGCGGCAGAACCAACGCTGCGTCTGCTGGAAGCCGCGGTGACGCTCTAAACTGAATGGATGCCCTACACGGAGGCGCGCCGCCGCCACATTCACCTCATCGGCATCTGCGGTACGGCCATGGCCTCTCTTGCCGGCATGCTGCAGGCGCAGGGTCACCGCATCACCGGCTCCGACGCGGGCGCTTACCCGCCCATGAGCGACCAGCTCGCCGCCATGCAGATTCCTGTGCTGGAGCCGTTCAGCGAAGCGAACGTCGGTGCGGACGGTGAACCCGTGCCTGATCTCGTCGTCGTCGGCAACGCCATCTCGCGCGGCAATCCGGAGCTGGAATATGTGCTGGACCGGCGCATTCCGTTCTGCTCCATGGCGTCGATGATCCATGACGAGTTCCTGCGCACACGCGAGCCGCTGGTCGTCGCCGGTACCCATGGCAAAACGACGACCACCAGCATGCTGGCGTGGATGTACGAGGTGGCGAGCCACACCGAGCCGCGCTTTGCCCCCAGCTTCCTGGTGGGCGGTGTGGCGGAGAACTTCGGCACCAGCTATCGCGTTCGCGCGGAGACCCGCCCCTTCATTCTGGAGGGTGATGAGTACGATACGGCATTCTTCGACAAGGGCCCCAAGTTCCTCCACTACTTTCCAGACGCGCTTATCCTCACGCATGTGGAGTTCGATCACGCCGATATCTACGCAGACCTTGCGCAGGTGAAGACGGCCTTCAAACGGCTGGTAAACCTGCTGCCCCGGCGTGGACGCATCGTCGCCTTTGACGGCAGTCAGAACGTCACAGAATGTGTTGCGCAGGCGTTCTGTCCGGTGGAGCGCTATGGCTTTCAAAACAGCTCGCACTGGCAGATGACAGACTTTCAGCCAGGCAGCATGTGCCGCTGGACGCTGCTGCGCCATGGCCGCCATTTTGCCGATCTGGAGTTGCCCATGGCCGGCGAGCACAACGCGCTGAATGCAACGGCAGCGGCCGCACTTGCCGCCGGGCAGGGCCTTGCCGCGGAAAGCATTGCCGAGGCACTGCGTACCTTTCGCAGCGTGAAACGCCGGCTGGAGGTGCGCGCGGAAGTGCAGGGCGTCACCATCATTGACGACTTTGCGCACCACCCCACGGCCATTCGCGAGACGCTGCGTGCGCTGCGGTCCGCTTACCCTGGCCGCCGGCTTGTGGCGGTGCTGGAGCCACGCAGCAACACGCTGCGCCGGAACGTCTTTGAGCGTGACCTTGTCGAGAGCCTGTCGGCTGCCAATGAAGTCGTGCTCGCCGCTGTCTTCAAGCAGGAGAACGTTCCGGCCGAGGAGCGGCTTGAGCCGCAGCGAGTGATCGCTTCATTGCAGCAGCGCGGCACTCCGGCGCAGTTGCTGCCGGATGCCGACACCATCACCGCGCGGCTCGCGCCCACGCTGCGGCCCGGCGACATTGTCGCCATCCTTTCCAACGGCGGCTTTGGCGATATTTACAGCAAACTGCCGGCAGCGATCGCAGCGCGGCACGCTTCCGGGCAATCGCCCTCTCAGGTGACGCAAACCGCTGTGGCCGGGATTTCTGGCTGAGATGTTTGCAACGCTTCGCATGCTTGCGGTCTTTGTTCTGCTGGGCATCCCGGCGGGCCTGATCGGCATGCCGCTCACCCTGCTCACGCGCAATATCCGCTGGATGTACCGCGCCGGCCAGCGCATCGCTAACCTGGGCCTGCGCGCGGCCGGTATCCACTTCGATGTGCAGGGCCGGGAGCACATTCCCGCGGACCGGCCATGTATTTTCATGAGCAATCATGTCAGCAATCTGGACCCGCCGGCGCTGATTCCCATGCTGCCGGGCACGCCGTCGGTCATGCTGAAACGTTCGCTCATGCGCATTCCGATTCTTGGCCCCGCCATGCGGATGGGCAAGTTTGTGCCGGTGGAACGGGACGGAAATCGCCGTAGCGCTGTGAACAGCGCACGTGCGGCGGCGGCGGCTCTGGAGAGCGGTCTTTCGCTCCTGATCTTTGTGGAGGGCACCCG
>CAXTPQ010000001.1:199359-205529 GCA_964246215.1 uncultured Terriglobus sp. | reverse complement strand
CGGCGGCGGCTCTGGAGAGCGGTCTTTCGCTCCTGATCTTTGTGGAGGGCACCCGTTCGCGCACGGGACGGCTCTTGCGCTTCAAGCGCGGTCCATTCCACTTGGCTGCCTCCACCGGCGCGCCGATCGTGCCGGTCGCCATTTACGGCACAGAAAGCATGATGCGCAAGGGAAGCGCGGCGCTGACGCCCGGCGTCGCCCACATCCGCTTCCTGCCCGAAATCGATCCAGCCGGCTACCCAGATCGCAATAGCCTGCTCGCTGCCGTTCGCGGCAGCATCTTAGGTGCGCTGCCGGAGCACATGCATCCGCTTACGGCGGATGCAGTCGAAGCCTAGCCGCTCATTCTTTACGGAGGTAACTCAGACAAATATGCGATCCAGCGGAAGAACAAACCCCTCCACGGGGCCCTCGCCGGCCACCTGCGAGATGTTGTCGAGGTGTTCAGGCTCATGCCCGGGACGATAGATGGTGACGGCCCGGTGCTGTGGATCCACAAGCCAGCCCAACTCGGCACCATTCTGAATCCACTCTTGCATTTTTTTCTGCTGCTGGCTCAGCGAGTCTGATGGAGAGCGCAGTTCTATGACGAACTCCGGACAGACCGCGGCAAAGCTCTCGCGGTGTTCCACCGGAACACTCTGTGCCTTTCGATGGGACAACCAGGATGTGTCGGCGGAACGTATCGCGCCGTTCGGCATCTTGAAACCGGTGCTGGAATCGTAAGCATCGCCACGGTCATCAAGTTCCGCCCATGTATCCAGTAGTCGCGACACACGGCTGTTTCTGCGGCCCGTGCCCATTCCAGCGGGGGACATCACAAGCAGATCTCCATTGGGCTCACGTTCCAGGCGGCAATCTTCGTTTTCTTCCGCAAAGCTGCGAAATGCTTCGTCGCTCAAAGGCTGAGCGGGATGAATACGCAAAGGCATTGCAAGGCTGTCGAGTGAGAGGTCCACGCATTCAGGTTATGCGAGATGCATCGAGAAAGGAACAGTGATCTGGGTCAAGCCCACTGCTTCAGGTGAAGATGCGGTCGAGCGGCAGAACAAAGCCGGCAACGGGGCCTTCCCCAGCGATCTGCGAAATGTTGTCCAGAAACTCGGGCTCGCGATCCGGCCGGTAGATGGTCACAGCATGTTCTTCGGGATCAATAAGCCAGGCCAGCTTGACGCCATTGCGAATCCACATCTGCATCTTGCGTTGGAGGTCCTTCAGTGGATCGCTCGGAGAGCGGAGTTCGATGATGAAGTCGGGGCAGACCTTTGAAAATCGTTTGCGTTCGGCGGGGGTGACGTGAGCCATCCGTTCCGCAGCGGTCCATGCCGCATCCGGTGCGCGCAGGGAGGTGTCTGGGAGTGTGTACCCGCCGTTCGACTCAGTCACCACGCCATGTCCGTATGCGCGATTCCATAAGCCAAGTTCCAGGAGAATTTCGAGATTCTTTTCAGAGCCTTCCTGGCCCGTAGGACTCATAACGATCAGGTATCCTTCCTCATCCCGCTCGACTGGGAAGCCTTTGTTCGCCCGGGAGAAGGCCATGATCTCGTCGTCGGTCATTGGTTCCGGCGGCAGGAACCGTAACGGCAGCGGCAAACCTGTGAGCGTGGCTTCCATGCCAGCAGTTTAATGCCTTCCGCCCACATTCCAGTTGAGGCTTTTCGCAATCCGCTTTACAGTGTGTTCACACGCAGAACTTCCGCGCACCCCGTATCTCAAGGACATTCCTGTGATCAAGAAGCAGTTTGCCGCGGCCATTGCCGCCGCCGGTGTCGTTGCCTTTGGCTCTGCCTTGCAGGCCCAGCAGATGTACGTGGCCGGAGTCGCGGACGCGGCACCCGTGGCACCGAAAGCCGGCATCAGCATGGACTTGAACGCCATCGATAAGACGGCCAGTCCGTGCCAAGACTTTTACAGCTACGCCTGCGGCAATTGGCAGAAGAGTCATCCCATTCCCGAGGACAAGGTCCGCTTTGGCCGCTTTGACGAGCTGGGCGAGCGCAACCGGTACACCGTCTACACACTGCTGGAACAGGCCGCGAACTCGCCGAAGAACGCCTTGCAGAAGAAGTATGGCGATTACTATGCCGCCTGCATGAACCAGCCGCTGGCTGACCAGCTCGGCACCAAACCGGTGCAGCCGCTGCTCAAGCAAGTAGAGGATTTCAACGACAAAAAGCAGTTGGCAACACTTCTCGGAACGATCGAGTACCAGAACGGCGGCGGATTTCTGTACGGCTTCTACTCCGGGCAAGACCAGAAAGACTCCACCAAAGTCATTCCGCAACTGGGCCAGGGCGGTCTTTCCCTGCCGGACCGCGACTACTACATCCAGGACGACGCGCGCTCCACGACGATTCGCACAAAATACGTTGACCACGTGACGAAGATGTTCGTTCTGATGGGCGACACGCAGGAGCAGGCCGCGGCGGAAGCGAAAGCGGTGATGGCGATCGAGACCGCTCTGGCAAAGGGCTCGGTGGCACGCGTGGATCTGCGTGACCCTGACAAGCGCTACCACGTGATGACCGTTGCGCAGTTGCAGGAGCTGACGCCGGGCTACAACTGGAACGCCTTCTTTCAGGCGATTCAGCGGCCAACCCCGTCGCTGAATGTGTCCACGCCCACCTTCTTTCAGGCGATGAATGCAGAACTGGATACGGCGTCCATCGCCGATCTGAAAAGCTACATGCGCTTTCACATTGTGGATGCTTCGGCAAACAGCCTTTCCCAACCTTTCATTGACGAGAGCTTTGAGTTCAACGGCAAAATCCTGAGCGGGCAAAAGGCACAGGCTCCCCTGTGGCGCCGCTGCACGCAGTCGACCGATGCGGCGCTGGGAGAGGCCGTGGGCCAGGACTGGGTCAATGCCAACTTCCCGCCCGCGGCCAAAGAGAACATGAAGGTGCTGGTGGTGGATCTGGAGAAATCGCTCGGCCAGGACATTGAGGGTCTGGACTGGATGAGCCCGGCCACAAAAGTCCAGGCCGAGAAGAAGCTGCAGGCCTTTCGTGACAAAATCGGCTATCCCGAAACCTGGCGCGACTATGCCAAGCTCGATGTGAAGCGGGATGACCGTTTCGGCAACGGACGGCGTGCGGCGATTTTCACCCGCAACCGCAACCTGGACAAGATCGGCAAGCCGGTGGACGAGAAAGAATGGGGCATGACACCGCCCACCGTGAATGCCTACTACAACCCCGGCATGAACGACATCAACTTCCCAGCCGGCATTCTGCAGCCGCCCTTCTACGATTTCAAGATCGATCCGGCGGTGAACTTTGGGGCCATCGGCGTGGTCATCGGCCATGAAATGACCCATGGCTTCGACGACCAGGGTTCCAAATACGACGCGCAGGGCAACGTGAAAAGTTGGTGGACGGCCGAGGACCGCGCAAAGTTCAACGAGCGCACCGAGTGCGAAGCCAAGGAGTTCGACTCATTTGAACCCGTGCCGGGAACGCACTTGAACGGTCACCTGACACTGGGTGAAAACACGGCGGACAACGGTGGTTTGCACGTTTCCTATGTGGCGCTGCACACGGAACTGGCCAAGCAGGGTGCCGGTGCCGAGAGCAAAAAAATCGACGACTACTCCCAGGATCAGCGTTACTTCCTCGGTTACGCGCAGGTGTGGTGTGAAAATACCCGGCCGGAGTACGCCCAGGTGCTGGCCAAGACCGATCCGCACTCGCCCGGCCGTTTCCGCGTGAATGGGGAAGTGCAGAACTTTGAAAAGTTTGGCGAGGCCTTCGGCTGCAAAAAAGGCGATCCCATGTACCCGGCGAACTCCTGCCGTGTCTGGTAGTGCAAAGGCTGTTTGCATCGTTATATCGGCAAGAAAGTGGTTCCGGATCTCCGGAGCCGCTTTCTTTTTGCCGTGTGCGCCGTCCACCGGGTATTACCTGAGCCGAAAGTGATCGTGGCTGGCGCAAATCTGCCATGGCTTTTACAATCAGGGAGCGGATTTTTTCTAACCGGGTAGAGGGACTGGTCCGGCAGCGAAACGTTTCCTGTGAGCTCGCGGCTTTCGTCGCTCCCGCGAAGGGGAGCGCGGGTTTGAAACGTTGAAGCGATATGACCGGCACCATGCGTAAAGGAAACAGAATGAAGTGGAGTGGGAGTGGCCGGCTGGTTCTGGCCTGTGTGGTTTCGATTGCCCTGATGCTGGGCGTAAGCGCCTGTGGCGGCGGAACCATCGGTTATCTGTATGTGCTGGCCGGCAAGAGTTCCGGCACCACCCCGGCGAACATCATCGTAGGCTACAAAATTGACAACTACACCGGCAATCTGACGGAAATTGTCAACTCGCCCTTTCCCACCGGCAGTGGTGGGACGCCGGTAAATCTCGTCACGCTTCCAGGTGGCCGTTATGTGTACACGGTCAACACGGGTGATGCGAAGAACTCTATCTCGCAGTTCAGCGTGGGTGGAGATGGTGTGCTCACCTTCCAGAACGGTTTCGGCACCGTGGGCGGTACGCCCGTGTGGATGGACATCGGCAGCGGCTATCTCTACGTGCTGGATCAGGTCGACCCGAACCGGGTCAACGGTGTTGCACCCGCCTGCGCTTCATTGACCAACGCCAACAATACCGATCCCTGCGGCTCAGTGGAGGTTTTCCAGATCACAACCGATACCGGCAATCTGACGCCAGTGCTGAACACTTCCGTCAAAATTAACAATATCGGCATCAGCTACTTCCCAGTCGGCCCCAAGCCGACACGCCTCAAGGCCGCTTCCGGTGCACTTTTGGTGGTGAATGGCGACGGCACCATCACCTCCTTCGGCTTTGGCAGCAACGGCCAGCTCACCACCAGCGCCAACAGTACACAGGTGCTCGATCTCACTGGCAACAGCACCGTCACCTCGATCACCACGGGCAGCAGCTTTGTCTACATAACCGACGGCAAGAACAACCGGATCTTCCAATACACGGTGGCGAATGGCGTCTTGCAGCCGGTAAATGGCAGCCCTTACGCGAACATCGCCGCCAACACCACGCCAGTGTGGACGTTAACGACGACGGACTCCTCCAGCAACCAGTTTCTGTACGTGTTGAATTCCGGCAGCACGACGGCCACTGGCCCGACAGGAAGTATTTCGGCCTACCGCGTGAACACGACTAACCAGTTGACGCCACTGGCCGGCTTCACCAACCCGCTGCCCACGGGATCGACACCGGTTTGCCTAGTTGTCGACCCCACCACGCAGTACATCTACAGTTCCAATGCAGATGGCACGGTCACCGGTTACCAGTTGCGCCGTTCGGAAGGTACATTGAGCGACCTGCGCCGCGGCTCCAGCTTTACCGCCGCCGGTGTGCCCACGTGCCTTACGGCGACTGGCATCTTCTAACGTTCACGGCCCGCGGCAATCGAGCCGCGGGCCGTTTCCGAGCATTGGCGGCAACGCCCTGTCGATGATATTGCAAGAAGGACTGCGGCATACTCCGCAGAGGAACAAAATCGCATGAAGTTCTCCAACGTGGCCCGCATCGCCGCCGCATCTGTTTTGTCGCTTGCCGCTTGTCTCGGCTTTACCGCCTGCAGCCGCGATTACACGGTCGCTTTCCTTTATGTGCTGTCGTCACGCGGCAGCGCGGCAGACGGCACAGGCTCCATCGGGGAGTACGGCATCGACTTCCAGACAGGAGCTTTGCTGCCGCTGGCCAGCTCCGGGCAAAGCACGCAGGGCCGCAACCCCGTGGCGCTGACCATCTCGCCCAATCAGAAGAATGTTTATGTCATCAATCATGACGATTCTTCGATTCAGGCATTGCTGATCGGGACGGATGGCAAGCTGTATCCGCAGAAGGTCACGTCGCTGGATGGCATTTTCCCGACCAGTGTCGGCATCTCACCGGACGGCGGCTATCTCTACATTTCGTTCACCTACCGCAAAACGAGTGCGACGGCGAACAGCGGACCGGGCGGAATTGAGGTCTATAAGCTCACGGCGCGCAACGACAACTCCGGTGCCTTCGACCTCGGTTCGCCCGTAACCAGCAACGGCAATCCGTACTTCAATGTCGGCGTGAACCCGGTCAACATCGCTGTGGGCCCAAACATCAACGCCACCAGCAACACCGCTGTGAATCAGGCCAGCTGCGTGACCACGCCCGCATCCTGCGTCAGCTATGTCTACGTGGCGGAGCAGGACACGAATAC
>CAXTPQ010000001.1:148453-199259 GCA_964246215.1 uncultured Terriglobus sp. | reverse complement strand
CCACGCCCGCATCCTGCGTCAGCTATGTCTACGTGGCGGAGCAGGACACGAATACACTCAACAACCTGCTCGTCTACCAGCGTGATATCGGCACCGGCGCGCTTACCCCGGTGGGCACCACCGTTACATCTACCGGTGCGCAGGGCTATCTGTCCGGCGTGACCGCCAGCGCCGTCGCCGTTGCGCCGCGCGGCACCTTTGTTTACGTGACGGACAGTGCTTCCAACCAGATCATCGCTTACACCGTCGGAGCTGGCGGCATTCTGCGGCCCAACACCGACGGCCCGTTCGCAACCGGATCGCTCCCGGTGGCGCTCACCATTGATCCCCGCGGCAACTTCATGTACGTCGCCGACTATAACGACCAGGCTGTCAGCCCATACGTGATCAACCAGAGCAACGGTTCGCTCACCGCGGTCGCCGCCTCAGCCAAGCCCTCCACCCAGGGCACCGGCCCCAACTGTGTCACGATCGAAAATGCGCTGGGCGTCTATGCCTATCTCACCAATTTCATCTCTGGCAACGTGAGCGGCTTCCAGCTCAATGCCACCACCGGTGCTTTGAGCAACATTCGCAACAGTCCCTTCCCCACAGCGGCTGCGCCCACCTGCGCCGCGGCGATCGCCAACGGAACGCACGCCACACAGCTAGTGCAGTGATAAGCAGAGCATTCGCTGTAAAGAGCCCGCCACGGCGGGCTCTTCGCTTTGCGAAATGATTGGCAATTTGCAACTTCAGGCAGTGCACTGTTGCAATACAGTGAAGAGACAGCGTGTCATTTCAACCGTCGAAGCTCCCGAGGCCTTCCATGCAAGGATTTACCCGCACTGCGTTGCTCGTCGCAGGCCTGTTCTCTTTATCGCTCCCCGGCACGGCTCAGCAGTTGTATCTCGCTCTGCCAACTTCGGCGCCCGCGGACAGCTCCGTCCCCAAGCCGCCGGAGAAGCCCGTTTCCATGGACCTGGCTGCCATCGACAAGACCGCCGATCCCTGCAGTGATTTCTACACCTACGCCTGCGGCAATTGGCAGAAGACACACGCGATTCCGGCTGATCAGGCTTCGTGGGGCCGTTTCCAAATGTTGGATGAGTACAACCTCTACTCGCTCTACAAGCTGCTCGAGCAGGCCGCGAATCATCCGTCCTCGCCGCTCCAGGCAAAGTACGGCAATTTTTACGAGTCATGCATGAACACGGGTTTGTCTGACCAGCTCGGTGCCAAGCCGATTCAGCCCGTGCTGGAAAAGATTGGCCAGTGGAACGATAAGGCGACGCTGCCGGCGCTGCTGGCCGCACTGGAAGACAAGCACGGCTACGGCTTTCTCTACGGCTTTGGCGCGGAGCCGGACCAGAAGAACTCCACGACTTACATTGCCGCGGTGGGTCAGGGCGGACTCTCTCTGCCGGACCGCGACTACTACCTGCAGGACGATGACCACATGAAGCAGATCCGCGCGCAGTTTGTGGATCATGTGACGAAGATGTTTGTGCTGCTGGGCGACACGCCGGAGAAGGCCGCCTCGGAAGCCAAAGCCGTCATGGCTTTCGAGACCTCCCTGGCGCAGCCTTCCATGTCGCGCGAAAACCAGCGCGATCCCGACAACGTGTACCACATGATGAAGCTGAGCGAGTTGCAGGCACTCACGCCCGGCTTCCAGTGGACGCCGTACTTCTCGCAAATGCATACGCCGGTCAGCACGCTCAACGTCGCACAGCCGAAGTTCTTCACCGGCATGGATGCCGCCCTGGCGAAGGCGACCGTGCCTGAACTGCAGAGCTACATGCGCTGGCACGTGCTGGACGCCAACGGCAAGCGGCTAGGCAAAGATTTCGATGCGGAAAGTTTCCGCTTTGAGGCTGTGCTGACTGGCCAGCTTCAGCAAGAGCCACAGTGGAAGCGCTGCACCCACTCGACGGACGGAACATTGGGCGAGGCGCTTGGCCAGGACTGGGTCGCCAAATACTACCCGCCCACCGCCAAGGCACAGATGAATGAGCTGATCCAGGCGCTTGAAACCGCCCTGGGCCAGGACCTGCAATCGCTCGATTGGATGAGTGCCCAGACCAAGGCCGAAGCTCAGAAAAAGCTTGCGGCCTTCCGCCAGAAAGTCGGCTACCCCGAAACCTGGCGCGACTATAGCAAACTTGAGATCAAGCGGGATGATCGCGTGGGCAACGCCGAGCGCTCCGCGATTTTTGAGGATCGCCGCAACCTGACCAAGATCGGCAAGCCGGTCGACGAGAAGGAGTGGGAGATGAGCCCGCCCACGGTGAACGCCTACTACAACCCACCGCAGAACGACATCAACTTTCCCGCGGGCATCCTGCAGCCGCCCTTCTTCGATCCCGGCATGGACCGGCCCGTTAATTACGGTGCCATCGGTGTCGTGATCGGCCATGAGATGACGCACGGCTTTGACGATGAGGGCAGCAAGTATGACGCACAGGGGAACGTGCGTACCTGGTGGACGCCGGCCGACAAAACCGCCTTTGACCAGCGCACCCAATGCACGGCGAAGGAGTACGGCAATTTTGAGGCAGTGGCCGGCGAAAAGCTGAATGGCAAGCTGACCCTGGGCGAGAACACCGCCGACAATGGCGGTCTGCGCATCGCTTACGCGGCGCTGCACTCGGAGATCGACGGCAAGCCGCTCGCCACGAAGGCTGTCGACGGCTACTCGCCGGATCAGCGCTTCTTTCTGGGCTTTGCGCAGGTGTGGTGTGAAAACACGCGCGAGCCCTACGCCCGCATGCTGGTCAAGGTCGATCCACACTCACCGGGCCGCTTTCGCGTGAATGGCACAGTGCAAAACTTCGACAAGTTCGCCCAGGCTTTTCAATGCAAGAAGGGAACGGCGATGTATCCGGTGACTAGTTGCCGGACGTGGTGAGAAGGACGCGCAGCCAGGCCTCTATCGTCATATAGCGCTTCTCTACTGGAATACTTTGGAGCAGCTCCCACATAAGTAGAGAATGTTCAAACGTGGCTTCAGCCGCTGAGATAGACCGCAGATGCCCGAAAAACTGCGGCTCAGAGCGTTTCTCGAATGGGTAAAGCTCTGTCATTTCGACCGGAGTGAAGCGAAGTGGAGAAACCTGCTTTCCCCACCCAATCAGACCTACAAGGCAACTGCTCCTGAAATTCCACGCCGCTTCGAATTGAACGAAGCAGGCTCCTCTCAGAACCGGACACTGAACGTCCCGCTGTAAGTGCGAGGCGCCCCAACCTGCAGGGTATTGTTGCTGACAGAAGTAGGATCGCTGGCGATGAAGCCATTCGTGCCCACGGTGGAGTAGTAAGTCGCATTCGCCAGATTGTAGATGTTGAACTGCAGGCGAAGCTGATTGAACACACCGGCTTCGTCGATGTGATAACTCGTGCCGAAATCCGCAAGGAATCGGCCGTCAACGAAGTTATCGTCGGTATAGGTGAAGTAACGCCTGCTCATGAAGTCCGAACCGATGTGAGCATCAAATGCCCCGCGGTTGTAGGCCAGGGAGTTCTTCCAGAGGAATTGCGGTGCATCCACCACGACCTTGCCGCCGGTCAGGATGGTGTTGCCGCCGGTGATGTAATTGGAGTCGTAAGTGGAACGGCTATAGGTGAGACCGTTGTACAGCGTCCAACCGCCGTTCAGGCGGTAAGACGCGGCGCCGTCCACACCGTTGGTTGTTACGCCACCCACATTGGAGAGCAGGGAAGCATTGCCCGCGATGGATGGCCCCTGTTGAATAGCGAGCAGGCGGTTGCTGAAATTCACATGAAAGTAGTTGGCCTGCAGCTGGAGCTTGTTGTCGGAGTGGCGGTAGCCGACCTCCTCGCTCCAGGAGCGTTCGGATTTCAGGTTGCTGGTGAGCGCGTTAAAGCCGGCCTGCGACGTACCCCAGGGCGAGGTGCCAAAGCCTGGGCCGCCCGCCTGAAAGGCGCGGGCATTTTCGG
The DNA here is from genome assembly GCA_964246215.1 of uncultured Terriglobus sp. Lineage (GTDB taxonomy): Bacteria > Acidobacteriota > Terriglobia > Terriglobales > Acidobacteriaceae > Terriglobus. The sequence goes on along the minus strand of CAXTPQ010000001.1, from coordinate 195,320 downwards.
CCACATCGGCAAACATTTCGTCATTGGGACGGAACTTCCAATCCACACCAAGCTGCGGCAGGAACGCACCACCGGATTGCAGGCTGCCCTGCGCATATTTGCTGGCCAGGGTAGAAGGCGCAAGATTCAGACCCTGGTTGAAGCCGGTTAGATTGCCGGTCTGGTTTGTCTCGACTGCTTTGAAACCGGCGGCGAGTGTGAGGCTTGGCTTCACTTTAAAGCTGTCCTGCAGGTGAAGCTGGTAGACCGTGGACGGGAAGTTATAGGCCCATTGCGTATAGAAGGGATTGCTGGGAAAGCTGTACAGCGAATGCACCGGCGAGGCGAGCGTGGTGCCATAGAAGCGACGTGCAAGATCAAAGCTTTCCTTCTCGAACCAGCCGCCACCCTCCAGCCGGTTGCGGCCAGACTCCCATGCGACAGAGGTCAGAAATCCGCCACGAGTGATCCCATATTCTGAAGTGCGCAGCGAGATGGGAGAGACAGGGTTCCCAAAATTGTCAAAGCTGGATAGGTACGGCGTGAACCACAGGCCACGGCCGTCATTGCGATGTCCATAAGCTGTGAGCTTGAAGGTGTAATGCGTTCCGATGGCCGTCTTGTAGCTGGCGTAGCTGAGGAAATCCTTGCGCAGGCCAGAAGCACCATAGTAAGCCGCATCCTGCGGATCGAGTGTTAGATCACCCGAAGCAGTTTGTAACGAGTTGATCGGCGCGGGAAAGCTTGTCGACAGGTTCGAAAAAACGGGAAGACCGGTCTGACCCTGAAAGTTATAGGCGTTCGCTGTTTGCAGTGCCTGTCCCCAGGTTAGGTTGTTGTCCCACTTGTAGCCAAGCTGGTGTGTCCAGACCTTGTTCAAATCCTGATAATCGACTTCGGCGCGATTCGAATAGTCGGCAAAGAAGGTGAACAGGCCCTGGGAACCGACGGGTTGAGTTAGCCGGCCATTGAACTGGTAGTAATGCTGCCCGATCTGACCATTGCCATTCAAGTCCTGGCCTTTCCACTTATCGCCATGCTGGTAGACGCCGGAGACGTAAAACTTGGTGCCGTAACGCATTTTGCCGCTGTCGAACTTGCCATAGGTGCGAACGGTATTCCAGCTTCCGCCAGACTGACGGATGTCCAGATGCCGGCGGTCATCCGGCTCGGCGGAAAAGAACTGCACCGCTCCGCCCAGGTTGCTGGTGGAGGCAGTTTCAAGCGACGCCGTGCCCTGCGAAAGTGTAATGTCGCCCAGGTTTTCGTCGATGATGGCGCGGCTGATGTGCAGGCCATTCAGGTTGCCGTAGGACATGTCGCCCAGCGGCACCTCATCCAGAGTGAAGCCGAGCTGATTCTGGTTGAAGCCACGCACGGAGATGCGCAGCGCCCACTCATAAGCTCCATACGGGTCAGCGGAGGTGACACTGACAGAGGGTAGGCGCGCGAGAATGGCGATGGGACTGGTGCCGGGGGCGGCATCCAGCAGTACCTTGCTGCTGATGGACTGTTCGTCACGGGTTTCGCCGCTGGCGACCACCGTCACCGTATCCGTAGTGGAGAGCACTGGCTTCGGCTGGTTGGGATCGGCGGATGCGGCGGGATTAGCCGCCTGTACGGCTTGTCCTGCTGGATCGGCGAGAGCCGTGGTGGTCTGTTGCGCTTGCAGGTTGAGGGGCATGCCAGCAACTGCAATGACCGCGAGAAAGGGAAGGGACCGCATGAAAGCCTCCAAAATGGATGTGCGTCTTACCTTCCGCAATGCCGATAGGCGTACAAGGTGTATGGCTGCGGATAAGGATGACTGCACGTTAGGCGTTCAGGTGGTGAAGAGAAGTTTCAATGCGGTAAAAATCTGATGAATGGTTATTATGCGGACAAGGCCGGTCAGTGCCGTGTTTGGCGAAGCCCGAGCGATCCAGTCATTGCAGCCAGAAGGTGTACACGGCGCTGTAGGGAACGTGCTGAATCTCGTTCAGGTGCGCAGCATCACAGCCTTCCGCGGGCGCAACGCCGCCGTGGGTCTCCGTCCGGGTGATGTGCTGCACGGCTGACAGAAAGCCCTTTGGACCCGAGGTGCCCACAACGCCTAACGTTACATCAGGAATGTCCTTGGCCGGTTGCGCTGATGGCTTGGAGCCGAGGAGCTTGCCAGTGATGCCGCTGCCGTCGCTCCATGTCCAGCTCGGACCTTTGCCGTGCTTTCCTACTTCTTTGCCGTCCAGGTATAGCGTGGCTTCCGGCGCGGTGAGGGTCCACTTGCCCTCCGCGGCACAGGTGTAAATCTGGCTGCCCTTGCCGACGACGCGGACGAGTGGCTGAGCAAGGGTGGGCATGGCAGGCGGGGGCATATTTGGCGCTGTGGCTTGCAACAAAAGAAGAGCGGTCAGCAACATGCTCTCCAGCATAGAACCTGGCTGCATTCGCCAGAACGCAAGATGCAGCCGTGGATCGTGACTCCGGCGGTGCACCCTGCATCTATGCAGCTATGAGAGCCGTGGGGTATGAGCTGCCGTCGCCGATTGAGGCACCGGAAGCACTGTTGAATGTGGAGGTGCCGACGCCGGAAATTGGGCCGCGCGACTTATTAGTCGAGGTGCGAGCGGTGTCCGTGAATCCCGTGGATACAAAGGTGCGGGCAGGAACGAGGCCTCCAGCGGGCGCAAATTACAAAGTGCTGGGCTACGATGCAACCGGCGTGGTGGTGCGCCGTGGCCGGGACTGCTCCCTTTATAAGGTGGGTGACGAAGTCTGGTATGCCGGATCCATTGCACGGCAGGGCACAAATGCGGAGCTGCACGCCGTGGATGAGCGCATCGTGGGGGCCAAGCCCAAGTCGCTGAGCTTTGGCGATGCGGCGGCGCTGCCGCTCACGGCCATCACGGCATGGGAGATGCTCTTTGACCGGCTGGGTGTTGACCAGTTCAAGGGAGCACAGGCGCATCAACGCAAGGGTGTGCTGCTGGTGGTGGGTGCGGCCGGTGGCGTCGGGTCCATTCTGACGCAAATCGCCAGCAAACTCACGGCGCTTACGGTGGTGGCCACGGCCTCGCGCGCGGAGACGGTGCAGTGGTGCTACGGCATGGGAGCGCACTTTGTCATCGACCACAACCGGCCATTGCAACAGCAGATGCAGGAGTTGAACTTTCCGCAGGCGGAGTACATCGCTTCCCTGACCAAAACTGACGCCCACTTTTTGGAACTGGCGGAGATCGTGGCACCCCAGGGTAAGATCGCGGTGATTGACGATCCGCCCACACTGGATGTGAAGCCGCTGAAGCGGAAATCGGCATCGCTGCATTGGGAGTACATGTTCGCTCGACCGGTCTTTGCCACGCCGGATATCCTGCGGCAGCATGATCTGTTGACTGAGGTGGCGCGGCTGGTGGACCTTGGCACGCTGAAGACGACGGTGACGGAGCGGTACGGGGCGATCAACGCGGCTAACCTGAAACGGGCACATGCGCTGGTGGAGACGGGGAGTGCGATCGGCAAGGTGGTGCTGGAGGGCTAGCCGATGGACAAGCATGGAAGACCCGGCGCCATCTCGTCCGCATAGACTTATGCGCTTTGAAGGGGTGTGTGCTCTATGCTCAAACCGCTCTACAATGGAGCGCACTGGAGAAGGCCCGCCATAGAGAACTTGTTGCATATGCGTTCTTTTCTGAAACGTTCCCAGCGGTCGATTCGGGAGCTTGGCCTATTGTTGATGACCGGTGTGGGCATAGCCCTGGCCATACCAGCATGTGCACAGGAGTTGGCTCCGGCGAGTCAGGACCCAATGCGGGCCGGCACCGTCACGATTACGGCAGACCTATCAAAGGCAATCGGGCCCGCGAAGCCCATCTACGCCTGGTTCGGCTATGACGAAGCAAATTACACCACGGCTCCGAACGGCCGGGCTCTGCTGCGGGAGTTGCACGACCTGAGCCCCGTGCCGGTCTACATCCGGGCGCACCATCTGCTCACCAGCGGTGATGGTACGCCGGAGCTGAAGTGGAGCTCGACCGGAGTCTACCGTGAAAATGCGCAAGGCAAGCCGGTGTATGACTTCGCCATTCTGGACGGGATCTTCGACGCTTACCGCGACGCGGGTGTGCGGCCGATGGTCGAGTTCGGCTTTATGCCCAAAGACTTGGCGGCCACTGTGCCGGGCCGCGATACGTATCAGGTGCACTATCCCGCGAGCACACTGAGCGGTGCTTCTAATAATCCGCCAAAGGATTATGCGAAGTGGGGCGAACTGGTGCGCGCAGTCACGGCGCACCTGGTGCAGCGCTACGGCCATGAGACGGTCCGCCAGTGGTGGTTTGAGGTCTGGAATGAGCCGGACATCGACTACTGGCACGGCACACCGCAGGATTACTGGAAGCTGTATGACTTTGCCGTGGCGGGTGTCCGGTCTGCGCTGCCGGAGGCACAGGTTGGCGGGCCGGCAACGACCGGACCTTCTGACGCGCATGCCCGCGAGTATCTGAAGGGCTTTCTGGATCACGTGACCACCGGCCGGAGCGCGGCGAACGGCCAGGCGGTGCCGCTGGACTTCATCTCCTTCCATGCGAAAGGCTCGCCAAAAATCGTGGACGGGCATGTCACAATGGGCATCACGCATGAGCTGCGGGACACGGACGCCGGCTTCGCGGTGGTGGCGTCGTATCCTGGCCTGCGCAAGCTCCCCATCATCTTGAGTGAGGCCGACCCGGAGGGCTGCGCAGCTTGCTCGTCGCGCGTGAACCCGGCCAACAACTACCGCAACGGCACGCTCTATCCCGCATACACGGCTGCCGCGTATAAGGCGCTGTTCGATCTGCAGGACCGGCACGGGGTCAATCTGATCTCCATGCTGTCATGGTCGTTTGAGTTTGAAGGCAAGGACTACTTTGAGGGATTCCGCTCACTGGCAACGAACGGCATCGACAAGCCGGTCCTGAATCTGTTTCGCATGCTGGGAGAGATGGGCGGCACGCGCGTGGCCACGGCAAGCAGCGCGGCTGTTCCGCTGGACGCTATGTTGCAGAGCGGCATTCGTGGCGACGTCCCAGATGTGGATGCGATGGCCACACGGGCCGGGCACAGTGCTGCGGTGCTGCTATGGAACTACCACGATGCGGCCGAGGGGCGAGGCGGCGCACAGGTCCGGCTGACCGTGCGGGGTTTGCCGCCGGGTGTGCCGCAAGTGCGCATGGAAGAGCAGCGCATCGATTCCACACACAGCAACGCCTACACAGCGTGGCTGGTCATGGGCTCACCGCAACACCCCACGGACCAGCAACTCGCCACATTGAAGGCAGCCGCCGGGCTACAGGCGATGGGGCCTTCGCAGGCTAAGGGTGTGAAGAACGGCACAGTGCAGATACCTGCAAATTTGCCGGCTCAGTCGGTGGCGCTGGTCCGGCTGAGTTGGTAGCACGCGCTTTTGCATCTGAGAGGCTTGAGTTCATCGCCAGCGGTTATGATGACACCCGGCGAAGGAGTGAGTGATGCGCATTGGACTGATGACGCGGGAGTATCCACCGCATGTGTATGGCGGGGCTGGTGTGCATGTAGAGTACCTGAGCCGCGAGCTCGCCAAACGGGCCGAAGTGGCCGTCTATTGCTGGGGCGAGCAGCAGAGCGAGGCCGGCCCGCTCACCGTGCACGGCCAGCAGCCGTGGGCGGAGGTCACGGACGGCACGGAGGGCAAGTTCAAGATGGCGCTTGAAGCGCTGAGCTTGAATCTGACGCAGGTCAAGGCGCTGGAAGGCATTGACGTCATTCATACGCATACCTGGTATGTGAGCATGGCGGGCTTTCTGGCGCGCAAGCTGTACAACATTCCATTCGTGCTCACGACACATAGCCTGGAGCCGCTGCGTGCATGGAAAGCCGAGCAGCTGGGCAGCGGCTATGCGATGAGCTCGTGGATGGAGCGTACCGCGATTCTGGATGCCGACGCGGTGATCGCCGTCAGTGAGGGCACGCGTGCCGACATTCTGCGCGCTTATCCGGAGATCGATTCCGGGCGCATTCATGTGATCTACAACGGTATCGACTTGGACGAGTACCAGAAAACGAGCGACACCGATGCGCTGGTCAAGTACGGCGTCGACCCGGACGTGCCGTACGTGCTTTTTGTCGGCCGCATCACGCGGCAAAAGGGCGTTACGCATCTGATGGATGCGCTCAAATATCTACCGGCCGAGACACAAATCGTGCTCTGCGCGGGTGCGCCCGACACGCCGGAGATCGAAGCCGAAATGCGGGAGATGGTGAGCGCCGCACAGGCACGCCATTCGCGTGTGACTTGGATTGAATCCATGGTGAGCAAGCAGGAAGCCATTCAGTTTTACAGCAACTGCGCCGTTTTCTGCTGCCCCAGTGTTTACGAGCCATTCGGCATTATCAATCTGGAAGCCATGGCCTGCAAGGCACCGGTGGTGGCCAGCGCTACTGGCGGCATCCTTGAAGTCGTCGTCGAAAATGAGACTGGCTATCTCGTCCCCTTTGAGCAGGACCCTGTCACGACGTTCCCAAGCGAGCCGGAGCAGTTCGCTCGTGATCTGGCGGCAAAACTGAATGAGATGCTGGCTGATCCGGCAAAGGCCAAGCGCTTTGGTGAGGCAGGCCGCAAGCGTGTGGAAGAGAAGTTTGCCTGGAGTGCTATTGCGGAGCAAACGCTGGAGCTCTATCGCAAGCTGATTGCGGCGCGGCAGGGCTGATTCGTTAGGAGCAGCGCTGGATTTCAGATGCGAGTGGACAGTTCTTGCCGCGGCCTCTTAGAATCGGCGCGCCGAAAGCATTTGCTTTCCGGCGAGCTCTTCCGGAGTCCACATGCGTTCGTTGATCCGCCTTGTTCTGCTTCTTGCCTCCTTTGCTCTACCCGGTATTACCATACTTTCCGCGCAAACCACGCCCATTCCGGCAAGCCATGTACGCATCCACTACTTCCGGCAGGACGGCACATATGCGGGATGGACGGTCTACGCCTTTGGCGACACGACGGAGGACCAGGGCAACTTCAACGGCGGCCCCGTGCAAATCTCCGGGACGGACGACTTTGGTGCCTACTTCGATGTGGGCGTGACCGCCGCGGCGAAGGACGTCGGCATTATTGTGCACAACGGAGGCAACAAGGACCCTGGCCCGGACGAGCACATCAACCCCTCGGCGCAGGGCAATGAGTACTGGCAGGTTTCCGGCGTGGTGGGACTCTCCACCACGCGTCCGGCAACCGGGTCGAAGAAGAATCCGGCGATCCCCGCCAACACGGCTCGCGTTCACTTCTTCCGGCCGGATAAGAACTATACCGGATGGACCGTCTACGCCTTCAACGATACCACCGCCGACACAGGAAATTACGGCGGCGGACCGATCCAGCAGACCGGCACGGACACTTACGGCGCGTATTATGACGTGCCGCTCAAGGCGAATGGGCAGGACCTCGGCTTCATCGTTCACAACATTCAGACGAATGTGAAGAACACGCCCGCGGATTTGCACCTGAACATCGCAATCTATAACGAGGTTTGGATCATCTCGGGCGACCCCACGGTTTACTTAACGGAGCCGACCGCGGCGCAGCTGCTGAACGCAAACTTTCTGAAGCTGCAGGCATTCTGGATCGACCGCGGCACCATTGCGTTGCAGAGCGGCTACACACAAAGCGGCAGCACCTACACGTTGCGCAGCGACCCGGCTGCCGGCCTGCGGATGACTGCCACCGGTGTGAGGGGCGGCACCGCGGTGCCGCTGGCTGCGGGTGGCGCGCTCACCCCCGCGCAGCTTGCACGCTTCCCGCAGCTGAAGGGCTACTCGACCCTGACGTTACCCTCCAGCTTGAAAGCGACAGACTACCGAGCGTTGCTCGTTGGACAGCTGGCCGTTTCCGTGCAGGGCGCCGATGGCACGCTGAGCTACGCGACCGGCGTGCAGGACGCGGGCGTGCTGGATGACCTGTACAGCTACTCCGGCAAGCTGGGCGTGATTGTGCATTCCGGCAAACTGTCACTTGAAGGTGCTTTAGAAGAAGCAGAGGACGCCGGCGCGCCCGCGGCAAACAGCGGCACGGTCCAGATCAAGGTGTGGGCACCAACCGCGCAATCCATGCAACTGCAACTCTTCAAGGCTGAGGCGGACGCGGCACCCGCCAGCGTCGTCCCCATGCAGCTCAACGGCAAGGGCGTGTGGACTGCAACATTGCAGGACTCCTGGATCGGCAAGTACTACCTGCTGGACGAGAAGGTTTACGCACCGAGCACGCGGGCCGTGGTGGAGAATTTCGTTACGGACCCCTACTCGATCGACCTTGCGCTGAACGGCGTGAAGAGCCGCATCACGGATGTGAATGCAGCGGACAACGAGCCGGCCGGCTGGGTGGGCGAACGTTCGCCCGCACTTGCACGACTCAATGACCTGAGCATCTACGAACTGCACGTTCGCGACTTCAGCGTGGGCGACGCCACTGTGCCCGCGGAACACCGCGGCACCTATCTCGCCTTCACGGACACAAACTCCGACGGCATGCGCCACCTGCGCACGCTCTCCAACGCCGGCCTGCGCGCGATCCACCTCTTGCCCACTTTCCACTTCAACAGCATCAACGAGGACAAGTCCACCTGGAAGACCACGCCCGACTTGACCGGCCTGGCCCCGGACAGCCAACAGCAGCAGGCGGCCGTGGCCGCGGTGCAGGGCAGTGATGCCTACAACTGGGGCTACGATCCTGACCATTATCTTGCGGTAGAAGGCGGCTACGCGACCAACCCAAGCCAGCGCGTCCGCGAGTACCGGGAGATGGTCATGGGTCTGCACAAAGCGGGTCTCCGCGTCATTCAGGACGTTGTCTTCAACCACACCAGCGGCTTTGGCGAGGCGAGCGACTCCATCCTCGACGAAGTCGTGCCCAATTACTACAACCGGCTCGATCTGGATGGCGCCTTGCAAACTGGATCGTGCTGTGCGGATACGGCCACTGAGCATTTTATGATGGGCAAGCTCCAGCAGGACGCCATCCTGTGGAACGCCAAGACCTACAAGATCGATGGCTTCCGCTTCGACATCATGAGCTTTACCTTTGTGAAGAATCTGCAAGCGATTCAGCAGGCGCTGGCCAAGCTGACGCTCGATAAAGACGGCATCGATGGCTCGAAGATCTACATCTACGGCGAAGGTTTTAACTTCGGCGAAACCGCGAATAGCGCTCTGGGCGTGAATGCGTCGCAGCTGAACCTGTACGGCTATGGCATCGGCACATTCAACGACCGCATTCGTGATGCTGTGCGCGGCGGCGGACCGTTTGACGACGAGCGCGTGCAGGGCTTTTCGACCGGGCTCTTCACCGATCCGAGCGTTTACACCTCCACCAACACACCTCTGCTCGATCAGAAGGCCACGCTTCTGCATCGGTCGGACTGGCTGCGCGTTGGCCTGACCGGCAATCTGCGTGACTATAAGCTGACCGACAGCACCGGCAATGTGATCACCGGCGGCCAGCTGGACTACCAGGGACAGCCGGCCGGCTACACCGCATCGCCCGTCGAAGCGGTGAACTACGTCTCCGTTCATGACAACCAGATCCTGTTCGACACCGTGCAGGTGAAGTCCGCCGAGGGCGACACGGCAGAGACGCGGGCGCGCCGCCAGGTGTTGGCCATGAGCACCGTCGCATTGGGGCAGAGCATTCCCTTCTTTACCGCCGGGGATGACCTGCTGCGCTCCAAAGATATGGACCAGAACAGCTACGACTCTGGAGACTGGTTCAACAAAATCGACTGGAGCGGCCAGGGCAACAACTGGGGCATCGGGCTGCCGATTGCGAGCCAGAACCAGGGGCAGTGGAGCTTCCAGCAGCCCTTGCTGGCGAACGCTTCGCTGAAGCCTTCTCCGGCGGACATCGCCCGCACCACGACGGCTTTCCAGGAATTCCTGCGCATCCGTCAGAGTTCGCCGCTCTTCCGGCTGGGCACAGCAGCCGAAGTGCAAAGCACGCTCAGCTTCCTGAACACCGGGACAAACCAGATCCCCGGCTTGATCGTGATGCGGCTCTCCCCTACGCCGACCCTGGAAGGCACTTACCGGAACATCGTGGTCGTCTTCAACGCAACCAACACAGAGCAGAGCTACACGGCCGCGGAGCTAAGCGGCCTGCAGCTGAAACTCCACCCCATCCAGCAGCACTCCGGTGACGCGGTCGTGCGGACGTCCAGCTTCAATCGGAAGTCCGGAACGTTCACGGTTCCGGGGCTGACGACGGCGGTCTTTGTGGAGTAGGGCCGAAGGGCGGTCAACCACTGCTTCCGGCAACACGCCTACACCGTCGAGCCTCGTTGAATGAGGCTCGACGGTGGTGAACTAGGTTAACAATTTGGAAAGCTCAGGCGAGTTAGCTTGCTTTGGCGAGATCCAATGCGAATGGCGAGTTTCTACGCTGGTTTACTCTGTCAAGGCGTTGCATTTCGCGGCGTAGTATGTGGTTGACCTCTCGATTTCCTGCCCGGTTTTCTTTACTAAGCCACGCTTTTACCTCTTCATCGACCCAGAGATTTACCTGTGTCTCGACGACGGGTAAATAACCACGAACAGCTCGCTCAAATTCCTGCTGAGTGATTTCCGGCATTTCTTGAAGATCGATTTCTTCGTCCGCCATATTTGCTAATGTTCTCAAATGGTTCTCTGCTTCGGTAGAGGCTATGTGGTGACGCAACTCATCAACGCTCTCGAAGGAACTGCGAATGGTAGAAGGCTCGCTCGCTTCGTGTGGCTTTGCGGGCAGACACGAAACGTATGATTTCTTCGTCATTGCTATGCCTCACAGTGTGCGCAACGAAGAGCAGAAGCACACTGCCCACATTGCCGAGGATGTGATTCCTGAGCTCACCATTGACGACTTTTGATCCGATGTCGATCAAGAACGGGTCGCCAAAGGCATCTTTCGCTTCTTCGAACCCGACTCCGTGCTTTGCCAGGTTCATCCGAGCTTTCTCCACGTTCCACTCGAACGTCACCATCTTAGTCCCGTCCAGCCATTCTGCAAAGACTCCTCACTCACTCAGCACCCAGGTGTCCTTGCTGCCGCCGCCCTGGCTGCTGTTCACCACCAGCGAACCCTTGTTCAGGGCGACACGCGTGAGCCCGCCGGGCACGATGCTTACCTTGTCGGAGCCGTAGAGTACGTAGGGACGCAGGTCGACATGGCGGGCTTCAAAGCCGTCGTCCATCAGGCACGGCGCGCGGCTGAAGCTGATGGTGGGTTGGGCAATGTAGTTCCGCGGGTCTGCCTGAATCTTCGCGGCAAATTCTTCACGCTGCGCCGCCGTGCTCTGCGGCCCGATGAGCATGCCGTACCCGCCGCTTTCACCCACGGCTTTCACCACCATGTTGCTCAGATTCTGCAGGACATGCTGGCGCTCCTTCTCCTCGGACATCAGGTACGTCTTCACGTTCTGCAGGATGGGATCTTCGCCCAGGTAATACTTGATGATGCTGGGCACATAGGCGTAGATCGCCTTGTCGTCGGCAACACCGGTGCCGAATGCGTTGGCGAGCGTCACGTTGCCGGCCCGGTAGGCGTTAAATAGGCCAGCCACGCCCAGCATGGAGTCACTGCGGAAGCTGAGCGGGTCGATGAAGTCGTCGTCGACGCGACGATAGATCACATCCACCTGGCGCAGCCCGCTGGTGGTCCGCATGTAGACGATGTTGTCGTGCGTGGTCAGGTCGCGGCCTTCCACCAGTTCAATGCCCATCTGCCGGGCCAGGTAGGCGTGCTCATAGTAGGCGGAGTTGAAGACACCCGGTGACAGCAGGACGATGTTAGGCTCGGGCCGGCCCTCGGGTGCAAGCGACCGCAGCGTGCCTAGCAGCAGCTGTGTATATTGCTCAATGGGCCGCACGTTGTAGCTGCGAAAGAGTTGCGGAAAGATGCGCTTCATCACGCGGCGGTTGGTCAGCATGTAGCTCACGCCGCTGGGCACGCGCAGGTTGTCCTCCAGCACCACAAACTCTCCGCTTTCCAGCCGGATCAGGTCCGTGCCGACGACCGCAATGTACACGTTGCGCGGCACATTCAAGCCGATCATGTGCCGGCGAAACTGCTTGCAGCTGTACACAAGTTCCCGCGGCACAATGCCGTCTTTCAGGATGCGGCCTTCGTTGTAGATGTCCTTGAGAAAGAGGTTGAGCGCGGTGATGCGCTGGCGCAGGCCATGCTCCACCGTCTCCCACTCGCGCGCGGTGATGACGCGGGGTAACAGGTCATACGGAAAAATGCGCTCCGTGCCTTCATTGCGGCCGTACACCGTGAAGGTGATGCCCTGATTCAGGAACGACAGATCCGCGGCCTGCTTTTTGCGCTGCAACTCACTTTGCGGCAGCGCGCCAAAGTGCTCCATCAGCGGGATGTAATGTTCGTGAAAGCGGTCCGCTGTCTGGAACATCTCGTCGTAGGCGTGGTCAAGCTGATAATTGTTCAGCGTGGGGCGCTGCGGCTCGGTCATTGAATCCAAAGTATACGAAAGCAGCCGGAGGGGCTGAGTGCAGAAGAGCGGCAAGCGAAGCGGGAACGTGCCATAGGGCAACTCTGCGGAGGCAAAGTCAGTCGCAGTGAATACGAATGGACGTGCACGTATGCTTCGGAAGTTGTTCGGGCAAAGCCTTTTCAGGATCTGTGCTGTGATGCTGGCCGCAGCGGGCGTTCTTTCCGCGCCAGAGATGCGTGCCGCCGACAAGCCGGTGAGTGCTTTTCTGCAGGCACTCACCTGCGAGGTGCCAGACAACGAACTGGCCCAACTGCCGCAAACTCTGGCCAGAGCGGACAAAGGCATGATTAAGCCATCGCAGCGATTCTCACTGCCCAGCTTCAACCTTTACGCAACGCGTACCGACGTGACAGCCTTCGGCTACACCAGCCGGCAATTGGTACTGCAACCTGGACGCATTCTGATGGTCTTGCCAGTAACAGAGCGCGCCAAGGTGGAATCGATGCTGGGATTGACGACGGAGCGGTTCGCGCCCAGCAGCAAGGAAGCCGGGCCGAACCGCTCGATCGTGGCGTATGAGCTGTCGTCGCTCCCCGGCAAGCTGCTGCTCGGTTGCCAGTACGGCGTTCCCGCGGCTTCTGCCTGGGGTGGCGAGTAGCCGGATCTTACCGGGGCAGCAGCATGGCCAGCCAGCTTGGTTTTTCTGCCGCAGGCTCGGCTGTCAGGTCCAGGGCGCTGCGCTTTTTCGCTTCCGGCATCATGGTGAGCGTTTGTTCGCGGTGATCCCGCATTACCAGCACCGCAATTGGCCGGCCCTTGCCGTTGCGGACGGCACGGCTCCAATCGCTGCGGCTGCCAATCGGACGGCCATCCACCTGCGTCACCACGTCACCGGCGTGCAGCCCGGCAACGGCCGCCGGCGAGTTCGGAGCCACGCTGTGCACCAGCAGGCCTTTGCCGCTCTTCAGGCCGAAAAAGTCCGCCAGCTGAGGCGTGATCGCTTCCAGCATGGCACCGGTGTAGGTGCCAAAGGGCGTGGGCAGCAGATGTCCGCTCATAAAGCCCTGGCCGAAGCTGCGGGAAGTGGGGTGGGCGGGTGATGCCGGCGCGGCCTCATCCGTGGCGGAATCCATGGGCGCGGGCACGACCCAATGCTGCTCCCAGGCACGGCGGCCGATTTCGTTGCGGTCGGCGAGCGTGGCGTTCAGCGTCTGCTGGTTGCCATCGCGGCTGATCACAATGGCAACGGTGCGTCCTGGCTGCATCTCTGCCAGGGTGCGGCGAAGCTGTTCCTCGCCCTGGATGTTGGTCCCATTGACCGAGTAAATGACGTCATGCTCACGAATGCCGGCAGTCCAGGCCGGGCTGTCATGGTCCAGCGCGATCACGACGGCACCATGTGTTTCATGAAGGTGGTACGCGCTCACTACTGGGTCGCCGATGGTGCGGATATCCACGCCAAGATAGCCCTGGTTGTTGCCATGCAAACCTGCCGCTGCACCAGCACCGGCCGGCAGAAGAATGACTGAAAGCGCAAGGCCGGGCTGACGCAAGATTGGCGCGGCAAAGAGCGGTGACGCCATTGCAACGGCGAGGATCGCTCCGCTAAAGGAAGAAGTTCGGTGGCTATTGAATCTCATCGCCGGTCTCCAGGGCCTGCATGGAGGCTGTACGAATGAAAGGATTTTCATCCTGCGTGCTGACGGTGTGCAGCACCTGGCGCACGCTGGAATCGGCGTGCACCGGCTCCAGCAGGCTGATGGCACGGGTGCGCACCGTTGCGCTGGAATCGCGCATCAGGCTTTCCAGCACCGCATCACGGACACGCTGATCCACGCGGACAAAAGGCTGCAGGCCTTCCAGCGCTTTCAGCCGGACCTGCGGGCTCTTGTCGTAGCGCAGGCTGACGAGCAACGCATCGCGGAAGCCGTGTCCATCTATCGCGGTCTGGCTGCCACCCTCACACTGGTGACCGGCGCGGCACTCGCTGGCCAGCAGTCCCACGCTCTGTTCGCGCACGGCGTTGTCGGTCCCGTGCTGCGCGGCGTTCATCAGCAACTGGCGGATCTGCGGGTCATCCAGCGAACCCTGCATGGTTTCCGGCACAACGCGGCTATACCGGACCTGAACGATCTCACTGTTCGGTGTCTGTGTGACGCCGCTGACGTTTGTGATGGTGCCGGCGGTGCTGGTCTGCAACACAACCGGCTGTGGCAGGTGGCCCGGTGCCGGGGAGAGATGCCTACTGAGCAGGTTGCCGCCCAGAAATCCGGAGCCCACCAGCACCGCCGCCAGCGCGGGAGCGTTGCGCAAGGAATGCCACGTGGCCCCGAAAAGGTTGCGCACACGGTCGGCAAGTCCAAGCCGGGGAGTTTCATCCAGGGCGTCGTCCAGCCGCATGCGGCTAGCGGCTAGCAGGTTGGGGGAAACTTCAGGCATGGCTTTGCCGGCCATCTCGGACGTAAAAGCCTCCATGGCCTCGCGTTCCGCTTCACATTCAGGACATCCGTGCATGTGGAGTTCCAGCGCGGACTCTTCTTCCGGGCTGAGCTCACCGTAGCTTTGCAACACGACTTGTTGGATTGCCTGCTCGCAGTTCATCGCTTTTGTTACCTTTACTGGCTCTCTCGAAATGGGTGATGCTGTATTGCCGCGCCGTTGGGTCTTTGCCTGTCGTGCGCTTTGATTAAGTAGGTAGTTGTAAGTAGGTAGTAGGTAGCCTTGAGATGCGAATTTCGCAAACATCTAACGTGTTCACAGCGTCTGGCGGCTCACTTCTTTTCCACCTGCCACTACCTACAACGAACTGATTTACTACCTACTACTTAAGCCTTCTTAAGCATCCGCCAAATTTGCCCGGAGCTTTCGGGTTGCGCGGAAGAGTGTGTTCTTCGCCGTTTCTTCCGTGGTTTGCAGCATTTCACCAATGGCGCGCAGCTTCAATCCCTGGTAATGCTTCAGCTCAAAGACCATGCGCTCGCGTGGAGTGAGCTTGTCCAAAGCCTCGTTGATACGCCCATTCAGGATTTTGCGCTCAAGTTCGGCCGCCGGATTGGCACCGGAACGGTCGTCGGAGACGCTCGCCATCAGATCCATCACCTCGCCGCTGGAATCGGTGATGGTGGATGGGTCTTCGCGGCGGCTCTTGCGGCGGCGCAGCGCGTCCAGGCAAAGGTTCGTCACGATCCGGTACAGCCAGGTATAGAAGGAACACTCAAAGCGGAAGTTGGACAGGTGGCGGTACGCCTTCAGAAAGGCTTCCTGGTGCACGTCCTGCGCATCCTGCTCATTGCCCAACAGGTGCAGCGCCAGCCGGATGACGGCGGAATCGTAACGACGTACCAAAACGTCAAAGCTCTCACGCTGGCCGCGCTGCGCCTGCCGGATGAGTTCGTCATCCTCCAGGCGTTGTTTGGCGCGCGCTTCCATCTGCGCCGGTGTCAGCGCAGCACGTCCCGCCCGGCTTGCCGCCGCTTTCGCCATCCCCGGCGATTCTACCGCGACCACCCCCGGCCCTAGCGCGCCATTCGCGCCGATTGCCGTACCACCAAATCCAAATAGCTGTGTTCCCATGCGCTGACCCCGGAGTCAGAAGATCTGATCTTCACTGCAATAGACCGCCGGCGTGAGAAAAGGTTAGTTGATCATGCGGGTTGCCGGCCAGCGCTCACACGCGCAGAAACCAGCCACGCCGGTAAAACGGGAGCAGCAGCAGCACATTGAAGATCACAATGCCTATGGCGTAGGCCAGCGAACCGTTGCGGGCACTCAGCCAGCCGGCAAATAGGTGCTGGTGCAGCCAGTGGTGGGCGGAAAGGGAACCGATGCGGATACGGTCGAGCAGCACCGTGATTGCGCCGGAGACAAAGAAGGCAAGGATCGCGTTGCTGCCGAAAACCCGGAACGGCAGCCAGCCGCGCCGGATGCCTCGCAGGTCAATGAGGTAAAGCAGCAGAGCGAACGCGGCCAGCGCGACGCCCGTGCTGAAACAGGCAAAGCTCGCCGTGTAAATTTTTTTGATCCACGGCAGAACCGGCTGCAGACCGATACCGATTGTCAGCAGGAGAGCCGCCGTAACGGCGACGGCACGGATTCGACTGACCAGCAGAACCGTGCCTCGCACAAGCTCGCCGGCAAAAACGCCCAGCAGCGAGGCGGCCAGCGCCGGAATCGTGGAGAGCAGGCCTTCCGGGTCGTAAGTGACACCCACGCCGGGCGTCGTTCCATAGGTCCACAGGTGCGGTATGCCGAAGATTTGGCGGTCAAGAAAAGTGGGGAGGCTGCCGTAGCTGTCCAAGTGCCCCGCGCCAAATCCCGGGACCGGCACGAAGCGGAGCAACAGGGTGTACAGCACGAGCAGGCCGCCGGCCGTCGTGGCCAGAATGACGAGCCGCCTGATCCGGTCTGGTCCGTCTTCGTCATTGAAGCGGCGGCGTAATGACAGATACAGGCTGCCCGCCAGCAGATAGCAGATGGCGATCCGCTGCAGAACGCCGGGCAGCCGCAGCGTGCGCAGGTGGAAGTCTGGAAAACCGTTCACCACGAGTCCGAACACAAGGACGATGAGACTGCGGCGCACTACATGCAGCCACAACCGGCGAGGCGGCGCGCCCCCGGCCATGCGCCTGCCCAGTGACAACGTGAGTGCGACGCCCACCATCACCAGAAAGCACGGAAAGATCATGTCCGCCGCAGTTGCACCCCGCCATTCCGCATGCAGCAGTTGCGGGTACACGGCGCTGTACGTTCCGGGATCGGTGACCAGGATCATGCCGGCGACCGTGATGCCGCGCAGGATGTCCAGAGACGACAGGCGGTCGTGTTTGACCATAGACAAACGATTGACTGGATTCATGCTGGAGCGAAGTCTACAACGCCGGAAGCGCAGGACGCCAGAAGATTCCGTGACCTACACTCATCGTATGAAGTGGTGTACGACGTTCCTGCCATGCCTGGTTCTGACCCTGCAGGCCGGTTCTTTTGGCCAGCAGACAAGCAACGGCGCTCCGTCGAAACGTGATGCGGAACTGCGCGCGCGCATCGCCGCATCTCCGGAACTGCCCTTCACCGGTGTGCATCTCCGAGTGCAACCGCCGTCCGAGGGCTGGCAATCCGGAGCAGTCTCCGGTGTCGCCGTGAGTGCCGATGGCTCAATTTATGAGCTGCAGCGCGGCGACAAAGCGGACCCGGTGCTCAAGCTGAACTCCGCAGGGACACTTCTGCGTTCGTGGGGCAAGGGCAACTATAAGGTCCCGCACACCATTCGGCTCGACTCGGCCGGAAACGTTTGGACGGTGGACGCCGGATCATCGAAGGTCATCGAGTACTCCCAAGACGGTAAGAAGCTTCAGACGATCTCCGTTGGCTTACCGGAAGGCAAAGCCGGTCCGTTCGCTGGAGCCACGGACATCGCCTTCGGTCCGGAAGGAACTGTCTTCGTTACAGATGGCTACGTGAATGCTCGCGTGACTCAGTACACGCGCCAGGGCCGGAAGATCAGCCAATGGGGGCGTCGGGGCAGTGCGCCGGGCGAGTTCCAACTGCCGCATGCTCTGCAAATCGATGAGAACGGCAGGATATACGTCGCGGATCGCGAGAACGGCCGTATCGAAGAATTTGATCCTTCCGGGAAGTATGCCGGAGAAATTGTGAATCTGGGCCGCATTTATGCGCTCACGCTGGCCGGCAACGTGATCTGGGCCAGCGTGGGCAGCTTTGATCGTGATCCCGGCTCGGGTGGGGGATGGGTGGTCAAGCTCGATCGCAACACTGGAGCCATTCTGGGCCACATCGACGTTTCCGCGGAGAGAGCGGGCCATGCGCTTGACCTGCTGCCATCCGGTGAGCCGGTCATTACCGCGGGTAATGAACTCCTCTGGTTTCGAGCCATGTAAGCCGGTGCAGCGCAGGCTCAGCGGTTACTATTTGCCGGCAGCGATCTCGCGCACGCGTTCCTGGCTCAGCTTCTCAAAGGTCTGGTGAGCGTCGGTGCACCAGCGCCAGGTTTCCTGGATGGAGGAGCGGCTGTCGTTCTGCGTCCGCCAGCGGCAATACTTTGCGTAGTCCAGATGGAGTTCGAGGATTTGCGCTAAACTCTTTTCGCTTTCGGAATAGGCGGCTCCGTTGAATGCGGTAACTGCCTGCTCGGCGTTGGCGAGGGCCAGGCCGTACTGGGCGATGTCGCCATCCTGATGCGCATAGAGCCGGTCCACCGCATACGCCGGCAGGCTGGCGGCAAGTGCATGCTTGCGGCGGGCATGTGCGTCCCCCTTCACCATGGCCAGCAGCCCGATAGCGGCAAACGCGGTGAGACAGAAAAGAATCAAGATCCGTTGCAACGACGCCCTCGCCACCCGGAATGCACGATGGCGCAGAGGCCACGCCACCCGGACAGGCTCGCCGCCCTCCCAGGCTTCCAGATCGCAGGCGGCAAGCTCACTCATAAGGGTAAATCCTTCAGCCATGCGCGAAATTTCGGTCCAAGATCGTCACGCTTCAGCGCGAACTCGACAGTCGCCTTCAGGAAGCCGAGCTTGTCGCCGGCATCGTGGCGCTTGCCTTCGTAGGTGAAGCCATAGACCTTTTCCGTCTGCAGCAGCGCTTTAATGCCGTCGGTCAACTGCAACTCTCCGCCGGCACCCGGCTTGAGCTGCTCCAGCTTTTCGAAGATCGCCGGTGTCAGGATGTAGCGGCCAATGATGGCGTTCTGGCTGGGCGCTTCGCTCGGTTTGGGCTTTTCGACCATGTCATGCACATCGCACAGCTGCGGCTTGCCAGGGACAGGCGTGCAGTCGAGGCAGCCGTAGTTCTGGATAGCGTCACCCTCGACGACTTCGCTGCCGATGATGGAAGCGCCGGTCTCCGCAAAGGCCGCAACCATCTGCTTCATGCAGGGTACTTCGGCATCCACAATGTCGTCCGGCAGGATGACCGCAAAGGGTTCGTTGCCGACAAACTCCCTGGCCATGAGCACCGCATGACCCAGCCCCAGCGCTTCCGGCTGGCGCACATAGCTGATCTTCGCCATCTGGTTGATCTGGACGGCACAGTCCAGCAGCGCCTGTTTGCCGCGCCTGGAAAGTGATGCTTCCAACTCCGGGGAGCGGTCGAAGTGATCCTCCATCGTGCTTTTACCACGTCCGGTGACGATGATGATCTCCGTGCAGCCAGCGGCCACGGCCTCCTCCACGCCGTACTGGATCAATGGTTTATCGACGAGCGGCAGCATCTCCTTGGGAGTGGCCTTGGTGGCCGGCAGGAAACGGGTGCCCAGGCCGGCGGCGGGGAAGACAGCTTTGCGTATGATTCGAGTCACGATCGAGAAAAGCCTCTCAATACAGAAGTGTTGCTGGCGCGCGGAGGCATATTGGCAATCCTAGCCATCCCAACCAGTGGAATGCTATAGCACAGGGGAGTCATTGCCCAGCATGCTTCGTCGTACGACGCGCAAGGGCACCGGCCCCTGCAGCATCAGATCGTCATGAAAGCGCTGCAAGTTGAACGCGGCACCCTGTTTGGCGCGCACATCCGCCCGCAGCTTCAGGATCTCCAGTTTGCCCAGCGTGTAATACAGATAGGTTGCATCGGCTGAGCCGCGCCGGGTCTCCACCCGGGCCACCGCCGCGGACTGGTAGCCTTCCTTCACGAAGTAGTCTTCGGCCTGCGCTGGTGTCCAGCCTTCCGTGTGCATCTTGATGCCCACGGTGAAGCGGGCATTCCGCAGCAGAGCGTCTTGCAATTGTCCCAGCCGGATGAGCTTCTGTGTGCGCTCGTCGGCTCCGGGCGGCACAAAGCCTTCGTCCAGCATCATCTGTTCGCAATAGTGAGCCCAGCCCTCTACCTGAGTCGCCGCGTTGACCAGCTTGCGCACTTTGGAGGGGAAGCGCTCCTGCCACAGGAACTGCGTGTAGTGGCCGGGGTAGGCTTCATGCACTGAAGTGGAGACGATGGTGCCGACATTGAAAGCGGCCATGTAGTCTTCCGTCTTTGCGGCGTCCCAGCTCTTGTCCGGCAGCGTGACATTGAAGTAGGCCTTGGTGCTGTTGCGCTCAAAGGGGCCGGGCGGGTCCATGCTGGCCTGGGTCGTCGCGCGCTCAAAGGGCGGTGTTTCTTCCAGCACCGGGCGCACATCGCGGGGCAGCGTAATGATGTGGTGCTGTTGCAGGAAGGCGATCTCCGCGGAGAAGCTATCGCGGAAAGTGTCCAGCAGCTTGTCCGGGGCGGGATGGATACGCGCGAGTTGCGCCAGCACCTCCTGCGGTGTCTTGCTCGGGTCCAGTTCTTTTCCAATGCGGGCAAAGTCGGCCTGGTTCTGCTTCATGTTCGCGCTATTGATCGCCAGCAGTTTGTCGAGCGGTGTGTCCACCATCTCGTCATACTGCAGCTTCTTGCGATAGGTGTCCGCGCCAAAGGCGAAGCTGCCGTTGGAGCGCGGCAGCAGGTCGGAGCGCATCCATTCGCCGTAGCTCTTCAGCGCGGTAATTACGGCGGCATTCGTCTCGACAAATTCCGCCTTGGTCTTCGCGTCCTTCGCGTCGGCAAAGGCGGAAGGCACGTCAGTCTGAAAGAAACTGACAAGGCCGTCATTCTGGTCTAGGGCGATCTCCGTGTAGATTTTCGGCGGGTTCTTCAGGTTCTTGCGAGCCTCTGCAAAGATCGCCGGAATGAGCCGCTCGCGCTCGACCACCGCACGCAGGCGCGTGTCGGCCGAAGCGTAGGGCCGCTCCATGAGCGTGAAGATAGAACCGGTGACACCGCTCTGGTACGTGTCGGGATTCTTCTCCCACATGCGGATGGTTTCAAGCGAAAGCAGCTGCGAGCGCAGGCTGTTCAGCAGAATTTCGCGGTCGTCCGCGACGGAGCGGTCCAGGCCGTCGGCGGGAATGGCTTCGATGTTCTTGAAGGTCTCGTGCAGGGCTGCGGTCTGCCGGGCGATGCCGGCGGCGGAGTAGTTCTCCAGTTGTGTGTCGTACTGGTGAAAGCCGGCCTGCGTGCCCATGGTGGGCGCATAGCGAAAGTACACGTCGGAGAAGTAGCGTTCCGATAAGACGCTGAAGGTCTGCGCGGCGCCATCCGCGCCAAGGCGCTGCGCTGGTGCGTCCACCGCGAGAGCGAACGGGAATGTCAAAAGAATCGCAAGAACGAATCGCCGCATTGTTCTTCTATGCTAACGCTTGCAGATTGAATGGGTGGCACCCAACTGCCACCACACAAGCTGCACTTCGGCAAGGGTGTGCCGTGACGGGTAGCATGGGTCATGCGTTTGCCTGTCTTCGTCTCTTTGTTGGCCGTGCTGAGTGCCCCCTGCCTGCAGGCGCAATCCATCACGATCACGCACGCCACCGTGGTCGACGTCCGGACGGGCGCGCTGCAGCCAGAGAGCACGGTCGCCATCATAGGCAATCGCATTTCTTCCGTGAGTGCACGGCCGCCGGCCCGCGTTGCAGGTACGGTGGTGGATGCGCATGGCCGCTTTCTTCTACCGGGTCTGTGGGACATGCACACGCATGTGTTCTTTGGAAAGACAGCCGGTACTGGCCGTGAGCTGACCCTGCCGCTGTTTGCCGCATTCGGCATCACCGGCGTGCGTGACATGGGCAGCGCTCTGGAGCCGGTGCTGCAGGCACGGAGTGAGATCCAATCGCACAAGCTGCTGGGCCCACGCATGGTCGTGGCCGGACCGATGCTGGATGGGCCCGAAACAACGTACGAGGCGGTCATTCCAATCACCACGCCAGCCAGTGGACGCGCCGCGGTCGACAAGCTTCGTGACAGCGGCGTGGATTTCATCAAGGTCCAGTCTGGCGTACCGCGTGAGGCCTACTTCGCCATCGTGGAGAAAGCGCACCGCCGCGGCATTGAGTTTGAAGGGCATGTTCCGGACAGCATCCGTTCCAGTGAAGCCATCGCCGCGGGCCAGCGCAGCTTTGAGCACCTGATCGGTATCTTTGAGGCCAGTTCGCCAGACGAGGACCTTTACCTGCACGGCAGCTACGGTGACAAGCAGGGAACCAAATCCGTCGCGAAACTGTTGGCTGCTTACGACCCCACGCGTGAGCAGCGCATCATTACGCTGATTGCGAAGGCAAAGGTGTGGCAGTGCCCCACGCTTTTCTGGGAACGCGGGCAATGGCTGGTGGACAGCATTGACTACCGCAAGGACCCAGATCTCGGCTTTGCGCCACGTTCGTCTGTGGACACACTTTGGCCCGCGATGCGG
The DNA here is from genome assembly GCA_964246215.1 of uncultured Terriglobus sp. Lineage (GTDB taxonomy): Bacteria > Acidobacteriota > Terriglobia > Terriglobales > Acidobacteriaceae > Terriglobus. Next base: position 172,664 of record CAXTPQ010000001.1, on the reverse strand, counting down.
AAGAGTATCGCGGCATCGCTCGATACGGACCCGCTCGCGACGCGGGAGCGCTTTGTGCAGCATGAGCTCGGCATTGTGCACCGGTTGCAGCAGGCGGGCGTGCCATTTCTGGCAGGCACTGACACACCGGCCGGTGTGGACGTGATTCCGGGCGTGAGCCTGCACCGCGAACTGGAGCGTTTTGTCGCAGCCGGTTTCACGCCATTGCAGGCGCTCCAAACGGCCACACTGAACCCGGCAACGTTCCTTCATCGCGAAAAGGATTTGGGCACGGTGGAAGCGGGCAAGCTGGCCGATCTGATCCTGCTGGACCGCAATCCGCTGGAAGACATACGCAACACCCGCAGCGTTTCCGCGGTGTTTCTGGATGGGCAGTATCTTTCGGGGGAACAGTTGGCCGCCATGCGGGAGCACCTGGAAACGGCAGCTGCCCAGAGATAAAACAAGCATAGAGCAGCGATGTGAAAGCAAACGCATGGTCTGCTAACGTCGGGCAAGATCTATTGCCTGTCATCGACGTCCTGATTGCTGAACTCGATCGTGACGCGAAACGGGGCGGGCACGGCTTGATGATCGCGCTGTGCCGGCTTGAAACGGTATTGACCCACGGCACGCAGAGCCTCCGCGTTGAATTCCTGGTCTTCGGCGGCCTTCACGATGTGCAATGCCGTGGGATGGCCGGCTGTGTCGACGACCATGGCAACAGCAACGCTGGCGGTGACTTCAACCTTGTCGAGTTCGTGAGGGAACTCCGCCTTCACAAAGTGAGTCACCTGGGGCCACGTGGTGACGGCTTTGCGCATTGCGCGGCCTCTTCTGCGCTGGCCGCGTGCCGTCACGCGTTTGCTGCCTGACTTGGCCGCTGGCACACTTGCCGTTCCCCGCACAGGTGCGGTATCAGGAGCGCTCTGGGAGGCAATACTGGGCGCTTGTGAAAGAGGCAAGGTCAGCAACAGCAGCAGAAACGGTAGCCCGCGCAGCATGATGCGCTATCGTACGCAGCTTCACCGGCACCTGTCACTGGGAGGACAGCAACCTTTGGTATCCGTTATATGCCGCTGTCATAGTGCATATGGTTCGAGCTAAACTAAGTACGCTTTTCTGCGGTATCGCAGAGTTTGCCGATCCGTTTCTGCTGGGACTCTGGAGTCCGGTAGTAGAAAATGGCGAAGAGTTCGTTCCGCCGCTGCACCTCCGTCATGCGTTGCCATCCTTCGTGCGCGCGCGGGCGCTGCTGCAAGGCTCGCGCGATGAGCGGCGGCAGCTCGACTTCGGCCTCCATGGTGCTCAGCAGGCGCTCGGCCATCTGTTCGCCGCGGCGCAGACGCGCCTCGCCGCCCTTCACACCGTTGATCCACTTGCCGATCTCACGGCGTGTGTACTCGCTAAGCGAGTCATACCAGGCGCGCAGGCCTTCGGCCTCATCCAGCAGCGCATCCAGTTCACCGGGAAGGTCGGCGGGACGCGGCTCCAGGTCGGGCTCGAGCGTGAACTCGGCATGTGGCCCAGTTTTGCCCCGGAGGACTGCTGCATCGCACGATTGACCAGCAGGTAATAAGTATTCGATGTGCCTGCAAATGGGAAGAGCGATGTCCGGAACGCAAAGCCGTCGATCGTGCCGCGCACGCGCAAGCGGATCATCTGTGGCCATTCTGCCGCAGGGTCGAACGGCACGCGGGCTATCGTCCAGCCCAGGTTGCGATCGCCTTTTTCGAGCTTTGCCGTAAAGATTTGCATCGCGCCGCCTTGTTGCCCCGTATTCGCCAGAAACCTTCCCGATACGGTTTTCAGTAGAAACGTAGCACAAAAGACAAAAAGTCGTGCTACATTTTGGTCTGGAGATTGTGAGATGGCTCAAGCGGTTGCGCATCCAGCATTGGAAAGATCCAGGAAAACGAACTCCGCTTCTTCCGGGAGCCATCAGCGGCTTGACGATGCTCTGCTCATGGCCACCGAGCAGGGTCTGCTTAGCGGAGGCCGGACCCTAACCATTCGCGGGCGCATGCCTTCCGCGCTTGTGGAACAGGCAAAGCAGAAGACGGGCATCCACTCCGACTCGAAGCTTCTGGAAGCTGCCCTCGCCAGTCTCGTTGCAGCTGACGATTACGCCGAGTGGCTTCTGGCCCAAAGTGGCACGGTGAGCACGGACCTGGACCTTGAGTTCTAAGCCGGCGTTTGCACAATCACTTCGGCGACTCAAGCCTGAGCAACACCTGAAACAATTGCGTGCACGCAATCGTTCCGAGCTGACTTATTTGCAAAATGCGAAGCTTCCTCTGCCAAAACTGCTTCTCGACACTACGGTGTATATCGACGTTCTGCAGGGCAGGCAGCCGGAGCATCTTTCTGTCGCGCTGCGGGCAGGCAGTCTTTGGCATTCGACCGTGACTGAAGCCGAGCTCTCGGTCGTTGCAGGTTTGTTGAGTCCCACCCATGCAGACACACAAAAAGTTGTGGACAAAGTCGGAACTTCTATCGAGATGCGTCCGGCCCAACGCATTTTGAACCCGGACCGGGAGATATGGCGTGAAGCGGGTATCCTCGCCGGACTGCTGGCACGGTTGCAAGCCTATGGAAAGAATGAACAACGAAGAGCGCTGAACGATGCTCTTATTTTTCTCACAGGCGTCAAGCATGGTTGTGCGGTACTGACGCGCAACTTCCTGGACTTCGATTTGTTGCTGCAACTTGATTTACGCGGGCAAGTCATCTTTTACGATCATCTGCCTGCAAACGCGCGGCCAGGTGACACGAAAAGTTAAGCTTGAGCAACTCTGGTCGGTCTTGGTGGTGAGTTTGGGCGGGCTGACATCCTTGGCTGTTGAGTCCACTGGATGATCGACGGTCTGCAACAGCAGCAAAGCGATTGCGATGTAGATCATGTGCGCAAGCATGTTACAGCTCCAGCTTGCTGCCAGATCATGCCGCCACCGGCTCCAAATCAAGTTGATCCAGCAGTGCTTTCGCCTCGTTTAGGACATCATGTGCATCCGCGCTGCCCACAGGCCAGCGCAGGATGCCCTGCGGGGTGAACTGCGCGCCCTTCTTGGTGTTCCGGCTGACCAGCTTCATGAGCATGCCCGGATCGATCTTGGCCTTTGTATCGAACCTAATGAGCAGCATGTCGCGGAAGACCTTTTGCCGGTTCTCTTCCAACTGCACGCGCTTCCGGTCAATCTGCGCGATGTGCATGCGCTCCGCGGCGAGACGGATTTCCCCGGCGGCGAGCAGGTTCACCACGGCCTCCGGCAATTCGCCGTAGCGGTCGATCATTTCGGCACGCACGTCGGCCAGGGTGCCTGTATCAGCGGCACCGGCGATGCGTTTGTACATACGCAGCCGCTGGTTTTCTTCGGCAATGTAATTCGCGTCGATGCGCAGCGACACACCAAGGTTCAGCTGCACGGCCGGCCGCTCCTCCTGCGCTTCGCCCTTGATCTTGCTCACCGCCTCCTGCAGCATGCTCGTGTAGAGCTCAAAGCCGATTGCCTCGATGTGGCCGCTCTGCTCGCCGCCGAGCATGTTGCCTGCACCGCGCAGTTCCAGGTCCAGCGCCGCAATCTTGAAGCCCGCACCCAGGTCACTAAACTCCTTCAGCGCCGCCAGCCGCCGCCGCGCGACTTCGGTCAGTTCATTTTCTGGCGGAATCAGCAGGTACGCATAGGCGCGGCGATCGCTGCGGCCCACTCGGCCGCGCAGCTGATACAGCTCCGAAAGCCCATGACGGTCGGCGCGATTGATGATGATCGTATTGGCCTTTGAAATATCCAGACCGTTCTCGATGATGCTCGTCGCGCACAGGACGTCGTACTCGTGATTCATGAAGGCGAGCATCACGCGCTCCAGTTCGCCCTCACCCATCTGTCCATGCGCCGTAATCACACGTGCCTGTGGCACCAGCTCGCGAATCTTCGACGCCAACTCGTAAATCGTCTCCACGCGGTTGTGCACAAAGTAGCTCTGCCCGCCGCGCTCCAGCTCCAGCTCAATGGCAGTGCGCAGCAGCTTCTCGTCAAATTTGGCAACGATCGTCTGGATCGCCATGCGGTCCTTGGGCGGCGTTTCGATCACGCTCATGTCGCGCAGGCCCACCAGGCTCATGTGCAAGGTGCGCGGAATGGGTGTGGCCGACATCGAGAGCACGTCGATGTGCGCGCGCATCTGCTTCAGCTGCTCCTTGTGGCGCACGCCGAAGCGCTGCTCTTCATCGATCACCAACAGGCCCAGATCCTGAAAGGCAACGTCCTTGCTGATGAGCCGATGCGTGCCGATCAGGATGTCGACCTTGCCCGCGGCCGTGTCCTCCAGAATTTTCTTCTGTTCTTTGGCGGTGCGGAAGCGGGAGAGCATTTCGACGTTAACTGGGAAGCGTGCATAGCGTTTCTTGAAGCTCTGGAAGTGCTGAAAGCTGAGCACGGTGGTGGGTGTCAGCACAGCCACCTGCTTGGAGTCCTGCACGGCTTTGAACGCGGCACGCATGGCGACTTCCGTCTTGCCGTAGCCCACATCGCCGCAGAGCAGGCGATCCATGGGAAGGGTCGATTCCATGTCGCGCTTGATGTCGGCAATGGCGGCGAGCTGGTCGTCGGTTTCGTTGAAATCGAAAGCATCCTCGAACTCGCGCATCATCTGCGAGTCGGCGGTGTAGCTGTAGCCCTGCGCGGCCTGCCGCTGCGCGTAGAGCTTGATCAGCTCCGCGCTCATGTCCGCCATGGCCTTCTTCACGCGGGCCTTGGTCTTGGCCCAGGCCTGGCCGCCCATCCGGTTCAGTTCGGGCGCGGGGCCGCCTTCACTCGAGCGATATTTCTGGATCAGGTCAAGCCGTGTGAGCGGGACGTAAAGCTTAGCCTGCTCGGCAAACTCCAGGATCATGAGCTCCAGCGGCGAACCTTCCTGCTCCATCGACCGCAGGCCCATGTACTTGGCAATGCCATGCTCCACGTGCACCACGTAATCGCCAACCTGCAGATCGCGGAAATCCGAGATGAAGGCGGCGGTCTTCGACTTCCGCTGCACCGGCCGCGCCGTCACGTCGGCCTCGTCGTTCAGGTCCTGCGCGCCGAAGAGCACCCACTGCCGCGCCGTCGCCTTCTCGAGATCCAGCACCTGCACGCCGCTCGCAATCGCCAGCTTCAAAATCACGGGCGTGCGCAGATTGCTCTGCAGATGACTCGACTCGTCGTAGACGGTTGCCGATCCGCTGCTCGTCTGCACACGCGACCCAATGCGGTAGGGCAGGCCGTACTCCTGCAGCAGCGTCGCCAGCCGCTCCACTTCGCCCTGATTGGCCGCGGCAATCAGCACACGCGCATCACTGTTCATCAGCGAGCGGATCTGCTCCACCATGGCCGGGATCGATCCATGGAAGCGCATCGTCGGCCGCGTGGCGAACTCAATCTCACTCATCGCCGAGTTATCGACATCCAGAATGTCGACCGCGCCAAGCTGGTCCAGATCCAGGCCGGGCGTCTGCCGGATCAAATCATCCAGGTGCCAGGGCGAAAGATAGATGTCCTCCGGCTTGACCAGCGAGCCGATGCCACTGCGGTCATGCCGCTGCTCAATTTTGTTCCACCACCGCTCACCCTGGTTCTTCACCATGGCGGGCTCCTCCACAAAGATGCGCGTCTTGCGTCCCATCAGGTCCAGCAGTGTCGAGTGCGCACCCGCCACGGGCGCGAAAAACTCCCAACCGGGAAAAACCGAAACGTTCCCCACGGAGTTCTGCAACTCCCGCGGCTCCTCGCCGCCCTCCAGTTCCGCGCCGGCAGCACCGCCGCGCACCAGCCGCGCGTGCACCGCGCCCAGCAGCTTGTCCGTCACCGGCGTTTCGGTGAGCGGCAGAAGCGTGATCTCATCCACGGGCGCGCTGCTGCGCTGCGTCTCCGGATCAAATTTGCGCATCGATTCGATCTCATCGCCAAAAAAATCCAGCCGCACCGGCCGGTCCATCTCCGGCGAATACACATCCATGATGCCGCCGCGCAAGGTGACCTGGCCCGGCATCTCCACCACGTCCACGCGCGTGTAGCCCACCTCCAGCAGGTGGGCCAGCAGCATCTCCGTGTCGTACTCCTCGCCGCGTTTGAGCTCCAGCGCCAGCGCCGCATAGTAATCGCGGGCAAAGAGCCGCATGCACGCCGACTCAAGCGGTGCAATCACTACGCGGACCCGTCCGCTGCAAATCTTCCAGAGCGTGGCGGCCCGCTGCTCCTGGATTTCCGCATGGGGGGACAGGTTTTCAAACGGCAGAACATCATGCGCCGGCAGCCGCAGGACTTCTTCGCACTTCAGCGCGCCGGTCAGCTCACAGGTGGCGTTCAGCATCTGCTGCAGCGCCTCAGCGGCCTTGTTGTCGCTCACCAGGATGAGCGCGGGTGCATCCATCGCGCGGATCATCAACGGCAGATAGATGGCGCGCGCGGTCGCCGTTAGTCCGGAGACACGGCGACGCCCCAGTCCGCCGCTCAGGTGACGGCGCACTCGCTCAAACGGGTCAGTGTGTTCCAGCTCCGCAACCATCTCGCGGACAAAAGGCAAAACCATGGAACTTCCAGTTTACCTGCAGGCGCGGCCAGTCCGGTTAAACACGCTGGCCATGTTGGGCCGCATAGACAAGGCCAATGATTCCGAGCAGCACAACCAGCCCATAGACGATGCCGGAGACCCACGCAGCGGTGACAGACACGCCGCCGGCCTGCCGCACAGTCTCCGGCCGCAGAACTCCCCCGTTTGCCGTGCGCATTGTGTTCAGCCGTGAGGCGGCCTGCGTCACATACAGGCGAAACGCCCAACCACCAATGATGACCGCCACCGGAAAGCCGATTCGCTGAATGGGCAGACTGGGTGCCAGAATCCCGAGCACATTCGTGACCACGAGGAGTCCGACAATGCCCCAGGCAACTGCCCACATTTTCCGGTAAAAGAACCAGATCGGTCCGAGAAAGAAGGCCGGCCAGCAGAAGCCTTCGCCGAAGATGCGGAAGCGTGTCTTGCCGTCCGGGCCGGGGCGCATCTTTCGATAGGCTGCAAGGAACTTCTCGGCATTCGGACCCACAAAGTCGCGCAACTCGGCTTCGCGGCTCATCTGGTCCGGGTCATTGGCAAAGTCAAGCAAAGCGTTCGGCATAGCAGCAGTAGAGCGCGTGCCGCCGGATGCGAGTTGCTTTACGTGTTGCCCATAGCCGCGCAGGAATGCGCGCGCGGGCATATTTACTCTGCGGTGAAGTGAATGCCGTCAGTATTCAAAGACGTGTGGTGCCGGGTAGGTCAACGTGCCGTCGGATCGCTCGTACGGAATAAACAGCCGCTTGCCGCCATTGATGGTCGAGCCCACAATCACCGTCGTTCCGAAGACGCCGGAGCCATCCGTGACGGATTTGTCGACATGGTGCGAGCGAATGGGACCGATCGGGCTGTAGGTCGTCCAGTCTTCGGTGAACCGGTCCAACGGGTAGCCTTTGTGCGCGGACGCGTGCTGCTGCCAATCCTTGTCATTGGTGTAAATCGCATACGCCGCCGGAAAATTCTTTTGCTCAATGGCGGAAAGAAAGCGGTCCACTTTGTGTTCCACCGGCAGGTTGGAAAAGAGCCAGCCATGGCCGGTGATAAAGCCCGCAAAGGTGAGAACGATCAGCAGGAAGAACAGCGCCAACCCGCCAATCAGAAGAGCTTTGGTGCGCTGCGCTGCGCGTTCATCATAAGCAGGTGCATCCATCAGACTCATGGGCTTTGGGTCGTCCTTTGCATTTCAGTGTCGCTGACCATTAGACACCGGGAGCGTGGGAATCGGGCAATCCCCAAAGGGTTCTGTGAGATCCCACCTTAACGGCAAAGAGCCGCCGTGAAGATGGGGCATTCACTTCTTCGTGGGCCAGGCTCACTTTAGAAGAACCTGCCGAGCGTGAAAACGATTTTGCGATGGTCGTCCGTGCCGATGGACGGGCCGAAGGTAATGGCACCGAAGGGCGTTTCCGCGGCCAGGCCGAAGAAGACATCCTGGCGCGTGATGTTGGCCGAGTTGGGGGAGCGAATCTGCCCTGCCTCATAGCTTGCAAGCACATAGGCCGACTGGCCAAGCGGTGCCGGCAGCGTGGCGATACGGCGAAAGTATGCCGGCCGGAGCAGGAAGTAGTCCGTCCCACGGTACTCCTCAAACGAGCTGGCCGAGAGCCGCAGCGGGCCGCCCAGCGTAAAGCGGTAGGGGTCGGCGACATTGCGGTTGAAGTAGCTGCCGCCCTCGCCGGAGAACGAAAGCGTGTTGCCGTGGCCGATGTCACGAAAGTACGCCGCGACCGTCTCGAATCGTGGCGCATCGGCGCTTCGAGCGCTGCCGTACTGATAGCCGAACTGCACATCGGCGCGCAGGCCATGCCGTGGAATCAGCGCGCGGTCCTGGCCGTTGTAGCGGTACTGCACGCGGCCAAGCTGGGCGCGGTCGTTGAAGTCGGGCAGGCCATCGCCGCCGGTTTGGGTGTGCCAGCGCGTGGTCAGTTCCCGCCATCCTGCGCGTACCTCCGCAAGGTGTGACAGTGTGTAGCCCACGTCGATGCCGCCACCCGCATTCAGAATCTGCCGCTCGGCAATGCGCTTCTGATTGGCCCAGATGTAGACCGGCGCCCGGTAGAAATCAAGCCTCGGTGCAACGAACAAGCCGCCGGGCGTGAGCCGCCGGTAGTATTCCGGCTCCAGATCTGTGAGAAAGCCGAAGCGAATGCGGGCGCGCAGTTCCGAGCCGTAGCCGCCCAGGTCTTGCTGCGTCAGGACGGCGTCGACCGTGGCGCGTGACGTGCCGCCGGTTTGCGCGATGACGTTGCCGCCCAGCAGCAGAAAAGGCGGCCCGTAAGTTTTGTCGCGAACGAGCAGGCTCAGGTTTACGTCGCCCGGTTGTGGCTGGTACCCCGGCGGCGTCACCGTGCTGGAAACCATGGCGGTCTGGCTGGAGGGTGCCACTGTTTCATAGGCGGTCTTCGCCTTCCGCTTGCCGGGGGCTGCATTGCGATTGCCCACGGGGACTGTATTGTTCACCGGTATATTGCTGATGGCCTCGCCCTTCGCGCCGGCGGTTTGTGAGTTTGCCTCGTCGCCAAAGGTTCGCGCCGCGATCTCATCGCCCGGCCCGCGTTTTTCCTCGGGATGCAGCAGTTCGCGTCCCGGCACCTTGCGGCCCTCGTTGGCTGGGCCGGTCACACCCATGTCGAGTTGCTGGCCGGGGCGGGAGAGGAAGTACACCGAGTCATAGCGGCCGTCGCTGCGGACGTCATTCTCGACGGCTTCCACCTGCTCCGGGTTGAGCGGTTTGCCTGGCAGGTCGCGTGCGGCGCGCTCCACGCCAGTTACGGCGGACTGGCTGGAGGCAAGCACGGTCAGCGACGCCACATTCCTGACCGGTCCGCGGACGCGGTTGCGATGCTGCGCGACATACTCGGCCCAGTCGGCATCGTTCAGCCGATAAGCCAGCAGCTTGTCGCGCACCTTCTCCGCCGCTTGGTAGCCGGCATCGGCCAGCTGAACGGACTTGGCGTAGTCGGCCGCGCCTACACCCACAGGCGCGATAGGCTCAATCAACACATCCGCCAGCCCACGCGAACGCACTTCATTCGACCACGACGCGACCGAAAAGCTGCGCTGCAGAATGCCGAGCAGCGAATTGGTATCTCCCTTGTCCGGTGGTGTGAGCGGCAGCGAAACTGCCAGGACTATATCGGCGTGCATCTCGCGCTTGACCAGATCGGTCGGCAGATTTTCTGTCAGCGCTCCATCTACGTAGATATGGCCGCCATCCTCCAGCGGTGGGAAAACGCCGGGGATCGAGATGGACGCACGCACGGCTTCGGCCAGCGGGCCACGGGTGAAGACGGCTTCACGCCCGACCAGGATGTCCGTCGCAACGCAGCGGAATGGAATCGGCAGCTGATCGAAGTTGTAATCCGCTCCATAGGGAAGGAACTGTGCGTTCAGGAACTGATTTAGGCCGTAATCCAGCAAGACGCCATTGCGAAAAGAAACACCGCGTTTGAGCCCTAGATTGAAGCCGCCGGGCAGAAAGCGGGCATCTTCGCGGCGGCGGAAATTGATCTGGTTGAAGTCCTGGTCAAGCCGGAAGACACTGCCAAAGACCTGGTCTGTGGTCAGCGCGGCCATCTCCTTTGGCGTGTGGCCGGTGGCGTACAGCGAACCCACAAGCGAACCCATGCTGGTGCCCGCAATGGCATCGACGGGAATATGGTTCTCTTCAAACCAGCGCAGAACACCGATTTCGCTCAACGCCAGAGCGCCGCCGCCGCCCAGGGCAACGCCGATGCGCTTGCGGCCAAGTGGCGGCAAACTCTGTGGCGGCGTAGTGCTGCCCGAACCCACAGGCTGTGCGATGGGCGAAGGCCTGGTGCTGAGATCGTCTGCGGAAGGTGACGTTTTCGTTTTTTCCGCGGATGGATCGGGGTCGCGCTTGCTGCCCTGGGACTGGATCTGAACGCCGGCTGCGCCGGATTGCGGCACGGGTGTCTGTGCTCCCGCGCGGAGCCCCGCCGTGAGCGCAAGGCTCACACTCAGCAGGAGTGCCGGCGCGTTAAGAACTCCGAACTGCCGCATCTGCTGCCCTCACGTGGTTCTCAATAACGAACACTCTGCCATGGTAGAGGTAACGGGAGCGTGCTGCTCTCCCCATTTTCTTCCCGCCCGGACGCATGCAGGGGAGCACGGAAACTTCCGCGGAATGCCGTAGCTGCGCTATGCTCGGCTGCATGCCCGCTCCTCTTCCGTCGTTGAGGCATCCCGTGTTGCTGGCGCAGGAGCATCTGCTGCGCGGCCTGGCACGGCTGCACTGGAGGCGGCAGAGCGGGGACAAGGCTGCCCGGCGGCAGCAGGTGGGCGAAGACGGCGAACGTGCGGCTTACTTCTTTTTGCGCCGGCAGGGGTATGTTGTGGTGGCGCAGCGATGGCGGTCCGCGCACGACGACGGCGAGGTGGACCTGATCGCGTGGGGTAGTGACACGCTGTGCTTTGTCGAGGTCAAAACGCGAACGGCGGAGGACCGTTTCGCGGCGGAGTACGCCATGGATGGCGGCAAACAGAAGGCTCTGCGGCGGATGGCGCGCGCCTATGTGCACGGCCTGCCATGGATTGGAAACGAGCGGGCACAACCGCTGGTCAGGTTCGATCTGGTGACGGTTTACCTGGACGGCGCGTCACCACGCATCGAGCATCGGCCAGACTACTTCCAAACTTAGAGCATGTCTCGCGTTGGTAAAGCTTTGTCGTTTCGACCGAAGCGAAGCGAAGTGGAGAAACCTGCTTTTTTCCACCCAATCGTTCTCACGGCAGATCAGCACAATTAGAGCATGTCTCGCATAGGTAAAGCTCTGTCATTTCGACCGAAGCGAAGCGAAGTGGAGAAACCTGCTTTTTCCACCCCAATCGTTTTCACGGCAGATCAGCGCAATTACACTCAAGCAAGAAACGCTCTAGGAGCCGCCACAGGTGTGGTGCCCCCACCTTCACCGCGCTTTTGGCGGTTAGGGTGGGATGACGAATTTTCCAAGCGACTTCAGCCCATCTTAGCTTCGCAAAGGTGGAGCACCCGGCGATGACCTGCAATAGTAGGCGCTACCGGCCGTCGCGCAGGCGTTCCGCAAGCCGCTCCGGCAAGCCCGCCATCAGGATGCGGCCCTGCGCCACATGCAGATCGTACGGCTCCCGATAGAAATGAACTTCATGCGACTCAGTGTCCAGCACGGCAAAGGCCGCGCGCCAGTCCCCATCCCGCGGCTGGCCCACTGAGCCGGGGTTGAGCAGGTAACGTGTGCCGTTATGGAGCAGCGGCATCGTCCAATGGCTGCGCCCGCGTGAGCCGTTGTGCTGCGGCCTGACCGCAAGCCACTGCCGCTGCAGCAGCTGGAAGCCGCCCTGCACATGGGTGTGGCCGAAAAAGGTGGTGCGCACGCCGGCGCGTTGCAGCGGTTCCCACGCATCGCGGATGTTCACAACGTACTGGTCCTCATGCGTGGGCGAACCATGGGCAATGGCGCTGGCATAAGCAGGCAAGGGCAGCGGACCCTGCGGCAAGCGGCGCAGCCATTCCGCCGAATCCGCTGTCAGCACCGCCGCTGTCCACTGCACCGCCTGCCTGGCAACAGGATTGAAAGCTTCTGCCGGAACCAGCCCGCTGCACACCTTGTCATGGTTCCCGCGGACACTGCTATCGGCCAGCAGACGCATGCAGTCGACAACTTCGTTGGGACTGCCGCCATACCCGACCACATCGCCCAGGTTCCAAACCTCGTCATGCGCGGGTGCCGCACCCAGCACGGCCATCAGCGCTTCCAGGTTGCCGTGGATGTCGGAAAGAATCAGTGCGCGCATGTACAGGAAAGTGCTCTGCCCATGCTACGCCAGCGGTGCAGGTCCGGCACCGTATGGATGTTTTTGGACCTTGACGCATATTGCTGCAGGAGTCTCAGGCTTTATGTGTGCCGCAGGACTCATCTCAAGGTCGCCAGTGGCTGCGAGCGGTCGGTATGCATCGTCGGGGCGGCTGCCAGCAGCTGCCGTGTATAGGCATGTTGCGGGCGCCGGAAGACTTCCGCCGTGGACGCCTGCTCGAGAATGCGTCCGTGCTGCATGACGGCCGTTCTGTCGGCCACCTGCGCGGTCACGGCCAGGTCATGCGAGATGAAGAGCATCGCCAGCCCGTGCTGCTCGCGCAATCGACGCAGCAAGGCCAGTATCTGCGCCTGCACCGTGACATCGAGCGCGGTGGTGGGTTCGTCCGCGATCAACAGCGCGGGCTTGTTCACCAGGGCCATGGCAATCAGGATGCGTTGCCGCTGGCCACCGGAGAACTGGTGCGGATAGTCGCGGTATCGCTGAGCGGGGTCGGGCAGCGCGACTTCTTCCAGCGAAGTGAGGACGCGTTGCCGGACCTCCGGCCCGGTGAGCCGCGGATGATGGGCGCGCACCGCCTCAGCGATCTGCTCCCCGACGGACATGACGGGGTTCAACGCCGTCATCGGCTCCTGAAAAACCATGGCAATCTCGCGGCCGCGATGGCTGCGCATCGCCTGCTCAGGCAATGTGAGCAGGTCCTTGCCGCGGAAGTGAATCTGCCCGCTGACCATGGCATTCGGCGCGAGCAGGCGAAGGATCGCCAGCGAGGTTGCGGACTTGCCGGAGCCGGACTCACCCACAAGGCCAAGCGTCTCGCCGGCTTGGAGATCAAAGGAAATCGAGTCGACAGCGGGTGCGCTCCGCTTCCCATCGCGGCCGGTGAAAGCGATGCTGAGATCGCGCACGGAGAGCAGCGGAGGTGTGGCCTTAATCTGTTCCAGAGCCACTGTGTCCAAAGCCAAGGTCAGTTCGCTTCCGCCGTTGTTTGCGGCGTCAGCGGCGATTGCAGCGCTGCCAGCGTCTTTTCCAGGCTGGCGGCGTCCTCCACGTTCAGGCCGGTCAGGGTGCGGTCAATCTGCCTTAGCAGCCCGGTTAGCACGCGGCCCGGGCCGGCCTCAATGAATGTGTCCGCACCGGCGTTTTCGCGAAGCAGGGCAATGCAATCAGTCCAGCGCACCGGACCGGTGACCTGCCGGATCAGGCAATCGCGTGCGTCGGAGCGGCGTGTGATCAGCCGTGCGTCCGCGTTGCTGGCCACTGGGATCGTAGGATCCAAAAAGACAGCGCGCTCCAGATCGTGCGCCAGCCGTTCCGAGGCGGGCGTCATCATGCGGCAGTGGAAGGGCGCGGAAACCGGCAGGGGGATCGCTCGCTTCGCACCGGCTTCTTTGCAAAGCTCCACTGCGCGCTCTACACCTGGGGTCGCGCCGGAGATCACGGTCTGGTCGGGCGAATTCAGGTTTGCCGGAGCAACGTCGCTGTCCGTTTCGTCCGAGGCTTGCTGGCAGAGGTCGTTGATGCGCTCCGGTGAAAGGCCCAGAATCGCCGCCATGGTTCCCTGGCCGGCGGGCACGGCCTCCTGCATGTATTGGCCACGGCAGCGCACGGCGGCAACGGCTTCCGCAAAGCTGATCGTTCCCGCGATCACGTGCGCCGAATACTCTCCCAGGGAATGCCCTGCAAGCACCGCCGGCGTCACACCCTTTTCCGCAAGCACCCGCGCCACGGCGACGGACATGGTCAGGATGGCCGGCTGGGTAAACTCCGTCTGCTTGAGCTGGTCTTCTGGGCCGTTGAAGCACAGACCGCTGAGCGAGTAACCCAGGGTTGCATCGGCTTCCTCAAAGACGGCTTTCGCAACGGGGAACTGATCGTGCAGTTCACGGCCCATGCCGACATACTGCGACCCCTGTCCGGGAAAAAGAAAGGCGATGGTGCGTTCACTCATAACTGTTCGATTCTAAGCCTTGAGATGAGCAGCTAAGGGCGGTGCCGTTAGACCGCGATGCGGTAATCCTCTTCCAGTGCGCCGTCCAACAGGTCGGAGAGCGACGATGCCCGGCTGCGGGTGCGCGTCTCCGTGCGATCCAGCGACTGCAGCAGGTCGCGATGCCGTTCCCGCAACTCGGCAAGCTCGTCCGCGATATTGAGCGCGGCCAGTACAGCGACACGCAGTGAATCGACCGTGGCACCGTGTGCGGATACGGCTCGCATCTTGCCGTCCACCATCGCGCCCAGCCGGGTAATGTGTTCCGGGTCGACGCCGCGCAGACGATACACCTGATCGTAAATCTCAACGGAAGCGGCGGAGTCGGCGGTAATGGTTGGTTGTTCACGCATGCAATTCAGTTCTCCTTCCGTTGAGAGGCGTGCAGAAATATGTGTTGCGGGAGCCGAGTGGCTGGAGGAAGCTAAAGCAGATCGTCCATCTGCTTCAGCATGGCATCCACGCGGTTCTTGACTTGCTCGCGTTCCTGCTTCAACGCGGCCAATTCCACGGTCATTGTGGAGTTTTCGTTGGAGGCGTGGTCCAGCAGCTCTTTCAGCGCGGTGATTTCCTGCTCGGCCGAGTTGCGCAATTCGCGCTCCTTGCGGATGAGTTCCACGGTGCGCAGAACGCGCTGCTCCAATGCCTGAAACTCGTCGACGCTCACGGTATTGGTCATGGAAATGGTCTCTCCTGCTGCCGTGTTTCGTTCCGGCCTGCCTGAAGTATAGGGAGCGGAATGCCGATTCCGAATCGGCATTCCGCTTGCAGGAACCAGAGTGGGATACACCCTGGTTCTGAGGAAGTTCCAAATGGGGAATGTGTTAAGGCCTACCGCGTTGGCCTAATGGGTCGGATCGATCAGCTTCAAGCCGGAGATGTCCTCGCGCTTGGCCAGCGGCGTGTCATCAGCGGTCAGAAAAACTTCCAGCGTGGGATTGACCCGCAGCTCAAAAGTGTGGCCGCCCATGGTACCGCCGTCCGCATGGCTGAGCAGCGTGTGCGCGTGGACGATCGGCTTGCCTTGAAAGGCGGCAATGTCGCCGGTCATGGCAATGACTTCGCTTTGCTCCGTCACAGGCAGGGGCTTGTAGGCCTTCTTCGCCAGATCGAACCACGCCAGTAGGCCGCCCTGCACCGCGCCGATGGCGGTAAAGTGGGCGTCGGTGATCTTGTGGGCAACCGCGAAGTCGGTGAGGCCACTGATCGGGTCGTCCCCGGTGGCGAAGATGATGGCGTACACGTGTTCGCCACTGCCTTCCCGCACAAGCCTGCTCTGCATGCCTGGCGCGTGGCCAACGGGAACGGGGCGCGATGGCGAGATATAGCCCTCGGGTACCGGTGCGGTCTGCGCACCGGCCATCCCAAACACGTTGAGGAGGAGAAAAGCTGCGAGGAAGCGGCAAAGCATGAGCAGATTCCTTTCACAGATCGTCTTGCAGGGCGGCTATTTACGCTTCCAGGTTACGCCGGCTTTTGTGTCCTCCAGCAAGACGCCTTTTTCGGCAAGCTCAGTCCGGATGGCGTCGCCTCGCGCGAAGTTCTTGCGTCGCCGTGCCTCATTGCGCTCGGCGATCAGAGCGTCGACTTCGGCATCGCTCAGGCTCATGGCCTGGCGCAGTTCGGGCGCAACCTCGCCGGCGCGGCCCTCGGCTTCCGCCCATGCGACCGCTGACTGCGTGGTGGAGGCATCGTTGTCGGTCAGCACTGCAAATACCGCGTCGAAGTCCTGCAGCAATGCCTGTGTTTTTTCCAGGTTGTCGCGGCTGAACTTCTGCGCATCCAGCGCCACATTGGCCGCACGCACCACATCGAAGACGGCCGCGCGGGCCTCCGCCGTGTTCAGGTCATTGCTCATGCCGACATGAAAAGCTCCGGTGCGCTCGGCGATGAGCCTGGCCAACTCCCCATCTTGCGATTCATTGAAGTTTTCCGCTTTGGCCGTCTCCAGCCGTCGTGCAAAAGTACGCAGGCGCTCGATGGCATGGGAACTTTCCACCAGGCCATCAAAAGTGAAGTTCATCTGGTGCCGGTAAGGCACACTCAGCAGCAGGAACCGGATCGCCGACGCGCGATAGCCCTTCAGCAAGAGATCGCGAAGGGTAAAGAAATTTCCCTCGGACTTTGACATCTTGCGGCCTTCTACCAACAGGAAGCGCACATGGAACCAGTGGCGCGCGAAGGGCTGGTGCGAGGCTGCCTCCGACTGCGCAATCTCATTCTCGTGGTGCGGGAACATCAGGTCTTCACCACCGGCGTGCAGATCGAAATTCGCTCCAAGGTGCTTCAGCGCCATGGCCGAGCACTCGATGTGCCAGCCGGGGCGGCCGCAACCCAGCGGCGTCTCCCAGCTTGCCTCACCGGCCTTGCAGGCTTTCCAAAGGGCAAAGTCGCGCGCAGAATCCTTCTCGTACTCGTCGACGTCAACGCGGGCACCGTCTTCGATGCCTTCCAGGTCTTTGCCGCTCAGCTTGCCATAGTCCGGAAAGCGATGAATGCGAAAGTACCAGGAGCCGTCGTCGGCGCGGTAGGCGATGTCTTCCCCGGCAAGCTTTTCGACCATGGCGACCATCTCGGGGATGTTTTCGGTGGCACGCGCCAGGATTTCCGGGCGTTCCACGCCGAGCGCGTCCATGTCCTCCAGAAAGGCACGTTCATACTTGGCTGTGTACTCCGCGATGGGCATGCCGGCTGTGTTGGCGTTGCGGATAATCTTGTCATCCACGTCCGTGATGTTCATCACATGTTTCAGCTGCATGCCCTGCAAGCGGGCGTAGCGGCGCAGCACGTCCACATGGAGAAAGGTGCGGAAGTTGCCGATGTGGCCGTAGTCGTAGACCGTGGGCCCGCAGCAGTACATGCGCAGCGTGCCGCCGTGTGACGGCGTCAGCGTTTCCACGCGGCTGCCCAGGGTGTTGAAAAGTTCGATGGCCATCCGGGAGCCGGGCGTCCTTGCGGTGACTTGCGTGCTGGCCCGAGTACTCTGCCGCCGCAGTCGCAGTCTGATTCTAGCGGATGCGCTCTATGGAGCCGAATGCGGCGCACTACCCCAACCGCAACTGCGGCGTGGCATTCAGCCCTGCTCCGGCGAACTCCCTGTGCAGCAAGCGGGGCCACGCCGCCGCGGCGATCATGGCCGCATTGTCGGTGGAGAGCGCCGGAGCGGGGAAGCGCACGTCTGTACCGTTCTGTGTGGCGGCTGCGGAGAAGGCGGCCCGCAGTGCCCCGTTCGCGGCGACGCCGCCGGAGACGACGACGCTGCGTGCGCCGTGGTGATGCGCGGCCCGCATGGTCTGCTTCACCAGATTGCTAACAACGGCCTGCTGAAAGCTGGCGATCAAGTCGAGCGTCTGCTTGTCGCACAAGGCTTGGGCGTGCTCCGTGGTGGGTGCGTTCAGAGCGGCAAAGGCTCGCCGCCGCTCTTCGTTTGCCGGCTGCATGGCGTGTGTCTCCACATAGCGCAGGACGGCCGTCTTGATGCCGCTAAAGGAAAAGTCGAAGCTCGTTTCATCCGGCGTGCCGCGATTGATGTCCGCAAAGCGGAACGGCACGGCATGCGGGTCGCCGAAGCTGGCAAGCCGGTCCATCCATGGGCCGCCGGGGTAGGGCAGGCCCAGCAGCTTGGCGGCTTTGTCGTAGGCCTCGCCGGCGGCATCGTCCACAGTGCGGCCAACGTTGCGATAGCGCCAGCCGGTGTGTGGATCCAGGTGCGCCAGGTATAGATGCGTGTGCCCGCCACTCACCACCAGCGCCAGCATGCGTTCTTTCTCTGAGGAAGATGGGTGCCCCATGTCTCGCATCTGAGACATGGGATCAGAGTTGTCTATGCCCTGCGAGCCAGACACTTCTTCGGATTGCATCAGCACCGCATGAATATGCCCTTCGAGATGGTTCACCGCGACAAGCGGCTTGCCCAACCCAAAGCTCAGCGCCTTGGCGAAAGACACACCCACCAGCAGCGCACCCGCCAAACCCGGCCCGGAGGTGACGGCGACCGCGTCCAGATCGGCGTAGCCTACCTCCGCGGCACGCATCGCCTCGCGCACGACCGGCACGATATTGCGGAGATGCTCGCGCGAAGCAAGCTCCGGCACCACGCCGCCATACAGCGCATGCATGGCAATCTGCGAGCTCACGATGTTGGACAGCACCTCGCGCCCGCCCCGCACTATGGCGGCAGCGGTCTCATCGCAGGAGCTTTCAATGCCGAGGATCAGGCCGGTGGGCACGCTTCGATTCTACGGTCCGCGCATCCAACAGGCATGGCGCAGAACATTGACGCAGCTGTCCGTTCCTCAGAGTTTCAGGCTGCTCTGCACGTGGTGGAGAACCTTCGTGAAAGCGGGTATCAGGCCTACTTCGCCGGCGGTTGCGTGCGCGACCTCCTGCTCGGCATCGCGCCGAAAGATTATGATGTGGCCACCTCTGCCCGGCCGGAAAAGGTGCTGCTGCACTTTCCGCGAACCTTCGCCGTGGGCGCGCACTTCGGCGTGGTCATCGTCTGCACGGCCCACGAGCCGGCGGGTTGCGAAATCCGGACGGAGGTCGCCACCTTTCGCGATGATGGTGCGTACCTGGATGGCCGCCGGCCGGAGCAGGTCACCTACTCCGGCTCCGCCGGGCAGGATGTGCTGCGCCGCGACTTCACCGTGAACGGCATGATGCTGGACCCGGTAGGCCTGACGGAAGCAAGCCTTCACAGCAAAGTGCTGGATGTTGTGGGCGGCCAGCGCGATCTGGAGGCTGGGCTGATCCGCGCGATCGGCGAGCCGGAGCGGCGCTTCGCGGAGGATAAGCTACGCATGCTGCGTGCTGTCCGCTTTGCCGCGCGTTTCGGCTTTGCCATTGAGCCGGAGACCATGCAGGCCATTCAGCGGCAGGCCGCGACGGTCTCTCAAGTCAGCAACGAACGTGTCCGCGAAGAATTGACCAGGATGCTGACCGAGGGCCATGCCAAGGCCGCCTTTGAGCTGCTGGACGAGAGCGGCTTGCTAGCGCATGTGCTGCCTGAAATCGATCGCACGAAGGGCGTGGAGCAGCCGCCCGAATGGCACCCGGAAGGCGATGTGTGGGTGCACACGCTGCTGCTGCTCAGCAAGCTGGAAGCGGGTGTTGCGCCCACGCTGGCCTGGGGTGCGCTGCTGCACGATGTGGGCAAGCCGCCCTGTTACAGGCCGCCGATGCCCGGCGACGAGAAGCCGCGCATCCGCTTTAACGGCCACGCCGAGGTGGGCGCGACCATGACCCGCGCCCTGCTGAACCGGCTGCGCTTTTCTAATGAGGAGATCGACCAGATCGTCTCGCTCGTGGCCAATCACATGCGTTTCGGCGATGTGAAAAACATGAAGCAGAGCACACTACGCCGCTTCTTCCGCCTGCATGACTTTCCGGAGCACCTGCAACTGCACTGGCTGGACTGCACCAGCAGCCACAACCTGCTGGGCATGTATGACTACGCGAGGCAGCACTTCTATGCCGTGCCGGAGGAGGACCACAGTCCGCCGCCGCTGCTCACCGGCCGTGACCTGATCGCGCAGGGACTCAAGCCCGGTCCGCAGTTCAAGCAGCTGCTGCACTCCATTGAAGATGCGCAACTGGAGGGCCTTGTTCACACACGCGATGAGGCACTTGCAATGCTTAGTGAGCTGCTGAAGCAAGAGCCTGTGCCCGCAGGTGCGCAATGATCGGCGTGCGTTCGGTGCTGGTCATCGGTGCGGGTATTGCAGGGCTCACAGCGGCTCGGGCGCTGGCGGAAGCGGGCCTTCAGGTCACCGTTCTTGAAGCCGGAGATCAGGTGGGCGGACGTGTCCGCACCGTACAGGCAGGCGGCTGCGCCATCGAGCTAGGTGCCGAGTTTGTACATGGCCGGCCGCCGGAGTTGCTCGACGCCATTCACGAACTTGGACTTGCCATCACCGAACGCAGCGGCACGGTGGTGCACTTCCATGCCGGCGGAGCACTTATTGTGAACGACCCCAAAGCCGGCGGTGGGGACGACACTGCCGATGAGTCCAGCCCTTTCGCCGTCATCGAGCAGATGTGGCAATGGAGTGATGCACATCCGGAGCAGGACCTGAGCTTTGCCGGCTGGCTCGAACAGGAGGATGTTGCGCCGGAACTGCGCGGCAATGCCACGGGTTACGTGGAAGGCTTCAACGCGGCGGATACCCAAGAGGCCTCCGTGCGTGCGCTTTCCCTGCAGCAGGCAGCCGAGGAGGAGATCGGCGGCGATGCCGTTTTACACGTAGACGGCGGCTATGCCCAGCTGCCGGAGCGGCTGGCCGGACGCGCCCGTCAAGCCGGAGTCATCTTCCGCATGCGCGCCCATGTCTGCGGATTGGAGTGGTCCGCGGGAACGGTGACGGCCGTGCTGGTGGACGGCGAACGTGTGACGGCCGAGGCTGCCGTCATCACCCTGCCGCTCGGTGTTCTGCAGAGCGGCAGTGTCGTCTTTAAACCGGAACCCGGCACGGTGCTGCAGCATGCCGCCCGCATGCGCATGGGTGAGGTTTGCCGCATGACATTGCGCTTCCGCGAGCGATGGTGGGCATCGCTCGATCATCCAGAAGCCGAGGCGTTGGCGCGCATGTCTTTCCTGATCGGCAGCGATCGCGAAGCCGAGCACACCAAGCCGCGTTTTGGTGTGTTCTGGACGCCCTTTCCCACGCTTGATCCAGTGATCATCGCTTGGAGGGGCGGCCCTACGGCAGAACTCTTCGCCTCGCTGAACGACCATGCCATCGCGCACCTGGCCTGCGCGGAACTGGCGCACATCTTCGGCCTCCCGCGAGAAGCCGTGCTGAACCAGTTGGCAAGCCATCATCGCCACGACTGGACGCACGACCCGCTCTTCCGCGGTTCCTATTCCTGGGTGCCGGTAGGTGCCGCGGACGCCTCCGCGAAGATGAGCGAACCGGTGGAGAACACGCTCTTCTTCGCCGGCGAACACACCGACACGACCGGACATTGGGGCACTGTGCACGGGGCCATGCGCAGCGGAATTCGGACGGCTAAGCAGGTGCTTTCTGCCGGAGAGATGCCCTAAATAGCTGCACTCAGCGACCGAAGCTGAAGTTCACCGTCACTGTCGTATCGACTTCCGTCGGCTTTCCATCAAGCGTGTAAGGCTTATAGCGCCATTGGCTGACCGCATCCACTGCGGCTTCGGCCAGGTCCTCTGCAGGTGCGGAAATCACCTCAAGGTCTTCGATCGTACCTTCTTTGCTGATGATTGCATGTAAGAGGACTTGTCCGCTGATATGTTTTGCTTTGGCGTCTGATGGGTAAATTGGTGCCACCTTGGAGATCATCTGCCCGGTCGCAACGGTGCCTTGAAGCTTGGTACCGCCGCTTAATCGATCGACGGTTGGCAACACAGCGGATTCGGCCTCAAAGTCTGCTTCTTTTAAGGTTGGCGCTCCGGCCAGCTTTGTCACCTGCAACCTGCCCCGCACTTTCGCGCCCTGCCGTACCGTGATGTCTTGCGCGACAGTGTGGCCGGCAAAGTTGCCGATGCGGTTGTAGAGCACCTCCATGCCATACCGCTGCACCGCAATGCGCAGGATGGGCGCATCCGGGGACAAGCAATAGACCTGTGGCGTGCGCATGGTGCCGCGCGGCGACTTGCCGGAAAGCTGCACCGTGATACATCGCAGTGAAACATCTCCGAGCTTCTGGTTCTTCTCCTTCAACGGCGCAGTCTGAATGTCTTCGGATGTGGGACCGGGATGCAGCAGCATCTCCACAAGCAGCCGCTCCATGAAGTTGCCGGTGCTGGCCGGCACCGGATCACCGATCCTCGCCTGGTCCTCCGGCGCGTACACATCGGCGCTGCCACCCTCGTGCACGGTGAGCTTGTGCAGGCCGGGCCGCAGGAACTCCTCTGTCAGCGTGCCGGAGCCGAGCGGCTGGCCGGTGTAGTCGAAGGTCTCGTATTTCGCTTCGAGGTGAAAGGGTGGGGATCCCTCGCTTTCCAGCGCAGCCTTTTGCGTGGCGGCCAGCAGCGCTGCACGCAGCGGGTCAGCGGAGGACTGGGCATGGAGCCGTGCCACACTGCACAGCAGGACAATGCTAAAGGCGAAAGTGAACCGGAACATTCCCGGCCACGTTAAAACAGCGTAGGCCGGTCGTCAATCCCCTGAGGGCGGCGTACCGGCATGGGCAGGTGGAGGTGCTCATACGCCAGCCGGGTTGCGACGCGGCCGCGCGGCGTGCGGTTCAGGAAGCCGATCTGCATCAGGAAGGGCTCGTAGACTTCCTCCAGCGCGTCCTCTTCTTCGCTTAGCGCGGCGGCCAGCGTGTTCAGGCCGACGGGGCCGCCGTCATACTTTTCAATGATGGTGCGCAGCAGCCGGCGGTCGAGTTCATCAAAGCCGTGCGCGTCCACTTCCAGCAGATTGAGCGCGGCCTGCGCGGTGGCGCGGTCAATGCGTCCGCCCGCGCGCACCTGGGCGTAATCGCGCACACGTCGCAGCAGCCGGTTCGCGATGCGCGGTGTCCCTCGGGAACGCATGGCGATCTCCGCCGCGCCGTCCTGGTCGATGCCGACGCCGAGCACCTCCGCCGAGCGCTCCACGATAAAGCGAAGCTCGTCGTCTGTGTAAAACTCCAGCCGCAACAGGATGCCGAAGCGCGACCGCAGCGGCGAACTCAGCAGGCCGGGGCGCGTCGTTGCGGCCACAAAGGTGAATGGCCGGATTTCCATCACATGCGTGCGCGCCGCCGGTCCCTGGCCGATGATGATGTCGAGTTTGTAGTCCTCCAGCGCCGTGTACAACTTCTCTTCCAGCACCGGCTGCAGGCGGTGAATCTCGTCGAGGAAGAGCACCTGCCGCTCGCGCACGTTGGTCAGGATCGCGGTGAGGTCACCCTGAATCTGCAGCGCTGGCCCGCTGGTCTGCTGAAAACCGACGCCAAGTTCATTGGCAATGATGGTGGCCAGCGTCGTCTTTCCCAGCCCCGGCGGACCGAAGAGCAGCACATGATCCAGCGCCTCACCCCGGCTCTTGGCGGCCTCAAGCGCGATGGCCAGCTGCTCTTTGGCTTTGGACTGACCGATAAATTCGCCCAGCCGCACGGGGCGGAGCTTGAGTTCAAACTCCTCGTCCTCACGGCCACGCACCTGCGCGCTGATCAGCCGCTCGGCATCGCTCTCACGCTTGCCCTCGGCCTTATTGCCATCAAAGCGGCGCTTGTTCAGGAAGTCCATCACTGGCGATGGTAAAGCAGGGCAATGGAGACGCGAAAGCGTATTTTAGCTCCTGTCCTATGTGTGGTTGAATGCATGAGCCTTCGTCGAGTTAGCCGCTTGGGCTATCGCCCCGAGTGCCCAAAACTTTTCTACGTGCCGCAGCTGATACTCATCGTGATTATTGTGTGCACGGGCGTGGCCACGCCATCTACCAGATACGGCCGGTATTCCCACTGCCGGATCGCGTCGGCAAACGCCTCGAACTTCTTCTCAGGCCCAAGAATTTTACTTACTTCAGCCACCCTGCCTGTGGGATCAATAAGAACTGCGGTGATGACTGAGCCTGCTTCGTATTCGCAAGCATGTTGCGGCGGTACACGCTTTATAAGTTGTCCCGCCATGACGCCGGAGGAGACCTTTACGTATTCCGGGGTGAACATGTCGTGCTGCGCACACCCGCATAGCCCAGCAGAGCAGGCCAGCAACACGACGCTCACGCTTGGGCGCATATCCACCTCAGCAGGAGCATACTCCCGCTTTCTCCACTATTGCTACCCTGAAGTAGTCCCATGCCATCCTTGCAAAAAACCCGCGCCTGGCGCGTCCCTGTCGCCTTTCTCTGCGTGTACATCTTCTGGGGATCGACGTTT
>CAXTPQ010000001.1:117289-148353 GCA_964246215.1 uncultured Terriglobus sp. | reverse complement strand
CTGGCGCGTCCCTGTCGCCTTTCTCTGCGTGTACATCTTCTGGGGATCGACGTTTGTCGGCATTCGCTATGGTGTGCGCTTTCTCACGCCGGCGTTTGTTTCCGGCTTTCGGTATCTTGCGGCCGGCCTCATCCTGCTCGCATGGAAGCTGGGACGCGGCGGCTCGGTGCGCATCTCCGGGCGGGAGGCTTTGCGGCTTTTGGTGCTTGGCCTGTTTCTGCTCACCGGCAACAACGTGCTGCTGGGCTGGGCGGAACGTTATGTGACCGCGGGCTATGCCGCGCTGCTCACGGCAAGCGTGCCCATGCTGATTGCGCTTGCGGAAAGCTTTATTCCTGGTGGCGCGCCGCTCAGTCGAGCTGGCTGGCTGGGCACACTGCTGGGTGTGGGCGGCCTTGGATTGCTGCTGGCACCCGTGTTGCGCACCGGACTGGTGCTGCATGGTGTGGGGACCGGCACGGCTGCGGATCATGCACTTGTTGTTGGAACAATCATTCTGTGCTTCGGCATTGCCAGTTGGGTGATCGGCACGCTGATTGCCGGGCGCCTGCCTTCCACGGTGGACCCCATGCTCGGTTCAGCCTGGCAAATGACCATGGCCGGCGCGGTCAACATCTACATCGGCAGCGCGGCGGGCGGATGGCACACGGCGCACTGGAACCGCGGTGTTCTGGCGGCGCTGCTGTGGCTTACGGTCTTCGGCTCGCTGGTGGGCTACTCCGCTTACACGTACCTGCTGCACAATGTGCCTGTGGCCAAGGTGGCCACCTACGCCTATGTGAACCCGATCGTTGCCGTGATCCTGAGCGCGCTCTTTTTGGGGGAGTCGCTGCACGGTTCGCAATGGGTGGCGATGACGGTGATTCTTGTTGCAGTGGGAATTGTGACCGCGTCCAGGCCGCTCGTGCGCCAGGTTGCGCAGGCTGAGGAGCCAGCTGCCGAAGCGGCTTAGGGCTCGAAAACGACCAAAGCGCAGCTAACCTGAATCTCCACGCTCAAAGGATGATTTGGGGAAATACCTTTACTGAGCTTTGGTGCTCTTCTTGCTCTTTTTTGCTTTTGCCGGCGTTGTTGAAGCAGCAGGCGTCGCCGTCTGCGCCGCTGCCAGGCTGGCCTCCTGATTTTTCACTTTGCTTTGCAGGTCGGCAATTTGCTTTTCCTGCGCGGTGGCGAGTTGCTGCAACTGGTCGTCCAGGCTACGGCGCGCGCCCTCCAACACGTCGAGTGAGTTGTTCAGCGATTGAGCCTCATTCGCTGGAGCCGTCCCGCGAGCTATGTTGGCAACGCGCACCAGAACGGCAACCAGCGCGTTCAGATTTCGCAACACCGGCAAGGATGCGGCGATCGAACTGGGTGCCGCGTCCGCGGTTTGCAGCAGCGGCGGCAAGGTGTTTTGCAGGTCGCGTTCAATCGAGCGGAGATTGCTGTCAGTATCATCGCGCACGCTGCGGTTCCACCGTTCCAGGTGTGTTTGGCTCACGGCTTTTGAGAGTTGGTCGACGGCCGGTGCAACGAGTTCCGTGGGCTTAGTGACGGATGCTGCTTCAGGCTGATTTTGAGGCTTGGCAATCGAGTCGGAGGATTGCGCTCCGCATACTGGCAACACGAAGCAAAAGACGAATGTCGCAATGGCTGCACGGAACACTGTGATCTCTCCAAGCCGTTGAGATGCATTTCTCAACTGAAGAAGGAGATGAAATGCATTTGAGACGGCAATTAAACCCCAAGCTACTTCTGGCCAGATGTAGGTTTGCGGAGCCGTCTGGCTACTGCCCTACCTAGGAAATATAGGAACAGTCCGAAAGCGAGGAGTATCAAAAGCGCCGTGCCGCTCAGAATGACATTGATGCCGTCGTGACCGGTATCGTCCGTCTGCTGCTCGACCCTCGCCAAGGAACTCGACTGTGCAATAAGCATGTAGAAAATCGCTTCTCCGACAGCACCTCTGACAAGAGAACCCCTCGGGGGAGGGGTTCTCTTCATCAAGAAATCAGGAGACTCTACGAAACCGACTCGACAGCAACCGGCTCAAGCGTGGACTGCTGACCGCCAACGGCAGGCTTGCCGCCTTCCGCGCCGGGCTTGCGGATGTCGATGCCGCCCTTGAAGAAGGCACCGTCCTCAATGGAAATGCGTGCCGCGGTGACGTCACCGGTGAGCGAACCTTCGCTGCGGATGTCCACGCGATCGGAGGCCTGGCAGTTGCCGCGGACTTTGCCGAGCACCACGATTTCGCGCGCGGAGATGTTGGCGGCAACCTGGCCGTTGCGACCCACGGTCACGCGATTGCCGGGAAGGTTGATGGTGCCTTCGATCCGGCCGTCAATGTAGAGCGACTCGGAACCGGTGACCTCGCCCTTGATCATCAGGCTCTTGCCGATGGTGGCCTGCTCACCGGTTGCTGCCGGCGCCGCGGGTGTGGCGGTGCGGGTTGACGGTGTCTCGAAGCTGCTGCTGGGCGAAGCGGCCGGCGAACTCGGGCGGATCGGTTCGGGGGTGCTGGGAGTCGGGCTGCCGGTGCCGGGTGCATTCGGTTTCCACATGTTGGTTGGTGTTCCTTTCAGTGCGAATCTGGGATCGAAAAGGCGAGGCGGAAGGTGCACGCCTGCGCGAAAAACGCTACAGGCATCTTACGCGCCCGAGCCGGGGGGAAAAGCTTCCTGATGCGGAAAACTCTACCGAGTGATGCCTGAACCAAAGACGGCACGGCGAAAAGCCGTTCGCCCCGGCTCGTTCTGTCTGCAAGTTGAGGACTTGGCGGAGCCAGAGCCTGTGGCATCATCAAATCACCACGATGACCCGCGACCGCGCACTAACAATTTTGCGAGAGCACGAGGCCGAGTTGAAAGCCAAAGGCGTTGCCCACCTGCGGTTGTTTGGCTCCGTGGCGCGGGACGAGGCGACGGACGATTCGGATGTGGACATCATTGTCGATTTTGAGCCGCAGATTGAGATGACATGGTCGCTGCTGTTTGGAACGGAGCAGGACCTGAGCGCGATTTTGGGAACGGATGTGGATATGTCTCGCGAGGCCTTCATGAAAGAACGGATTAGAAATCGGGCTTTGCGTGAGGCTGTCCTTGCCTTTTAAAGAACCGGGGCAGCTATTTGAAGACATGTTGGAAGTAGCTCAGAGAATTGAGCGTTACTGCGCGAATTGCCTGACAGCAGAGCAGTTGCGTAGTGATGATTTTCCAAGATCCGAGGTGGAGCGCCAGCTTTTAATTTGTGTCCGAGGCAGCAATCCGGCTTGGACAAGAGGTTGAGGAGCTTTGCCCTGGGCCAGACTGGCCAGGGATTCGCGGCCTCGGCAATCGGATCCGGCACGGGTACGATTCACTGGATTACGACGTCCTCTGGAAGATCGTGCAACGCGATCTTCCCGCACTTGAACGTAAGCTCACGGCAACGCTCAAACGGTTGCCACCGGAAGGTTGAGTCAGGAGCTATCCCATGCTATCCCGCGTTGCCGACAGCCTGTACTGGATGAGCCGCTATCTGGAGCGCGCGGAGCACACCACGAGGCTGCTGGATGTAAACCTGAACCTGATGCTCGACGAGTCCGCCGGCAGCGCGGACCGGCGCTGGCAGCGTGTGCTGCAGTCACTGGGCTCACCGGCGGATGTGAAGTGGGAGGGCGACGTTTTCGCCCTGGCGCGGCAGCTGACCTTTGGCCCCGCCAACCGGGCCAGCGTGCTGGGCTGCATTGTGGCGGCACGGGAAAATGCGCGGCATGTGCGCGAGCAGGTATCCACCGAGATGTGGCAACGGCTGAACAGCCTATACCTGCAGGTCACGCGGCCGGAAATGCAGAGCGACATGCATGCCGAGGCGCTTCTGCAGGATCATGAAGCGCCTACCGAGTTCCTGGCCCAGGTGATGGAAGCTGTCCACCAGTTTCAGGGCGTCACCGACTCCACCATGAGCCACGGCGAAGGCTGGCAGTTCATTCAGGTGGGCCGCTACATGGAGCGCGTGACGGCCACGGCCATGCTGCTGGAAGCCTACCAGGACGAACTTTGGCGGCAGCACGAACATATCCGCGATGGTAACGAGTACCTGGAGTGGATGGGCCTGCTGCGCTCCGCGACGGCCTTTGAAGCATACTGCAAGGTCTACACCGCGGATTTGACGCCGGAATGGATTTTGGAGTTCCTCATTTTGGACGCCGACTTTCCCCATTCCCTCCGCTTTGCCGTGGAAGCGATGCAGCACGCGCTGGAGGCTGTGGAGCGCGTCAGTGGCGGATCGCGTTCCGATAAGCTGAGCCGCGTCTCTGGCCGGCTGCGGGCCACCCTCAGCTACTCCAGCGTGGACGAGATCCTGAGCGGCGGAGTGGTGAATTATTTACACAACATTCAGCGGCACTGCTCGGAGATTCACCGCGCCATTTACGAGCTTTATGTGGATTACAGCATCCAGGCGGCATTGGCGGGATGACTGCCGGCGCACCCGACGTCTCGACACAAAGAAGGCGCTGGGTGGTCCCGGCACTGCATCTCGTTTCCGCAGTGATGATCGTGGCGATGCTGTACACGGGTGCGAGCGTCTGGCGATTTCTGCGGCCGGCGGGTGTGTTGCTGCCGCTTACAGGGCATGCCGCCGCCACCGCTTTTGTTGCCGATCTGGCCGGCTGCGTGTGGAGCTTCTTCGTGGCTGGGCAATGGCCGCTGAAACCATCTTTGCGATCGTGTTCTTTCTCTGGTGTACGTTACTGCTGTTTGCGATTGGGGCAGCTGCGGGGGCACGCGGAGCATTTCCGGGTGTCCTGCTTCCTTAGGCAAAGCTATCTGGGCAGGCAGTCAGACCTCAAGATGTTTTAAGGTGAAATGATGTATTACACCGTTCGGCATTTGACCAAATTCACCTACTCGAACGATGTGAGCGAAAGCATCATGGAGACGCGCATGCACCCGCGCTCCGATGAGTACCAGCGCTGCCTCGCCTTTCAACTTTCCGTCTCACCGCGCTGCCGAGTGTTCAGCTATCGCGACCACCTGCAGAACCATGTGCACCATTTTGATATTCCCGGCCAGCATGAGCAACTTGTGATTGTTGCCGAGAGCCTGGTGGAGATGGAGGATGTGCTGCCGGTTCCGTCGTTTCTCGCGCCGGACGCCTGGGCAGAGCTGGACGGCATGGTCCGCGATGACGACTATTGGGAGTTCCTCTTTCCTAGCGAGTTCACCACCCCCACGCCGCTGCTGAACCGGCTGGCCGACGAGTTGGAGGTGCGCCGCCGTGACGATCCGCTCATGGTGCTGCACGACTTGAACGAGCGCCTCTACCGTCACTTCGATTACGTGCCCAAGTCCACGGAGGCGGATTCTCTTATCGACGTTGCGCTGGAACAGCGGACGGGCGTTTGCCAGGATTTTGCGCATGTGATGCTGGCGCTGGTGCGCTCGCGGCTGCGTATTCCGTGCCGGTACGTGAGCGGCTATCTGCACCACAACACAAAGGACAAGGACCGCAGCGTGAGTTCGGCGACGCACGCCTGGATTGAGGCACTGATCCCGCAAATCGGCTGGGTCGGCTTTGACCCGACGAACTGGCTCATCGCAGGTGATCGCCATATCCGCACCGCTATTGGACGCGACTATTCCGACGTTCCGCCGACACACGGCATCTTCCGTGGCCGCGCCAACACGGATCTGACGGTTGCGGTGCGGGTCAGCCCCAGCGAGGGATCACCGCTGCCCGACCAGGAACTGCCCGTGCCCGAAGACTGGTCGATGCTGGTGGAAAAAGCGCAACGACTGCCGGCGCCACCGCCCGCGGCAAGCCTGAGCGCGAAGCACATTCAGCAGATGCAGCAGGCACAGCAATAGCCAGGAGCTGCGGCTGTTGGCCTGAGTCCGTTTCGCGCCATACCGTGCAACGGCGCAAGTATTCCAGCGCAGCTGGGCAAAACTCATGCCGGCGGTAATGCGATTGGTTAAGATGACAGCGAGCGAGTGGGATGCCGCGCTCCAGGGGATGAACTTTGCCGACGTATCCAATCAAAACGTGCGTGGCCTGCGGTGAAGAATTCGAGCTGCGGCCTGGCAAGCCCGGATATGCAAACCGCTGCCTGGAATGCAGCACAGATCAGAATGCAGGCAGCGCGAGTGGTCAACGTCTCGATTTGGATGAACGGCGATCCATGGCCGAGGCCAACGAGGCACGCCGCGCGGCAATTCGCAATCTGCTCTACCGCAAGGAAGATTGAACATTCTACCTTGCTTTCCTAGGGAAGAATGCCGCGAAGCTGATTGCATCCGCAGTGAACTTTTCCACCTTACGGAAACTGGTTTCCAGATCACCACAAACCATTGATAAATTCATCCTGAAGTAATCCCATTCATCCATCGTTCGATCCCACAAAAGTTATCGCCGCTTGTCGACAAAGTCATTGCGGAAGCGATACCGGCTGGCTAGTCTGAAAACGTTACCAGACGTTACTCACAGCAAGACGCCAAGCGTTGTTTGTACAACTTCGATTTACTTTCCTTCTCCACCGATCCAAACTCGAAGTTCCTGGACACGCTTGACAGATGCGCGTTGCGATTCTTCACCACTGGTTTCTGACTCGCGGCGGCGGCGAGCGCGTGGCCGAGTGCCTGGCATCATTGTTTCCGCAGGCGGATTTGTATGCCATGTTCTGCTCGGAGCAGGCAGTGCCTGAGTCGGTGAAGGAGCGAAAAATTCGTACCTCCATTGTGCAAAAGATGCCCGGGGCGGCTCGCGTGCATGACTACCTGCTGCCGCTGTATCCTTTGGCAGCCCGCTCGCTCGATCTTCGGGACTACGATCTGGTAATCTCGTCCGACGCAAGCCTGGTCAAGGGCGCACGGATTCGTAAGGACGCAATCCACATTTGCTACTGCCACTCGCCCATGCGCTTGTTGTATGACGACTACCGGCAGCGATGCCGGGCAATGAAGCAGCCCGGCAGAAAGCTTTTCACCATGATCGCGCCGCGCGTGCGGCGTTTCGATCTAGCCGCGGCTGCGCAGGTAAATGTGTTCCTGGCAAATTCCTATTATGTGGCCGACCGGATCAAGCGGCTCTATGGACGCGAGGCAGCGGTGGTCTACCCTCCCGTGCAGTTGGAAATGGCCAGGCAGAACGATCCAGGTGACCACTATTTGTGTGCCGGATCTCTGGTGAGCTACAAAAAAACCGAAATCATGATCGAGGCCTGCGAGCGCCTTGGCAGAAAGCTTCGCATTGCCGGGACCGGGCCGGAAGAGGTTCGTCTGCGCAAACTTGCGGGCCCTTATACAACATTTCTCGGCCATCTTCCGGACGAAGAGCTCTGGGATGAGTACTCGCGTTGCCGGGCCCTGCTGTTCGCCGCCGACGAGGATTTTGGCCTGGTGCCGGTGGAGGTGCAGGCCTGCGGCCGGCCCGTGCTGGCCTTCGGCTTTGGCGGCTCGCTCGAAACGGTTCGCGCGGAAGATCCGCAAATTCTGTATGCGCCGCGGGATCAGCAAACCGTGGATGAGATCAAACGGGCACCTACCGGGCTCTACTTCAGCCCACAGACGGCCGAGTCCCTCGCCATTTCCATTCTTCGGTTTGAGCAAAGCCCGGGCCGTTTCCTGCCTGACAATGCGATCGCGCACGCGAGGAAATTCAGCACGGAGATGTTCACACGGCGCATGATCCACGTGATCAGGGAAGTGGCTCCGGAGGCCCTGCCGCAAATGGCCCCGGTGGACCAGGCATCGCGTTCAGTCAGCTAGCAGCACGAAATGCGCTAAGCTGGCCGGATGCAGGCATTGCGCGATATTCTCCGGCAGAGCCTCAAGTCGTCGCTGGACAGGCTCACGCCGCTGGACCGGCTCGCCACGGCCTGGCCCGTCGTTGCAGGGCACGCCATTGCTTCGCACTCAACAATCACCGCATTTGAAAATGGTGTTGCCACCGCTGAAGTCACCGGGCCGGAGTGGCTGCAACAACTCCGTTCCATGACACCGCAATTGCGCGGCGACCTGCAGCAGGTGAGCGGCATTCCGCTGACCGATATACTTTTCCTGCTGCCACCGGGCCGGAATCAGGGTCTGCGTGCCGCCGCAGTCAGGCCCAGATGAACGAAACCAGCGCAACCCAGAGCAGCCCCTCGGTTAGCTCCGAAGCCATAACCCCTTTCGAGCCGTCCGACCCCAACGCGGCCCCGCCAACCGAGGTGCATAGCGCCACGGGCGCGGTCACGCTGGAAGATGTGCGTCATGTGGCCGCCCTGGCCAGCCTGGAGCTCTCGCCCGAGGAAATCCCCGGCATGCAGCGCGATCTGAACGCCATCCTGCAGCATGTGGCGGCGCTGAATCTGCTGGACACCACTGGCATCCCGGCGATGGCGCAGGTGGGCCAACTTCTGCAGCAACAGCCTGCCGATGCCGGCCAGGATTTGCGGACGGATCAGGTACGCGCCTCCGTTGACCGGAGTGCCGTGCTGCAAGAGGCACCCGAAACCGACGGACGATTCTTCAAAGTGCCGAAGGTGATCGAACGTTGATCCTTCGCTTCAATGCGTCTATGCATCCCTGAGTCAATCCGCTCCTCCAGCCAGTCTCGCCAGAGACATTCGCAAAGAAAAAGGACCAGACACGTGCGCACCATCGCAAGCATCCGCAAGCAGATCGCTGAAGGCTCCACGACTGCTGTCGCATTGACGGAGGAGTACCTGCGCCGCATCCGCCAGGATGATCAAGCTGGTCGACAGATCAACAGCTTTTTACACGTTGCCGAGGAGCGTGCACTGAACCAGGCCGCGCAGATCGACGTTATGGCGAAGTCCGGCCGCGATCTGCCGCCGCTCGCGGGCGTGCCGGTCGGTGTTAAGGACGTCCTTACAGTGGCGGGCCTGCCTGCCACGGCCGGCTCGGCCATCCTGAAGGGCTACCATCCGCCTTATACCGCAACCGCCGTGGCACGGCTGGAGGCAGCGGGCGCGGTGGTGCTGGGCAAACTCAACTGCGATGAGTTCGCAATGGGCTCTTCGAATGAAAACTCGGCTTACGGTCCGGTGCGCAATCCACGCGCGCTTGACCGCGTGCCGGGTGGATCGTCCGGCGGCTCGGCCGCGGCGGTGGCGGCTGATTTCTGCACGGCGTCTCTGGGGACGGACACAGGTGGTTCGATCCGGCAGCCGGCGGCTTTTTGCGGCGTGGTGGGCGTGCTGCCCACCTACGGCCGCGTTTCCCGTTACGGGCTGATTGCCTTTGCCAGTTCGCTGGATCGTGTGGGCCCCTTTGCCCATACCGTGGGCGACGCCGCCACCATGCTTGGCGTACTGGCTGGGCCGGACGCCATGGATGCCACCAGCAGCGACGCTCCAGTGGAGGATTACGCCGCCGCTTGCCGGCAGCCGGTGAGCGGCGCACGGATTGGTGTTCCAGCGGAATATTTTGCCGAGGGTCTGGATCCGGAGGTGCGAGCCGCCGTGGAGCGGGCCATCGCCGCGCTGAAAGGAGTCGGCTGTACCGTCCACCCCATTCATTTGCCGCACACGCAATACGCCATCCCCACCTACTATGTACTGGCGACGGCGGAGGCCAGTTCCAATCTGTCGCGCTTCGACGGCGTGCGTTATGGGCATCGCGCCGCGGATGCGAAGACCCTCAGTTCACTCTTCCGGGAAAGCCGGGAGCAGGGTTTCGGCCCAGAGGTGAAACGCCGCATTCTCCTGGGTACTTATGCGCTTTCGACCGGTTACTATGACGCGTACTACAAGAAGGCGCAGCAGCTGCGCACACTGATTGCGCGCGACTTCCTGAGCGCTTTTACCGAGGTCGACGCCATTGTCACGCCCATGACCCCAACCCCTGCCTGGAAGCTGGGTGAGAAGAGCGGCGATCCCATCAGTATGTACCTCGCCGACGTTTATACGGTGGCGGCCTCGCTGGCCGGTATCTGCGGCGTCTCTATCCCTTGCGGGGAAAGCTCTGAAGGGTTGCCCATCGGTGTGCAGGTGCTTGCCGGTCATTTTCAGGAGAGCAAGTTATTCCGGGTAGCTGCCGCGATTGAGGATGCGCAACGTGCTTTGTAAGCTGGCCGAAAGCAATTTTGAAAGAATCTGGCGGTGATTTTCTCGTTTTTCTTTCTGCGCAACATTGCGATCTCCCCTGTGTCTACTTCTATGCAACGTGGAAGTAACACCACGGGAGGAAACCATGAGCATGACGAAGACAATTACGAAGTGGATGACGGGCGCAGCCCTTGCGGGTGCGCTGCTGTTTACCGCACCACACAAGGCTGAAGCGCAGAGCCGCTTCTCCTTTGGTGTGAGCGTGGGCAGTCCTTATTATGGCGGATATTATCAGCCCTATTACGGCGGGTACTATGCACCACCTTACCCGGTGTATGGTCCAGGCTACGGCTATTACCGCCCTTATGGCCATTACTATGCTCCCGGACCATACGCATATCGCGGGTACTATGGCCGTGATCACTGGGATCGTGGATATCGCCGCTAAGTTGTCGTCATGATGTTTTACGGGCCGGTGCAGCAATGCTCCGGCCATTTCTTTCTAATCATTCAGCATTGATGAATGATCGTCGAAGATTCCGCGACATACATCTCGGGTAATCACACCTACTCGTCTTCGTTCTCACCTTCTTCAACCATGGCCGTGGATGTGCCCACTACATCTAGAACCA
Source organism: uncultured Terriglobus sp. (assembly GCA_964246215.1). Taxonomy (GTDB): domain Bacteria; phylum Acidobacteriota; class Terriglobia; order Terriglobales; family Acidobacteriaceae; genus Terriglobus. The sequence goes on along the minus strand of CAXTPQ010000001.1, from coordinate 137,706 downwards.
TGGCAGAGCCACCCGTGGGTTGCAGGGTCACGCGCATGGGCTCGCGCTGCCACTTTGCCGGCGCGCAAACTGGGCGGACACGCTCCTCCTGAGGCCATTTCGAGATGATCCGGTTCACGGCCGCCTTCCTTGCGCCGATTTGCCAGACCACGGCCGACAACCCGCCCGACTTTGCCGTCGTGTGCACGCCGCAGTAGGCGGCATAGTCGCGATACCACGTCACCTCACTGACACCCGCGTCAAAGTCCGGCATGTGCAATGCCGAGACATGCCCCGTGACACGGTCCACCAGGATCCATGGCCCGGGCTGCCAAACCCAGCGCTGTCCCTTCTCCTCCGGCAGAGTGTCGTTCACATGCAGCACCCGCTGCACGGCAAAGGTGCGCTCCGTGACTTCATGGATTTCACCGATTGTCCATTCTTTCTGGCGGGTATCCACAAACAGGGCACGCACTCGCGCGGTGCCGGCTTTGTCCTCCTTGTCCTCTTTTGCCACGTCCGCGGCCACAAAGGGCACACGCTTCACCGGCCCCAAGGTAATGCTGTGCACACGTGGCGGTTTGGCGGGTTTCGCCTCGGTGACAGCCGCAGCATCTGCGCTCATGGCGAATGACATGGAGAAAACAAGCCATGCCGCTGATGGAAAACTTCTTGTGAGAAACATACGACGGCAGCGTACCTGCTCACCACGGCTCAGGGCAATCACGCAAAAGTCTCACTTGCTACCCGGAAGCGGCGAAACATCGCCAGCACACTTCATACTGCGCTTAACGGTTTTTGGAGTGATGACCGCAAAGCTTTGACGTGCTGGCACAACTGCCCGGCGTCTGGCACGCCAGCAGACTCTAGGTCCTGCTGCACAAGCCGGGCATGTTCACTGCTGCTATGGAAGCCAAACATGCCGAGCGATCCAGCGAGTTTATGAGCGATGGAGATGGATTCCGCACGCAGCTCAGGGTTGATCGTTCCGGTCTGCGAGAGCTGCTCGGCCGCGTCTGTCAGCAGCATCAGGCGCTCGCGTGTTTGGGGGATTTGCCGCAGCCAGATCGCGGCGATCGCGGCCTCAGTCTCGGTAGCCCTGCTCATTGCTCGATTGGATGCAACGCAGAGCGGTACGCCTGATAAACGCGATCGAAAACAGCATCCCACGAACAGGTCATTGCATAGGCTCGCGCCGCCATGCTCATGCGTTCCAACGTTGCCGGATCGCTCACCAGCGCGGCAATTGTCTGAGTAAATTCTGCTGGATCTGTGACAGTACCTGTCTCGCCATTTCTCACAATGAACTTGGGGCCACCACCGCGCGTGACAACGGCGGGCACACCACTGCTCAGCGCTTCCAGAACGACGTTACCGAAGGTGTCTGTTTCTGAAGGGAAGATGAACAAATCCATTCCGGCAAAGGCCTGGGCAAGAGCTTCGCCCCGCAGCACTCCAGGGAACTCCGCGCCGGGCAGCTCACGGCGGAGCATCGCCTCTTCACCACCATGGCCGATGATCCGAAAGCGCGTATCTGCCATACCTTTTGCCCGCAACGCGCGCTGGATGGCAGGCAGCAGAGCAACGTTCTTTTCCACGGACAGCCGTCCCACATAACCCAACAGAATTGTCTTCTCACGCTCGCGATGCCGCCGTGCCGGATGGAACAGGGCAGTGTCCACACCGCGCTGCATCAGGTGGCACGGCCGCCCGGTGCGCCGCTCCAGCATGCTGCATAATTCCTGATTTGGCGCAAAGAGCACGCGCGCCAGCCGATAGAAGCGTGAAGTGGCCGCCAAGGCTCCGCTTTCAATGTAGCGGCCGGTTCCGCTCACCGCGCGATCCAGCCAGGCCATCCGGCGCGCCGCGTATTCATGCACGTTGGTATGCCAGCTTGCGGCCAAGGGAATGCCCAGCCGCCATGCGAAGTACGCACCGGCGATACCCAGTTCACTGGGCCCGGTGACGTGGACCACATCGGGACGAAAGTCTTTCAGAGCCTGCTCAATGGCCCGGCCGTGGCGGGCAAAGAGCGGATCGAACCGGAGATCTTTTTCGAGGGTGATGCTGATCCGGCTCCGCGGCAGTTCCAGTGAGGTGACGCTGCCCTCCGTGAGGGCCGGTCCGGAACGTGAGCCGGCACGAATACAGAGGAGCGGAAGTGCGTGCCGGCCGGCATACGCGGTGAAGTTGCGTGCGGTGTGCGCCACGCCGTTCACCTCATGGAAGCTGTCCGGCAAAATGGCAACGCGCATGTGCGCCAACATACCAGACACGAGCGAATGCCGTACAACAGCGCAGGGCATTGCACGCCGAACTGCAAGCTATTGCCAGGCTGCGCGCCCCATGCCCACGGAGGTTGGCGGCATGTTGGATGCAGGTTTGTTGGTTGGTCCAGCGGGTGTTTCGGCCGGTACCGCGGAGCGGTACCAGTCCACACGGCGGGTCACCACCATCACGATTGCAAGGATGACGAAGAGCATGCACGATCCCAGCAGCAGTGCATTGTCTTCGCTCAACAGCAAACCATAGATCGCCGCGAACAGTAATGTGATCAAAGCGCCAAAACCGATCGCGCGCCGCACGCTGCGCAGCACAGACGACAGGTAAAAGGTGAGAAGTCCGATGCTCGCCACGCTGCTCAACAGGTAAGCCGTGCCGAACGGAATGTGTTCGCTTAGGCTAATGAGCAGAAGAAAGAACAGTGCCAATGCAAAGCCGACAAGCAGGTACTGCACAGGGTGTATGGGCAGTTACTTCATCACCTCAAAGATAAAGAAGCCCGCAAAGGTGAGCAAGACAAAGAGCACGCCGTATTTGGTCGCACGATCGCTCAACTTGTAAGGATCAGTGGGCTGGATAAGCGAAACATCGAAGGTTTCGGGAGTACCCGCAAAGCTCGCACCTGTCTGCTGCTGTGCGGAGCTAGCCAGGCTGGACACTTCCCACTCCCCCCCTGAAACCGTTGGCATCCACGGTGCGCGTGCGCGGCAAAAAACTGCCGCCAAACAGCGGTGACGGCCATGCGGACGCAAGCTGCACTTCAGTAAGATCGCCCACGGGCGCAATGGAGAGCTGCTCTGTGCCATCCAGCACAAAGTCCATGTGTACCACGGCTTTTCTGGGTTGCCCGGGAGCGTAGTAAGTGGCCCGCACCGAAGAAGGATCGATCACCTCTTTCACCGATGCATGGAGTACCTTGTGCTCTTTGCCGTTGCTATAGTCAGCCGTCTCTCCCGTCTTTAATGCAATGGGTAAGCCATTCACGGTGACAATGGGCAGGCCGACAATGCCCCGCAGATCGCTCATTGAGAACCGCAGTGAGTAGTCGTAGTAGGAAGTTGCGGCCACGGGTGCGGGCACCTGAAACTCCGCATCCACATGCGCCCGCAACTCATACACGGTTACCCGGTAAAGCCCGTGGTGGCGCTCGCTGGGCACCAGCGTTCCATCAATTTTCAGCAGCTTGGGAAAGATGGCGTCCTCGGCCTCGGCATTCGCGTGCTTTAGCGTAGTGACGCCTTTGCTGTCCGTCTCGCTGGTCACCACGTCATGCTGGTAGCGGGCCGCAATCACGGGGCCGGAAATCGTCTGCGCGCCGGAGTAGCTTTGCGCGATGGAGTTCAGCGCCTCTTGCCGGTAGCTCTGCCGGCTGTTGATGGTGATGCCGACGGCCAGCAACGCCAGCAAGATCACCAACGTCAGGGCGAAAACCACAACCAACTTGAGAGAGACACGTGCGTTCATACGTCAGCGCTTTCTTGAAGCGGCAGACTGCTTGACTATAGAGACATCGCACCAGCAAAACGGTTGCGCTCCGTCCAGCCTCTATTTACGTCCGGCCATGGCTGCCGCTTTCTTCTGCGCTTCCAGGAAGCGCCGCACCCGGTCGAGCGAACGTGCTTTTCCGAAGACCACCAGCGATTCCAGCAGCGGCGGCGAGGCGGTCTTGCCAGTCACGATGGCGCGCAGCAGCATGAAACCCTCCTTCACGCTCCACTCCTTTGCCGCCAGCAGGACGCGCAGCGCGGAATCGATCTGCTCGGCTTCCCATGGAGCCGCTTCCAAGGCGGTGAGTAACTCTGCCGCGAAGGCAAGTGTCTCGTCCAGCGTGCGCTTCTTGGGAACGAACACTTCTTGCAAGGGCTGGACGTCGTCCTTGAAGAAGAAGTCTGCCATGTCGCCGAACTGGGCGAGTGTCTCAATGCGCGTCTGCACCAGCGGTGCAATCTCACGCAGGTAGCTGTCGCTGAAGACGCTGGCACGCAGCGCCTGGAAGAAGCTCTCGCTGTCGAGCGCGCGCAGGTACTCGCTGTTCATCCACTTGAGCTTGATAAGGTCAAAGACGGGACCGCCGAGGGAAATGCGCCGGAAGTCGAAGCGCTCGATCATCTCAGCGAGAGAAAAGATGTCACTCAGCTTGGTGTCAAGGCCTTTGCTGACGATCTCCTGTTCACTGGGCTGGGCCATGCCGCCACCCATCAGGCCAAGAAAATTCAGCATGGCTTTTGGCAGAAAGCCGGCCTGCCGGTAATAGATGAGCGAAACCGGATTTTTGCGCTTACTGATTTTGCTTTTGTCCGTGTTGCGCAGCAGAGGCATGTGCCAGAAGCGGGGCGACTGCCAGCCGAAGGCTTCGTAAAGGAGAGCGTGCTTGGGCGTAGAGCTGATCCACTCTTCGGCGCGAATCACGTCGGTGATGCCCATCAGGTGATCGTCCACCACGTTGGCCAGGTGATAGGTAGGGTAGCCGTCGCTCTTCAGCAGCACCTGGTCGTCCACGTTGAAGTGGTCAAAGGTGACATTGCCGCGCAGTTCATCGCGAAAGGTAGTGGAGGCGGTGCCGGCGGGAGCATCGCCATGGGGTACGCGCAGGCGGATCGTATATGGCTTGCCTTCAGCCATGGCGGCCTGCACCTGCTGCGGCGTGTAGCGGCGCGAGGCACCGTTGTACTTGGGCGGCTGCTTGGCGGCCATCTGCGCCTTGCGCTCGGCCTCCAACTCCTCGGCGGTCTCAAAGGCGCGGTACGCATGGCCGCTGTCGAGGAGGCGCTGGCAGTGCTCGCGGTAGATTTCAGTGCGCTCGCTCTGGCGATACGGCCCAAACGGTCCACCCACGTCCGGCCCCTCATCCCATTCCAGGCCAGTCCAGCGCAGGGCGTCGAAGATCATCTGCTCTGACGTGGAGACGAACCGTGTGCGGTCCGTGTCCTCAATGCGCAGAACGAACTTGCCGCCACGCTGCTTTGCAAACACGTAATTCAGCAGGCCGATATAAGCTGTGCCGACGTGGGGGTCGCCCGTGGGCGAAGGTGCAATGCGGACGCGGACCGGCCCGCTCTTTTTGCTGCTTTCTGCTGCAGCGGCTGCTGTATCGCTCTGGAAACTCATGCACTTGAAATGCTAGCAGCCCGCTTGTCGCGTCATCTCTCTGGACGTCTACGGCTACCGCAGGAGAGAGTCGCTCAGGTTCGGCAGGCTCATTGGCCGGTTGCGGCCCAGCCTTGCTGAAGTAAATGTGGGAGTGTGGTGGGCCCACCAGGATTTGAACCTGGAACCAACGGATTATGAGTCCGCTGCTCTAACCGTTGAGCTATAGGCCCACGCTTTCCATTGTAGATGGGACCTTCAGCGTGATGGAACATTCCGGCCTTGCCTGACTCTGAGTCTTGCTCGAGTTGACGGAGTAGAGCGTCCGGCTGGCAAAGCGGCTCTTGTCGATCCGAGAACGACAGGCGGTGTCCGGCAAACGCATTTGTGATGTCATCCACTGCCGTCCGCATTTGTTTTGCGCCCTCAGTTGTGAACGCGCGGTGAACTTGTTATAGTCGGGCCATCCAGAAATTTAACCCGGCCGGAGCTGCCCCTGCAGCTTCACCGATTTCCTCTTAGAGCTGTTTCTATTGAGGAAGTGCCCGTTTCATCACGCAAGCCCCAACTTCTCTTTTTTGAGGACTTCGAGATGCCGTTTCGCTTCAGGACTACGAGCGCCTTTCTCGCGCTGCCGCTTGCTGCTATCACACTCAACTTCGCCCATGCACAAGGCATCATTACCGGCAGCATTGCCGGAACGGTGCAGGATGCCGCTGGAGCCGCAGTTGTGGGCGCCAACATTGTCACGCACAACAATGCGACGGGTGTGGATTTTCAGATGAAAACCGGCGGTGCCGGCGAGTTTACCGTATCGGACCTGCCGATCGGCGAATACACGGTCACGATCACTGCAACGGGCTTTTCGGAAACCAGGCTCAACGGCATCTCCGTCCGAAGCGGCGTGTCCAGTTCGGCCGGCTTTGTTAAGTTGTCCGTCACCAATTCAGAAACGGTGGAAGTGGGCACAACCGCCGCTATTCTGCAAACGGAGCAGTCACAGATCACCACAACATTTGATGCCCAGGAGATCACGGATCTTCCCACCGGCGGCGGTCTGGACAAGCTTACTCTGCTGGTACCGGGCGTGACGCGCACGCTCAATAACAATTACGCCAATACAAACGGCACAGGCATCTCTTCCAACGGTTTGCGCGGCCGCTCGAACAACTTTGAAATTGACGGTCAGTCCAACAACGACAACTCAGTCTCCGGTCCGCAGTTGTTTTTTCACAATGAGGACGCACTTTCTGAAGTGCAGATTGTTACCAACAATTTCAGTGCGCAGTACGGCCGCAATGCCGGTTCGGTGGTGAACTACAACACCAAGAGCGGAACGAACACCTTTCACGGCAGTGGTTTTTATAACTTCGTTGGATCTTGGGGCAGTTCGCTGCTGCAGGGCAACAAGAGTCAGCTGCAGGGCTTCTGCAACCCGGACGGTTCTACGCCAACCACACTTGGTGCGACGACCTGTACACCGATTTCGAAACCACGTCTAGTTGCGAATGAGTACGGTGGAACGTTGGGCGGGCCGGTCTTGCATGACAAGCTCTTTTTCTTTGGCGGCACACTGTGGCGGCGCGCCGCTTTTGGTGCTTCGCCAACGACCACGACAACGCTCACACCGACGCCCAATGGCTTGAAACAATTGCAGGCGGCCTTTCCTGGGAACCCGTTCGTCACATCGCTCATCAACCAGGGCCCGTACTCTGTCGCAACCGGCAGTCCTACACCCGGCAGCGCGCAAATGATCCCGGTCTGCGCACAGTCTGTGACAACCTGCCCGGCAGGCTCGCCGCAGGTCGAGTTCGCCGGATTGACCCGCTTCGTCGCCGGCCCTTCGCTGGATCAGGAGCATATTGGCCGTCTCGACTACCAGCCCACCAGCAAAGACCGCTTCTTTGTGCGCTATATCTACCAGGATGCGCCGACATTGGTGGCAGGCGGAAACATCGCGGTAGGCAACTACTACAATGTGTACAACTCGGCCCATTCGGTCGGCGCGGACTGGACGCGCACCTTTTCGTCGCGTCTGCTCAATCAACTCCGCTATAGTTTCCAGCAAACCAAGCTGGTCTTTGAAGGCGGTGGTTATGCAAACTGCACCACGAGTAACATTGCTTCCTGCCCATCCAACGTCGGCATTACCGGCTATCTCGGCTACGGTCAGGCGACAAACCTTCCCCAGGGCCGCATTGTGAAGGTCAACCAGCTCCAGGACAATGCGACGTACTCATTTGGTCGTCACAACATTCTCTTTGGTGGCGAATATGACTTCCAGAATTCTCCCAACACCTTTCTGCCGACAACCAACGGATCTTTTTCCTTCAACAATTTCAATTACGCCCTTGCCGGCAACGGTACACTCTCGCTAGCAAACGGTAACCCCCTGTTACCTTTCAAGGAGCCGGATGTTGCCGCCTACATTCAGGACGACTGGAAGATTTCACCCCAGTTCACGATGAATCTTGGCCTGCGTTGGGAATGGTTTGAGCAGAGCATCAATGTGGTGCATGACATCAGCGTGGCAAGGCAGACGGGTTCAAATCCGATTTGGAATACCGCGCTTCCGCTCAACTTAACCACTTTCCCGTCGCTGCCGAACCGTTATAAGAACTTTGAGCCGCGTTTGGGCTTTGCCTATAATCCGTCATCGATGAGTGGCCTGGTTGTCCGTGGCGGCTACTCGATCAACTTCGACCCGGCCTTTTACAACATCTTTCTGAATGCAGCGACTTCCTCCCCAGTCGTCAACACTGGCATCATCCAATGCAACGGAGGAACCATCCGGTGCCTGCCCTCAGGTGGAACCACGGGGGCGCTGGTCCATGCTCAAAACGATGCTAATAACCCGACGGGCGGTAATCCAGGTGCAAAGGTTCAGTCCAATGTCGATCCGGGCTTCGGCAATCCCTATGTGCAGAACTACTCACTCGGTGTTCAGTACGCGCTTGGTAAGTATGTGGTGGCTGAGGCGCGCTATGTGGGCAACCATGCTACAAAACTTTTCCAGAGCATCAACGGCAATGCAGACATAGCGCTGGCACCACCATCCAATCAGATTCCGGCTTACTCTGCCACTGCTCCTGGTGGTTACAAAACGTTGGCCCAGGCCTTCCCTGGCCTCTTTCCGGCAGGAAGTTACTGCACCACGGCTGGCGCAATTGGCTTCGGATATCAAGACTGCAATCGCACCACGGTGACTCGCCGAGGCAATTATGCTTTCAGCAATTACAACGCAATCCAGACGCAGTTACAGACGCGAGCCTTCCATGGATTGACCGGCAATGTGGCCTACACCTTCAGCCGTGCGATCGACAATGCAAATGAGGTCTACAGCACAGCTTCAGTAGGTTTGATCTCCGTTCCGCAATCGCCGTTCGACACTAACTATGGCGAGCGTGGCGTGAGTGCGCAGTCATTCCCAAATACAACTGCGATGGGCTTGGTGTACACGCCACCCGTCTTCAAGGATCAGCGAGGGATCGTCGGGCGGGCCCTGGGCGGCTGGCAGGCCAACACGATCTATACTTTCAACAGCGGCCAGCCATGGACGCCCTACCAGACAACCAAATTTGCGTCCACGGGTTCGCTTGCGCTCGCCAAGATTCCGACTGCCAACCAAGGGCAAGCGCTCTACAGCTTCTGCGATTACTACTACAACACCAATGCTCTAGGGGCTGACAGCTGCCGGCCGGTCCTGGCCAATGCTACCGCGCCAGTTGGAACGGTCGGTATTAATGGTGGTCCGGGTGTGGGTTATTTGAATATTGCGAGTGGTGCTTCCATTAATCGTACGGATGTCCACTGGCTGGTAAACAATCAGTATGAAGCTCAGGCACTCGGTACGCCCTATCCAGGCGCTCCGAGAAACACTCAACGTGCCAACACGGTCAATGAACTGGATTTTGCGGTCTTCAAGAATGTGACCATACGTGAAAGCAAGTCTCTCCAACTCCGGCTCAACGTATACAACCTGCCCAACCGCGCATACTACGGATCACCGGATCCAAATATTGCCGATGCCAATCCGGCGGTGCATGGAAAAGTGCCGTACGCCTCATTCGGAAACTTCCTGGCAAACTCCGGTGCTGTGATCAGCACGCCGGGATACGGCCGTGGCTCACGGAATATTCAGCTTGGAGGGAAATTCACTTTCTAATCAGCGGTCTACTCAGAAAGCGGCACATAGTTGGATCGGAGCGTTGGCTCAGATTCAACGATGTGCCGCTTCTTTTTACTGAAATGGAATGGTTTGCGCTGGATATAGATGTTGGCGTGGTCGCATTCGCGGCAAAGTTCTACATCAATGCGGCGTGGTATTCGGGGTAACTCCGGTGTCGCCGGGGGCGGAGGGATTGATGTGGCCTGCTGCGTTTTCGGGGGTGGATGAGCGGATGCTTGTGCCGCCTGGGCCGGCGGTGGACCAGTTGTCGCCGCGGTAGCCGGAGGGCTCCTCGGCCACGTGTAACTCGTGGCTCTCGCGCTGGCTTGGTTCCGGCATGGCGTGGCGATCATTCTGCTGCGCCTTTGTGTCGCTTTGGACTGCATCGATTGCGTCAGTAGCGTCGGTCTTGGCAACATCGGTCTTCGCGGCGTTGCTGGCCTGGGCCGGCTCGCCGCCGTGCCCATAATTCAGGTCTTCCATGGCTGTTCTCCCATCTTGGTACGACTCGCGCATCTGGCAGGGAGATGTCCGGCGTTCCGCGCCAAGGTCTGATCGGGAGGAAATTCTCGAACAATGGGTCACTTTTGGGCGTATGCATGATATCCGCAGCGCGTTTAAGCAGTTTGTCGAAATGAGACAATCGAAGCATGTTGAATGAACTCCAAACCGGTTCCGGGCAGGTTGAGAGCGGTGTACCGGCTCCCGGTACAGGTGCTCCGTTGCTGGTCACCGGCGGTGCCGGTTTTATTGGTTCCAACTTCGTTTTGGATCATCTGAGTGCACCCGAAGCGGCTCCCATCGTTACGCTGGACGCGCTCACCTATGCGGCCAATCTACAGAACCTTGCGCCGGTGCAGGCCAGTCCGCGTCACCAGTTTGTGCGCGGTGACATTCTGGATCGCGATCTGCTGGAGACATTGTTTCAGCGCTTCCGGCCGCGCGCGGTGGTGCACTTTGCGGCGGAAAGCCATGTGGACCGCTCCATCTTGGGTCCCGCGGCGTTTCTGCGAACGAATATTGACGGTACCTTTACCCTGTTGCAGGCCGCGCGTGAGTTTTATGAGACTCTCAACGGTGCCGAGCGGGAACGCTTCCGTTTTTTGCATGTGTCGACGGATGAAGTTTACGGAACGCTTTCGCCCACCGATCCAGCCTTCCATGAGGAAACGTCCTTTGCGCCGAACAGCCCTTATGCCGCGTCCAAGGCGAGTTCCGATCACCTGGTGCGTGCGTGGTGCCACACTTACGGCCTGCCCACGCTGATCACAAACTGCTCCAACAATTACGGGCCCTACCAGTTTCCGGAAAAGCTCATCCCGCTCACGATCGCAAACGCGTTAGTTGGGCGGCCGCTGCCCATCTACGGCGATGGTCTTCAAGTGCGTGATTGGCTTTACGTCGCTGATCACTGCCACGCCATTGAGACTGTTCTCCATCGAGGCAGGGTAGGCGAGACCTACAACGTTGGCGGCTCCAATCAGCAGACGAATCTTGCCGTCGTGCGTACCATCTGTTCTCTTTTGAACGAGTTGGCGCCTCAAGGCGCGCCCTATGAGCGGCTGATGACGCATGTGGTGGACCGCCCCGGCCATGATCGCCGCTATGCTATTGACGCGCGCAAACTGGAAACCGAGCTTGGCTGGCGCGCGCAGGAGAGCTTCGACACCGGTTTGCGCAAGACGGTTGAGTGGTACTTGGCCAATCCGCAGTGGATTGCTGACGTGACCTCCGGTGCCTATCGCGAGTGGATGGACAGGAACTACGGCGCGCGCATGACAGATGTCCACGTGAGCGCGGAGGTTCTGGTTTGAAGGGAATTATCCTTGCCGGCGGCTCCGGCACCCGGCTTTATCCCGTCACGCAGGCGGCGTCAAAGCAGCTCATGCCGGTGTACGACAAGCCGATGATTTACTACCCGCTCTCCGCGCTGATGCACGCCGGCATCCGTGAAATGCTCGTCATCTCAACGCCGAGCGATACGCCGCGGTTTCAACAACTTCTGGGTGATGGAAGTCAGTGGGGCATTCACCTGGAGTATGCCGTGCAGCCGGAGCCCAACGGCCTTGCGGAAGCCTTTCTCATCGGCAAGGAGTTTCTAGCCGGTGATAGCTGCTGCCTGGTGCTGGGCGACAACATCTTTTATGGACACGATTTTGCCCGCTGCATGCATGACGCTGCGGACCATACAGATGCCAGTGGCCACGCGCATGTCTTCGCTTATCAGGTCACCGACCCCGAGCGCTACGGCGTGGTGGAGTTCGACAGCAACCGTGCCGCGGTTTCCCTGGAAGAAAAGCCGGCAGTGCCCAAATCGCGCTACGCGGTGACCGGCATTTACTTCTTTCCGGGCGATGTGGTCACAGCAGCCGAGTCAATCACACCTTCGCAGCGCGGTGAACTGGAGATTACTGACGTGAATCGCTGGTACCTGCAGCGGAACCGTTTGAAGGTGGAGGTCCTGGGCCGCGGCATGGCGTGGCTCGATACAGGCACACATGACTCTCTGCTGGAAGCCTCGGTCTTTATCCACACCATTGAGAAGCGCCAAGGCCTGAAGGTCGCCTGCCCGGAAGAGATCAGCTATCGCCTGGGCTGGATCAGCCAGCAGAAGCTCTGCGATATTGCCGCCAACTATGGCAAGAGCAGCTATGGAGAATACCTGCGCCGCATCGCGGTGGAGACAGTCTACTGATGCTGAGCTGGCCTGGAGTGCGGGCGTGACCGCGCCCAACGGGGCAGGCAGTCGCGCACTTTTTCTGGATCGCGACGGCGTGATCAATGAAGAGGCCGGTTATCTGCACAGGTTTGAGGATGTGCGATTCGTAGACGGAATCGTGCCGTTGTTGCAGACGGCAAACCGGCTCGGCTGGTTCACTTGCGTTGTGACCAATCAGGCCGGCATTGGACGTGGCCTCTATTCGGAGCAGCAGTTTCATGACCTGATGCAGGCCATGCGTGCTGCACTGGCTGAACAGGAGGCGCGGCTGGATGCGGTGTACTTTTCGCCGTTCCATCCGGAGCATGGGCTGGGTGAGTACCGGCGGGATTCAGATTGCCGTAAGCCAAAACCCGGCATGCTGCTGCGGGCGGCTGAGGAACATGGATTGGACCTGAGCCGTTCCGCCATGGTGGGAGACCGCTGCTCGGACATGCAGGCGGGCGCGGCCGCTGGTGTGCCAGAGCTTTACCTTTTGCGTGGACTTGAACGGGAAGTCTGCTCGCAGATCACCTGCGATTTTGTTGATTCGCTCGCACAGGTCAACTTACGGCTGTTCTCCTTCCGCGGTGTCTAAAATGCTTTTCAATTCGCATTGTGTAGAGTTTTCAGCATGAGCGGTTCACTGCATTGCCGAGTTGCCGTTGTGGCGCATCGCCGTAATCTGATTGAAAGCCTTGTGAGCCATCATCGGCTTGCGACGGTAGCGTCAGCACTAGGAGATGTGTCTCCCGCACTGGTTTCAAGTTTCGCTTTCTGACTGGGACTGCCACGCTTCAGCACGATGGAGTCGTGGTCCTTGCGCTCCAGGCTTGTGTAGAAAGATCGCAAAGCTGGGTACTCTTCCAATGGATAGTAGAACTCACCCAAAGACAGATCCCGCCAGACTGTAACGGAGTTGCCGGCGACTTTGGAGTGAAGGGCGTAAACAGCCGCTTGCTTGTAGGGCACTTTCTCTTCGGCCGGAGCGGATTCCAGGGAAAAGCTTGGGGGAAAAGAAATCCGAGTTGCATCCTGAATGAGCTCAGGAAACCGGAAATAGACGGCCTGATCCCGCTTCGCATGGGGAAAAGCGGGTCTTGCGCCAGCAACGAAAATATCCACCGGCAGCACAACGCGGGAACCCATGGCCGTACCCATGTTGCCCTTGATTCGATAGTTCACTTTGAGAGGCGCTGCTGTATCCTTCAGGCCATCCAGCGAGGTGACCTCCACTTCAGTGCCACCCGGCATCATCTCTTCTAGCTGCTTCTTTGCGCTTTCGCGAAGCTCTGAATCGTCAGAGCGCAAGGCGATGTGCCTCAACCGGACAGCGGGACTGCCTTGAAACGTCATCGTTACCTGGCCGGTCATGCTGCCATCATCCTGCAACTTCAAATCGGCAACACGTGTAGTGCGGGAGTACTTGTAGGATTCAGCCGGCGTCGGCTTGGTCTCCGTTTCCTTGCCCTGCTGGCGGACGCCGCCGCTGGCACTGTGTGTCCAGTCCAGATGGTCAAATGGAGTGCAGGGTGTGCCGGGATCTAGGTAATGATCCTTGCCGTCATAATTCACGATCGCAATGGTATCCGTGAGTTGAGCAAAGCTCTGCCAGTTCAGATTCAGCACACGATAGGTGCGGTCGGTGACGGTCATGAGCGATGTGTTCAGACCGGCGGCCCGCGCCAGCGCGGCGTAGGTCATGGCAATCTGGTCGCCCGTGCCGCGTTTGCGCCGCAGCACATCTTCCGCCGAATGCGTTGCCTTTAGGCCTTGCTGCTGTTCTTCCGCTGCGGTGCGCTGGCGAGTGTAGTCGGTGTTTTCCAGTAAGCTCGCGTACGTGTATAGCTTGCGTGCCTTCTCTTCGTCGGTGGCCGCGCCTGCCGTGACTTCCTTGGCTAGATCGTGCACGAAGGAACTGTTGCCGACGAATTTGTTGGCCTCACTGCTCCAGTATCTGCCTTCTGTGTTCCAGAACTCCTGTGCCGAGTGATAAGGCGTGTAGTAGAAGTACACGTGATACATGGAACTGTAGATGGGCGGCATGTACTCCTCCACGCCGAGCGGCAGAATGTCTTTTACATCGACGGTGAAGGTGCGACGGCCGGTGGGCAATTCCGTTTTAACCACTTGCACGCCTGGTGGCAGCGACGGAGACCAGGTGAGGGCGCTTGTCGTAGCTTCATGACCGCGCGACCGGTTCAGCAACTCGCGATCCGTGGGCTTCCAGAAGAAGTGCCCTTTGCGCAGCAAGAGATCGGTCTGAATGTCCCACTCGGGCGGCCAGAAAATATTGTCTTCCCATCGGAGTTTGTAACGGTATTCCAAAATGCTGCCCACTTGCACGGCGGGCATGCTGAAGACCTTGGCCGTGAACTGATCGGTCTTGTTCTTTTCCAAGACCTTTTCGTAGGGTTTGCCGGTAAAGGGCACAATCGTGCCATCCGGCTGGATGGTGCGCCCGGCTATTTCTGCAACGCCATATCCCATGCCGTCGCTCCGGCGGTCGAACTGAATCTGAACGTCGCCATACTTCTTGCCAGCTTCAGTCAACACCTTTATGCGGAAATAGCGGGACCGCATATGGTTGTCGTCATCGGTGAGTTCTTCGCGGTACAGAATAACGGCGGGGGCGTCCGGAACTTCTGCCACGCTGGTCAGCTTCAATTCTTCCGCTGTTGGCGGCGTCCACTGCTGAGCGTGGATGGCCAGCGGAGCGAGCACAAGCAGACAAAACACAACAAACTGGGCGGTGCGGCTGGGAGGGGCGAACTGGTTCTGGTGCATGGAGCGGCAAACCTCGGCAGATTAGTTGGAATGTTTCAGTAGGGCGCTGGCTGATTCATCGGTGGCAATGATCCGGGCAAGCTTCTCAAGATCGGCATAGCGGCCTGCCGGTAACTGCACCTGCCGCAAGATGTAAGTGCGGTCATACCGCAGCATCTGGCCTTCCACGCTGACCTTGCTGTGATACGAAGCGAAATCCAGGTCAAGATTCATGGAAGGTGGCATTTCTTCCACGGCATACCCGGCGGGCAACTCAATTTCACACACATCGTGAATCTGCCGGGTAGAGCCGAGATCGATTGGGATGTTGTGACGGTGCTCACCGGGCCGATCCATCTCAAAACTCTCCCGGCCGATGACGCGCGGCCGCACCAGCAGCAACGGGCCGGCTTGCTGTGCCACATGCTCGACCTTCAGGTGATAATCCAACGCCAATTCCTTATGCAGGTCTTTCACGTTAGCCGTATGGATATCGGCGATTTGGAAAGAGCCCAGGTCGCGAGCGATCTCGTGATCCAGTTCGCGGCGCTGCTCTCTGGCATCTTCCTGCGAGAACAGATACCGGCGTTCGCGCGCGATGTCACCACTGCTGAGCTCATGCACGGTGCCGGACAAATCGCCGTCGGCCGTGAGTTGAAATTTGGAATGTCGTTCCAGTGGATTGCGTGTTGCCTCCATCACCGGAATGCGAATGGCCTGGCTGCTTGCGCCATCTACCAGGAGGGCATCGCTGCCCTGCAACTCCATCTCAATCACCCCAAAAGGAGTCTTTTCCCAGGTCGGATCAAAAAGAAGGAATCGCTTGCCCGCTGCGGTTTTCACAACGCTGTACATGGCCTCCGGCTTGTAATCTGCCGGTAGTTCCACTGCGGCGATCATGTGGTTCCCCATGATGGATGGCGCGCCGGCCGAAATCACGCCCCGATGAACATCCACCATGACCCAGGTGGAACGGATGCCGACGGCGCTAAGCATCGCGCTGAGCAGCGTGGCTTTGTCTTTGCAGTCGCCATAGCGGTGACTGAAGATGTCCGCCGCGGGATGAGGCTGATGGCCACCCACGCCCACTTCCACCGCAACGTAACGGATTTGTTGCTGCACAAAATCGGCAATCGCTTCAACACGCGCACGAAAATCAGTTTTACCGGCGACCAGTTCCTGAGCTTTCGCTGCAATGGCGGCATTTGGGGCGTTTCTGCCTTGCGCCAGTGCTTCATACCAAAGGCCCACATCTTTCCAGTCGCCCCGAAGCTGCGGTTGAGCCGAGCCCGCCGCCGGATTGAAGTAGAAGACATCCAACCGCGACGCGAGACTGAGAGCCTCCGGTGCGTGGGCAAAATCATCGAGCCGGATGGCGGGCAGGTCCTTCACTTCCCAAAGCGTGTGACCTTTCTCCAGGTCAGTGGCAACTACCTCCTGCTCGCCCTTCCATGCGGCCTTATACGTATAGCCAGCAGGCAGATTGAGGGTCAGGCGTTCCCGGACGACGGGGATGTCCTCCTCGGGTATCCAGATCAGGTCGTTCTCATAGGGACGGCCCTGTAACTCATACTCAATGGCGGTCACAGCACCCGCATCCAGTCCGGGCATGTCCGCGGTGCGCACCTGCCGATCATCATAAAGCTCATAACCGGCCCAGCTGCCAACCTGCCGCATGTCGCTGTCTTTTACGGCGTACTCATGGCCGTCCGGGCCGATGCTCCACAGGCGAATGGATCGTAGCTTATTGTCTTTGGAATATCCAGCCCTTAGCTGGCCATACTGCCGGCCTTGGGGACGCAGGATCCTGACGGCACGGCGTACATGCTCCACAAGCTGTCCATCAGGATTGACGGTATAGCTGTGATCGTCTAGGAGCACTACAGCGTCGGTGCGCGGCGGGTAGGCTGGCGTTTTCTGCGCCGCAGCTTCGCGCACCCAGTCGGGCACCTGGTCCTTGGCGGCCCGTGCAGACAGAACGCCCATCGCAGACAGCAAGAGCGCCAAAACAGCAGACCGGATTGCAGAACGAAAATGCAGCAATGCTGGCTCCAAACAACACAGGTTAAGCCGTCTCTCGCCGGAGACGTAACACGTAACAACCGGGGGATTCGCAATGTTTACATGAAACAAAGCCTTGCATGCAATAGTCCCGACTGGCCGACGCAAACGGAAGTAACTCGCACACTAGAATAGGAAAATGGCGACCATGACAGCGCTTTCCTCTGAAATCCTTAGCAAGTACCAGCCTGTGATTGGGTTGGAAGTGCATGTGCAGCTGTTGACGCGGACGAAGGCCTTTTGCGGCTGCATCAACCGGTATGGTGGTGAGCCGAATACGCATTGCTGCCCGGTGTGCCTGGGGCTGCCCGGGGCGCTGCCGGTGCTGAACCGGCAGGCGGTGGAATTTGCGGTGCTGGCGGCGCGGGCGCTGAACTGCACGGTGAATGCGGAAAGCGTCTTTGCGCGGAAGAACTACTTTTATCCGGATTCGCCGAAGGGCTACCAGATCTCGCAGTTTGATAAGCCGCTGGCGGAGCATGGATGGCTGGATGTGCAGAGTGACTTTGGAACGGGCGGCGGCGTGCGGCGGATCGGCATCACGCGGCTGCACATGGAGGAGGACGCGGGCAAGAGCGTGCATGACGGCTTTGCGGATTCGGCGACACGGACGTACATCGACCTGAACCGGTGCGGCACGCCGCTGGTGGAGATTGTGAGTGAGCCCGACCTGCGCACACCGGACGAGGCATACGAGTACCTGACGAAGCTGAAGGAGATTCTGCTGTACACGGGCGTGTCGGACTGCAACATGGAGGAGGGTTCGCTTCGGTGCGACGCGAATATCTCAATCATGCCGAAGGGCTCGACTGTGTACGGGACAAAGGCGGAAGTGAAGAATGTGAACAGCTTCCGGTTCATTCGCCAGGCGCTGGAGTATGAGATCGAGCGGCAGGTGGAGGTGGTGGAGTCGGGCGGGCGCGTGGTGCAGGAGTCGCGTCTGTATAACTCGGCGGAGGGCCGGACGTACTCGATGCGGAGCAAGGAAGCGGCGCATGACTACCGGTATTTTCCGGAGCCGGATTTGCCGGCGTTGCATGTGGATGCTGAGTGGCAGCGCACGATTCTGCTGGCGATGCCGGAGCTGCCGGAAGTTCGGCGCAAGCGGCTGCAGGAGCAGTATGAGTTGACCGCGCAGGATGCGCAGACGATTGCGGCTT
Organism: uncultured Terriglobus sp.; assembly: GCA_964246215.1. Classification (GTDB taxonomy): domain Bacteria; phylum Acidobacteriota; class Terriglobia; order Terriglobales; family Acidobacteriaceae; genus Terriglobus. The sequence continues at coordinate 119,504 of CAXTPQ010000001.1, read as the reverse complement.
CGCGGAGTTTTGCGGACGTGTTTGAGGCCGCTGCGAAGTCCGCGAAGAGTCCGAAGCGGGTGGCGAATTTGCTGTTGGGTGAGTTGATGGGGCGGTTGCATGCGGCGGGTCTCTCGCTGGAGCAGTCGCCTGTGTCCATGACCGGCGTGGTGCAAGCAGCCGATTTGCTGGACGAAGGCAAGTTGTCGTCGAAGCAGATGAAAGGTTTGTTTGATCTTGCGTTTGAAAAGGGCGAAGACTTTGCAGCGGTATATGAGCGCGAAAAGCCCGAGCAGATTTCCGACACGGGAGCGATCGAGCAGATGATCGATGAGGTGATTGCCGCGAATCCGAAGCAAGTGGAGCAGTTCCGGGGCGGCAAGACGACGGTTTCGGCGTTCTTTGTGGGGCAGGTGATGAGGCTGTCAAAGGGACAGGCAAATCCGGCTCTGCTGAATGAGCTGGTGGTGAAAAAGCTGGGTTCGGCTTAGGAACAAGAACGCAAAGTTCGCGGAGGTGGCGCGGAGTACGCGGGAAGTCCTGTCTGCGACGTTGCGTGGTGGTTGTGGTGGCCGCATTCGTTCCGATTTCTTCGTGACACGGCGGGTGCGATTCGCATCATACTCGCGATGCCGCGCCTGCTCCGCATGCTCCGCCTTTCGCCATTGCTGTTATTGGTGGGCTGCGCTACGGATGCAGACACGGCTGGGCGTGTGGGGCGCGACATGCAGGCGATGCCGCCCAATACGGTGATGCTGTCGCAGATGATGCGGGAGCTTTCCGCGCAGCCCGGTTTCACCGAGGCTCTGCTGCAGCAGATCGATAAGGGCCAGAAGAATGGCGCGGTGCTGACGCCGGCGCTCTTCGATCTCTTCCGGAAGATGGTGCTTGGCAAGGACTGGAGCGGTCTGGACCGCTTTCCGGGATGGACAATTCACCAAGTCACACGCACGGTGAATTTGAGCGAAAGTTTCATCGACAAGCGCGATAGCACGTCTGCCGATGACATGATTCGCGTGCAGCTTGGGCCTTACTCGCTGAACAAACAGGAGGTCGTCTCGCTGGACCAGCACTCCGATCGCGCTGCCTTTTCTTCCGATGGCCTAGTTGCAAAGGTCAGCGACAGTGTGATGCGCGGCGATGGTCCCGATCCGCAGCTTGCACCGATGCACGCCGAAAGTGCTCGCATGGCGGAGCTGCTGAACCGGCTCGCGTTGAATGGCTTCTCGCCCGATCTGCGGGTTCAGTTTGGTGAGCCGGCGCAGCCCTTCGCGGTGACCATGACAGCGCCTGGCGGCCGCGGCCCACTTCTGCGGGCGGAGACGCCGCAACAGCTCATCACGCTGCTGCAGCAGAGCGGCCATACGGTCACGGTTGCCGACTCGCGCTTCTTCGCCAACTTCGGGCATTTCCATTACAAGGGTCAGGATGTGGAGATGCCGTTCTGGCTGGACTCCGGGCTGCGTGTGCCGCCGGAGCACTGGTGGCAGAAGTCGCGGCCCTACCTGCTGCCGGTGGCGCATGCCGAGTATGAGTGGATCATCAGCGGGCCCAAGATCAACGCGGATGTCACCTTCTACTTCGGCATCGACGGCCGGGCGGAGTTCCGGACCAACGACCAGGCAAATCAGCCGTGGGTGCTGGGGCGGCACGCACATGAGTACCGCGGTGCCGAGGCGGTCGAGGTGACGAGGCTCACCGGCCGGATGTTGCTTGCCTATGCGTACCTGCACATGCGCTATCCGCAGTTTCCCTTTGGCGGGTATTACACCATGGGTGTTTGCCAGGATGCTGTGGCCGCCATCGAGCAGCGCATGACCGGGGCCTCCACGCTGTTTCCGAACACGGCGAATACGTCGCTGTTTCGTGACCAGCCGGATGCCGAGGTTTTCCGGCTGATGGATGCGATTCCGAAAGATACATCTGGCAGGGCTCCTGCGCCGGAACGCATTTTTGGCTCGCTGCCGACGACGGACTACGCAAAGTTGACTGTGCCGGGGCTGCGGGAAGATACGGAGCGCACCTATGCGGCGTGGAAAGACGGCGGGTTGACCACGGGGCGGAGCATGTGGGGCCGGTTGAGCACATGGGCGGGCGTGGCGTTCGCCTCGTTGTTGGTGTTTTTGCTGATGCGCTCGCGAGCGGGTCGATCGGCGTCGTTATAGGAGCGGGGGACCTCATGGCAACTAAGAAAGCAGCGGCAAAGAAGAGTGCGGCCAAAGTGGCAACGAAGAAA
>CAXTPQ010000001.1:95322-117189 GCA_964246215.1 uncultured Terriglobus sp. | reverse complement strand
GGCAACTAAGAAAGCAGCGGCAAAGAAGAGTGCGGCCAAAGTGGCAACGAAGAAACCTGCTGCGAAGAACGCACCGGCGAAGAAGTCCGCGAGCCGAAAATATTCACCTGCGGCAAGTGCGCAGGTCGGCAAGGAGCTGCATGAGATGCATCAGGGGCAGCTGCACATCGGTAAGAGTGACAAGGTCGTGACGAACCCAAAGCAGGCAATTGCGATTGCCTTGTCAGAGGCTCGTCGAGCGGGGAAGAAGGTGCCGCCGAATCCGAATGATCCTAAGAAGACGTAGGCGCTGAGATCATTCGAGAAAGTGACCTCAGGGGCTAAAGACGATCGTGAAATGAGCGGTTTACGGCTCAGCGAAAGCCAGGCCCATCCGAAAGCAACACTGAATGGACCTCTTCTAAGTTTTCGCGGGAGTGCTGGATGGACTTGGTGAGGGGGCGGGTTTGCTGGTGGCCGGTGCTGCCGTGCTGCCGGTGTCAGAATTCTTCGATTCACTGCCTGACTTGCCTGCATCCCCGCCACTCTTGCCTGCTTCGCCGCCAGTTTTGGCCGCCTCCGCCGATTGGCCGCTTTCACCCGCCGTGCCGCCTTCGCTTCCGGAATTACTTTCTCCACCGGCGTTGGATGCGGTGTGCTTTTTGCCTTTTGAGTACAGGTCGGCATACCAGCCGCCGCCTTTGAACTGTATGGCGGGCGCGGTGATGGTCCGTTCGAGGTGGCCGCCGCAATGCGGGCAGTCGGTGATTTCCGGATCGCTGAACTTCTGGCGTTTTTCGGTGAGCCGCCCACAGGCGGTGCAGAGGTATTCGTAAAGCGGCATGTGCATCCTTCGATTGCTGGAGCAAAGTTCAAGCATGTGTGGAAGTCTGTGCAGGCGATATGCCGGGCCTTCAGCCCTCAGGAAAATTTGCTGTGACTACACTTGCGGCTTCGCCCCAGGCTGATATGTGCCGGGCTTACAGCCCTGAAATATTCGATTCACCAACCGGTAGTATTTTCTAGTCGATGGCTCGGTTGCGTGTAAGTGAGCGCGGGCCTTCAGCCCGAAAAGATAAGTACTATACAGTTGAAAGCTGATTAAAAAAGCAGGTCTCACTTGTTAGACATAGCTCGTATCCGACCTCCGGGTTCACCTCATTCATCACTCATGACTAACGGCACACTACTTACTACGCTTGCGGTGCAGGTTCGGTGCGGTTGAGTTCCACCAGGCGTACGCTGGCGATAGCCTCGACCTTGCGGAGAGCTTCCACGGCAGCTTCGGCGGCGCGGGCGTGCGGCGCATCTATCTGAATGACGGCCAGCGCCTGGCCTTGCGGGACGCGCTGGGAGCGCACGCTGCGGCCAAGCGCGAAGTTGGCAATGTTGATGCGGTGTTCCCCCAGCACTGTGCCGATGCGGCCAACGACTCCCGGCACGTCATGATTGCGGACGACCAGCAATGTGCCGGTGAGGGGGGCCTCAATGTCGATGCCGTCCAGTGAGAGCAGCCGCGGCGAGTTGCCGTGCAGCACTGTTGCGCTGGCGCGGGCGTCACCTTCACCAGAGTGCAGCACCAGCTTGAGCACGGAACCCGCGCCGCCGCTGGCGAACTCCTTACGATCCTCCTGCACGCGGATGCCGCGCTCAGCCGCGATCGTGGCTGCATTGATCTGGTTCACATTCTCGGAATCGCGCAGCACGCCGGCAAGCAGGGCGTTGCGGATCAAGCCGGTTTTTGAGGCAGCGAGCCGGCCGGTGTAAGCGATTTCCACGCCCTCCAGATTGCCCGGCGTAGCATGGCCCAGAAAATTGCCGAGCCGCTCGGCTAGGTCCATGTACGGAGCAATTTCGACGTACTCCTCGCGCGAGAGCGACGGCACATTGACGGCATTCTGCACGACGCCGCTCTTCAGGTAGGCACTCACCTGCTGGGCAAGCTGGATGCCGATGGCCTCCTGCGCTTCGTCGGTGGAACCGCCCAGGTGCGGCGTCAGGATCACGTTCTCAGCCGTGGCATAGGGTGAGTCCTTCAACGGCTCCACGGTGAAAACGTCGAGCGCGGCACCACCCACCTTGCCGCTCTGCAGGCCTTGCAGCAGGTCGGCGTCATTGATGAGTTCGCCGCGCGCGCAGTTCACAATGCGAATGCCGGGCTTCATGATGCCGATGGAGTGGCGGTTGATCATGCCTTCGGTTTGCGGCGTCAGGCCGACGTGCAATGTCAGATAGTCGGAGCCGGAGAAGATCTGATCGATGGAGACGAGCGTGACGCCATTCTCCCGCGCGATCACGGGCGCGACAAACGGATCGAAGGCGAGCAACTCCATGTCGAAGGCGCGAGCCCGGCGCGCAACTTCCAGCCCGATGCGGCCGAGGCCGACAATGCCCAGCGTCTTGCCGCGCAACTCCGTGCCCTGCAACGACTTCTTTTCCCATTTTCCCGCGTGCATGGTCGTGTTGGCGCGAGGGATGCCGCGGGCCATGGTAATCATCAGGCCGAGCGTGAGCTCTGCAACCGCGATGGCGTTGGCTCCGGGCGTGTTCATCACCACAATGCCGCGTTTGGTTGCGGCATCGGCATCGATATTGTCCACACCGACGCCGGCGCGGCCGATCAGCCGAAGCTTCGGGGCAGACTCCAGCAAGCCGGCCGTCACCTGCACGGCGGAGCGTACCACCAGCGCGTCCGCATCCAGGAGCTCGGCTTCCAGCCCATCCTTGATCTGGTCGGCGGTCACCACCGTCCACGAGGGCTCCTGCTGCAGAATGGCAAGCGTGGCGGGCGAGACTTTTTCGGCGAGAACGATTTTCACGGTACTTTCGAGTATATCGAGAGGGCTGCTGCGTGGTCTGTAGATCGCGCGTTCAACAAGTATGTCTACATCCTGCTCAAAAGTGCGACGTTTTCACAGATCGCCTGTTCATGACCGGGATACCGGTGTGCGACCATGGCGGCAGATGCCCCGCCTGAGCTCTCTTGCCCGCTGCCTGCCTGCCGCTTTATACCTGTGTTCCGTTGCGCGCGCGCAAGACGCGCCATTGCCCAACCCGGAGGCGCTGCGCCAGCGTGCTTTGGAGACCTACCAACGCACCGCCGATCAGCGCGAGAAGTACGAGTGCCGGGAACGCCAGGTGCAGAACGACCTGGACGGGAAGGGTCGCGTGAAAAAAACCACCACTCTCGAGCAGGACTTTTTCTTTTATCACGGACGTTACATCCTGCGGGAGGTGACGCGTGACGGCAAGCCACTGAGCCCCGGCGATCAGAAAAAGCAGGACGACCGTGTGCGGAAAGAGATTGCCGAGGCGGAGAAGCAAGCGGCCAAGCAGAACCGCGAGAAGGATACGTTCTCTTCCGGCAACCTGGTGCGGATGGCCAAGCTGGCGAATGAGCGGCGGGTCTCCGTGGCCGGCCGGCCCACAGTCGTCTTCGATGTGCTGGACGATCCTGGCAGAAAAGCCGCAAACATTCCGGAGAAGATCATTTCCAACATGCGCGGCACCATGTCCATCGACGAGCAGACCGGCCATCTGCAGGATGTGAATGTGACGGGTGTGCGCGATGTAAAGATTGGTGGCGGCATGCTGGCCAACGTGCACAAGGGCTTTCTGTTCCATGCCGTGCTGGCACCGCAGAACGATGGCGTGTGGCTGGTGAAAAACGTGTACGGCAGTGGCGATGCGCGCGTCGGCCTGTTTCTGCACCCATCCGCGAATTTTCGCTCGGATGTGCTGGGGTGCCACCTGTACAACGTCTCGGCGGACCAGACTGTGAAGGAAGTGGAAGGGAAGAAGTAGTAGCAGGTAGTAAGTGTCTGGATTGGAAACCCACCTTCACGATGATAGAACCGTCGTGAAGGTGGGGCACCCGCACCATCACAGCTTGTTAACCCACTAACTTCTCCGGCTTCGATGGGATCTTTTCCAGTTCTTCTTTCGATAGCCCTGTATGGGCCATGGTGACCTGCGCCGGCATGGACCGCAGCCAGTTATTCAGCGACAGGTCCTGGTACTCGCCCGAGGCGAACATTTCCAGGTAGACCAGGTCTTCCGTGCCGGTGTTTTCGATGTAGTGACCGGCCATGGGCGGCACGTAACCTACGTCGTTTGGATTAAAGTCCATGGTGCGGGCGTCCTGCTTGGCATTGAAGACGGTCATGCGGCCCTTGCCCTTGATCCAGAACTGCCATTCACTGCCGTTGGGGTGCCAGTGCAGTTCGCGCAGGCCTCCGGGCTTGACTGTCACGATGGCCGCGCAGATCTTCGGTGATGCGGGAAAGTTGTGCATGTCGATGATCTTTACGTTGCCGTGCGCGTTGGTCTGCGTCGGCGTCATGGTGCTGGCCTTGAAGGTGTAACTCAGCTTTGGCTTGGGCGCGTTGCGGGCGACCTCCATGCGATCCTGCTCCAGCGTTTGCGAGGGCTCCTGGCTGGGGAAAATGTAGAGCGGCTCGCCCTTGGGAAGCTTTGCAATGGACTCGGGGCCGAGATGAAGATTCTTCTGGAGAACCCCTGGCGGCGTGTGTTTCAGCCAGTCGGAGAGCAGGAAGGTCGTTTCCTCAGAGAAGTTTCCGCCGTTGAAGACGAGCAGGAACTCGCAGCCGATTTCGCCGATGCCCTGAATGGAGTGGGGCAGGCCGGCTGGGAAGATCCACAGATCGCCCGCCTGCACCTCGTCCACGAACATGGAGCCGTCCAGGCCGAGCATGGTGACGCGTGCGCGGCCCGCGAGCATGATGGCCCACTCGTCCTGCAGGTGCCAGTGCGCCTCGCGAAAGCCGCCGCGGTCGATGCGCATGTTGACGCCGGCAATGTCGCGCGAAAGGGGCAGCTCGCGCTCAGTGACCTGGTGCGTCCAACCGCCCTGTTGAATTCTGCGGTGGGCCAGGTCAAAGGAATACCAGATCGGCCCGACGTCGCCATGGTCGGTGGGTGGCGGCACGTCACTGTCTGGGTTGAGCTTGACCAGAACAAGGTTCTGCTGAGCCGGCTTGGTGAAGTCGTCGTGCTCGGCTTTGGCGGTGTCCTGCGCGGTCTGGGCCATGGCGTTCACGGCGAGCGAACTCGCTGCCGCTGCGCTGGTTCCGAGGAAATCTCTCCTGGTAAAGCTCATTCTGCTTGGTGTTCCTTTGTCGCGAAACTTGGACTTATTTGTCCGCGCACAGATTGTGATGCGAGAGAGCCGTGCGCTGCGCTGGTTGCCGCAGGACGGCGCTCGCCTACTCCTCCGGCTTGCGGATTGGCTTGTCCAATGGCTGCGGCCGGCCGAAGTTGGGCGTGCCGTCTGCGTTCCAGCTGAAGCGCTGGATGCGGGGCGACCGGTCGTTTTCACAACCCTCGTTCGGCTCCGGGTTGGCATGATAGATGATCCAGTCCTCCTTGCCATTGGGTGACTTGAAAAAGCCGTTGTGACCTGGCGAGTAAGCGTGGTGTTCGGGATCTGTCGACAGGAAGGGATGATCGACCTTGGTCCAGCTCTGCGAGCTGAGAAGATCCGCACTTGCACTCGCTTGCAGCGCGCCCAGAGTGTAAAAATCCGTCCAGCAACCGGAGGCGGAGAAGACGATGAAGAGCTTACCGTTGTGCTCCAGGAACTCCGGTCCTTCATTCACGTTCACGTGGCGGCCAGGCAAATCGCCATGCGTTTCCCACGTGTAAGTCGGTTTGGAGATAAGCGTGCGCGGCGAGTCGATGGTCCATGCGTTGCTCATGTGCGCGATATAGAGATCCTGCTCGCCGTCCGTATCGCCCTTCCATCCGGACCAGACCATGTAATGCTGGCCGTTGTGCTCGAAGGTGGTCGCGTCGATCGCCCACTTGTCGCTGCTGTCGCTGATTTCGCCCTTCAGGGTCCAGGTGCCCTGCGTGGGGTCGTCGTTTGCGTTTTCGATGACGTAAATGCGGTGGCCGGCGTTCTCTCCCGCGTCGGCGGCGAAGTAGATGTACCACTTGGTGCCCCAGCGATGGAGCTCGGGTGCCCAGAGTTCTTTCGACCAGGCGTGGCCAGCATCAGGGACGTAGACCTTGACTGGTTGGGCGTCGCGGATATCGGTGATGTCTTTGGTTTTGCGAAGTTCGATGTCGGTGCCGGTGGAGTTTGAGTAGTAGTAGAAGCCGTGCCAGTAGATGACCCATGGGTCTGGACCGCTCCGCAGCAAGGGATTGGTGAACGTGGCAGTTTCTGCAGCGCGTGAGGAGTTCGGTATGGTCTGCGCAGGGCTTACTGCCGAGGAGAGTACGGCGACAAGCAGAGTAGAGATAACGCGTGAAGGACTCAAAGGGCGTAGTAGAACCATGCTGTGAACCAACCTGTAATGTTGCTAGCCTGGAAAGTGCAATCCGTTGCCGCCTATGTACCCGCGCGTTGCTCTCTAAGGAGGTCTCGGAAGATCAATAGCGGTGTGAGACTGTAAGCCGACTTCGGACGCCCGAGTTTGCGATGCAAAGAATCTAAATGCCTCATCAAATCCATCGCAGATTCAGCGGAGCCTTCGTCGCCGATCTCGGCTGCGACCTCAGCGGGGTCAGGCGTCGCGTCTAGTATGCCTAGCATGTGCCACGTTCCAAACAGTCGCGACCCGTACTTCAAAAAGAGATTCGTCGCACTCGTTTGCAAGCAGGCTTCATCAAGCACTGCCCATATTCTAAGTTGATCGCAGGTCATCATGAGCTGCACTGAGAGAGGAAGAGCGGCTATGATGCCGAATGACTTCTTATGTTGCTGCCACGCTAGAGCACTATATTTCTTGCCCTCAGTCTCCATCACGGCACGAATGACATTCATGTCGGAGAACATCTGCTTCAGCAGCGGGACATCGAAAATCTCCAGCGTACCGCTTACAAGCACGATGCGGCCCAGGCCTGTTGATGCAAGATTCCGGTGCAGCATACCTTCATTCTGAAGAAAGGTAAGAAGATTCAAAGAATTTGCCCAGCGCGGATCAAAAGCGCGGGCTGCTGAGCCAGAGATTCCCTCTGCCTGCTTATCTTCTTCAGCAATTGAACCTTTAGCTGCGAGAAGAGTGATCCCACCATCCATCTTGGTGGTGTTCTCAGAAGCCTCACTAAATGTGTCTGTTTGCGTCAGGGATGTTAGTAGTCCGTTTGGTTCGAACTGTGAGAGCAAGGAGCCCACCCGTATAGCGTCCTGGTACAAGAAATCAAATACGGAACGGCTCACCCTCGACTCCTGCTCCTCGCGCATTGCTCCGCTTCGTATGCTCCACATCTTCGTGAATACGCCTGCGCTGTGCCTCTGATGAAGCGAAGGTGGACTCGTACCCGCTACGCAGAACGGTAAACAAGCCGGTCAGGGCCGTGCTCAACTCCTCGCCCACTACATCTCGTGTTGCTTCTCTCGTCTTCATCGCTCTCTTCATGTCTTCTACCGAGCACACGGTTGAATCGTCACTTCTCTACTAAAGTAGACGCAATTACCCCGTTTTCGATGCACGTCCGCCCTTACTGGCGGTGGCGCACGCGGTTACGAAAGTTGTACTTCGCCCGACAAGGCTTTGTCTACCGGAAGTTGCCGACAATAGACGACAGATGGAACGTGGAGAGGCGCCAAGTCATCGTAGCACTTGCGGTCAACGGAAGCGGTGGGGCACGAAGCTGCTGAGATTGCCGGTAACCGGCGTGCGTGATTCGCGGATGCCCATGCCGCCGCACTCCTGATCGATCATCCACAGTCCGAGCACGGGATAGCGGACATCGGCGTTGCCAACCGCGAAGGGATCGGCGGTGTGTTGCGGCAGGAAGTGGGTGCCGGCGTCGAAGCGGGCGGGGTTGGCGAGCGCCTGGCAGATGAAGCGGCCCTGGCCGTAGTCGCCTTCGGTCTGCACCGTACCCTCGGGGGTGGAGATGGTGACGTTGGCGCCTTCACGGCTGAGCAGCGGCTTCTGGACGAAGCGGGTGAGCGGGCCGGGGCTGTCAAAGTAGCTTTCGAGCAGGAGCGGATGGCGCGGGTAGAGCTCCCACAGGATGGGCAGGATGCCCTTGTTGGCGAGCAGCATCTTCCAGATGGGCTCGATCCAGGTGACGCTGCGGTAAAAGACGAGCGCCGCCGGGACGTAGGGTTCCGCGAGCAGAGTCTCCCACGGGTAGAGCTTGAAGAGCGAGACGATGGTCTTCTCCTCCAGGTCGACGAAGCGGTTGGCGCTGTCGTCCCAGCCGACTTCTTCCATGAGCAGCTGCGCGGTCTCGAGGCCCGCCTGCTGGGCGGTGTCGCGCAGGTAGGTGACGGTGAGCACGTCCTCTTCGCTGTCCGCGCTGGCGAAGTGGATGGGCTGCCGCAGGTAAGGCGTGATGTCTTTCCACTTGGCGATGAGCCGCTCGTGCAGGCTGTTGAACTGGTCGTAAGACGGCGAGGTGTCTTTGAGCCAGTCCCACTGAATGACGGCGGCTTCGATAAGGCTGGTGGGCGTGTCGGCGTTGTACTCCAGCAGCTTGGGCGGGCCACTGCCGTCATACATCAGGTCGAAGCGGCCATACAGCGCGGGCGGCTCGTTATTCCATGCCCATTCAATCAGCGGAATGGCTTGCGGTGGGATCGTCAGGTCGGCGTAGCGCTTGCGGTCGATGACGTGCTGCGCGGCGGCCAGGCACATGGTCTGCAGCTCGTTAGCGGCGGCCTCAAGCGTGTCGACTTCGGCGGCGGTGAATTCGTAGCAGGCGGACTCGTCCCAGTAGACCGCGCCGGGGTAGGCGGCGTTCAGGTCTTCCGGCGAGTGGAAGGTGAGGCCGGCGGTTTCGACGCGGCTGCGCCAGTCGGGGCGGGGTTGCAGGCTCACACGGCGCATGCGTTAGCTCCCCGATCCGAAGCTGTGGCCGAAGCCGCCGCGGCTGATGCCATGGCCGCCAAAGAAGCCGCGTCCGCCCGAGAGCGGCGAGGCGTAGTGAACGCCGGGCGATGCGTTGAAGCTGCCGCCGCTGACGCGGTCGCCGAGACCGTAACCGCCGATGCCGCCGTAGTAGGGCCGGTAGACATGCGGGATGAAAAGGAAGCCACCGTGGCCGTCGTCGACACGTTCCGGCGCGGCGGGCTGGCCGGCACAGTAGCTGTCCGCGACGACTTTGCCGGTTTCATCGACGCAGCGCTGCATCTCCTTCGGCCGGCAGCCGGTGAGGATGGAGAGGGCCGCGGCGGCGAGCAGCGGTGTGGCAATGCGCGTGCTGGAAGCCATGGTGAGCAGTGTACTAAGGGAGACGAAAGCGTGAACGCGGAGTTCGCGGAGTTTGGCGCGGAGTACGCAGTGGTGGTTGCTGGCTCACTTTACGGAGCCTCGCGCACTCCGCGAGACCTTTGCGCACTCCGCGTTCTTGCTCTGCTCTTTAGTGGACCGGCTTAACGTTCATAATGCCGTAGTCCGGGTGTTGGAGGGAGCAGCAGATGTCGGTGCGTCCGCAGAGGCAGGTGCGGGTGGCGGCTTCGTCAGCCTTGCGTGCGGCGAACAACTCCTGCGCGGCAATAAGTCCTTTGCCCCAGGCGAAGCCGGGTAGCTGCAGTTTGATCGCGACGACATGCTCCAAAGCGCCGATGAGTGCGACCGTGTCCATGTAGTCAAAGAAGCCGAGATGTGCGATGCGGAAGAGCTTTCCTTTCATCTCGCCCTGGCCGTTGGTGATGGTGGCACCGAATCGGCTCTTGAGCTCTTTCACGATAACGCCGGAGTCGACGCCCGCGGGCGCGAGCACGGCAGTGGCGGCGGCAGCCGGAGCCTCCGGCGCGAAAAGTTCAAAGCCGAGCGCGGTGACGGCGGCGCGGGTCATGGCGGCAATGGTTTCGGCGTTTTCGATCAGTTTTCTGCGGCCTTCGACGAGCGAGCCAGCTGGGTTGGCCTCCGTTGCGGCTTGGGCGGCGATGTAGTCCAGCGCGGCACCAAGCGCGGCGATGAGCGCGACGGCTGGGGTGTAGGCGCTTTCGCCGGCTTTCGCGTTCTTGCGCTCTTTCCGCAGGTCGAAGTAGTAGCGCGGGTTATAGGTGGCTTCCATGCGGTCCCAGCCGCGTTCGCTGACGGCGAGGAAGCTGAGCCCCGGGGGAATCATGACGGCCTTTTGCGAACCGCCAATCAGGACGTCGACGCCCCAGGCGTCCATGTCGAGGTGCGTGGTGCCGAGGCCGGTGATGGCGTCCACGATCAGCAGAGCTTCGGAGCCGGTGTCTTTGAGCAGCTTGGCGACGCCGGGAACGCAGTGGCGCACGCCGGTGCTGGTTTCGCTGGCCTGCATAAAGACCGCACGCGTCTCCACCTTGAGCGCGGCTTTGACCGCATCGAGCGAGAAAGTCTGGCCGTAGGGTGCTTCCACCACGTCGACGGCGCAGTTAAAGTTCTTCGCCAGCGCCGTCCACCGCTCCCCGAACTTACCGGCCGTCAGCACCAAAACGCGGTCGCCGGGCGAGGTCAGGTTGCTGACTGCGGCTTCCATGGCGCCAGTGCCGGAGGATGACAGGATCACCACATCGCTCGCCGTGCCGAAAAACTCTTTGAGCTGCGCCAGCACTTTTAAGAAGAGCGCGCGGAACTCCGGCGTGCGATGGTGCATGTCGGCCGCGGCCATGGCGAATTGTGCGGCGGGCAACAAGGGAGTGGGGCCGGGAGTGAAGAGGCGAATCTTGCGGATCATTGACACAGTTTAGCGGCTGAGCCGTATGCGCTCACTCTTGCACTCTCGCCCGCTACACTGGAATCCTGAGGACACAGAGCCATGCCGATTCGCGAACAGCTTGAAAAGGACATCATCACGGCCATGAAGGCAAAGGAAGCCTTCCGGCTGGAAACACTACGCATGGCCAAGTCCGCCCTGAAAAGCAGGGAAATTGACAAGCGCGAGCCGCTGACCGACGCCGAAGAATTGCAAGTGCTGAACACCATGGTGAAACAGCGCCAGGACGCCGCCGAGCAGTTCACAAATGGCGGCCGCCCCGAACTGGCATTCAAGGAGCAGGAAGAGATGAAGCTGCTGCAGACGTACCTGCCGCAGTCGGCTTCGGATGACGAAATACGCGCTGTGATTCAGGGTGCGATCGCGCACCTGGCCGAAGCCGGCACCAAGCCCGGCCCCAAGGACATGGGACCCGCCATGCGCGTCGTGCAGGCCCGCATTTTGAGCAATGGCCTGCACGCCGACAACAAAACAGTCAGCAGCATGCTGAAAGAAGAATTGGCCAAGTAGGCCTGTTCAAACACAGCGAAGAATTATTCCGCGTTGGAACGTGGCAGCTTCAGAATCATTTCGTTCGAGCCCTGAAAGCCAAACTTTTCATAAATGGGCCGGCCGAATTTGGAGGCATGCAACACCACTGTTCCAAGGCCGCGGCTGCGGCACTCGTCCACCAGTAGTTTCAGCAGGCCTTTTGCCAGGCCGCGGCCGCGCGCTGCTGGCACCGTGTAGAAGTTCAACAGATAGGGCCGGGTCGCTTCGTGGTCCATCCAGTGTGGCGGGAAATCGGCAAGGAACACGCCTGCACTCGCAATGCAGCCCCCATCTTCCTCCACCAGCAGCCCAAGATAGCGGCCATCGCGCAACCGCTTACGCACCCATGGCTCAAAGGCGAGCGACATGGCATCCATCTGCTCCGGCGTGGCAAATCCGTTGTCAGTAAACATGCGGGCACGATGCTGTGTGATTAGCACGGCATCGTCGGTTGTGGCGGGGCGAGTGGATTCCAAGCGGGCCTCTTGTCGCCATGGTAACGGCAGGAGCGAAGGATAGCCCGGCAGCACGCAGGCAAGCTCCGCGGCTTGCGCCGGTGAACAACTACGATGAAGAGAATGCCCGCCGACGACAGCAACACGCCCAAACGGAAAAGCTCAAAGAATAGCGCGAGTGCCACATTGCCGCTGCACACCTCGTTGCTGCCCATGGGTTCGCGCGTGGCCGTGGCTGTTTCTGGCGGAGCAGATTCGACTGCGCTGCTGCTTGCCTTGCATGAGCGGCGAGCGGAGTTGGCCATCGGCTTGTCTGCCGCGCACCTGCACCACGGCATCCGCGGCCAGGAGGGCGACGGCGATCTTCTTTTTCTTCAGGAACTTTGCGGCAGATTGGACATTCCCTTGCACGTGGAACATGCCGATGTTCCGGAACGCGCCGCAGCCAGATCCGAGACGATCGAGGAAGCGGCACGGCATGCAAGGTTGGAGTTTTTCCGCCGCCTGTTTGAAAGTGGCGCGGCGAATGTTGTTGTGACGGCGCATACCGAGGACGACCAGGCTGAAACAGTGATGATGAAACTCTTGCGCGGTGCCTGGACAGAAGGACTGGGAAGCATCTCGCCTTCGCTGGAGCTCGGTACGGGCCGCGTGGTCCGGCCGCTGCTTGGTGCCTCACGGCAGCAGGTTGTGGCATTCCTGCAGGATCGTGGGCAGACCTGGCGGGAAGACTCCACGAATGCGTCAGATGCACACACTCGCAACCGTGTGCGGCACAGCCTCATGCCGCTGTTGCGCGAGTTCAACCCACAGATCGCTGCGACCCTGGGCACCACGGCGCGATTGGCACGGGAGGAGGAAGCGCGCTGGGCAACGGAAGCCGCCCGGCTTTACACGCAACTGGCGGCCACGGGCAGGCCGGTGCGCGGTGGCGGCCGCAGCCACAGCACCGCGCCGGAAGAGGCAACAGTGGCTTTTGATCTGGATCGTCTGCACGCGCTGGATTTGCCGTCGCGCCGGCGGCTTCTACGCTTTGCGGCAGAACGCATGGGTATCGCGCTGACTGCGGCGGAGACGCTGCGAATACTATCGCTGGCCGGGCTGGCTCCCCCAGAAACTCCGCCCGATCCCACCGTGCCGAGCCGCCCGAATAGCCGCGTGCATCTCCGGGAGGGCTTGCGGGCGGAGCGCAGTGTCCGCGAATTGCGCCTCTCGCGCCAACCTTAAGAAGTGCGCATGGGCAGCCTGGGCGGAAGATATGAGCCGCCGGTGTCATCTGACTCAAACGTTGCAGGAAAAGCCGCGCGAAAGTTCATGCTGGTGGAGTTTTTGGCGCATGTGCCGGAGTAGAATCGAGCGAATAGTCGCTGGCACCGTACCTGGTGTCCTGTATCCGGCCACGGTTGCGACCGCTCCCGGTGTTTTGCGTCTAAAGAATTAGTAAAGAGTTGAGGCTGCAGGGCTAAGGTTTCGGCAGCGTGGATTGCGTGAGAATCTTGATGACTTACTGCTATCAAGTGCGCGTGTTCTGGGGAAGAAGGGGTTAGCAACGTTGAATAGCACGGTGAAGACGGTCCTGATCTGGGTGCTGATGATTGGCTGCCTTGTCTCATTCTGGCAGGTAGTCGCGCGCTCAACGGGTGGTGGCCATGATGCCGCCATCAGCCTGACGCAACTGCAGGACAATGCCGACAAGGGCCGGATCAGCGAAGTTACGGTCAACGGCACGGAAGTGACTGGCAAATACAAAGACAGCAAAGAATCGTTTCATACCACGATTCCTTCGAACTACCCTGACCTTTATAAGAATCTGCATGACAAGGGCGTGAACGTCACCATCAAGGACCAGTCGAACAACTTCTGGCTGTCCGCGATTGTGAGTCTGCTGCCGGTCATTCTGATGGTCGCCCTATTCCTGTTCCTGATGCGGCAAATGCAGTCCGGCGGCAACAAGGCGTTGAGCTTTGGAAAAAGCCGTGCCCGCCTGCTGAGCCTGCAGCAGAAAAAGGTCACTTTCAAGGACGTGGCCGGTGTGAATGAGGCCAAGGAAGAGCTGAAGGAAATTATTGAGTTTCTTCGCGAAGCTCAGAAGTTCCAGAAGCTTGGCGGCCGCATTCCCAAGGGAGTGCTGCTCGTCGGACCTCCCGGCACAGGCAAGACTCTGTTGGCCCGCGCAGTCGCGGGTGAGGCCAACGTACCATTCTTCTCAATCTCCGGTTCGGATTTCGTGGAAATGTTCGTCGGCGTAGGCGCCTCGCGCGTTCGCGACCTGTTCGAACAGGGCAAGAAGAATGCGCCGTGCATCATCTTCATCGACGAGATCGACGCCGTCGGCCGTCACCGTGGTGCGGGTCTTGGCGGCGGGCATGACGAGCGTGAGCAGACCTTGAATCAGCTGCTGGTCGAGATGGACGGTTTTGAGTCCAATGAGGGCGTGATCCTGATTGCCGCGACCAACCGGCCCGATGTGCTGGATCCGGCGCTGCTGCGTCCTGGCCGTTTCGATCGCCGAGTCATCGTCGATCGGCCGGACATCCGTGGCCGTGAAGAAGTTCTGCGCGTGCATGCCAAGAAAGTTCCCATGGCGGATGACGTGAATCTGAACATTCTGGCCCGCGGCACACCCGGTTTCAGTGGTGCCGATCTGGCCAACATGGTCAACGAGGCTGCGCTAACGGCTGCCCGCTACAACCGCAAGGCCGTGCACATGTACGACTTTGAGGTGGCCAAGGACAAAGTCCTGATGGGTGCGGAGCGGAAGAGCATGCTCCTGACCGACGCGGAAAAGAAGGTGACGGCGTATCACGAGGCCGGCCACGTTCTCGTCGCGGCCATGCGGGAGCACTCCGATCCGCTGCACAAGGTCACCATCATTCCGCGCGGCATGGCCATGGGCGTCACGATGCACCTTCCAGTCGAGGACAAGCACACCGTGACCCGGGATTATCTTGAGTCGCAGTTGGCGATCTTTATGGGCGGACGCTGTGCCGAGGAGATCTTCCTCAAGCAGATGACCACCGGTGCCGGCAACGACATCGAGCGTGCCACTGAACTAGCCCGCCGCATGGTGTGCGAGTTCGGTATGTCCAAGATGGGCCCGATGACCTATGGCAAAAAGGAAGGCGGCGAAATCTTCCTTGGCCGTGAAATCCAGCAACATCGTGACTTCTCCGACAACACAGCAGAGCAGATCGATGCCGAGGTCAAGAAGTTTGTGCACGACGGCTACACGTCGGCATACTCGATTCTCGATGCCAACCACGACATCATGCACCGCATGAGTCAGGTTCTGTTGGAGCGTGAAACCCTGGATGCCGAGGAGATCAAGCTGATCATTGAAGGCAAGGAACTGCCGCCAATGAAGTCACCACTCGCTCACGCGGAACCCGGTGAGCCGGATACCCAGAAGGTGCTGAAACCGGAAGGTGGACGTTCCGCCGGCTTCGGCGAAGGACGCCCTTCACCGGCATAACCTGAAGCAATGACGAAAATGACGAAGGAAAGAGAGGCGGCCAGTTGGCCGCCTCTCTCTTTTATCTTGGTGAATGCTGGCTGCCAGCTAGCGATTCAATACCATAGCCATAATCGCGTATGGCATCTATGCCGGAACCACGCCTCCAGCGAGTCTTTTGATCCAACTTGCCTGCAGCAATGTTTCGTTGAGAAAAGCCACTTCGAGCCGGACTGTCAGGAGTGACGCCAGCCTCCCAGGGGCACGCAGGTTCTGCAGGCAATTGCAACGCTCCGCCAAGAGTTGGTGACTTTCCCGTGTCAGGTGAACCTCACTCCCGGCGATTGCCGCGTAGATCTCCACCAGAACCCGCGATTGCATCTCAATCCAAACTGTCGACGCATGTGCTGAGGTTGCCTGGCGTTCCAGTACCCATCCACCGGCACGGTCCACCGCTTCCAGCAGGCCGGCAATCACGCCTTCTTGGCTGTCGTAACTCAGACCATGCAGTTGGAGGCTGCCATCCTTGGGTAGCATCGCTGGGATATTCTTTGCGCTCTGTCTCTCCGCTCTCACAATGACCATATCGGCAAGGCACGCTGCGTCTGGGCAGGACAAACGTCCTAAGGTGGTACGTTCAGGAGAGGCAGTGTCTTGATCTACGTAAAACGCTACAGGAGCACGCATGATTGCCGGCACCGGCACTGATCTAATCGAGATTGCACGTATCCGCGACTCCATTGCACGTTATGGCAATCGCTTCTTGACGAGGGTCTTTACACCGGATGAGGTGACCTACTGCCAACGCAAGATCCACAACGCCGCAGAAAGCTTCGCCGCTCGATTTGCCGCGAAAGAGGCTGCCGCAAAGGCGTTGGGCACGGGCATCGCACGCGGCGTTGCATGGACGGAGATTGAGGTGCGGCGGCTGCCAGGCCAGCGGCCCACACTACATTTCAACGGTCGTGCCGCTGAGCGCGCCGCTGCCATGGGTGTGAACTTTGCCCATCTCACGATTTCGCATAGCCGCGAATTTGCCATTGCCGTGGTGATGTTGGAAACGTAAATGTCAGAGCTGTCATCTTCGTGCCACACTTAGCTACAAAGCCGCCAAGCTGAGAGCCGCCGCCCCGTCTATCCCTCAAAGAGGGGAGTGATGCAGGAGCGCTAACCCGAAACCAGAGTATGGGCTGGCGCATCACAAGCTAGTAAGTTCAATTACTTCAAGCAGCATCGCCGCAGGCTATTTGCGCCTGCGGACCGTTCTCGTAAAGGAAACGCATGCCCAGTCAAACGGAAGTGAAATGGTCACAACTCAAGGTCGGCATCATCGTTCTCATTTCGCTGGTTTTGCTGATTACACTGCTCTTCTTGATAACGAGTTCTTCCGGCATGAGTGTTTTCTCGCACAAGATCATGGTGCGTAGTTATTTTGAGAACTCAGCCGGGTTGAAGGACGGTGCGCCGGTCAATTTGCAGGGTGTCACTATCGGAACGGTCAAGAAGGTGCAGGTGATCGCGGATGCCTCGCGCAAGCTGACGCCGGTAGAAGTCACCATGCAGCTCGACACCAAGTACCTGAGTGCGCTGCACACGGATACCAAGTCGGCGCTCTCCACGGTGGGCGTGCTGGGCGATACCGTCGTCGATCTGAATTCCCAAACCGCTGCCGGGCCACAGCTGAAAGATGGCGACGAGCTCAGAACGCTGGAAACGCCCAATCTGCAGGACGTGGTGAAAGCCGGCCAGGGCACCATCGAAAGCTTGAATGTGACACTCGCCAAGCTGGACCGTATCGTACAAAACATCTCCGAAGGCAAGGGCGCCATTGGTGAGCTGATCTATGACGACACGCTCTACAAGCGCGCCAACGACACCGTCGGCGAACTACAGGTACTCTCAAAAAACTTGAACAACGGCCATGGGACGATTGGCAAGCTGCTCACAGACGAAACCATGTATCGCAAGCTGAACACGTCCATCGACCAACTGTCCGGCCTGATGGCGGACGTGAACGCCGGCAAGGGTTCGGCCGGCAAGCTATTGAAAGACGATGCACTTTACAACAACCTGAACCAGACGCTGCAGCACGCCAACAGCATCATGGCTGAAGCTGACCAGGGCAAAGGCGGCCTCGGCCTGCTAACTAAAAATCAGGAGTTCGCCGACAAGCTCAACAACACGGTTACGCGGCTCGACAGCATCATGACGAGCATCGATCAGGGCCAGGGCACGGCGGGTCTGCTCATCAAGGATCCGGCGCTTTACCACAATGTCGACAAGCTGGCCGTCGACTCACAGCAGCTGGTAAACACCATCCGCTCCGATCCAAGAAAATATTTGACGATCCACTTCAGGGTTTTTTGATCTATAGCCTTGCATGGTTGCAGGCCCTCAAGCGGGCAATGCCGGTCTGGGTGGAGACTCAGGCCGGATAAGTCTCTGTGGTGAACTGGGAGGCGTCGCGTGTTTCACGGGCGAACGCGCTCACGGCAAACGAGACCGCAAGATTCAACAGTAGCGCAGGTACTGCTGCATACATGGGCAAATGCAAGCTTCCAATGTGCAGCGGGTACACACCGCCGCCCTTCAGCTCCAGTGCGACGGCCATGGCGGAGCCAGCGGTCATGCCGGCAACCCACCCTGCGAAAACACTCCATGCCGTCAGTCCGCGCTGGACGAAAGCTCCCAGCACCACGGCCGGAAAGAGCTGCGTGATCCAGATGCCGCACAGCAGGTGCAATTCAATGGCGTAAGAGCCAGGTGCCGCCAGCACGAACCACAGCGCACCCACCTTCACCACGAGAGAGACGATCTTTGCCTGGCTGGCTTCCTGCCGGGGCGTCAGCGGTGTGCGGGCCAGTTCCCCCCACAAATTGCGCGTGAACAGGTTGGCGGCTGCAATGCTCATAATCGCTGCCGGAACCAGTGCGCCAATGGCGATGGCGGCCAGGCAGAAACCTGCAAACCATTGTGGAAACAGCTTGAGAAACATGAGGGGGATGGCGGCGCTCTTGTCCGGCGAGACAATGCCTGACGAAAGCGCAGCCAGTCCTAAAAGTGCCAACAGTCCCAGCAGAAGTGAGTAGATGGGCAGCAGGGCCGCATTACGCCGGATCGTGTTTTCGCTGCGCGCGCTGAGTATGCCGGTGGCGGTGTGCGGATAGAGCAGCAAAGCCACCATCGATCCAAGGGCAAGCGAGATGAAGGGCAGGGATTGACCTTTTCGCAGCAACAGAGCGCCCGGAGGCGTGTGCGTGGGCAGATTGGTCCTGGCAAACTCAAAGATGTGCTGCCAGCCGCCAAGCTTGCCGGGCAGCAGGAAAATCGCGGCAAATACCATCACAAACAGCATGATGTCCTTGGCGACTGCTATTACCGCCGGCGCGCGCAGCCCGGAAGAGTAGGTGTAGCCGGCAAGGATGGCAAAGGCCGCCAGCAAAGGCCATTCGCCTTTCAGACCTACCGCTGCCAGTACCACCTTCATGCCGACCAGTTGCAGTGCGATGTAGGGCATCAGCGCCAGAATGCCGGTGAGCGCAACCGCGAGCGTGAGCGGCCGCAGGGACCAGCGGCCTTTGACCAGATCGGCAAAGGTGACATAACCGCGCTGGTGGCAGTAGCGCCAGAGACGGGGTGCTGCCACCATCATGTATGGATACATCAGGATGGCGTAGGGTATGGCGAAAAAGCCCATTGCGCCCACGCCATACATGGCGGCCGGCACGGCGATCACGGTGTAAGCGCTGTACAGATCGCCGCCCAGCAGGAACCATGCCAACAATGTGCCAAAGCTGCGGCCGGCCAACCCCCATTCGTCCAGCGAGTGCATGCCGGCAGCTGGCCGCTTCCATCGCACTGCTAAAAAAACGAGCAGGGTCACCAGCACAAACAATCCGGCAAAGACCCAAAGAGCCACAGGATACGCAATCATCTTTGCCCGAGCCTATCGCATCTGGGCGGCGCAGATGAAGCCAATCCGCATCACAGCTTTCCAGAGGTGGAGATTATGAAAGCACTCTCGTGGGTTCTGATCGGCGCAGGCGTTGTTGTGGCAGTTGTCTTTCTCATTGCGAATGCACCCGAGCCGGCGTACAGCACCGGCGATCCGGATGTCGACCGCTTTGCCGACAAGACTGATCTATGGGGCGGCAAGCAGCGCGTGAAGGGCACAGGTGGCAGCCTGCTGGGCAAGGCCAAGCAGGGCTTTGGCGAAGCCACCGGAAATGAACAGCTTGCCAATGAGGGCGCAGCCGACCAGGCCGTGGGTGCCGTGAAAGATGCCGCGGGCAAAGTGGCGGGCGCGGTGAGCGATACGGTTCGGGACTTGAATCAGTAATCCTTGGCATGGCTCATGCCCTGAACCTGAAACGGGCGTTGGCAGGCGATGGTCAGGGCCGGCGGTAGATGAGCCGGCCCTCGTGCTTGGGCTTGAATCAAGGCGACTGATCCAGTACCTGGAGCGTTTCTCGCTTGAGAGAAGTTGAGCTGATCTGCCGTGAGAACGAATAGGCGAGCATGATTTAATCTTTCCAATATGTCCATCGGCATAGAAAGGCATGTGGCCGGGCGGCATGGTCAGGCGTTGGCCGGCGTCTTTGCCGCGGTCTCTTTGGCTGCCCAACGAATTGAGCAGCGCATCCGCACGGCGCCGCTTTCTGGCACACTCGGAGCTGCCGGCCAGACCAATGTGCAGGGCGAGCAGCAGCAAAAACTTGATGTCTTTGCGAACGATGTGATGATTGCCGCGCTGGAATCGCTCCCGAGCATTGCCGCGGTGGTGAGCGAGGAAAACGACGAGCCGCTTGTCTTCGCGGGTAAACCGGATGCCCAGTACGTCGTCATCTTCGATCCGCTGGATGGCTCTTCCAACATCGATGTGGATGTGAACGTGGGAACGATCGTCTCTGTGCAGGCCATTGCGCCCGGCCAGGACGCGCAGCTAGCAGCCCTGCAGCCCGGGACCTCGCAGGTGGCTGCGCTTTATGTGAACTATGGGCCATCGACGATGCTGGTGTACACGGCCGGTGATGGTGTGCACAGCTTCACGCTTTCCGATGGCGAATTTGTTTTGAATGCTGAGAGTCTGCACATGCCCGGTTCTGGCCCGTACTACTCAGTCAACGAGGGCAATGCGGCGGAGTTTCCGGCGGTTTACCGTGAATATCTGGCAGCCCTGCGGGATGGGTCATTGCTTGGCCGGCAGTACAGCTCGCGCTACGTGGGATCGTTCATCGCGGACTTTCATCGCACGCTGCTGAAGGGCGGAGTCTTCCTTTACCCGCCGACATCGAAAACGCCGCAGGGCAAACTGCGTTTGCTGTATGAGGCCAATCCGCTGGCATGGATTGCGGAAGAGGCAGGCGGCATGGCGGGCACAGGCGTCGATTCCGCCGCAACAGACACGGCGCGGCCGGCGGCCAGTAAGCCCACACGCATTCTGGAATGCGTTCCAGCAGAGATTCACCAACGCACAACGCTGGTCATTGGCAGCCGAACCGAGGTTCTCGCGTTCCATGACCTTGCCGCTTCCGCAAGGTTTGGGTCTTCCCGATGAATTCTTTACCGCGACTCGACGTGCAAGCTGCTGAAGCCGCCGCTGAGTTCACGGCGGAGGTCATGGACTTTCGAGAGCTGGGCAATCAGGAAGGCGTGCGGCTTTATCAGATGGCGCTGACGCGCAGCGCTTTCTCACCGCAACGTTGCCGCGGGGTCCTGACCGCGACCTCCCGGAACGGTCACACTTTGGAGGTTGAGGTGATCGCCGTGGAGGAAGACGCGGATGGTGTGCTGTGGCATACGGCAAAGAAGCCGTTGCAGCCGGGCATCGCCGTCACAGGACGCCTCCCTTCACTGAAACACTTGTGAATCGACCGCAGTTGCAGGGAAAAGCGGACTGGGAGCTCGTTGAGCCGCGTCTGGCTTCCTGCTACACTTGGTCCTGTCACAGCCTCACCGGTGTACAGTCCCGGTTGAGACGTGAACTGCTCGCCGGTCTAATTCGCGAGTGCTGTTTGAGGGCCTGTAGCTCAGCTGGGAGAGCGCCTCGTTCGCAACGAGGAGGTCAGCGGTTCGATCCCGCTCAGGTCCACCAACTCCTCCCAAGAATGTCAGGTTGGACTATGATGGAAGGCACTGGGCGGGAGTAGTTCAGTGGCAGAACGTCAGCTTCCCAAGCTGAATGTCGCCGGTTCGATCCCGGTCTCCCGCTCCATTTTCAGCTTTCTCCTTCCTCAAGGCACGGCGTCATGCACAATTGCCTTTCCAGGGCAGCGGCTCGCGAATAAAAGCTGTGGCCGGATGACCACGGCCTTTCACAAAGACTGCATGCAAGCTACTCGCCCCACTCGCTAGCCCGTGCCTTGGCCATGGTGTCGTTAAACTTCTCGTAAAAGGCTTCGTAGTTGCCGCTTTTCTCGGCAAAACGTTGCACCTTTACGCGCTCCACCAGGATCTCCGGCGCGTTGGGATTGTCCTTCAGCAGCTTCATGGTTTCCGTGATGTAGTCCTGCAGCGGCATGGCGTTGGGATCCTCCTTTTGACGCTCGCCCATCAGCCCGGTTTGCACATAGGGCGGCACGAGCTCGATGACCTGAACGTTGGTGTGTTTCAACTGAAAGCGCAGCGATTGCGTGTAGGAGTGAATCGCCGCTTTGGTGGCGCAGTACGTGGGCGTCATGAAGAGCGGCGCGAAAGCCAGGCCTGAGGACACGGTGAGGATGGCCGCTTTTGGCTGCTGCAGCAACAGGGGCAACAGAGCTGAAGTCAGGCGGATGGGGC
>CAXTPQ010000001.1:54097-95222 GCA_964246215.1 uncultured Terriglobus sp. | reverse complement strand
GCTTTTGGCTGCTGCAGCAACAGGGGCAACAGAGCTGAAGTCAGGCGGATGGGGCCGAGCAGGTTGGTGGCGATGGTGGCTTCCGCGTCGGAAGTATTGCCGTCTTTCACCTTTTCGTTACGCATAATGCCGGCGTTGTGGATGACCGTGTCGAGAGTGGGGAAATCCTTCCTCAATTTTTTGGCAAAGCTCTGAATGCCTTCCGCTGTTTCAATGTCGAGAATGGCGGATTTCATACCAGGGTTGGCGGCCGTGGTCTCGTCCAGCACGTTTTGCCGCCGGCCCGCGACGATGACCTGATTGCCTTCGCCGTGGAAGACTTCGGCAAGCGCGCGGCCAATACCCGAGCCGCCACCGGTGATCAGAATGGTATTTCCTGTAATTTGCAATGAATTCTCCTCGCCTCCGATACTAGGCGGCATACAATCTCTAGGGAAGTAGGCACTTGTTCGCGTCATACTTACCAAACGGAGAGTGTGCAATGACTCAGCAGATGGCCACAACTGCTCTTCTGAGTGGACCGGCAGACACAGTGGTCCGGCATGCTGATAAGTCCTCTCAGGCGCTAGGCGTTGATCCGGAACTGGATGCGCTTGTCCGTGAAATCATTTGGCCGCGTTGCGGACAAGTGGACGATGCTTGTGCTGGAAACGCTGGCGGAACATGGCTGATTGCGCTTTACTCAGCTTGGCGACCGCATTGGCGGTGTGAGCCAGAAAATGCTGACCAAGACGGTGCGGCAGATGGAGGCGGACGGGCTGATCACCCGTACCGTGCATCCGGTCATTCCGCCGCATGTGGATTATGAACTCACGAACCTGGGCCTGAGCCTTGGTGAGGCGTTCTGCGGTGTCTGGATCTGGGCGGAGCAGCACCGCAATACGATTCATGCATCCCGTGAGGCCTTTCAGCGGCGCCAACATCCGCAGCCTGCTTAGCCGGTTTTTGAAACGGTTAGGTATGGGCGATCATGCCGGCAAGCAGTGCGGTCCGCGGCACTAACAGGTTCAGCAGGACCGATTCCGTGGCGGCGTGTGCTCCTTCACCCACGGCACCCATGCCATCCAGCGTGGGCACACCCAGGGCTGCGGTAAAGTTGCCGTCGGAGCCCCCACCCGTCGCGGCTTCCTGCAGATCGATCCCGATTTCGGCAGCCAGAATGCGAGCCTTTTCGAAGAGCTGAACAGTGCGGCCGCTTCGCTCCATGGGCGGCCGGTTCACACCGCCCGTCACACGCACGCTGCAGGCGGAATCGTCACAGCGCAGAGTGTGCAGGGCTGCTTCCATCTCTGCCGCGTCTTCCTGCCGCGTGATGCGGAGGTCGATTTCGGCCCAAGCCTCGGCAGCGATGACGTTGGAGGCCGATCCACCTCCGACGACACCGGGGTTGAGCGTAATGCCGCGTGCCAGGTCCGTCAGCGCTGCCACCCGTGGCAGGAGTCGTGCGAGTTCCAGGATGGCGGAGTGGCCCTGCTCGAAATCGACACCGGCGTGGGAAGCACGGCCGCGCACCTCCATCCGGTAATGGCCCACGCCTTTGCGGGCTGTTTTGTAGGCGGCGTTTGCGGCGGAGCCGGGCAGGCCCTGTGCGGGCTCCACGACGAACACGGCTTCGGCATCGCGCGCCAGGCGCTCGGTATGAGCGCGGGAGACCGGGCTGCCGACCTCCTCGTCCGGGTTGAGCAGCAGGCAGACCGGCCGGGGCAAGCCGCCGTTCGCCTGAACCGCCGCAACCGCTTCCAGCGCCATCACCACGCCGGCTTTCATGTCCAGCACGCCCGGGCCCCACAGGCGCATGCGGCCTTCCGCATCGGGCATCTCACGCCAGGGCATTCTTTCAAGAGTTCCTACATGCCAGACAGTGTCCAGATGGCCCAGGATCAGCAGGGGTTTAGCGTCACTTTGACCTGCAGGAGAGAACCAGAGCTCCATCACGTCGCCAAAGCCGGCCTGAGCGTGCCTGACGATCTGTGCGCCACTCGCCCGCGCCCAAATGGCCACCTGATCCATTGCGCGGTTTACCGAAGCAGCGGAACCAGAGGGCGATTCCAACTCGACCAGCGTACGCAGCCGCTCCGTCAACTGCGGTGCATTCCTTAGAATATGGATGGCAAGATCTTTCGTCGATATCGGCATGTTCGGCTTAAGTGTGCGGGAAAGGGGAGTGACTGTGTCAAACCGGACACAGTTGCAGGATTGTGAAAAGAGCTATGCTTCGGCTGTTGTTTCTTTTTACTGTTTGTTCACAGCCTTCGTTGGACCATAGGCACCAGAGGTCGCTCCATTCAGTTGTCAGGCCGGGCACATACCGAATGTACGCTGAGTGAGCCGCTCGCCTTTGCGGGTGTGGGCCTGCACAGCGGTGCACCGGTCAACATGCGCCTGATTCCGGCACCGGCCGGCTCGGGCATCGTCTTTCGCCGCACGGATCTGGATAATTTTGAGATCCCGGCAAATGGCCGCAATGTGGCGCGTGTGAGCTACGCCACAAGCCTGATGCGCCAGGGTGTGCTGATTCAAACGACCGAGCACTTGTTAAGCGCGCTCATCGGCTATGGTGTGGATAATGTCATCGTTGAAATCGACAACCTGGAAGTGCCGATCCTGGACGGCTCTGCTCTGCCGTATGTCGAGGCATTTGTGCGCACCGGGGTTCGGGCTCAGCGCCGCCGCCGTGAATACATACGCATCCTTAAACCGGTGGAAGTGCGGGAAAACTCCAGGGATGGTGAGAAGTTTATCGGTGTCTATCCAGGCACGGGGTACCAGATCGACTACCGCATCGAGTTTCCGAGGCCAATTGGTTCGGAGCGTTTCCTTGGCGACCTGCAGACCGGGGCGTATGCCGATCTGATTGCGCCGGCGCGGACCTTCGGCTTTCGCGAGGACGAGCCGGTTCTGCGCAACATGGGGCTGATTCGCGGCGCAAGCGAAGCATGTGCCGTGATCATCGGCGAGGGCCGCGTTCAGAACGGTCCACTGCGCTTTGGCGATGAGTTTGTGCGGCACAAGGTGCTGGATCTGATTGGCGATCTGGCGCTGGCCGGCCGGCGCATCCAGGGCCGCGTTGTGGCCGAACGTGCCGGTCACGCGATGCACACCGCACTGGTGAGCCGGCTTATGAAAGACCGTTCTGCCTGGGAACTTGCACCGGTGTACGACGAGGAGTTGGTAGCGATGCCGTCACGGCTCCGTTCGCCGGTCTTCGCCGCCGCTGCGCACCACGCCTGATGGCCCTCGCCGCGATTGCGCTGGGCTCGAATTTACCCGGCGCACTCGGAAGCAGGGGAGCCAACCTCTCTGCGGCAGTCCAGGAACTCCAACGGTTGGGGAGCGTTCTCTCCGTTTCCAGCTTTGTGGAGACAGCTCCGGTGGGCTATGTACATCAACCAGCTTTTCTGAACGGGGCAGCTCTGCTCGAGACTGATCTTGCGCCGGAGCCGTTGCTGTTGGGACTGCTTGAGATCGAGTGCGGCCTTGGCCGGGATCGCTCCCATGGCATTGTGAAAGGACCGCGCACCCTGGATCTGGATCTCTTGTTGTACGACGCGCTTGTACTAGCTATGCCCAGGCTGGTGCTACCGCATCCGGAGATGCATCGCCGCCGATTTGTGCTGGCTCCATTGGCGGAGATCGCCCCCATGTGGATGCATCCTGTAATGCACCAGACGATCCGGCAACTGCTGGAAGCGCTGCCCGCAGGCGTATGCTGAGGCGAACCACACGGGATGCGTGCGGGAAAGGCGGGCATGGGCAAGAAGGATAAGTCAGCGCAGAGCGAAAAGCCTGACGTGGCGACGGGCGGCAGGGAAAAATCAATCAAGACGCAGGGCAAGCAGGATCCAGCTGCATCGGTTGACAAAGAACCCAAGCGCCGCGATAAGCCAGTGGAATCCAAGGCCGGCATGAGCGATGAGGCGATGCTGCTGATCAGCAAGGCTCTTGCGGATCCGCGCAGACTGCTGATTCTCAGGACGATTGCAAAGGGCAGCACGTCGAGTTGCGCGGAAGTACAACAGCACCTGCCCATCAGCGCGGCAACGCTCTCCCATCACATGCGTGAGCTGGAATTGGCCGGACTGATTGAGACAAGCAGGGACGGCCGCTACCGCCAGGCAAAATTGCAACGCAAGGTGTTGAAGAGCTACCTGGGTGAACTCAAGGCCATGGTGGATTGAAAGATCCGCAGCCTTGACTCAGCTGAGCTTCAGATTTTTTGAATCAGAGTAGCCAAGGCTTCCCATCTATTCGATAGTTGTCTAAATGTCGAATCGGGGTAGATCTATGGGTAAGCTGGACGGAAAAGTTGCGATCGTTACTGGGGCATCGAAGGGTATTGGCGCTTCCATCGCTGAAGAGCTGGGCAAGGCGGGAGCGAGCGTTGTGGTCAACTATTCCTCGTCGAAACAGGGCGCGGACGTCGTCGTGAAAAAGATCACCGATGCGGGCGGCAAGGCAGTTGCAATTGGCGCGGACGTTTCCAAGCCGGAAGAGATCACGAAGCTTGTGGACGGGGCGGTGAAGGCGTTTGGCGGGACTATCGACATCCTGGTGAACAACGCCGGCATTTACGGCATGGCACCGTTGGAAGCGATTACGCCGGAAGATTTCCACCGGATGTTTAACTTGAATGTGTTGGGTTTGCTGCTAACCACGCAGGCCGCGGTGCCGCACTTTCCTTCAACAGGTGGGTCAATCATCAACATCGGATCGGGTGTTGGCCGAAATGCGATGGCGGGAATGGCAGTGTACTCCGCGACAAAGGGTGCGGTGGACTCGATCTCGGTTGGATTGGGCAAGGAACTGGGGCCGAAAGGCATCCGCGTGAACAGTCTGAATCCAGGGCCGGTGTCAACGGAGGGCTCGGCCGATTTTGCTCCATTCTTCGAGCAGATGAAGAGCCTGATTCCCTTAGGACGTATTGGTGTGCCGCGGGATATTGGGACCGCGGCAGTGTTTCTGGCGTCGGACGAGTCGTCGTGGCTCACGTGCGAGGCCATTGGAGTGGCCGGCGGTTATCGCTGACCAGAGAATGTGGTGCGAAGGGCTGCCCGCAGGTGGCCATTTCTGCTTTTAAGGTACGGTCGGAAGCCTGGGGTGGCGGGTAGCGTCTAAAGTCTGTGACTATGGACGAGCGAAATGTGGAAACCGCGGCAATGCGTGAGACGAGTGCCGCGGCTTTGGAATGGCAGAAGCTGCGTGAGTATCTGGCGGGCAAAACACAGTCGGCATTGGGCCGTTCGCGTGTGCTGGCGCTGGAGCCCAGCCGTGACCTGCGCTGGATTGAGCAGCAGCAGCAGTTGACGGCGGAGCTGCGCCGCTACCTGGACGGTGGCGGTGACTTCGGATTCGGTGGGCTGTTCAGCGCGGATGCGATGCTGGACAAAGCCCGCATTCCAAATGCATCACTGGAGCCACTGGAGATCCGGCGGATTGCCGAGCTTGCGGAAAAGATTGCGGACTGGCGCACGCTGGTAGCGGAGCCGCCGGAATGGCTTGCCGGTGAGTGGCCTGCAGTCACTGCGCTGTCGCAACCGCTCATGCAGATCAACTTCTTCCGGCTGCTGCAGCTGGTGAGCGGCAAGATTGAGCCGGATGGTTCTCTGAGTGATGAAGCCTCGCCGGAACTCTCGCGCATCCGCCGGGCCGCTGAGCGCCAGCATAAGGCGATCGAGGACAGCCTGCGCCGGCAGCTTCGCATTGTGGCCGATGCGGGCGGCGCGCAGGAAGAGCTGATCACCGTGCGCGGTGAGCGTTTCGTGATCCCGGTGAAGACGGAGTTCCGCCGCCGTGTGCCGGGCGTGGTGCACGGATCGTCGTCTTCCGGCCAGACCGTGTTTGTGGAACCGATGGAAACCATCGAGCAGAACAATGAGCTGGTCCGGCTGCTGGATGAAGAGCAGGCTGAGGTGCATCGCATTCTCGTGGTGATGACCGCGGCTATCGGTGAGCAGGCCGGCTCCATTTCACGCGGAACAGAGGTGCTGGCCGAGGTGGAAACACACCTGGCTTACGCGAAGTTCGCGCGCGATCTGCGCTGTGTGCGGCCCGTGTTTACCGACGGCAAGCCGCACCGCACCGAGGACGGTGAAGAGGCGGCGTTGAGCCTCGAGGGCGCACGGCACCCGTTGCTGGAAATGCGGTTGCGCGAGGAGCGCATGGCGGCAGCACAGACCCGCCGCGCCCGTGAAGAGGCAGCCTCCGAATCGGGTATTGTGCCGCTGACCATCGCGTTGCCAGGCGTGGCGAAGCAGCTCATCATCAGCGGCCCCAACACAGGCGGCAAGACGGTTGCGCTGAAGACCGTTGGGCTGCTGGCGTTGATGGCGCAGGCAGGCTTGCCTGTGCCGGCGGAAGATGCGCGCCTGCCGATTTTCAGCGCCGTCTATGCCGACATCGGCGATGCGCAATCGATCGAGCGAAACCTGTCCACCTTCTCCGCGCATATCACAAACGTGAACCGCATTGCCCGTGAGGCGGATGCGCGGGCACTGGTGCTGCTGGACGAGTTGGGTGCGGCGACGGACCCGGAGGAAGGCGCGGCGCTGGCCGTC
Source organism: uncultured Terriglobus sp. (assembly GCA_964246215.1). GTDB lineage: Bacteria > Acidobacteriota > Terriglobia > Terriglobales > Acidobacteriaceae > Terriglobus. Next base: position 88,668 of record CAXTPQ010000001.1, on the reverse strand, counting down.
GCCATCAGCGAGCGTTTCCTGCAGATGGGATCGTGGAGCCTGATCACCACTCACCTGACCTCGCTCAAGATTTACGCAGCCAAGCACGCCGGCGTGGTGAATGCGGCGGTCGGCTTCGACGAGCGCACGCTGGCACCGACGTATGAATTGCGACTGGGCGTGCCCGGCGCATCGAGCGGCATCAACATCGCGGAGCGGCTTGGCCTGGACGCGGCGATGATCCGCTCCGCGCGCGCCAGTGTAACGACACAGTCGGCCGACATTGCGCGCTTTCTGGATGAATTGCACACGCAGCTCACCGCGGTCACCTCAGAGCGGGCGCAGATTCGCGAGCGCGAGCAGGAGGTGGAGCGGGAGAAGCGCCGCCTTGAGATCGAGGGCAGGCAGGAGCAGCGGCAGCGCGCCCGTGAGTTGGAGGTGAAGCTGGCATCGCTGATGAAGGACTTTGAGTATCAAATGCGTGAGTCCGTCAAGGGTGTGGAGGACAAGGGTGTCGCGCAGAAGATGAAGGGTGAAGCCGACCGCCGGGTAGCGCGGTTGAAGCGCGAGTTCCAGGAAAGCTTCAACCAGACGGTAGTAGCGCACGTGACCGGCGCGGATAAGAACGATAAGGCCGCGCAACCGCATATCGTGCGTGAGGTGCAGGCCGGCGACATTGTCAAGCTGAAGAGCATGGGCCGCGAGGCGAAGGTGGAGCGAGCCATCGATGCGAGGACGTTTGAAGTGTCGATGGGAGCGCTGAAGATGCGTGTGCCCAAGGATGACATTGCTCAGGTGGTCAAAGCGGCACCCGGTGCGACACCGATCCAGGCGGCGCGCAGCCGTGGCGTGAATGTGATGGTGCGCGAGCCGGAGATGGTGCCAGGCGAGATCAACGTGATTGGCCGCACGGCCGATGAGGCTCGCGATGAGGTGGAACGGTTCATCGACCAGGCATTTCTGGCGGGCCGGCCCAACGTGCGCGTGGTGCACGGTACGGGTATGGGCGTGCTGCGGCGCACGCTGCGTGACTACCTGCGCAAGCATCCGCATGTGGTGAGCGTGACGGAGCCGCCCTACAACGAGGGCGGCCAGGGCGCGACGATGGTGGAGCTTCGTGGTTAATGTGTACTTGGCGGGACAACAGCTCCGCGCAACCTCTCATCCGAAGCTGTGTCTTTGCTCAACGTAGGCGATGCCGCTGAGGTATGGCGGCACGGAAAGAAGGCAGCATGAATCTGATGAAGAGCATGGGCGGTGGAGTGTTTGCGGCAGCGTTGGTTTTGGCACCGCTCGTTGCTTCCGCACAGTATGGCAACGGCAATCCACCCCCACCGCCGCCCGGGGCATATGGCCAGGGTGGATACGGTCAACCTGGATACGGGCCGGGCGGGTGGGACGCACCCCCAAGCGGGTACAACCGCGACTTGCAGCGCAGTGCCTTCCGTGACGGTCTTGACGGAGCACGCAAGGATCTGGAAAATCGCCGTCGCCCGGATGTCCGCAATCGCGATGAGTTCCGCAATTATCGTGGACCGGACCGGCGGGCTTACCGGCAAGCTTTTCAGGCGGGGTATAGCGCCTTCTGGCGGCACCAGGGCTATCGCGGATACTAGATTCGCCCGGCCTGGTCCGGCAGATGTCATCTGAGCTTGTGAAGGATTTGCGTTTCGTTCAGCTTGCGTGTTGGTTGGACGAAACGCAGGTCATTTACTACGTTCAGGAGTGCATGGGTGTATGACCTTCATCTGCATGCGTGACTTCGGCAGGACAAAGGATGAGCGCCGTCGAAGGCTGGATGCAGATGTCTACGACACGCGTCCCGCCAGATTCAGGTCGATGTTCACTTCCTTGGCCACCTTCAGGATGAAAATGCTTGGGTCTTTCAGGCCCCACTTCACATAAGGCACGATGAAGTGTGTTTTGGCTGTCAGATTTGTACCTTCCATGCGGATGGCCATGGGCACGGTCATTTCGTGCGGTGTGCCGTGCAGCGTGAAGATTCCCGTGACCTGGATGGTGGAGTCGCCCGTGGCGGCCACGGTGCCGGTGTAGCTTTCCGGGGCGAATGTGATGTCGGCAAAGTGCGGCGAGTCCAGCACCTCATTCCACATCTTCTTATCGCGCGAGTCATTGCCCGTTTTACCGCTGCCGGAGGAAACGACCACGTTACCGGACATCTTCGGCGTTGCCCGATCGAAGGTGATCGTACCGCTGCTCACGTGGAAGTTTCCTTTGGTTGCGTGATCGTTCGCACCCAGGGTAAAGGCAACATCGCTTGCGTCCGGGTTGACGGTAAAGGTCTGCCGCTGAGCGGACAGCGCGGCTGTCAAGAAAAGCGGAAGGGCAATTGCGAGAATGCGCAGACTGGATGTCATCGTAAATCTCCTGGAAATGTGGAAGGCAAAGGTACGGCGGCCAGAGCGGGAGCTTGAGCGGCGGCATGCATCTCGTCCTCCTGCAGCCACTTCACAAGCGAGAGTACGTCCGCGTCGGAAAGGTATTCATGGCCGGGCATGTCCGTGCCGGAGATGCCGAACTTTACAATCTGCGTGAGCCGCCTCTGTAACTCCGCTGGGGAGGCATGGATGTCCACATCGAGCCATGGGCCAGTTGCAAGATCCGGCGGCAGCCTGCGGAAGCTGGTGCGCCAGTCTGTGCGAGTGAGTCCGCCCTGGTTGTGGCAGGTGGCGCACAGCTCCGTGTACAGGTGAGCGCCCTGCCGGGCATCGGCTGCCGGCACTTCAGAGGGAGCAATCTGCCAGGCACTTTCCTCGCGCAGGTGCTCTTCCGTGCGCGACCCGTGCAGGCTCGAGAGGTAGGCGATCAAGTTTTCGCCGCGCCCATCGCCCTTGCCGAACAGGTAGGCGTAAGAGGGCATGAACGACGCCGGGTTCAGCGCACGAGGATTGTAGAAGTGGGCGCGCAGCCAGAGTGGCGAGCGGCGGACGCCGACTTGGGAAAGATCCGGGCCTTGGCGGCGATTGCCGATCAGAGGCGGTCGCCCGGCGCGCAGCTCGGCCAGTGTTTGCGTGGGTCCCCACAGCAGCACGTCGCGTGTGTTGGGCCGCACGTATTGCGAGTGGCAACTGATGCAGCCCTGGCTGATGTAGACCTGCCGGCCAAGTTCGACGGTGGTTTGCGCTGGGGTGGAATGGCCGGCACTTACGCCGCGATGCACCGCAAAGGCTGCCAGGAGGGCCGTGCCGGAAACGGCTGCTTCCAGCCGATACCGCAGCAGCATGCGCCAGGTGAGCGGGCCGAGCACAAGCAGGCATGCGCAGAGGACAAAAGCAGGCGGCACATGGCCCAAATGCTGCGCCATGCCGATGCCCATGGCAGAGCCGAACCAACCCGCAACGGCGTAGATGATGGCGGCCTTGCGTGCCCGCTTCCGTGTGCTTCCGGCTGCCGTGATGAGCGCCGGATAGGCAACCAGCGCGACCGAATACAGCGAGACACCCACGGGATAAAACGCGGAGGCGAGCAGAGCCCGGCCAGGATCGAGCAGGAGCAGGCAGGCCGAGGCGAGCGCCGCGATGGCAAGACCCAGGACGATTGGCAGACCGCGCCGCCGCAGCAGCCACGCACTGGCCAGGGCAGCCACCAGATGAAGGCTGCCATTGACCCAAAGATGTGCCGTGCCTTGCCATGTGCCGGCCTTCAACGCGGGCGTGTTTTGAATGATGAAGAAGGCCGCCGAATCGAACCAGACCAGAGCCGTAAAAGCGAGAAGCACAATCGCGAAGGGCGGTTTTGTTCCTGCGGAGGCCTGTGATTCATGAAGTTCAGTGTCAGCCGGCAGTGAGGGAGCACGGAGCGTGAGCAGCACGCCACCAAAGGTCAGCACGGCTGCAAAATCTGCCTGGCGCATGGGCGTTGCTGTAAAAACCCAAGGCACATTGCAAAGCAGGTACCCGACACCCGTGCCAAGCCCCACCTTGAGCAGGCGATTGCTGTTCCCAAGCCACAAGTCCAAGCTGCTCACCAGCGTGACGGTCAGCGAGCCGAGCGCGGATCCGATGACAAAGGCCACGATGACGCTGCTACCGAAGCCAAGCGGAAGATGCATGCTGAGCGCGGCAACGCAGCATGCGGCAAGGGATACGCGCAAGCGTCCTGGCGCCTGCAAGAGCGAAGTCAAGCGGCCGGCAAGCAGGCTGAAAGCGATGCCGCCCAGGGCCATGGCACCCATGACCGTCTGCAGATGCGTGTCGGCGATGCCGATTTCCGCAAGGCGGTTCAGGAAGGCAAACTGCGCGAAGATCAGAAAGTACACATAGGTAAGCGCGATGAGGCATACGCCGCGCCAGCCTCTTGCGTAAAGCTCAGGCATTGGCACCGCGTATCCAACCTCTGGCGAGACCGGCGAACTGGATGGCTGCGAACGTGCCGTCGGTAATCGCGACAGAGAGCCACGCCGGGTGCAGGCTTCCGAGCCCAACGGCTCCAAGGACGAAGAGAGACACCATGCCGCGTGTGATTCCGGTCAGCAGCCAAACGGTTTCCAGCTTGTCCGTCTGCACCACCGGCCTGCAAAGGACGGCACCGGAGAGGGCTCCAAAGCCGGCGGAAAGAGTGAAGGCACCGAGCCAGGAAACATAGACCACTGCGTCTGCAGGGACTTGCACATGCATCAGACGGAATGTAAAAGCGGGTGCCAGAATCAGTAGCGCGCCAGTGGCTGTATCGCTCAAGCCGCTTACCAATTGATAACCAAACAGGAATTTCTGCTTCATGCCAAACCTCTTGCGTGCGTTTGCGTTTGCTTTTGCAGGAGCAGTCTATTGGACCAATAGAGCCAATCCACGGAGGCTGCCAACATGAACACACCCAGCACGAGCCGGGCCGCGTAGATCTCATTGCGCAGGGTTCCGGGCATGATGGAAAAAGCCGGGTCCGTTCCCTCACGCAAGCCGGCGAGGAACATATCGACGACATAGAGTCCGACGCTGCCATGCCAGAGGATGAATGCCCAGCGTCCGTTGAAAATGCCGGCAGCATCCTGCAAAAGTTGCGCCATAACGAAGATGAGCAGGCTGGAGACGAAGCCACCCATGGCGAGCAGCGAGTGACCGACCAGGCCGTCGGTGAACTTTGCGCGGTCCAGCACGCCGGGCAGGAAGAGCGCCCAGCCGGTAGGAACGAGGACCGCCCACCAGGTGAGCATGGCGATGCGCCACATGCGCGTCCTGGGGTGCCAGGCAAATCCGGCATAGTAAGCGGGCAGCAGCGGGATCCAGATCAGCAGGCTGCCCAGGCTGATCCATTGCGTGGGCCGGTGATGGCTGACATCGGCGCGGCCGAGCCCGAGGCAGAGCAGCGCTTCTGCCGCAAAGACAGCCCAGGCCAGCACGCGTGTGCGGCTCCCGCGGAACCTGGTGCCGCGCACCAGGCCCAGTGGCAGCAGCAGCAGGATCGCCACAATCACCAGTGTCGATTCGAGCTGGCTTGCTCCCGTTGGGCCGCCTGTGTCGGGATTGATGGGCGGATAGATGGACGGGTCCGCCGCGATGTAGATCAGGGAAGGCACAGCGGCCAGGAGGGCGAGACCGGCGATCTTGAATCCGCGCACCATGGGGCTGCGGTTCTCCTCACTCGTCCAGCGTTGCGCAAAGGCGCAGGCCAGCAAGGCCCACAGCGCGAAGATGGCAAGAGGGAAAAAGACCCGCGGGAAGCCGGTCCAGTCCAGAAAGAGCTTGCCGCTGCTGTGCCCTTGCAGCCACGACGCCGCACCGATGGCGAGCGCCAGCGACCAGAGACACAGTACCGGTGAGACCCAGCGCGCGGCAGCACCGCGGTTTGCGCCGTAGACATAAAAGAGGAAGCCGACCAGGGGCAGGCTGCACCAGCCGTAGAGCTGCAGGTTCATATGGACGGGTAGCCACGTGCCATATGTCCACTCACCAAAGGCGGCGTTGATGCCCGGCCACAGCAGCATGGCGGCCACGACCACGCCGATGATGTTGGCCAGCACGAGCCAAAACAGGCTGTGCCAAACCGCGAGCGCAAAGGCGCTCCGCTCGTTGCCTTGATCACGGCTGTTAATATGACGTCCCGTTGGGGGCGGCGCAACGACGATCAGATCCGGCACGGCGGCGATACTAGTGCTCATGGATCCTCCCGTCATGCATTTCGACCATGTGATGGCAACGCCGCGCGAGTTCGCGGTCGTGCGTTGCCATCACCAGCGTGATGCCCTCATTGCTCGCGAGGTCCAGCAAGAGGTCAAAGACGATGCGGCTTGTGGTTTCGTCGAGCGAGCCTGTGGGTTCATCGGCCAGCAGAATGCGCGGGCGATTCATGAGCGCGCGGCAGAGTGCGGTGCGCTGGCGTTCGCCGCCGGAAAGCTTCTGGATGCGTTGGCTGAGCCGGTGCGTCAGTCCGGTGCGCCCGGCGAGTTCGCGCAGCCGTGCCTCCGCTTGCGCACGCGGCGTTCCGGCGGCGACAGAAGGTATAAGGCAGTTTTCCTTCAACGTCAGGTCTGGGATGAGATTGTGCAGCTGGAAGACGAAACCAATGTGGTGCCGCAGCAGATGCAGCCGGCTGTCGCGCTGGCGAAGCACCTTGCCGGCAACCGATACGCTGCCGCGGTCCGGCTCGTCCAGCCCGCCCATCAGGTGCAGCAGCGTACTTTTGCCGCAGCCGGATGGCCCAACCAGAGCGACGGTTTCGCCCTCCATCGCGTGAAAGGTGACACCCTTCAGGACGGGGATGGCACCGTCGTCATAGCTCTTCCATATATCGTCCGCCGCAAGCACGGCTGCGGGCGTCCGGGCGATGTGATGTTCAGCGATCATTCGAAGCGTAGCGCCTCCACCGCTCTGACGCGCATGGCATAGACCGCTGGGTAAAAGGCACCGGCAATGCCTGTCAGCAGCGCCAGAACGATCACAATCAGCACCACCGCCGGTTGCACTGACACGTCCACGTAGCCATGCAACGCGGGAATCAGCTTCAGCACGACGAGAAACAATGCACCCACGGAAAGCCCAAACGCCGCACCCAGCACGGACACCACGGCGGACTCACCGAAGATCACGCCGGCAACCTGGCTGTTGGAGAATCCATTCACACGGAGAATTGCGATCTCGCGAATGCGCGTGAACACTGACATGATCATCGTATTCGCAACGCCAAGACCACCCAAGAGCAGGCCGCAGCCGCCCACTGCCCATGCGGTGGCTTTCAGGATTTTGAACTGCGAATAGCTGCGGGTGAACTCATCATCCTCCAGCGCAACTAGATTGGGAAACGTGGTCTTTACCTTTTGCTTGAAGGCGGCGATGTCGTCCTTGCTGTGCAACTTGATGGTAATGACAGACGATCCCTCTTTGTGGAAGAAGTTCTGCGCCGAAGGCAGCGGCATGAAAACGCCGCCATCCTCAAAGCCGTTGGCGGTCTTGATCACGCCGATCACGGTGAACTGGCCATGGCCGATTTGTACCGCATCGCCCGAACGAGCGTGGAGAAACTCCGCCGCGCGCTCGCCCAGTACAACGGACCCGGCTTTGCTGGAGAAAGCCGCGCTGCTGCCCTGCAGCCACGTTGCTTTACGAAGCCGTGCATCCTCGGCGGTGATGCCGAAGCAGGTGATGATGGGGTGATCCGCGCTGGAAACAACGCCGAAGAGGACCGCATCCGCATGCTCGACAAGCGGCCACGCTTCGATTTCATGCAGCGCCGCCTTCGGCACATCCGAAAAGAACAGGTCGGAGACGTTGCGCTCAAAAACGATGATCTGACTGTCACTGGAGAGGATGCCGGAGAACATGCCGACCGCACCCTGCAGCACGGTCACGATTGTCAGCATGGCGGCCACGCTGAACGCGATGCCGGCAATGCTGATGAGGGTGCGAATCCGATGCCGCAGCAGATTGGTGACAATGAGTTTTAGAAAGATCATGCCGCTGCCCCGACCCCGGTGGAGCTGACCACGGTATTCCGTGCGTTCGCCGTGCGGGCCACCTTCATCAGCGCGGTCGCCTCCTTGTTCAGTTCCGCACGCAGCCGCTGCAAAAAGCTAAAACTCGCACGGCTGGCAATCAACCGTTCTGTTGCCTGGTCGCCGATGCGGATCATGCGGCGCAGGCGCTCCGCGGCCGCCTCCACGCCCAATGCCAGTGCCACATTCGGACGGCCAAGCAGGGCATCGCGCGATGGTGTTTTGCCGCTTTCTTCCGTGCTCTGCAGCACATCCTTCAAGTCATCCACGATCTGGTAGCTCAACCCCCAGAACAGCGCTGTCCGCTCCAGCAGGTGTAACTCCGCCGCGGATGCGCCACCCACGATCGCGGGCAGCACCAGCGTCAGCCGGATCAGAGGGACTGTCTTTCCCAACGCCACGGCATCCACCGTTGCCCGGTCCCGCGGCATGCGCCCGAAGTGCAGGTCCATGCTCTGTCCGTTGAGCAGCCCGTTGGTGCCAAGGTGCCGCTCCAGGTAGTCCAGTGCCTGTGTGCGGTGTTCCGTCCCAAGCGGCGCGACCGAGCGCCACACCATGGCGTAGGCGCGATTGATCAGCGCCAGCGCCACCAGCATGGACGTTGCCTCGCCATAGATCTGGTGCACGCATGGCTGGCCGCGGCGCTCCGCCGCGTTATCCATTGCCGGAAGATCGTCAAAAATGAGCGATGCGGTATGAAAATATTCCAGCGCGATGGCAAGCGCCAGAGCATCGTCCCGCTGTACGCCCAGACCTTCGCACATGCGCACCACGATTTCTGGCCGCACCAGGCTGCCCGGCGTTTCCAAAACGTGCTGCAAAGCGGAGCGCAGGTACGGCTCTGCATTTGCCGGCATGGGCAGGCTGAGTTGATACGCGCTGATCAGCCGTTCCCGCAGCAGTTCAGTCATGGGTATCTCGTGACGAATCAGTCATGTGCTCCGAAACAGCCATTCCAAAGAATGTGACTGTCATGCCTCGCAGTTGGATCACAGCAAAATGGCTCGGGTGCATGACGATTCGTTCATCGGCCTCTCAGGTGGCCGTATGGAGGAGGTCCCGCTCACCTGATTGGACGCACCATCCATGACAAGATGGTCATGGATGGCGGGACGAAGTAAATTCGCCGTGGAACTGACATAGCATCGAGCGTATGCGCGTTCTGCTGGTCGAAGATGAACCGGAGATTCAGGGCTTTTTGCGGCAATCGCTGTCAGAGGCCGGCTACACCGTGGACTCCGCTCTGGACGGAAAGACCGCAACGCAATGCGCTGCCCAGACCAGGTATGACGCGATGATTGTCGACCTGAACCTGCCGGATCAGGATGGCATCGATCTGATCCTGCAGTTGCGGCATTCCGGGGTGACGGCACCGGTGCTCATCCTGTCCGCACGGCGCTCCGTGGATGACCGCGTGGAGGGCCTGGAGCAGGGCGGTGACGACTACCTGACCAAACCTTTTGCGATTGCGGAGCTGTTGGCCCGGCTGCGCAACCTGTTGCGGCGGCGGTCTGCCCCGGCCAATGACTCCACGCGGATCAGGATTCGCGACCTTGAACTGGATCTGGTGGGCCGCCGGGCCTCACGCGGCAGCGAGATGCTGAACCTGAGTCCCCAGGAGTTTGTGCTGCTGGAATATCTTTGCCGCCACGCCGGCCGCGTGGTCACCCGCTCCATGCTGCTGGCGGAGGTTTGGGGCATGCGCATCCAGCCCGAAACCAACGTGGTGGACGTCCATATTTACAGGCTCCGCCGCAAGGTGGATGGCGAAGGTCACGAACCCATGATCACAACGCTGCGAGGGATTGGCTATGTTCTCAAAGACTGACCTGCCCGCTTCAGGTGCGCGTACAGCGCGGCTGCACAGCGCGGCGTGGCGGATTTCACTGTGGGCCACGCTCGCCTTTGCCGTGGGAACACTTTCCGTTTTCAGCGTGCTGCACCGCTTTGTGGCGCATGACATTCAGCGCCGCAGCGATGCGTGGCTTTCCGGTGAAGTCGAAGTGCTGGGCGATGTAGCTGAGCGGACGCCCAAGGACACGCTGTACAGCCGCGTGGTGGGCGAGGTCGCCGAATTGGCCAGCAAAGAAGTCCCGGACAAACTCAGGGCCCCGGGTCCGGAGACCGAGGCAGACAGGCAGCTGGAAGACAGCTCCGTCTTTTTTCTTGAAGTTGGCGGCGATGGAGCCTCCCGCTTGTGGGTTGGCAGCGGCAGCCAGTCCGCCACGCTTCAGGCCATTCGCTCCGTACCGCATCCTGAGGACACGCCATACGACGTGCGCATCAATGGTTTCCGCATACCCTTCCGTGTGGCGTCGGTGCGCATCGATGACGGCAGCCGTATCTATCTCGGCTTGTCGGAGCGGGACCAGCTCCGTGTTCTCCGCAATTTGCGTGTGCGCTTTTCCGTGCTCGGCGTCACCATCGTGCTCTTCGGTTTTGCCATTGTCTTTTTCACCACGCGCCGCATGCTGGGCCACGTCCGCCAGATTACCGAGGCAGCGTCCACCATCGGCGAAAGCGATTTGAAACGCCGCGTTCCCAGCAACCGCCAGAACGACGAGGTCGGCCATCTGGCGCTTACGTTGAATAACATGCTCGACCGCATTGAAAACTCAGTGCATCAGTTGCACTCCATCACCGGTGCCCTGGCACACGATCTCCGCAGTCCGCTCACGGCCATTCGCGGGCAGCTTGAGGTTGCGCTTTCACGCGACCTTACCTTGCAGCAGGGTGAGCCAATCGTTTCAGCCATCGACGAGTTGGACAGGCTTACCGACTTCCTGAACAGTTCGCTGGATGTGGCGGAGGCACGGGCGGACGCGCTCCGCCTGACACGTACGGACGTTGATCTGGATGAGCTGCTGCGCACCATGATCGATCTTTACGAGCCATCCATGGCAGATAACGGATTGCGCCTGCAGCTACGCAGCAGCCAGCCGGTGGTTGTTTCCGTGGATGCCGCACTCATGCATCGGACCGTGTCCAACTTGCTGGACAACGAACTGAAGCACCTGCCGCCAGCCAGCACAGTTATGGTTCGCCTTGTTGGAGACGGCGACAGGGCGTTGCTGACCATTGAGGATGATGGTCCGGGCTTCGACTCTGACCTGGTGGATCACGTCTTCGAGAGCCGGGTGAAGGGTAAGAACTCGTCGGGCCGCGGTCTTGGTCTCGCATTCATCCAGGCGGTTGTGCGCGCCCATGGCGGCCGCATCGTCGCGTCCAATCGCCCGGAAGGCGGCGCGCGTCTTCAGATTGCGCTACCGCTGGCGGAGATGCAGAGTGCGCAGCCAGTGCAGGTTCTGGCGACAGCCGCCCGGTAGTCGTAAAGAGACGCCATGAGCACATGCGCTTTGCTCCGGAGTCGCCCATGACCCATTTTCCGGCCGTGGCGCGAGCCGCCTTGACGGCCGTGTGTGCGGTGCAAGGGATTGCGCAGGTTGCCATCGATCTCAACCGTACACATGCCACCCATCCGCTTTGGCCGGGTCATGCGCGCTTTCATGTGGTTTGGCAGAGCCTGACCGTACTGCTGCTCTCCGGCGCGAGCATCGTGTTGATCTGGACCGCTTACATGCCGCCCCGGACTGGGCTAATTCTGGCTGCACTGCTGGCCGCGATTTCGCCCGTGGCCTTCCTGCTGGCAGCTCTGCTGCGCAAGAGCTTTGGTGGAACGTTTTCCGACCCGAAGGGCATTGGGCCCTGGCGCTTTCGGTTGGGCGGCTCGGAGATGGCTGTCGATATGAACCTTGCCGCGGTCATCGGCGCGCTGATTTCACTAGGCGTCATCGTGACGGTCTTCTGAGCCGGCTGCCCGAAGGCGACTTGCTCGCGCTGGATGACGAGCAACTACGCTGGCGTGCGAAGTCGCTCACGTCCCCGCAGGTAGAACGCCACCAGACCCGTGATCAGCACAAAGGCTGCGAGCCGAAGCTCCACAAAAATCTGCGGGCGGGACACCAGGATGAAGACAAAACCTGCGAGCGCAACGAGCGTGGGAAGCGGGTACAGCGGCATGCGGAAGCGGCCGGGCAGCGCGCGTTCCCGGCGGTGCCGCGGCAGCAGCACGGCGACGCCCTGCAGCAGAAATTGAAAGAGGATGCGCAACACCACTAGTGAGGCAATGACCTCCTGCAGCCGGAATAGGCAGCAGATTGCGGTCACGGCGGCAAGAGTCAGCAAGGAGACGACCGGCATCTTCAAGCGCGGATGCAGCCGTCCGAAGATGGCTGGAAAGTTGCCGTCCTGCGCTGCGGCAAACGGAATCCGTGAATAGCCGAGCAGCAGCGCATACACAGATGCAAGCGCCGCGACCGCGACAAGCACCACGGCAAACGTTGCCGAGCCATGCGCCCAGTGATGCACGGCAAAAGCCCGCTCCGTAAAGGTGGCCATGGTGTAACGGCGTGCACCCGCGTCGGCGTGTGTGAGTTCACGCCAGGGCAGCACGCCCAGCGTGGCCACGTTCATGAGCAGGTAAAGCGTGCCCACGATGACGATGGAGCCCAGCACCGCTCGTGGAATGGTACGCTGCGGATCGCGCACCTCCGCACCAAGAAAGCAGACGTTGTAATAGCCCCAGTAGTCATACGCTGAGACCAGCAAACCCGCGCCCAGCCCCGCGAAGAACGATCCATCCAGACGAAAAGCACTGGGCGGAAAGCTGAAGGCCTGTGCCGCGGAGAAGTGCGTGAAGCCGACGGCAATGGCAGCGCAGAGCGTGAGCAGCACCAAGGCGCCGAGTGCGCGCGTAATCTGACCGATGCGCCGGATTGGTTGTAGCAAGAGCACTGTGATGACCAAAAGGGCTGCAACGGCCAGGGCGGAAAGCGTGGCATGCGAGGCATTTGGCAGGAACCAGCCTGCATATTGCGCGAAGCCGATGCACCCCGAAGCAATGGAAAGCGGCGCGGAAAACAAGAGTTGCCACGCGTATAGGAAGCTGAAAAGCCGGCCTGTCCGTGGCGGGTAGGCGGCCCGCAAGTAGGCGTACGACCCGCCGGCGAGCGGGTAGGCCGTACCCAGTTCGCTCCAGGCGCAGCCATCGCAAAGGGAGAGCAGCGCGCCGCCGACCCAGCCCAGCATGGCCTGCGGACCGCCCATGGCCGTGATGATGAGCGGCAGCGTGATAAACGGGCCCACGCCCACCATGTCGATGATGTTGGCACCGAGCGCGGCCGTGGTGGAAAGTCCGCGCTCGAGCGTCGCGGCAGGTGAGCTGCTTTGGCGGCTCTCAGTGCCTGTGCTGTGCTGCCCCAGCATACGTGCCTGCATGCTACTGCATGGCTGCACGTGCCGCCACTGCAGCGTGCAGCGCCTCGCGCTTGTGCCGCAGATGCTCCTGCTCAGCCGAGAGCCAGCGTTCATGGTCGTTTTGCTGCCGGAGAGCGCGTTCTATTTCCGGCAGCAAGGCCTCCAGCGCAGGGCCACCAGGGATACGCCGGACAGCAATGAAGTGTGCTGGATCAAGCGCGGCGACAAGGTCCGCCTCAGAGATCGAGAGCGATTCTGCACGGAGACGTCGACGCACATCTTCTGCAAGCGTGAGCAGGTCGTCGTTGCCGGCAGCCCGCGCTTCATGCACGGCCGCGGAGACGATCGCATGCGCATGATGGAAGCTGATGTTTAGCTCGCGCACCAGCGTGTCTGCAAGTTCAGTGACGGTCAGAAAGCCGCGTTCCGAGCGCGCCCACATGCGTTTCGTGTCGAATTCCGCTTCTGACAACGCCCCGGCCAGCAGCAGCAGAGCACGCTCGGCATCGGCAAAGGCCAGGGCCACCAGCGGCTGCAGCGAATCTTCGCCGTCGTTCATGTCGGCAAAGGGCGTATTGTGCAGCGCATTCAACACGGACTGCGCCTCCGCCATAGCGCGCGAGGCAAGGATGCGCGTGTGCTCCAGCGGCACCGGATTGCGCTTCTGCGGCATGATGCTGCTGATCTGCACATAGCCATCGGAAAGCCGCAGATAGCCGAACTCGTGCGTGGACCATAGCAACATCTCCTGCGTGAACCGGCCCAGTGAGAGCATCGCCGTGGCCAGCACACTGCACGCTTCCGCTACATAATCGACCGAGGCAATTGCTCCGTAAGAATTCGTCACGAGTCCGCGGAAGCCGAGCAGCTCCGAGGTCATGGCGCGGTCAATAGGAAAGCCCGTGGTAGTGATGGCGCATGCGCCCAGAGGCGACTGGTTGACGCGCGCATACGAAGCCTGAAGGCGCTGCATGTCACGCTCCAGCACTTCAATGTAGCCCATGAGAAAGTGGCCCAGCGTTGTGGGTTGCGCCGGCTGGTTGTGTGTGTAGGCGGGCATCACCGACCCAATGTGTTGCGCGGCGATCGTGAGCAGTGTGGTCCGCAGTGCCAGGTTGGCTTGCATGGTTTGCAGCAGGCGTTCGCGCAGCACCATGCGATACATCGTCAGGTCGACATCATTGCGCGAGCGAGCCGTGTGAATGCGCCCGGCATTCTCCTCACCGGCTGTCAGTGCCAGCTTGCGTTCAATCAGGAAGAAGAGATCTTCCACGCTGCCGTCGTAGTCGCAGGTACTTAGTGGTTCAAGATCGAGTGCGTGAATGGCTTGAAGGCATGCTGTGGCGCACGCGGCGGAGAGGATGCCCTGATGCTCCAGCATGAGCACATGGGCCAGGTCAATGTCGACAAGCGCAGGCAGGAAGAAGTGCTGTGCATCGGCGAAGACATGCTTCAGGACAGTGTCGCGATAAATGGGGGCAGGAAAGGCGGAGTTGGTTGGACTGTCACCTGGAACGTTCATTCAGCCATCTTTCATAAGGCAGAAGCAACACTAGAACTCAATGCGGGCACCGAATTGCAGAATGCGCGCTTCCAGCAGTGTGCTGGTGGGCAGCAACGAAGGAGCCGTGGTGACCACGCCCTGCGCGTTCACGTTTGCGACGGTGTTGATGCTGGTCACATTGGTGCGGTTCAGCAGGTTGTTGGCTTCCACAAAAATTTTCGGCTGGACTCGCTCAAAGAACGTGCCGAAGGTGCGGGTGAAGCGGGCATCCGCCTGCACAATCACCGGTCCTCGAAGCGTGTTCCGGCCCACAAACAACGGCCGTTGCTGCCCGGCGGAGAGTGAATCTCCGTTCAGATTGCTGCCGGTGGTTTCATTCTGCTCATCGCCACTGGTGGCCACCACCGTGAACGCGATGTTGTTGCCGCGCAACAGGCCGTTTGCGTAGCGGTTGCTAAAGTGCGGCACACCCTCATAGACCGTTGAGATGTTGAAGGCGTTTGGACGGTTAATCGAGCTGTTGCCTCGGTCACGCTTGCGATTCGTCGGGTCCTCGATCAGGTTGGAAAACTCATAGCTGTTGCCCTCTGGTGTGTCGCTCAGTGCGTGCGACCAGGTGTAATTTGCAATCGTGGTAAGGCCCGCCGATAGCCGGTGCGTGTAGCTGGCGATCAGCGCGTGGTAGCTCGAGTTGGAGCCGGTATCAATGTACTGGATGCCGTTGAAGCGTGTGTCCACGCGTCTCGCGCCAAAGATGGGCCGGCCATCCGCCAGCGCCGTTGTGCCCGGGATCAGGTTGCTGTTGCGTAGGAACTGCAGGTTACGCCCGTTGGTCAGCACATACCCGAGCGTGAGCGTGTCGTTCTTGTAAAGCTGCTGCTCCACCTGCGCATTCACATTCCACGTGTACTCATTCTTGAACAATGGCGTGAGTGCATAGGGGGTGGGCGTAGGAAAGGTGGCGGACTGACTCGTGTTGAACGATCCAGGAAAGGCCGGTGCGCCGGCCGCGGTTGGTCCAAGCGTGGTAATCAGGTTGCCGCTCGTTGTGGAGCCATTACTGTAGAGCGGGTTGTAATAGGTGTTCGTCGGCGTCGGCTCGTAGAACATGCCGCCGCTCAGGCGCATCACCATGCCTTCATGCGGTGTGTACGCAAAGCCGACGCGGGGAGCGAAGTTCCCCAGCGGCGTCCGGAAAGATTGCGTCGTCGTGAGCGGTGCGTTTGCCTGGCCATCCGGGGCGCGGTATTGGTCATAACGCACGCCGTAGGTGGCTGTTAGCTTGTGCGTCAGCTGCCATGTGTCCTGCGCGAAAAAGTCAAAGAAGATCGTCCGGTATCCCGCGCCCGGGTGACCGATGGAGAACTGCACGTTGCTGTAGGCGCGCGTATTGGTGCCGTTCTTTGCGGCGGTGTAGGCGGCCAACGTGGGAAAGGTGTATCGCGTGAAGATGTCGGCGAGTTGCGTGTCGTTGTTCTTCTGAAAGCCTGTACCGAACTTGAACGAGTGACCGCCACGCACCAGCGTGATGTTGTCGTTGAAGGAAGGGATTTTTTCCTGGAACTTGTCGCCTACGCCATTGCTGCCGCCAAAGCCGTTCACCACGCCAGTGATGGTGACCATGGGACCGGCACCGGTGCCCGCACCGGCGAAGTGAGCCTGGTTGCGGTAAGGCCACGAACCACGGAACTCATTCAGGAGGGTAGGGCGGAAGGCCGTGACCAATTGTGCGCCAATGATGTGAGCGCGGTCCTGGAAGTCAGACTCCGCACTCAGTGCGTACAGGCCGCCCACGTTGGTGTTGTAAGGGTAGTTGTTGCGGAAGTAGTTGTAACGCACAAAGCCATTGTTCTTTGCGTTGATGGTAAAGTCGCCGCGCACATCCACCCATTGCGCGCGCTGCACCTGGGGCGCGGTGTTGAAGTCCGCGGCGGGCACACCCAGAGCTACCAGCGCTGCCTGGTTGGCCGGAGTGACCGTAACTGCCTGCGGATTGCCGCGCTTTAACTTTTCATACGCGCCAAAAAGAAAGAAGCGATTGTGCAATACCGGGCCACCTGCACGCGCGACGTAGTCGTCCACATGCAGATCGGGCTTCGGCTTGTAACCCACGGCGCCCGGCGTGCAGTTCTGCAGCAGTGGGCAGCTGCTGGCCGCCTTGGGCCGCCAGATGTATTGCAGCGCACCATGCAGCGTGTTGGTGCCCGCCGGCGTGAGCACGTTGTAAATGATGCCGGCGGTGTTGCCGAACTCCGGTGTGAAAGCATTGCTGATCGTCACCACGGAATCGGTATAGCTGTCGGAAATGGCGAAGAGACGCAGGCCGTAGCGATCGCTTTCCGTATCCACCATGCCGTCGAGCTGGTAATTGATGCGGTCCACCAGACCGTTGGTGTTCAGCGTGCGCGGCACGCCGTTCTCCGGGTTAGGGTGGCCGGAGACGCCGGGCTGCAGCAGGATGAAGTTGTACGGGTTGCGCGAGGTGAGCGGCAGATTCTGCGTCTCTACAGTGGAGATGGTGCGGCTCAGGTCCACGCGTGTGGTTTCAAGGATTGGCGGGTCGGCGGAAACCTCGACCGTGGTGGCCACCGTGCCGGCTTTCAGCACTTCATCCACGGTCAAATCCGTGCCCGCCTCCACACGGATGTTTGTCTGCGTATAAGGCGCGAAGGACGACGATGTGGTCATGACGGAGTAGAGACCCAACGGCAGATTTGCCGCCAGGTAACGGCCATCGCTGTCTGTTGTCAATTCGCGTGTGAAGCCGTTGAGAGTATCTTTCACAGTCACCGTCGCGTTGGGAACAGGCGCGCCACTGTTGTCAGTGATCTGGCCGCGCAACGTTCCGTTGATGGAGTTCGACTGCGCCCGGAGTGCCGCGCCCATGCCGCATGCGGAAACAGCTGCCAAAGCAAGCGAAAGGGAGATACGGGAAATGCGAATCATTGAATCCTCCGAGAACGGTAAAGCTGGAAGCCTGCACCTGTAGAACAAAACTCCGGTGTTGCGGTACTCTGCCAGACTTTCTAATGGATGCGTGGAAAGTAGAGCTCCGGATTCCATGCCGGCTGAAACCGGCAGATGCACATCAGCCGAAGATCAACAGAGCAGCTCGGCGTCCATCGCCGACAATGCCACGGCAATTGCCCCATACAATTGCGCTTCCGTGCCCAGCGAGGATGAGCGCAACGCCGGCCGTGCAAACTGGTTCTTTTCCAGCTGTGCTTCTGTCGCGCGGCACAGCGCCCGGTGCGAACCGATGCCGCCGCCCAGCACCACCATCTGCGGATTCAGCAGCAAGGACATCGTCGTCACAGTATCAGCCAGGATGCGGGCCGTCTCCGTGAGCACTTCCAGGGCAAGACCATGGCCCTCCTCGGCCAAATCGAAGATTTGCGATGCACGCAAGGGCATGAGGCTCTGATGAGCGGAGCGGCGCTCCCGGCGCAGAATCTTCTGCCAGCTTGCTTCCACACCCGCGCCGCCGATCACGCGCTCCAGTTGGCCCGTTTCTTCCATGCGAACCGCTTCCCGCGGCGCACCGTTCACCGGCAGGTAGCCGACCTCTCCGGCGGACCAGCTTGAGCCTCGAAGCAGAGCGCCGCGCACGAAGATTCCCGCGCCCACGCCTGTGCCTACCGCGATAAAGATGAAGTCGTCCATGCCACGCGCGACGCCCTCGGCTCGTTCTCCCAGCGCCGCGAGATTGGTGTCGTTATCCACACTGCAGTGCACCCGCAACTCACGCTCCACCATCTCCCTGAGCGGTAAATCGGTCCAGCCTTGCAGGTTTGGCGCGGCCAGCACAATGCCGCGATCCACGTCTGTGATGCCCGGCGCGCCAATGCAAAGATGGCGGATGCGGGTAGAGACCCCACTCCGTTTCATCATCTCTTGCAAGCCCGTCTGCAAAAGGGAAATCAAGGCCCGCGGCGTTTTTTGCCGCTCACGGAGGTGTGTGGCCCATTGCGCAAGGGGCCGGCTGTTTGCGTCGGTCAGCATCATGCGCAGCCGCGTCCCGCCAATGTCGGCTGCCGCCACAAAGCCATGCCGCGCGTTGAAGTGCAGCAGTCCCGGTGGCCGGCCACCATTTGACTCTCCCTCGCCCAGATCTTGCACCAGGCCCATGCCGGCCAGTTGTGCAGTCGCTACAGAAACGGTCGTGGCGGACAGCCCGGAGTAGCGCACCAGATCGGCCTTCGAGCAGGGACTGTGAGCACGCAGCAAGCGCAGCAGCATGCGGCAGTTTGCCTGGCGCAACTGCGCCGGACGCGAAGCTTCACTTACCCGTCCAGGCACCCGGATGTTTACGGGCTGTTTGCCGCCGGATCTTCGCCGGGGAGGCGTCTTGAGGCGCGTGCTCATGCTTTAGCTGCAGAGTTTATACGGAACACGTGAAAAGATCCAAAGCAAATTTGAGTGGCCTGATGCATCTCGCGATGAAGTCGAACCATTTGCCTCTGCGGTCACTTGAATCTGAATCAGCCTGCACGGATCGCAGACATGCAGTACATTCCATGTACGGGAAGACTGTCATAAGCCTTCCAGAACGGCGCAAAGGAGTGGCACCGGATGAAAACAAGGCAGCTCGGAGGGGCTCGGAGCCGCATACGGCAAGCAGCCTCAATCGCCTTCGCCACGTCGCTTCTCTGCACATTTGCGGTTTCGCCGGCACAGCAGGCCGTTCTGGAACGCCAGCAGCAGGATGCTTACGCCTACCCACTTTCCCTTGATAGAGGTGCTGCTGGCCTGGCGCAAACGTTACGCAAACTGCACACACGCGCCAGCCTGATCCAGATCAATGCCCATCCTGACGATGAGGATGGCGGCATGCTTACCTATGTGAGCCGCGCTGCCGGTGCCGACGTTTCACTGCTTGCGCTGAACCGCGGCGAAGGCGGCCAGAACGTGATGACTGGCGATTTCTGGGGCGCGCTTGGCATCCTGCGCACACAGGAACATCTTGCGGCCAATCGCTATTACGGCGATCACCTGTACTACACGCGCGTGGCGGATTTTGGGTTCTCGAAAACGCTGGAGGAAGCATTCCAGCAGTGGGGTCACGATCGCCTGCTGGAGGATGTGGTGCGTGTCGTACGCACGGTGCGTCCCATGGTGATCACCAGTGTCTTTGTCGGCTACGTTTCCGATGGCCATGGCCACCACCAGGCCTCCGGCGTGATGGCGCAGGAGGTCTACAAAGCAGCGGCGGACCCGAAGGTCTTTCCTGGGCAGATCAAGGAAGGCCTGCGTCCATGGGCACCGCTAAAGGTGTATGCACGTGTCCCCTTTGCACGCGTTACGGAAAAAGGCATCTTCGATTACGCCACGGGCAAGTGGGCACCTGTCGAGTTCAAGAACTACGTCACTGGCGAGGTGATGCGCAGCGTGCCGAATGCGACGGTCACTGTGCCCGAAGGGGACTACAACGCGCTCTTTGGAGAGAGTTATTTCCAGATCGCCCGCGAAGGACTCGATCAGCAGAAATCGCAGATAGGTGGTGTGGGCTACCCGCCGGCAGGCCGCTTCGACTCGGGTTATCACCTGTATGCGTCAAGCATAGCCGGGGGAAAATTGCCGGAGCACGAGCCGGACTTCTTCTCGGGTATAGACACATCGCTGGCCGGCATTGCCGCGTACCTGCCGGAGCGCGAAGTCGCCGATGCGCGTGCGAAGCTGAACGCGATCGCGGCACAGGTTGACACAGCGGCACAGAAATATGATGCCAACGACCCAACCCGCACCGCACCCGCACTTGCGAAAGGACTGGACCTGACGCGCGCACTGATCGCAACCTGGCAGGGCAGCGGCCATGTGGATGATGCGCACTTCAACGCGCTGCATGAACTTAAGTTGAAAGAGTCGCAATTCGAGCTTGCCTTGACGCAATCGCTTGGCGTGAGCCTGATGGCTGTCATGCTCCCCCGCGACGCAGCGCCAAGCCGTTTCGGCCCGGTGGGCCCTATCGATGCGGCGAGCAGCGCGGCATTCAGCGCGAATGCTTCCACCACCGTCATCGCCGGCCAGGCCTTCAGCGTGGACGTGCATGTGGCGGACCAGGGCAGCCAGCGGGTGCAGGTAAAGGGTGTGCGCCTCGTCGCCGAGCATGGCGACTGGAAGCTGACGGAGCAGTCACCTCCAATCATGGAGATGGCTTCGGGAGATGGCGACGATTTGATGTTTTCAGCGACCGTGCCGCAGGATGTGCAGTTGACCGCACCCTACTTTTCACGACCCACGTTGGAACAGAGTTATTACGACATTCACGATCCACAATACCTGACACTGCCCACCATGCCGTACCCGCTTTCGGCGGAGATCACTTACAGTTTCAACGGGACGCAGAGCAAGTTGCGTGGTGTCGTACAATCGGCCCTGCGTCAGGCGGGGCAGGGAGTCGTTCTGAATCCGCTGCTGGTTGCGCCAGCCATCGGCGTCCGCGTGAACCCGCCGGCTGGCGTGATGCCGCTCAGTGCGACCACCTTCCCGCTCGATGTCACCGTCCACAGCAGTGTGAAAGGACCAGCGGACGGTTCCGTCGCGCTGAAACTTCCAAATGGGTGGAGTGTGCAGCCCGCAACGGCCAACTTTCATACTGGCCGCGACAATGAAGACGTAAATTTGCACTTCGACGTCGACCCGCGCGGTGTGCAGGCGAGGCAGTACACGATCACTGCTACTGCCACCTACGCCGGCAAGCAGTACACACAGGGCTTCACCACCATCGGCTATCCCGGCGTCCGGCCTTATCCGCTGTATGCTCCGGCGGGTTATCGCACCACCGGTGTCGATGTCAAAATCGCGCCGGGCCTGCGCATCGCTTACATCATGGGAACCGGTGATGACGTGCCGCAGGCTCTACAGAACATCGGCATCCATGTGACGGAGCTTTCTGCGAGCGACCTGGCGAGCGCCGATCTAAGCGGCTACGATGCCATCGTGCTCGGCATCCGGACCTATGCCGCACGGCCGGAGCTGCGCACCTTCAACTCCCGTCTGCTGGACTATGTGAAGAACGGCGGCGTGGTCATCTCCGAATATCAGACGCCCGAGTACGACCGCAACTACGGCCCGTACCCACTTTCTGTTCCGGGCGACGCCGAGAAGGTCGTGGAAGAGACAGCCAAGGTGACCCTTCTGAAGCCGGAGGACCCTGCCTTTACCTATCCGAACCGTATTGGCCCACAAGACTTTGAGAGTTGGGTGGAGGAGCGTGGGCATGGCTTTCTGCGCAGTTATGACGCATCGCATTACACGGCGTTGACGGAGGTGCATGACGCCGGCCAGGACCCGCAAACGGGCGGCCTGGTGTACGCGCAGTACGGCAAGGGCTATTACGTCTATTTGGCCTACGCGTTCTTCCGGCAGATGCCCGAAGGCGTGCCTGGTAGCTTCCGCATCATGGCTAACCTGCTCAGTCTTGGAAAGAATCCGGGTCTGCCCCACTAGACAGGTACGGGCCGGAAGCTGCGACAATGACGGCTATGCGGAGTGCCAGGCATTCTCTTCGTCTCCTCAGCGGGCTGCTCGCTGGTACGTTCCTGACGGTGGGTACAAGTGCCGCCACGGGGCAGAATGCCTCCGCCCCGTCG
Source organism: uncultured Terriglobus sp. (assembly GCA_964246215.1). GTDB lineage: Bacteria > Acidobacteriota > Terriglobia > Terriglobales > Acidobacteriaceae > Terriglobus. The sequence continues at coordinate 66,392 of CAXTPQ010000001.1, read as the reverse complement.
CCCACTGCGCCGGCTGCTCAGGCCGGCGATCAGCAGCCGTACACGCTGCAGACTGGGACCTCGCTGATCCTGGTCCCGGCGACTGTCGACATCAAGGGCCAGATCCTGTACGGCCTGAAGCCGGAGCAGTTCACCCTGTCGGACGACGGTGTGCCGCGGCGCTTTCGCCTGGAAGATCAGCCCGAGGGCATTGGCCTGTCGCTTGTGGTGCTGGTGCAGTGCTCCCGATCCGCCGTTGCGGAGTACGGCAAGATCGAGCAGTTGCCCACCATGGTGGAAAGCCTTGTCGGTGGCGCGCCGCATGAGGTCGCGCTGGTGCGCTACGGCTCGCATCCGGAACTCGTGCAGCCCTTTACACGCAAACTTGAGAAAGTCGGCGCGGCCATGAGCGGCATGGGTCCTTGCGACGACAATAATGCAGCCACCATGGATGCGCTCGGCTACGCTGCTTCCATTCTGGAGAACCGAGATAGCAAAAACCGCCGTGCGGTCCTGCTTCTCAGCGAGACTCGCGATCATGGATCAAAGGTGAAGGAGCCTGAGGTCATCGCGCAGCTCGGGCGTAACAACATCGTCGTGGATGCCTTCGCATTCTCGCCATACCGCGACGACCTGGGCAACGAAGTCAAGCATGGTGGCGGCAGCATTGGCGGGACTGCCATCAACCTGCTGCTGGCCACGGTGCAGGCGCTGCGGCAGAACGTGCCCAAGACAGTGGCGCGGCTCAGCGGCGGCGACTACGACAACTTTGCCACAAAGCGAGGCTTTGAAGATGGCGTAAACCGCCTCACAAACCGGATCCACAACTATTACCTGCTCAGCTTTACCGTGCCGGGTGGTGCTGAAGCCGGCCTGCATGAATTAAAGCTCAGCATCCCCGACTATCCAAAGGCAACGATCCGTGCTCGGCGCAATTATTGGGTTGGGCCGCCACCGGGTGACATACCGCCGGGCGTACCAATCGCGTTGCCTGAGTCTGGCGCGCCGGTGGTCACACCGCCGCCCTCGGCGCATTAGCCAGGCTTTTCTGCCGGAACCAGCTGTGCGGATGCATTTGCAGAATGCTTCTTTCCTTGCTGGCTCCCCGCACAAGTCAGACAGCATCCAATGTGATCGTGTGAGGAATCGCATAAGAGGAGCTAAGGAATGATTCAGCTGGAAGATGCACGTCGTATGATTGCCGCCGCGGAAAAGAAGGCCACTGAGATCGGTCAGCCCATGAATGTTGCCGTGGTGGACGAGGGAGGGAACCTGATTGCCTTTGAGCGCATGGCCAACGCCTGGCTCGGCTCCATCGACATTGCGCAGAAGAAGGCCTGGACGTCGCGAGCTTTCGATATTTCCACAAAGGATTTGGGCAACAACTCTCAATCCGGTCAGCAGTTCTTTGGTATCCATGCCTCCAACAACGGCAAGGTTATGATCTTTGCCGGCGGGCTGCCGCTCAAGCAGGACGGCAAAGTCGTGGGTGGGATCGGCATCTCCGGAGGCAGCGGCGAGCAGGACCATGCGGTTGCGGAAGCGGGCGCGGCTGCTCTCTAAACGGCGTTCACATCTGTTCCCACCTTCACTGCAAGAGTGCGCGGGGAGGTGGGAACACCCACTCTCCGCCTCCTGTCATCAGTGGGAGAACAGCCCACCTGTAAGGATCGAGTCAGGCGTTCGCTGGCAGTGCACCAGTCATGGCTGGCTCATGTTCAGCAGGATCATAGGTGCTGGCCATCGAGAGTGCGTTCAAGTGCTCTGTGCTCAGCCGCAAGTCCGCCGCGGCAAACAAATCCTCAAGGTGCTCCACCTTCGTCGCACTTGCAATGGGCGCCAGCACATTTGGACGAGAGAGCAGCCAAGCCAATGCCACCGATGCAGAGGACGCACCTGCCTGCTCACTTACTTGCCGTAAAGCGGCGAGAATCCGCATGCCGCGCTCATCGAAGTATTTCGCCACAGCCTTCTCGCGATGCGCACCTTTACTGTCCTCCACCGATGCATATTTGCCGGTGAGGAAGCCTGCCGCCAGGGAGAAGTAGGGCACAACACCAAGACGGTATTCCGCCACGACCGGTGCCAGATCGCGCTCGTATTCCTCGCGGGCGTGCAGGTTGAAGTTGGGCTGCAGCGTTTCGTAGGCCTCCCAACCGGCATTGCGGCTGACCTCGATCGCGGCACGCAGACGGCGGCCATCGTAATTGCTCGCGCCCAGCATGCGCACTTTGCCCTGCTGCACCAGATCGCTCAAGGCGCGCATGGTCTCTTCCAGCGGCGTTTCCTTATCGTCGGTATGCGCCTGGTAAAGGTCGATGTACTCGGTTTGCAGGCGGCGAAGGGACATCTCCACTGCTTGGCGAATATATGCCGCACTCAGCCCTTTCTTGCCGTCGCCCATTTCCATGCCCAGCTTGGTCGCCAGCACCACCTGTTCGCGCTTGCCGGTCCGTTTGAACCACCGGCCAAGAATCGCTTCACTTTCGCCACCATGGTTGCCGGGCTTCCAGCGGGAGTACACATCGGCCGTGTCGATGAAGTTGAAGCCGCGCTCGACAAAGCGATCCAGGATTGCGAAAGACTGCGCTTCGTCAATCGTCCAGCCAAACACATTGCCGCCCAACATGATGGGCGACACCGGGATACCGAGCTTGCCAAGGGTACGCTGCTGCATCAGAACTCCTGTTTCAGCTTTTGATGCAGCAGCGTGAGAAGGATGTTTCAGAGGGTTTAGTTCATCCACTTGCGGTCGCGTGGATCGCGGCGCTCGTCTTCCGGAGAAATGTACCGGCCCTCATTGTCGAAGTGCACTTCGCGGTCCTGCTTGCGCATATAAACCTCAAACTTGCGGGCGGCACGCCGGCGCTTCCAGCGATAGTAGTCGTTCCGCACGCTGAAGTATTTTTCCGCCACTGAAACATTTAGACCACGCCGCGCGGCATAGCGAACAAAGACAAACCCACACAGCCCGCAGCAAATTTCCACCAGCGCGGTAAAGGCATTCTTGTCGAGGATCAGCCGAGCCAGATCGATGAGCACATAGATCGTGACGAGGTATTTGACCTTCATCCGCAGAATAAAGAAGAAGAGAATCTCCATGTCGGCATAGAGCAGGCCAAAGGCGACCAGCACGGCAAAAAGCGGCGCAAACAGGCCGGCTGCTATGCCATTTGGCTCCAGCGCGAAGAAGTGGACATGCCCGCCAGTGAGCAACGGCAGCCCGGCAACCAAAACAGCCAGCAGAGCGCCCATCACGGTGCTTGCGTAATACAGCTGCGTCAACCAGCGGCCACCTCGCGCATCCTCAAGCTGTGACCCGGCAAACCACAGGAAGAGCAGGCCGAAAGCAGTGCCGAGCAGCCCCGTATTCATTAATGAAAAGGTAAACAGCTGCCATACAAAGCCGTGCAGCACACCAGCGGGTGACAGGGCGCCCAGCACGAAGGTTTGCAGGTACACCTTGGGAAGACTAAAGCTGAGAAGCGCCAGGGCAAAAAACAAGACCAGATTGATGAGAATGATCCGGCGAACGGCCCCGCGAAACGGAGGCAGTGTCAGCGTGGTGGATGTAGTGCTGCGCATCTGTCTTTGATTATCGCAAAGCGGAGCGAATGCCGCTGGCTGCGACGCTTCCTGCAAAAGCCGTGTCATTGCGGCCCACAAGACATGTCTGTAAACAACCTGTGCGTCGCTCTGTGCGTCTGCTGAGAAACAATCGCCTGCAATTTCCCCGCCTTGCGTCTTGCAGTTGAAGAGCAGGCCGATGTGGGCGAGCGCGACACCAAATGCAAAGGATCAAGACTGTTATGGCGGCCACCTGTCCGGAATGTGACAACCTGCTCGACATCGATGTGGATGAGATCGAAGAAGGCGAAACCGTAACCTGCGACGAATGCGGAACGGATTTAGAAGTGATCTCTACCGAGCCACTTCACCTATCCGTCGTCGACGCGGAGGGATATGACGACGAGGATGACGGCTACCGCCGCGAAGCGGATGATGAAGACGAAGAATAGACACTCCACCGGCCTGAAGGGCGCTATCACGACTTTCCGCGTCAGGGAGTGTCTTTGTCTGCAGGAGGCGAGGCAACTTTCCGCCCGTATACTACAAGCCATGAGGATTCATCTGTACCGTAACGGTGTTCGTGCCGTATTTCTGCGTTCCGCCCTGGCAGCGGGTCTGCTGCTTATGCCCACTGCGGTTTCACTGCACGGAATATCCGCAATGGCACAGAGGGCAGCTGCCGCGCGCACACTCGACGGCACGGTAACAAGCAAGGCCGGTCCGATCAAAGGTGCCGTTGTGCATTTAAAAGACACTCGATCCCTTGCGCAGAAAAGCTTTATCACCGCCGAAGATGGTGTGTACCACTTCGCCCAGCTTTCCAGCGGCACTGATTACGAGGTTTGGGCGGAAGCCGATGGAAAGAAGAGTTCGGTGAAAAACATCAGTTCTTTTGACACGAAGAACAGCTTCAACATCGGATTGAAGGTCGACTAGTTTCCAGGTAATTTGTCATAAAAATGTAAACGGCCCCGGTATGCGGGGCCATTTACATTTCTTGCATTGAATAAAGAGCCAGACAGGTTACGCAGCCGCTACCGCTTCCACCGAAACAACTCGTCCGTGATTCCCACGATCCGTAAACTTTACCCGTCCACCGATCTTGGCGAAAAGCGTGTCATCCTTACCACGGCCTACGTTGAGGCCCGGCTTCAGGGGTGTGCCACGCTGCCGCACGATGATCGTTCCGCCAGTGACTGTTTCACCGGCAAATCTCTTCACTCCAAGACGTTGTGCATTGGAATCACGGCCGTTGGAAGAACTACCGCCGCCTTTTTTATGTGCCATCTGTGTCTCTCGCTCTCACTGCGCGGCGGCGCCGCGCGGAATATCAGGTCTTTTTAGGACCATTCCACTACTTGTTCTCGGCCTTGAAGCTCTTGCCGTTCACCTGAATCTCGTTGATGCGCACTTCGACAAAATTCTGCCGGTGTCCCTGAAGCTTCTTGTACTGCTTCTTGCGCTTGAAGTGAAAGACAAGAATCTTTTCGCCACGGCCTGCACCCACAACCTCGGCCATAACCTTTGCACCGCTCAGTTCCTGCTCAAAATTGCCGGCCTCACAGCTCACTGCAACCACATCGGCAAACTCGATTGCGCCGCTCTCCTGCCCAAGCGTTTCCACACGAAGGGTATCGCCGGGAGCCACACGGTACTGCTTACCACCAGTCCTGATCACTGCGTACATCTGTTTCCTCCGCGCACAGCTCCATGCGTGCGTTACACAGGCGGGGCTCAGCCGTTGCCTGTCTCATACTAAAGTTGAAGGGCGATGGGACCGGACCGACCGTGACCCATTCAGACAACTACTGGCTGAGCCCTCGACGAAATCGAGACAAATCCGCCGCAGCGCCTGCTATGCCGAACCTGATAAGCATATCGGGAAGCGGTAGCCGGGTCAAGCGAACATGCCTGCAACAGAGTGATGCGGCCTTCGTGCTCGTTGAACATGACCAGCTGCTGCGTCATCCCGGCGCTCAGCCCTGGGCAGTAAACCGCGCCACGACTTCAATCTCGATTCGAGCGTCGCGCGGCAATCGTGCGACTTGTACTGTGGAGCGCGCCGGCAGCACCGTGCCTTCCGGAAATGCCTTGCCATAAATAGCATTCACCGTTGCGAAATCGTCCATATCCGCCAGGAAGATCGTTGACTTCACGATGTCGCCGAAGCTGAGCCCGGCCGCCTGCAGGACGGCCGCAAGATTGCTCAGGACCTGCCGTGTCTCGGGCTCAACTCCGCCACTGACCAACTCACCCGTTGCAGGGTGGAAGCCAACCTGTCCGGAAGTGAAGAGCAAATCTCCAGAGCGAATGGCCTGGCTGTAAGGGCCGATCGCAGCAGGAGCGTCGGCAGTATGAATTGCAATCTTGTGGGGAGGCATCTCGGACATGGACTTTATGGTAGTTGGTGATCCGGGTAGCCCGCTGAGCAGATCCGGCATCTCAGATATTTAATTACAGCCTACAGAGCCGCAGCAGAGGAATACAGGAGAGAGCGAACCATGGCAGATTTGGCGCAATTGCAGCAGAAGTACGAACCGGTATTGCAGGCCATCGATCGTTTTGCACCGCAGGGTGCCGCGATCCAGGATGTCTCGCTGGAAGGCGACAAACTACATGTTAAGGCGACCGTGCCATCACAGGTGGTGCTGAATTTTGTGTGGGATGCGATTAAGAAAGTCGACCCTTCCTATAGCGATCTGCATCATGAGATCCAGAACACCGGCGGTGCCGAGCAGCCGTACACGATCCAGAGCGGCGACATGCTTTCCAAGATTGCGCAGCACTTCTACGGCAATGGCAATCTGTATTCAGAGATCGTCAGTGCGAACAACATCAGCAACCCCAACAACGTCCCAGTCGGCACGCAAATCATGATTCCGGTCAGGCAGGGCTGATCGATAGCCTGCTGTTTGTTCCGTGCCGGGATGCCTGGTGAGCGGGTAGCGAACCCGATCAACTCGTCAGCTCTGCTACACTTGAGATATTGGCCGTCAGCAGACCAGGTGTCTGACGTTCCGCCAACGCCTTCACTGCACCAGCATGTCGGGGAGTGGCTCAGCCTGGTAGAGCACCTGGTTCGGGACCAGGGGGTCGGAGGTTCGAATCCTCTCTCCCCGACCATCACGTTGATTCGTTGACCCTTTGCTGTGCGGCAAACACAAGCCTGCGTGTTTGCGAGAAAGCTGAACAAAGTCTGCCGTCACGAGAGATGGTCTTCCCAGTGTGATTTAGGTTCTGCTCTGAGCTGGAGCGCCTTTGCCCTGGCCTGTCGTTTTTCGACGATGCTTTGTGGGCCAACTCCCACCGGCGCAGCGCTATCAGATATAGAACACCGGACATGTGAGTTCTCCGGCAGAAACGCCTCATTCAGCGGTTGAGCACCATGCTCCCGCGAGGCACATATGAGAGCTGGCTCGTAATTTGAGACCAGCCGGCAGCTTTCATGCAGTCTGCCGGATCACCGATGCACGCGCACGGAGACGCCGGCCTTTTATATAAGTGGGCAGGAGGCGCATCATCCGTAACGCGGATTCGGATCTAATGGCTCAAGGCCACATACAAGCAGTACTTTGTTTCAGTCATTTGCGGTGGCGATTTGTCTATCAACGGCCCCAGCACCTACTGACTCGTGCAAACCGTCTTGTTCCCGTTCACTATTGGGAGGAGCCTGAATATCAGGAGCGCTCTGATTCAGAACTCGCCGTGGCAACAGGTCACGATGGCGTGCGTGTCCTCACGCCGCTTCTGCCTCACGGTCTGACGCAAGATCAAATTGTGGACCAGCAACGCCTGCTGCTGAATGACTACGTTCGGCAGGAAGCATTGCGCGATGTCTGCGCCTGGTATTACACGCCCATGGCGCTGAGCTTTTCCGCCGATCTTCAGCCGGCAGTGGTTGTCTACGACTGCATGGATGAACTTTCAGCTTTTCAAGGTGCACCGCCGGAGCTGGTGGAGCAAGAACAGCGCCTGTTCGACATGGCTGATGTCGTGTTCACCGGAGGTGCCAGTCTGTTTGCTTCCAAGCGGGCCCGGCATCCCAACGTTCACCTTTTCGCCAGCAGTGTGGACCGGCGGCATTTCGCGGTGGCGCAACATCCCATGGATGATCCAAACGACCAGGTGAACATTCCTCATCCGCGTATCGGCTTTTATGGTGTGCTCGATGAGCGGCTGGATCGCGATCTCTTGGCCGCTGTTGCGGGCAGTCATCCTGAGTGGCACTTTGTGCTGGTTGGGCCCATTGTCAAGGTGCGTGAGGAAGACCTGCCCCATGCGGCCAATCTTCACTACCTGGGTCAGAAGACTTACGCGGAGTTGCCGGCCTATCTTGCGAATTGGGATGTTGCCATGCTGCCGTTTGCGCAGAATGCCTCGACCCGGTTTATTAGTCCGACAAAGACACCGGAGTATCTGGCTGCACATAAACCGGTTGTCTCCACGCCCATCCGGGATGTTGCCTCACCCTACGGTGAACTTGGACTTGTTCGCATAGCTGCAACTGCGAATGAGTTCGCCGCGGCCATCCAACAGTGCCTTGGGCCGGCTGATCCGGCGTGGATGCAGCAAGTGGATCATGTGCTGTCCGGCATGTCTTGGGATCAAACTTTTGCGTCCATGTGGGCGCACATTCGGAGTGCGTCGCCAGTCGCCACGACTTTTCAAAGTGACTGGCAGCAAGATAGGACAAAAGAAAAATGTTTGATTATTTGATTGTCGGTGCAGGTTTCGCGGGAAGCGTACTTGCTGAGCGGCTCGCCTCGCAGCGTAACGCAAAAGTTCTGGTGGTGGATCGACGGCCTCACATTGCAGGCAACGCCTTTGACTATTACGATGACGCCGGCATCCTGGTGCACAAGTATGGTCCGCACATCTTCCATACAAACTCTGAAAATGTATTTGAGTATCTTTCGCGATTTACGCAGTGGCGCCCCTATGAACATCGTGTTCTGACGAGTGTGGACGGCCAGCTTGTACCGATGCCCATCAACGCCGACACACTGAATAAGCTGTACGGCCTCAATCTGAGCTGCCAGCAGGTGGACGAATTTCTCGCCTCTATGGCCGAGCCACGCGAAGAAATCAAAACCTCGGAAGATGTTGTGCTGAACCGTGTCGGCCGCGATCTCTACAACAAATTTTTTCGCAACTATACCCGCAAACAGTGGGCGCTCGATCCGTCCGAGCTTGACAGTTCCGTAATCTCGCGTGTACCCATCCGGACCAGCCGCGACGATCGCTACTTCACCGACCGGTTTCAGGCCATGCCGCTGCATGGTTATACGCGCATGTTTGAGCGCATCCTGAGCCATCCCAACATTCGCGTGATGCTGCAAACCGATTATCAGGATATTCGTAACGAAATCGATTTCCGCGAACTTATCTTCACAGGCCCTGTGGATGAGTATTTCGATTACTGCTACGGTAAGTTGCCGTATCGTTCACTGCATTTTGAGCACCAGACACATGATCGCGCTCAGTATCAAACGGCGGCTGTTGTGAATTATCCCAATGAGCATGCATACACGCGTATCACCGAGTTCAAGGCACTTACCGGTCAGGAGCATGCAAAGACTTCCATCGTGATGGAACATCCGCGCAGCGAAGGTGATCCTTATTACCCAATTCCGCGTCCGGAAAATGCCGCACTCTACGCGAAGTACAAGGTTCTGGCGGAGAGCGTGCCGAATGTACATTTTGCCGGCAGGCTGGGTACTTACAAGTACTACAACATGGACCAGGTCGTGGCTCAAGCACTAACCCTTGCCGAGAAGTTGGGCCGGCGTCATCTTCTGCGTACGGCGATTCCCAAGGCGTTGCCGGAGCGTGTGTTGAGTGTGATCGGCTTTGATGACCCGGCGTCCACAGAAAAGGTCGCCGCTGCCTGACATGGCCGCCACACCGCAGGGATTGCAGACAGCTCATGTAAATCCCTGCGTGCAGCCGGAGCCGCTCCAAATCTGGGGCGGTGCCGAGTACACCCACAATCGCGTTCACGATGAGTATCTGGATCAGATGGACGTCTCCGGCCATGCCGGACGCATGGACGACTACGGCAGGATTGCCGGACTCGGGATTCGAACCCTCCGCCTGGGATTGCTATGGGAGCACTACGTTCGCGATGGTTCTTGGGAAAACTTCGACATTCGTTTAAGTCACGTGACGCAGGCTGGACTTCGACCCATTGCTGGCCTGCTTCATCATGGCAGCGGCCCTCGCGAGACCAGCCTGATGGATCCTGAGTTCCCGCAGAAGCTGGCGGACTACGCGCAATCCGTTGCGGAGCGGTACCCGTGGATCGACCACTACACGCCCGTCAATGAGCCGCACACTACGGCGCGCTTCAGCTGCATGTACGGCATCTGGTATCCGCATCATCGAAGCCGCTGCACATACCTTCGCGTGCTGTTGAACCAGCTCAAAGGTGTTGTCTTGAGCATGGCAGCCATTCGCCGCGTCAATCCGAATGCCCGTCTGGTGCAGACCGACGACATCGGCAGAATCAGTGGAACCGCCAAGCTGCAACCGTTGTGGAGTGCGATGAATGCACGCCAATGGCTGCCCTTTGACCTGCTTTGCGGACATGTCGACCGGAATCATACCATGTTTGCTTATTTGCGCGCGGAGCAGCTTACCGAAGCCGAAATCCTTTGGTTTGCGGATCATCCTTGCCCACCGGATGTCATTGGCGTCAACTACTATCCCACGAGTGATCGATTCCTGGATCATCGCGTGGAGCTCTATCCAAGCGGCCATGTATCCAGCGAAGGTCCCTTCATTGATGTAGAAGCCGTGCGCGTGGACGGGGACGGGCTTGCCGGCATTGCTTCGCTCATTACACAGACTTGGAGTCGTTACCATATTCCGACAGCAGTCACTGAAGTGCACCTGGGTGGCTGCTGCGATGAACAAATCCGCTGGCTGACGGATGTCTGGTCCGGCGTTCAGCAGGCGCGTCAATTAGGCGCTTCATGCATCGCGCTTACGATCTGGGCTGTATTCGGTTCCTTTTATTGGAACCAATTGGTTACCTGCAGCAACGGCCATTACGAGCCTGGCGTTTACGACGTACGAAATAGGTCACCACAGATGACAGAGCTTGCAACCGTGGTACGACAGCTGGCACGTGGCGAACGGCCCTCGCATCCTGCTTTGTCGGAGCCGGGATGGTGGCAGCGTGACAGCCGTGTGCTCTATCCTTTCGCAACTTGTGAGCAAACGGCTGCATAGCTTCTGCTGCACACTTGCAAAGTATGATTCGATTCGTTCCGCGACAGACAAGAGCGCCACATTCACACCAGTTCTGTGTCTGAATGGACGGCTCTGGTATTTACCTGAGACCGATAAGTTGGCTTGCGTTCTTCATGGTATTCGTTTTCCGTGTTGATCTTCCAAAGCTCAGCTTTGTGTGTGGAACCATCAACGATAAGATCGACTGCTTTCATCGCGGCTAGCATGGAATGATCCTGATTGTTATAACGATGCATGCCATTTCTGCCGATCAGAAAGAGGTTCTCAAACCTTTCCAGGTACTCCTGGATTTCTGGAAATTGATCGTAAGTTCCCAGATAAGCGGGGTAGGCTTTTGGCACGCGAACCACGCAGCTGTCGCGTACCTCATCGGCACGAACAAACCCGAGTCTTATCATCTCCGCCACGGCAAATTCCACCATCTCAGCGTTCGTCTTCCGCCAAAGCGGTTCGGTTTTGCTGCAAAAGTACTCAAGCCCAAGCCACACCTTCGATGGATCTGCAACCAGATAAGGGCTCCAGTTATTGAAGATCTGCAATCGTCCCAGCAGAACGCCGGGTTCCTGAATGTATATCCAGGTATCCCTGGCGGGCGACCCGTCCCGCTCCGTAATCAGCAGCCGATCGACAAGCAGGCCGACTGTGATGAAGTCGCGATAGACAAGCCCATCGGAAACTTTCTGGATGCGTGCGGGAACCGGTGCGTGCAGTGCCTTGAGCAGATGCCGCACTGGAATTGTGGAAAGAACCACATCGCCGTCCACTGTGACGAACTCTCCATTCGGCATGAGGGCCTTCACGGAGGTGATGCGGTCGTGACCGTCATTGCACGTGCTCACATTAAGTCCAATGACCTTCCAGCCAAGCCGTATCTCCGTTCCTTGTGCTTCGGCCATCTCCGCCACGCGCTCCCACATCTGTCCGGGTCCCAGTTTCGGATACAGGAAGCGCTCAATGAGCGAGGTCTCGCGATCCTTTTGTGCCAGATTGTCTGCGCCGCTCTCTTGCGGTTTCAGCAAGCCGCCCAGCAGGTGGCTGACCGCCATGCGCAGCGACAATCCCTTGACTCGCTGCGCGCCCCACTCTGCTGAGATTTCCCGGCAGGGCACACCCCACACCTTCTCCGTGTAACTGCGAAAGAAGCTCTCATAAAGAGCACGGCCGAAACGATTGATAAAGAAATCTTCCAGCGTGCGCTCCTGCTTGCGTGGGAAAAAACGTGCGTGCGCATAGCTCAAAGCCACGCGCAATGTGCGGCTCAGTCCCAGATCCCGCAATGTTTTCCACGACAGCGCCAGCGGGTAATCGAAGAAGCGGTTGCTGAAAAAGATGCGGCTGCGCCTCGGCCGCACCAGCATCACCGCTTCACGCGGATCATCGTTGCCTTCTGACAACGGCAGCACGCCGGTCCACCAATCCATGACGCGGTCCGACTTGGAAAAAAAGCGGTGGCCGCCCAGGTCGATGCGATTGCCATGGTGGCAGAGCGTGC
>CAXTPQ010000001.1:27200-53997 GCA_964246215.1 uncultured Terriglobus sp. | reverse complement strand
AAGACGAGCCAAGATTGCTTGACAGCTTATGGCGTTTGTCGGCTATTCTGCCAGAACCCGTATCACACGTCGGTGTTCGCCTTCCCCCCATTCCCGGGCGGCACCCTCCTCAAGCATGTCCAACACCCTGGAGCTTGCATGCATTTCGCCGTTCGTTCCTTGCCATTCCTGGCACTCTCCGCCGTGCTCGTCTCGTTTCCTGTCGCTGCCGAGGCACAGGGCACACAGCATCCCAGCCTTGCCGAACCTGTACGCAATGCACATGCCACACCGTTGCGCCCGGCCGACTCGCAAACGATGCTGCAACTCGCCATCAGCCTGCCCCTGCGCAACGAAGGTGACCTGGATGCGCTGCTCAGCCGAATCAGCGATCCGGCCAGCCCGGACTACCGCAAATACCTGACGCCTGACGACTTTACCGCTCGCTTCGCACCCACTGAGGACGACTACAACAAAGTCGTGGCATGGGCGAAAGCAAAAGGCCTGACCGTCACACATATGGTGCCGAACCGCCGCATCATTGACGTGCAGGGAACTGTTGCGGCAATCAACCGGGCACTCAATGTGAGTGTCAACGTTTTTCAGGACACGGCGCCCGAGGGGAACGGACGCACCTTCTTTGCGCCGGATCGCGAGCCCACCATCGACTCGCCGGTGCCGTTGCTGACGATCACGGGATTGGACAACGCAACGCCGCCAAGGCCGCACTACCATCGCGGCGGTACTTCCGTTGACGCACGAGGCACTCTCGCTTCAGAAAACGCCATCGCGCACATTTCCGGCTCCGGTCCGGGTAATACGTACACGCCCAGTGACATGCGTGCCGCTTACTACGGTTCCGGGCCGCTCACCGGTGCCGGCCAGACGGTCGGTATTTTTTCCTACGACGGTTATATCGGCAACGACCTGCAGCTTTACTACAAAGGGATCAATGCCACCTACGCGGTGCCGGTGCAAAATGTTCTGGTGAACGGTTACAACGGCGCCTGCTTTGGCTTCACCAGCACCGGCCAGGTTGATCCCAATACTTGCGATGACGGCGAGCAGATTCTCGACATTGCGAACGTGATCGGCATGGCCCCAGGCCTATCAAAAGTGCTCTTTTATGAGGGCAACAGCTCCACTGACGTGCTGAACCAGATGGCGACTGACAACACCGCTAAAGTGATCAGCAGTTCATGGGGCGGCGGCGACTTCGGCTCGGCTTCTGAGCCCATCTTCAAGCAGTTTCAGGCGCAAGGGCAAACCTACCTGAACGCCACCGGCGACTCCGGCCAGTACAACAGCCAGACCTACGCGCCTCCCTCCGCCAGCCCGAACATCACTCAGGTGGGCGGCACGGATTTGACCACCAGCAGCGCCGGCGGACCGTGGTCCGGAGAGACGGCGTGGCCGGAAAGCGGTGGCGGCTACGTGAGCGGTATTGCGATACCCAGCTATCAGCAGACAGCCGGCGTCATTAATTCTTCGAACGGCGGATCGACGACTCTGCGCAATGCCCCGGATGTGGCTGCCGAGGCCAACTTCGACAACACGACGGAGATCAACGGCGTTTTCTCCTCCGGCTACGGCGGCACCAGCTACGCTACGCCGCGGTGGGCCGGTTTGATCGCGCTGGCCAACCAGCAGGCCGCAGCTAATGGACAGGCGACCGTCGGCTTCCTGAATCCGAAGGTTTACACCATCGGCACCGGTTCCAGCTACAGCTCGCTTTTCCATGACGTCACCAGCGGCAACAACAAGCCCACAGCCGGCACCGGCAACGGCTTCAACGCCGTAACGGGTTACGACCTGGTCACCGGCTGGGGTAGTCCGATTGGTCCGGCACTGATCGCAAACCTCGCCGGGGCTGCGTCGGCGACGCCGAACTTTACGCTGGCTGCCTCTCCAGCCACGCTGACGATTGCTGCCGGAACATCGGCATCTAGCACGATCGCCGTTACGGACAGTGGCGGGTTCAGCGGTGCCGTGGCTTTGACGGCCAGCGGCATGCCCGCGGGTGTCACTGCGGCTTTCAGCGTCACCAGTACAGCGACTTCGAGCGTACTCACGCTGACCGCGGGCAGCACCGCCGCTGCCGGTACCTACCCCATCACCATCACCGGAACCTCCGGCAGCCTTTCGCACACGGCCACAGTCTCTCTGACGGTTCCCGTTGCGGGCGGTGGGGCAACGCAATTGCTGGGCAACACCGGCTTTGATAACGGCACGAACACTGCACCCTGGACCCTGAGCTCCGGCGTCCTGTGCAGCAACAGTACCTGCCCCGGAGAAACTGCCCATGGTGGCAGTTATTTTGCCTGGCTTGACGGTTATGGGCGTACCCACACCGATACGGCCAGTCAGCAGGTCACCATCCCCGCCGGTAAGAGCACGGCCGGGCTCAGCTTCTTCCTGCATGTGGACACAGCGGAGACGACCACCACGGCTGCCAACGACACGTTGAGCGTCCAGGTATACAGCACCTCCGGTACGCTGCTGGGAACGCTGGCGACCTTCTCGAACCTGAACAGCACAGCCGGTTATGCCCAACACAGCTACAGCCTTGCGAGCTACGTCGGCCAGACAGTCGTGTTGCGTTTTACCGGAAAGGAGAACAGCAGCCGCCAGACTTCCTTTGTGCTGGATGACGTCACGCTGACGGCGCAGTAATTGGCGGCTCACCACTGCCGCGACGATGGATCCGGCTGCCCCGCCTGAATGACACTTTCACCGTCGTTCAGGTGGGTCGGCCGCCTCAGTTTCGAAGTCGTCGACAACCCGCTGAAAGACGCGTGATCCCGGCTGGAGTGGCCGAAGCGGTAGCCGACTCCGAAGCTCAGGATCGGCATGAACTTGGCATAGCTCAGATTGCGATTGTTTCGCGCGATGAAGGAGTTGAGCGAACTCACAAAATCAGCGTTGTCCTGCACGCGCATGCACCCGGTGGCAGGAGGCTGCGAAGGGTCGCACGCTGTACCGGTGAAGTGAACCTGCAGCTTGGGCTGGCCGGTGTAGAAGAATCCAATCTCCGCGGGAAAGCTGAAGTGACCGCGCCCACGTGTGAGATTGCCGAAGCCCATCGTCAGTCCCGGTGCGGTGTGCGCCGTGTCCACGCGTGCGCTGCCGTGCAGTGGATCAGCCGCGCTGCTGCGGAACTGCCGCCCGTTCAGATCGAACTGCTGCGCCGGATCCAGCAGCACATCCGCACTCACGCGCGTGTTGTTGCCGAAGACCATCAGTGGGCTGATGTGGAAGCGGCCACCCATCGGGAACCAGTCCACCTGTGACTTCATGTACCCGAGCCGCAGTGCCGCGTTGATCGTCGCTCCGTCCTCCTGAAACTGGCCGGTGTAGCGGATCATGTCGGCCCCGGTACGCACCGTAAAATGCCTGCCCAACGGCCTGGCGATCGACCCGCCCGGTCCGCTCAGGCCAACATGCGTTTCAAACGCCATCGCGGCATGTGCCTCAGGCTTCAGGTCGCGGCGGCGGACCACCGGCACGGGCGCGATCAGGGCAGCGTCCCCGATCAGGCTTGCCTCATGGTCGGAGCGCAGCACTGACGAGCTCCGCAGCAGTGACGAACTCTGCGCGGCGGCGGGAAAGACAGCCGGGGCGCACGACAAAACAAGCACGGGTGCAGCAATACGATAGGCAAGCGCGAACAAGAGGGAACTCCAGGGCAGGTGTGAAAGCAAAAGATCCAGCAAAGCAAGTAACAACGCCATGCTAGAGTGCGCCCGGAAATCCGCACATACCCCATTCGTGGAAGGCCGGCTGCTCAGCCCGTATTCCGCAGCCCTGCGGAGATGCCGTTGATCGTCGCGGTGATTGCGCGATTCAGCCCCTCTTCCGCAGCCGTACCTGATTCGTCTTGCGTGAGCGCACGCTTGCGCCGCAGCAGCTCCACCTGAATCCAGCTCATCGGGTCCACATAAGGATTACGCAGCCGGATCGACCGGGCCAGGACCGGGTTCTGTGCCATCAATTCACTTTGCCCGGTAATCAGCAGCACCATGGACCGCGCCCGTTTGTACTCCTCTTCCAGCATCTGAAAAGTCGCGGTCCGCATCGCCTCATCCGGCACCAGCGACGCATACATGCGGGCGATGCCGAAGTCCGACTTGGCCAGCGCCATCTCCACATTGCGCAGCATGTCCAGAAAGAGAGGGAAGTCGCGCAGCATGGTCCGCAGGAGGTCCAGGCCGCCCACGTTGTCGCGTGCGTAGCTCTCCAGAGCCGTGCCAACGCCGTACCACGCCGGTACTAGATGGCGCGACTGCATCCAGCCGAAAACCCACGGGATGGCCCGCAAGTCCAGCAATGAGCGCTTGCCGCTGCGTTTTGCCGGACGGGAACCGATCTTCGCATGCTCCAACTCCGCCACGGGCGTGCCCTGCTGAAAGTAGTCGAAGGTCTCGGGATTGTCGATGATGTCCGCGCGGTACTTGGTGAAGGACGAGGCCGCCAGCAGGTCCATCACCTCTTCCCACTGTGGCAGCATCTCGCCGGTCAGGTGACCGCTGCAGTCGTGCGCCTTGCGGCAATTGCGCAGATCGGGCCGGGCCAGCGCGTCCAGGCTTGCCGCAATCATCAGTTCCAGGCTGCGCTCGGCCAGCACCACGTCGCTGTATTTCCAATTCAGCACTTCACCCTGCTCGGTGATGCGCAGCGTGCCGTTGAAGCTGTCCAGCGGCTGCGCGTAGACAGCACGATGCGTGGGCCCGCCGCCACGGCCCACTGCACCGCCGCGCCCGTGGAAAAGCCGCAGCTTGACACCGCACTCACGCGCCACCTGATGCAGAGCGCGATGTGCCTTGTAGATCTCCCACGTGGACGTGATCATGCCGCCGTCCTTGTTGGAATCGGAGTAGCCCAGCATGACTTCCTGCCGCCGCCCCCAGCTCTGCAGCAAGGGCGCATAAGCCGCGCTCGTCCAAAGCTCGCGGCAGATGGTGGGTGCATTCTGCAGGTCTTCAATCGACTCAAAAAGCGGCACAATCAACATGCCAGGATCATGGATTTCCGGATTGGCCTCCAGCGGCACACCGCCCAGGCGGGCCAGCCAGAGGACACGGAAGATGTCGTCGCTCGAGGTGGCACCAGAGATGACGTATTGCTGAATCACCGAGGGATCCCCGGCCAGCCGGATTTCTGCAACGGCGCGAAAGGTTTCCAGCACCTCCGCCGTCATGGCGGAGAGCGGCTGCGGCGGCCTGGCGGACAGCTCCCAGAAGCGTCCCATGGGACAGCCGTTTTCCACCGGTGCACCCAGCTGCGTTCCGTTCAGCACCTCTTCCACAGCGGTGCAATGCAGCTTGCTGTGCTGCCGGATATCAAGGGTTTGCAGGTGCAAACCATAGGTGCGTGCTTCCACGATCAGTGGATCGATCCACATCCTCGCCAGGCGCTCGCCGCGATGGGTGCTGAGTGCGTCGCGCACCAGCTGCATGTCGTGCAACAGCTCCTGGGCGGTGCTGTACGCGGGCAGCCGCTCACCTTGCGATACTGCGTAAGAGATGGACGGCGTCCCGCCGAAACGCAGCAGCATGCAGGCGAGCATGAGCCTCACCTGTTCAAAACGGAAGCGCGCGGCAAAGGCCTCACCATGGCCCGGCAGCTGTGCCAGATAATCGTCGATCGCGGCTTGCAGTTCAGGCGCGCTGCCCACCTGCTGCGTGGACGCGGCAATCTGCTGCAACGCCGCGGACAGGCGCGTGCGGTAATGCTGCTCCACCAACTCGCGCGACATCTGCAGCGACTCCCGCGTGACGGCGGGCGTGACATATGGATTACCGTCGCGATCGCCGCCGATCCAGCTGCCGAAACGCACCAGCGTCGGCAGCTCGGCAACGGTGAGAGCCAGGCCATATTCCTTTTCGAGCGCACCGCCGATTTCGTCGTACAGTCCGGGCAGCGTATCGAAGATGGCGGCGTCGTAATAGTCCAGCGCCATCCGGACCTCATCGCGAACGGCCGGCCGCTCGTTGCGCACGTCATCCGTTTGCCAGAGTGCGGTAATCTCCGTCAGCAGGTCACGCTCCAGCCGCTGCAGGTGATCTTCCGTGTTCGGGACGCGGTCAAGCTCCTCCAGCAGGTACGCAATGCGCTGGCGCTTGAACATGACGGAGCGCCGCGCCACCTCCGTTGGGTGTGCGGTGAAGACCGGCGTCACGCACACCTGGCTGAGCAGCTGCAAGGCTTCATCGGCGGTGTAACCTGATTCGCGCATGCGGCGCAGCGTGCCCTGCAGGCTGCCGCGCTGCGGTGGCTTGCCGCTCTCAATGCTCGTGGCCAGCCGCCGCCGTTTGCGATGGTTGGTCTCTGCCAGATTAATCAGCTCGAAGTAGAAACCAAAGGCACGGGCCAGCTGGTAAGCCGTTTCAGTATCAAGCGAATGCACCAGAAACAGTGCCTGCTGCTGCTTGCTGTTGGCGGTCGCCGCATCGTGGTGAAAGTCGGCGTCGCGCCGCTCAATGGCCAGCCGCCGCAGCTCTTCGACCAGATTGAAAACCTGAGAACCGGCCTGCTCGCGAAGCACGTCACCGAGCAGCATGCCGAGCGAGCGCACATCGCGTCTCAGCGGAGCTTCCTTGCGCTCCTGCTCTGTCGCGCTCAATTCTTCCAGACGACTCGGCCAGTTGGGGGGCTGCCACAGCGACGGCATGCGTTCAGTAGAGCAGGGGAGCCGCGAGTCGGGCAAGTTACGTCAGAATTGGCTGGATGTTTGTTCGCTTGTGAAGGAGAGTGACCCGGGCTGCGGTGGGAGCGCAAAGAAGATTACCAGGCCGGTCATGAGGCACTCGCTGAGCACGAAGACACTGCCTTCCGGCCCGGTGAGGCCGCCGCTCAGCAGCACGGGTCCCTGCGGGTGCGTGGCGAGCAGGTGCTGCTGCATCATGAGGCCGCTGTCTGCCACGCCAAAGACGAAGGACTGCATCCAGTCCCAGGCCATGTGGTAACCGATCGCCCACCAGAGCGAGCCGGTGCGCCACAGGCTGAAAGCAAAGATGAGGCCGATGAGCCCCGCTGAAACCAGACCGATGGGGGATTCACCCGGATTGGAGCCGTGGCCGAAGCCGAAGAGGAACGAGAACAGCAGAGCCGCAAGCCAGAAGCCGAGTCTCTGCCGGCCGCGCTCGCCCATGCCCAGCAGGCCTGCAACCCCCGCCAGACCCCGCGTCAGTGTGACCTGCAGAAAACCGCGCGTCAGGAACTCTTCCGTCAGGCCCACGCACAAAAAGCCCAAAAGCCAGAGCAAGCCCCATTTCAGCGCAGCAGTACCGTGCAGCAGCACACTGTCCATCACGAGCAAGCCACGGACGTGAAGGAGACCCACCAGCGATGACAGGATCGCCGCACCCCACAAGGAGCCGTTGACAAATTGCCCCGTCCGGAAGGCACCGATGCCGTACGAGCTGAAACGCCGCTTTTCAACGAGGGAGACGATAAAGGCGGCGAGCAACAGCAGCAGAAAAGAAAGACCGTCCGCAACGAGAGTGGTGCTGAGGGAGATGGATTGGCGCTGGACCGGCGGATTGTGGTGCAGCACATGGCGGATGATGAAGCTGGCCAGAGTGCTGAAGAGAAAGGCGATGAGAAGATAGGTGAGAATCGACCAGCCAGCGCGCAGACCGTCGTGGCCGATGAAGAGGAAGCGCCAGTCGCGCGGCGGTGGCTGGCCGGGCAACTGGTTGTCGTCTTCGAGTGGCGGTGCCCAGGTGGGTGGTCCTGTTTCAGCAATGGCGTTGGCCTGCGGTGCGGTCTGGTCCGGCATGGGCATCTCTCTGCGCGTGGGCTTACATCGCCGTTGCTTGAATGATTGTTGCAGAGTTGGTTAGGTGAGGCGGACGTGCGTTAAGCTCACCGACAGCTTGACTTCCCGGAGAACCTCACGAGGCAGTGGTTAATTTCGTGAGAATGCCTCAGAGACTAAAGCCCTTTTCAGAATGCACGCCTTCCGGCATAGCTGAAGCTATGCCCCTCCAGAAGCAGCCCTCCTCAGAGTTCTCTAGACCATTGCGCCTTGTTCTTCCAGCTGCGTGGAGAGGTTTTCCCACTCGGCCATGAGTGCCTCGTGCTGGCGGCGCAGGCTGGCGAGTTCGGCCTGCTGGCGCTGGGATTGCTCGGCGGAGGTGAAGTTGCCCAGCGCGGTTTCGATGCCGGCCATGCGTTCTTCCATGCGGGGCATCTCGTCTTCGGCAAAGCGGATGCGCTCCTGCATGGCCTTTAGCTTGAGCGGGTTGAGCTTTTTGACGTTAACTGAGGACGCCCGTCCGTTGCCATTGCCGTTGGCCGGCAGTTCGGGCGCCGGCAAGGCGACGCTTTGCATTTCCTTCACGGCGGCGACGACCTTCTCCGGGCCGCCGGCTTTGCGCCATAGATAGTCCTCGTAGTTGCCGGGAAAGACCTGCACGCCGCCGTGCTCGCACTCGAAGACGCGCGTGGCCAGGCCGTCAATGAAGTAGCGGTCGTGGGAGACGAAGAGCACGGTGCCGGTGAAGGCGCGAATGGCTTCGAGCAGCACGTCTTTCGCGCGAAGGTCGAGGTGGTTGGTCGGCTCATCAAGCAAGATGAAGTTGGCCGGGGAGACGAGCATGCGGGCGAGCGCGTAACGGTTGCGTTCGCCGCCGCTCAGCACGCCGAGTTTTTTGAAGACGTCGTCGCCATTGAAAAGGAAGGCGCCGAGCAGGTTGCGCAGGGCGACAGTGGGCACTTTGGGCGCGGCGGAGCTGATGTCATCCAGCATCTGCGCGTCCGGGTTCAGCACCTTGTACTGGTCCTGCGCGAAGTAGTCGGCGAGCACGTTGTGGCCGTAGCGCACGGTGCCGCCGGTGGGCTCTTCCATCTGCGAGAGCATGCGGATGAGCGTGGATTTACCCGCGCCGTTGGGGCCGACGAGCGCGATACGATCGCCGCGCTCGATGGTGAAATCGACGTCCCGCAGGATTTGTTTCTGCCCGTAGCACTTGTAGAGGCCGCTGACCTCGCAGACGGTGCGGCCGCTGGCGGGCGGCTGCGGAAAGCTGAAGTGGATGGTCTCTTCATCCTCGGGCACTTCGATGCGCTCGATCTTTTCGAGCTCCTTGATGCGGCTCTGTACCTGCTTGGCTTTGGTAGCCTGATAGCGGAAGCGGGTGATGAAGGCTTCTAGCTGCTCGATGCGGTCGCGCTGGCTCTTGTAGTCGCTGGCCAGCTGCTCGCGGCGGGCGGTTTTCTGGGTGACAAACTTCTCGTATCCACCCGTATAAAACCAGACCCGCTTGTTCCAGACCTCGGTAATTTTGCTGACCGTGACATCGAGAAAGTAGCGGTCATGCGAGATGAGGATGAAGGCGCGCGGGTAATTGCGCAGGTAGTCCTCAAGCCAGTTGCGGGACTCGAGATCGAGATGGTTGGTTGGCTCGTCGAGCAATAGCAGCGACGGCTTTTGTAGCAGTAATTTCGCAAGCGCGATGCGCATCTGCCAGCCGCCGGAAAACTCCTCCGTGCGGCGGGACCAGTCTTCACGGCTGAAGCCGAGGCCGCCCAGCACGGCACCTACCTGGGCATCGAGGTTGTAGAGGTCCTGCACCATGAGCTGCTCGCTCAATTCGCTGTAGCGGTCGGCGATGGTGTCGTACTCGGGGCTGGTGGGGTCCACAAGGGCGAACTGGTCGCCCAGGGTCTCCATCTCGGCCTGCATGGCGTGCGCCTCGGCAAAAACGGAGAGGCACTCATCGAAAACGGTGCGGCCGCTGAGCGTGAGGCCGTCCTGCGGCAGATAGCCGAGGGTCAAACCCTTGGAGCGGTTGAGCTGGCCGCCATCCAGCTGTTCGATGCCGGCCAGCACCTTGAGCAGCGTGGATTTGCCAGTGCCGTTCCCGCCCACCAGGCCGGTGCGCTCGTCTGGCGTGATGAGCCAGTTGGCGTCTTCAAAGAGCAGTTTGTGACCGAAGCGCTTGGCTCCGCCGGCGAGTTGCAGCATGCAGCTATTTTCTCATCCTGGCGTTGTTCTCGGACGCCCGAGTTATAGCACCTCGACGCCCTCGCCCAGAGCCGCAGTACGCAGACGTACGTCCAGGGTGGCCAGAGGAATGGACATGCGCATGGCAAGATCAAGATATGCAGCATCATAGGCTGTGAGCAGGTGCTTTGTGCACAGACTCAGGATAGAGACAGGCGGCCTGACGAGGCTTGGCTGATCTATGCGGATCGGCAATGTAGCTATCTCGGCCAGCAAAAGATCGCCTGAGATGAACTAATGCGCTTTCGTCGTGCTGCCATGATCAACCCGTTGGCCAGTTCGATCGACCAATGCGGAGGAACGAATGCCTCGCCTCCTGCCTGAAGTTGTAGGAGCAGACCGTCAGACCATGGCGTCTGTTCATCTTCAAGGCACCAAGATAGGGCCGCTGAAGCGTCGACGACGAATTGCACTAGAGGTGACGTCCTTCTTCAACGAGCTCTTTCGCGGTAATCCCCTCCAGCGAGTTGCCCTTGCGGAGGATGCGAATCCGATTGATGGCTGCTGCCACGGCCTGAGAACGAAGTGAGGACATGTTGCCCTGGGTAGAAGTGTTTTGGAGCTGACTTTCTGGCTCGGCATCCATAAGCTCCAAGATTAGCTGTTCAACGGAAATGCCCCGCTCTTGAACATGATCTCGAACACGCGCTTCCATCTCCGGCCCCAGTTCTACCTGAATCATCGCCGCACCTCTGAAACTCCCAGTTTAAGCCGGGATGGTGGCCGGTCGCCAGCGGAGAGCTTCGCTGATCTGTTGGGCGAGGGTCAGGGGATCGAAAGGTTTAAAAAGGACGCCGGCGACGCCGAGGTCGGCGAAGCGGCGCTGATCGACGCCCTGCACCTTGGCGGTGAGCAGCAGCACCGGAATGTGGGCGATTTCACGGCGTCGCTGCATCTCGCGGAAGGTGGTTGGGCCGTCCATGTCCGGCATCATGACATCCATCAGGATGGCTTCGGGTTGTTCCTGGATCGCTTTCCGGATGCCTTCCACGCCGGAAGCAGCCGTGATGACCTGCCAGCCGGCGATGGCTTCAAGGGTCAAGGCTGCCACGGCGCGGATGTCGTCTTCGTCGTCAATGATAAGAATGCGGTGCTTCATCGTGATGTCCCTGATGGTAGGGCCCGGACGTGACTGGCGCTGTAACACCTTTGTATCAGCGAAGTTGGGCGGAGGTGGCAGCAAACTCACCCTTATTTAAGATCGCAATCCAGTGTTTCCAAAACCGCAGAAAAAGACCTGTCTTGGGATGGTTCTTCGCTCTTGCTGCCAGCAAAACGCGCGTTCCAAAATGGAACGCGCGTTGCAAAAAGCTTTTTGATCCGTGTTAGGCCGCGACTGGTTCCAGCATCTGGGCGAAGTGCTTGCCCTTGCGCGCGGCGGCAGCCTTCTTATGGAAGGCATAGCCCGCGATGAGCGGAAAGGCGATGGTGGCCTCGCTGAAGACCATCTGCTCGTGGGTCAGGTCCACCTTGCCCCAGGAACTGGCTTCCTTCAGCGTGGAACCGGAGAGGGCACCGTCACGGGCGTCGGCGACGGTGATCTGAATGGCGTACTTGTGCATGGAGGCGTCAACACCCAGGATGTCTGCCGCGACGACGATGTCCTGCGCGAAGTTCTTGGGAACGCCGCCGCCGATCATGAGCAGGCCGGTGGTTGGGTTCTGGATCTTCAACTGGGTCAATTCGTAGAAATCTTTGGCGGAGTCGATGGAGACCATCGGCTTGCCCTGGCGCGCGTGCTGGTGTGCCACAAAGCCGAAGCCGGCCGAGCAGTCAGAGAAGGCCGGCACAAAGATCGGCACATTCTTCTCGTAAGCGGCAAAGACGATGGAGTCGGCGTTGCCCTGCTGCGGCGTGCGGCCTTCACGCTCCAGATAGGCACCCATCTCGCGGATGAATTCGCGTGAGCTGTATGGACGGGGCTGCAGCGAGTTACAGATTTTCTCGGTCGTCTCGTCGCAAATGCGCAACTCTTCTTCGTCGATGAAGGTGTCGTAGATGCGGTCGATCATCAACTCGCGCAGAGTTGCGTCCTGGCCGCCATATTTGTAATCTTCGCCGGCGATGTAGTGCTTGAAGCCCAGAGCTTCAAAGAAGTCCTGGTCCACGATGTTGGCACCGGTGGAAACGATCGCGTCGACCATGTTGTTGCGAAGGAGGTCGACGATCACATCTTTCAGGCCGGCCGAAATGAGCGAGCCGGCCAGGCACAGGATCACGCCGCAGTCCGTATCGCGCAGCATCATGTCGTAAATGGTGGCGGCACGCGCCAGGTCGCGCGAGGAGTACGCCATGTGGCCCATCGCATCGACGAGCGTCACTACGTCATGCTTCTTAATATCAATGTGCTGGACGGGCTGCTGGAGGAGTTCCTGTTTGGTGACCATATTACTCACAAGTTTAGCAAGCCCGCGACAGCGCCGATGCAGCTATTGTGAAGATCCCGAGACAAAACAGAAGAGCCGCACAATGATGGCGCGGCTCTTCTTCCACTCTGTCGAGCTATTGCAGTGCAGTGTTTACAGCCCGTTGCGTGCAATCACGGATTTGTAGAACTTCGAGCTCAGCTTCGGCGTGCGTTTTTGTGTCTGAAAGTCGACATAGGTGATGCCGAAGCGCTTTTCGTAGCCGTCGGCCCATTCGTAATTGTCGAGCAGGCTCCAGCAGAAGTAGCCTTTCACGGGAACGCCCTCGCTCACGGCCCGCTGCAGGTGCATCAGGTAGTTCTTCAGGTACATCACACGGTCCGTGTCATAGACTTCGCCGTCGGCGGCGAGCTTGTCGTCGGAGGAGGCGCCGTTTTCCGTGATGTAAAGCTCCTGGATGCCCCAGACTTCGGCCGCCAGCTTGGGCGTCCAGTAGAGCGCCTCCGGACCGATGCTCAGCCAGGAGCTGAACATATGAGGGTAGGATGCTGGACCGCGCACGACTTCATAGCCGTCGGTGTTTTCAGCGGCTCGGACGAAATGCGGCGTGTAGATGTTGATGCCCTGGAAGTCCATGGGTGAGCCGATGGCTTTCAGTTCGTCTGGCGTGAACTTGGGTGCGTCGGCACCCAGCTTCTGCAGGTAGCGGTCGGTGTACTTGCCGGTGCGCATGACGTTCAGGTAACCGGCGTTCTCCTCTACGATGGCTTTGCGCGCGGCGGCAACGTGATCGGGCGCGTCAAAGACCGGAGTGACAGCGGCGAGGTTCTCCGCCGAGCCGACCTTTGTCCCCGCCTTGACCTTTGCGCGGATGGCCTGCATGGCCAGACCATGGCCCAGCACGGCGTTGTGCCGCACCTGTGCCAGACCCGCCCGGTTCAGCTTCAGTCCCGGCGCGTGCATGCCGTTGCCATAGCCCAGATCCACAAAGGTCTGGATCTCATTCATGGTCATGAAGTGGGTGATGACGTCGTTGAGCTTGCCGGCGGTGTAGCCCGCGTAGTCGCCAAAGGCCTTGCTGGTGTCCTTGCTTTGCCAGCCGCCCTTGTCCTCCAAGGCCTGTGGCAGGTCCCAGTGGAAGAGGGTGCAGTATGGCTCCACACCGGCGGCATGGAGCGCCTCAGCAAACTTGCGATAGTGGTCTATGCCCTTCTGATTCGGCTGGCCCGTGCCGTTTGGAAAGATGCGCGACCACGCGATGGAGAAGCGGCAGGTCTTCAGGCCCAGGTCCTTCATCAGGGCAATGTCTTCGGGGTAGCGGTGATAGCTGTCGTCGGCCATGTCGCCGGTGTCGCCATTGTGGGTCTTGCCGGCGGTGTGGCTGAAGGTGTCCCAGATGGTTTTGCCGCGGCCATCCTCGTTCACGGCACCTTCTACCTGGTAGCTGGCGGTGGCGGAGCCCCACAGAAAGCCCTGCGGGAACTGACGGTCCAGCGTTCCGCCCTGCGGTGCGGGCGCGATGGCGGCGGCGGGAGCAGGCAGGGCGGCGGCACCCGCCGTGGCGGCAGCGGCCATTGAAAGCCGGGCAAAATCTCTTCTGGATACGGGCATGGTCTTCCTTCTTCCGGAGCTGCATCAGGTGCATGGCCTGCCAAAGGGCGGCCATGTGCAGCCTGCATCGTAACCGCTTGGATCGGCGGCTGACCAGCACTCATTCAGGGAGGGTCATATTTGCATTGATAAGGTAATGTGCAAGGGACGCCATGATCATCAATTTTTCCGAGCGCGCGCACAATCACAATTTCGAACTTGATCCCATCGTGCGCTCCCTGCTCGACACCGATTTTTATAAATTGCTCATGCTTCAGTTCATCTGGAAGCACTTTCGCGGCACCCCCGTCACCTTTGGCCTGCGTAACCGGACGGCACGTTTTCAGTTGGCGGGCATGGTGCGGCGTGAGGAGGTGGTGGCGCAGCTGGAGCATGTGAAGCAGCTGCGCTTCCGCCGGTCAGAACTGATCTGGCTGGCCGGCAACACCTTCTACTCCACCCGCGGCATCTTTGAGCCGGCGTTTCTGGACTGGCTGGAGCACGATTTCCGGCTGAGCGACTACGAGCTTGCAGAGTGCGACGGGCAGTTTGAGCTGCACTTTATGGGCACGTGGGCCCAGGTGACGATGTGGGAGATCTATGCGCTCTCCATCCTGAATGAGATGAAGACGCGCACGGCGCTCAAGTCCATGAGTGAGTTTGAACTGGACATCCTGTACGCCCGCGCCAAGACCCGGCTCTGGACCAAGATCGAGAAGATGCGCGGCGTCCCCGGCCTGAATGTAGCCGACTTCGGCACCCGCCGCCGCCACAGCTTTCTGTGGCAGGAATATGTGGTGGAGGCAATGCATGCGGAGCTGGACGGCGCGTTCAGCGGCACCAGCAATACTTATCTGGCCTACAAGCATGACATGGCCGCGATCGGCACCAATGCACATGAGATTCCCATGGCGCTCGCGGCCATGGCGGCCAACGATGATGCATTGAAGCACTCGCAATACCGCATGCTCGAGCTCTGGCAGCAGACCTATGGCGGCGCGCTGCTGGTCATGTTGCCGGACACTTATGGAACCACGCAGTTCCTGCAAAATGCTCCCGAGTGGGTGACCGACTGGACGGGCCAGCGCATTGACTCAAAGGATCCATTCATTGCCGGTGACGAGTACATCGCGTGGCTCAAAAGCCGCGGTGCCGACCCGCACAACAAGCTCATCATTGCTTCCGATGGCCTGGACGTTCAGGAAATCCTCAGCCTGCATGCTTACTTTGCGGGGAACATCCAGCCCGGCATCAGCGCGCGCGATTTTCGCGATGCCTCCGATTTCCAGGACGTGCGCAAATGGAAGCCGGAGCGCCGCATCCGCTTCTCCTCCGGCTGGGGCACGCTGCTCACCAATGATTTCCGCGACTGCCACCCCCGCAACGAGGACGGCCTGCAGCCGATCTCGCTGGTCTGCAAGCTCACCAGCGCCGGCGGTAAACCGGCGGTCAAGCTTTCCGACAACTACCTGAAAGCTTCCGGTCCGAGGGACCTGGTGGAACACTATCGCGAGGTCTTCGGTCTGGAGGGTCTGGCAAATACGCCGGTGGTGGTGTAAAGCGTGACACGGTGGTGCGGCTACACTGAACCCGCATGCATGTGAAGGAAGACCTGACCGAAGCAGCTATTAAAGTAACCACTGAACCGGCCATTGCCGCGGCCCAACCTGGGCCCCATCTGCGAAGCGGTCCATTGGGTGTGGTGCGGGGGGCGTGGCGTTTGCTGCGGATTGCCGCTGTGCTTGGCCGGGCCTGGATCCACTTCCGCTCTGCGCGCGAGCGATCACTGTTTGCTGACGCGGAGCAGATGCGGCTGAGCTCGGAGCGCATGCTGCGGGTGGCGAAGATCCCGGTGACGGTACAGGGGCCGATCCCGGCAGAGGGGCTGATTGTCTCCAATCATCTTGGCTACCTGGACGTGATGGTGCTGGGGTCGCTGGTGCGCTCGGCGTTTGTGTCGAAGGACGAGGTACAGAGTTGGCCTTTCATCGGCGGGCTGGTCGCTTCCACCGGCACAATCTTCTTAAAGCGAGAGAGCATCCGCGCTGCGGCGGAGGTGAACCGGCTGGTCGCCAAGACATTGCGTGAGGGTTTACCCGTGGTGTTTTTTCCGGAGGGCACGACGACCGGCGGCGGCGATCTGCTGCCATTCCAGCCGGCGTTGTTTGACGGGGCGGTGAAGGCGCGCCAGCCAATCCACCCGGTGGCGATCCGGTACACGCTGAACGGCGGCGACGAAGGTGTGCGCGACAACGTGTGCTACTGGGGAGAGACAGTCTTTGGGCCGCACCTGGTGCGGTTGCTGCGATGGAATGGCATTGCGGCGCAGGTAATTTTTGCCGAGGCTCCCGTGGAGGCAGCGAGCCGGGGTGAGGCAGCGGAGCGGAGTCATCAGGTGGTGGGAAGGCTGCTGGAGCGGCTGCATGCGCCCGTGGCGAAAGTTTAAGGAATCTTTGAAGGCTACACGTCATGGAACGGTTTCGCTGCTGAAAGTGGGCAACGAGCTCCTTGCCGATCGTTTTCAATGGGTGCGTTCGACCAGGTAGCGCGCGATGCTTTTGAGCGGCTCGGCACGTTCACCGAAGCGGTCCAGTTCGGCAAAGGCCTGCTGAATGAGTTGCTTTGCTTGCTGGCGTGAGGCTTCCACCCCGAAGACAGCGGGCCAGGTCGCTTTCTCTGTCGCGGTGTCCTTGCCGGCCGTTTTGCCGAGTTCTTCTGAGCTCTGGGTGACATCGAGAACGTCATCGACGATCTGGAAAGCAAGGCCGGCACCCTGTCCGAAGCGGCGCAAGTGTGCGACCTCGTCAGCCGATGCCCCGCCATAGATACCGCCGGCAACGATGCTGACCGTGATCAGCTCACCCGTTTTGGCGCGGTGGATGGCTTCCACCAGCTCGGCCGTCGGCTTGTGACCTTCGCTTTCGATGTCCATGACCTGGCCGCCGATCATGCCGGGGGGCAGTGCGGCAGGCGATTCAGAGGCTGAGGTGCTGCCAACGCCGGTGCCGGTGGCGATAGCG
This sequence comes from uncultured Terriglobus sp., assembly GCA_964246215.1. GTDB lineage: Bacteria > Acidobacteriota > Terriglobia > Terriglobales > Acidobacteriaceae > Terriglobus. The sequence goes on along the minus strand of CAXTPQ010000001.1, from coordinate 37,033 downwards.
ATTTCCTTCACGATCTGCACGGTCTGCCCGGCGGCGATGGGTAGCCTGCTGAGCGTCTCGTACGCAAGCGTCTGCAGGGCGTCACCCGCCAGGATGGCGATGGCTTCCCCGTAAAGAACATGGCAGGTGGGCTTGCCGCGGCGCAGGTCGTCGTTGTCCAGGGCAGGCAAGTCATCATGGATGAGGGAATACGTGTGCAGCATTTCGATCGCAGCACCCAGGTTAACGATGCCGGTGGGCAGGTCGCCGGCAATCAGGCGCGCGCTCTCCATGGCCAAGAGCGGGCGCAGGCGCTTTCCCCCGGCAAAGGTGCTGTGGCGCATCGCCCGGTGGATGGAGTGGGGCGGTGTGTCGGGGCCGGGCAGCAGACAATCCAGCACCTCGTCGGTAAGCGAGACGCCCTGCTGCAGCAGATGTTGGACCGTGGGTGGCATGAGCAGATTGATTTTACGGGACGACTTGGCCGGTCACGTGCTTTCGCGGGTGTGAATCTCTTTCCAGGAGGTTAGAGCGGTTGCCCCACCTATGCGCAGCTTGAGTGGGCACCACGGAAACCCTGAGGCTTCCGTGGCGTGCAACCCACCTGAACGACGGTGCAGATGTCGCAAAGGTGGGCACCCACGATTGCCAGCTTCTAGAAACTCGCCGTTGCCGCGGCTTCCTTGCTGATGCTGACGGTTTCCTTCAGCGGCAAGGAATCCACTGAGTCGCCGACCTCCACGGTGAACTTACCCGGCTCGATGGCCCACTTCTTGCCAGGGACGTCGTAGTAGGCGAAGGCTCGCGCGTCGAGCGGAACAGTGACATGCTTGGTTTCTCCGGGCGCGAGTTCGACGCGCTCAAAGCCTTTGAGCTCGCGGATGGGCCGAGCAACCTTGCTGTGCGGGTCGCCAACATAGACCTGCGCAACCTGTGCGCCGGGGCGGCTGCCGGTGTTCGTCACGTCAAAGCTGGCGGTCATCTGTGGGCCGCCGCCGGAGGGAGCAACGGTGAGCTTGCCGAAGCGGAAGGTGGTGTAACTCAGGCCGAAGCCGAAGGGGAACAGTGGCGTGGTCCGGTTGTGCTGGTAGCCGCGATAGCCGACAAAGATTCCCTCCTTGTACACCACACGCGGAGCTTTGCCATTTTCATAGTGATGCATGTCCTTCGGGTCGTATTTGTCGAACTCGGCATCGGCTGGGTAGTAGTTGGCGTAAGTTGGATTGTCCTCCGCGCGGCGCTCAAAGGTGGCGGGCAGGTGGCCGGACGGGTTCACATCGCCAAAGAGTACCTCGGCGAGCGCGCGGCCCGCGGACTGGCCGCCGTACCAGGTTTCCAGCAGCGCGGGCGTCCGGTCGATCCATTGTGTCGAATTCACGTTGCCGCCGCTGGTAAGCGCCACAATGGTGTGCGGATTGGCGGCGAGCATGGCGCGGATCAGAGCATCCTGACCGTAGGGCAACTCCCAGGTGCGGTCGCCGCCCTCGCCTTCGCTCTCGATTTGGCGCCCGGTCTGGAATCCGGCGGAAATGACGACGTAATCAGCCTTCGCCGCCAGAGCTTTGGCGGTCTCCGAGACGGCCTTGTCCTCCGGCAGCATGGCCACACGCAGACGGTCGCCGTAGCTATCGCCCTGCCAGGATTCGACAACGACCTTGTGCATCCCGGCCGAAAGCGGAAGCGTGATGTGCGGCTCAAAGGCGCGCAGTACATGCCAGCTGTCGAGCACAAGTTTGCCGTCGACATACACGCGGGAGCCGGTGCCTTCCCCGCTTCCTGAGACGGCTAGCAGGTAGGGTCCAGCGGCTTCCACGTTGTAGTAACCGGTGATGCGATGCGAGCGAGGCTGCTGCAATTCACGGGCGCGGCCTGGTGTGTTGGGTGTGCTTGTGTCCAGGGGTGTGCCATCCAGGGCTTCATTCCCGGCGTAACGGTCGCCACCACCGCTGTTGATGGAGCGCAGCAGACCCTGCGTGCCCGCGCCGGACAGATTGCCGTTCTGAAAAGTTTCGGAGATCAGCCCCGGCTGACCACCTGTCGCGGCGGTCATGAAATGGGTCTCGCGTGCCAGCTGCTGAAGTGCAATTACGCCCTCGTCGTAGGTCACGGTCGCGCCAAAGCCGCCGGCAAGCTCCTGGATGCCCTCCATCGGACCAGTCATGCGGAAAGGCACGACGCCCGCGCTGCCGCCGCCCACGGGCACGCCTGGATAGGCATCCGGACCAACGACCAGAATCGTTTTGCCGGCTGTCTTGGGAAGGGGCAGCAGGTTGCCCTGGTTCTTGAGCAGTGTGATCGATTCGCGAGCCGTTCGCAGCGCGACGGCGTTGTTCTGGGTGTCGTCCAGCGGAATGCTGCCGTCCCGCTGCTGGTGGCCGTTGTCGAGCCAGCCGAAGCTCTGCGCGGTGGTCAGTATGCGGCGGACCTTTTCATCGATCGTGCTCTGCTGCACCGTGCCGCTGCTAAGCGCCGGCTGCAGGTTGGCGCGATTCATGAAGCGGCCGGTCGGCATTTCCAGGTCGAGCCCGTTATTGGCCGCGCCCACCGCGTCATAGGTGGCCACCCAATCGGACATCATGATGCCTGGAAAGCCCCACTCCTTGCGCACGATCTGCGTATTGAAGTAGCCATTCTGCGTTGCATGCGCACCGTTGATCAGGTTGTAGCTGTCCATGATGGCACCCACATGGCCGCGCTTGACCGCAGCCTCAAAGGCGGGCAGGTAGATTTCCCGCAGGGCACGCTCGTCGATGACGGAATCGGAGTCGTGCCGCAGAAACTCGGAGTTGTTGGCGAGGAAGTGCTTGACGGTCGCGCTCACGCCCTGCGTCTGCATGCCGGTGATGTAGCCAACGGCCATTTCGCCGGCAAGGTAGGGGTCCTCGCCGTAGTACTCAAAGTTGCGGCCGTTGTGCGGCGAACGGTAGATATTCACACCGGGACCGAGCATGAAGTGCACGCCGCGGGCACGGGCGTCGCGGCCAATGGCAGCGCCCTCCTTGGCCGCCAGATCGCGATCCCAGGCCGCAGCCAGACCGATGCCGGCGGCGTAGGTAGTGCTGGGCAGGCCGGCGTTGGAGCGCGTGCCGTATGGGCCATCGGACATCTCCAGCGCCGGCAGGCCCACCGACGGCACGGCACGGATGGCAAAGCCTGTCCCGCCGATGTAGTCGAGCTTCTCCTCGACGGTCATGCGTTGGACCAGAGCATCCACCTTTTGCTGTTCTGCGGCGGTGAGCTGGTGCGGGGCCTGTGTCTGTGTCTGTGCCTGTGCTCGCGAAAGTGCCGGAATGAGAAGGGTAGCCGAGAGGGCGAGCGCGCCGGCGGACAAGCGCAGGCTGGTTCCGTGCAACATGGGAGCTCCTGGAAAACTTTGGGCGCGGCTTTGCGTACATGCCTGCTGTGTTCTCCAACGAAACATGAATGGTGGTGGGTTGGCAAGTCTTCGGCGAGTCTTGCCTGAAAATTACGTCTGTCGGAGAGCCTATCGTGGTTGGATTTGGACTGCTTCAGTGATCTCGATCTTGCCAGAACCTGAACCAGAACCGGTATCGGCGACGCTCACAGGCACGGCCCGGTTCAGGTACGGCGTGAGCGCCGGCAGGTCCGTCCAGCGCATCTGCCAGGCGTCGTCGATGGCGAGCAGCAGGTAATTGCCGGGCACCACGTTGTTCAGGGTGAAGGTTCCGTCCATGTCGCTCTGGTCGCGGCGGAAGAGGGCACTGCCGGTGTCCGCGCCGGCGGGCACCAGGATCACCATGGCGCCACCGGCGGCCTTGCCGTCGCGTGCGGCCACGCCGTTCAGGACGTGGCTGCCTGCCTGAAGTGTGAGATCGATGGCGACCTCCCCGCCGCCGGTGAGGTGAACGCGGCGATCAGCAACTGGCTGGCCCGCTAACGTGAGTGCGGAGATACTCAGCAGGCGGCCGTTGGGAGTGTAGGCCTCCAAGCGATACTCCCCAGCGGGTAGGTCGGCGAACTCTGCCGTGGGCTTGTCGCCTTTTTCGTTGACCATCTGAGACACAACACCCTGGCTGCCGATGCTGCGCAGGTTGATCCGCAGATTGGCCGGCAACGAGCCGCCACTGAGCAGGTGTGGAGTGACGATGAGCCTGGCATTCTCCGGCTCGGCCGGCAGCGGCACGGCAAGCGAAGATGCACCGACGGTGATTGGCTGGCCCGGCGATTGCATGCGGTTCCCCTGGCGCATCTGCTGCAGCGTGTACTCGCCCGGCGCAATGCCGCTCACATGCCAGCCTTCGTTGTCACGTTCAGCCTGCGCATTCGCGAACTGCGTGCCGTTGAAGACGCGGTGCATGAGTTGCGGTGGGAACTGCGGCTGATTCGGCTCCGCGGGCGGTGCCTGCAGTGTGAGGCTCACCGCGTGCACCGGCTGCAGCAAGAGGTTGGCGGTGGCCTGCTCGCCTTCGTGCAGGTCAATGGGAGTGGCCTCCTTGTCGGAAAGCGCGTGTGGGTAGTAGATCGTGGGATAGGCCACATCCAGTGCGGGATCGATGTTTTGGCGGAAGGACTGGCCCACATTGGCGGCTTCACTGCGCGGGTGTACGGCATACCAGGGCGTGGCAGTCACGGCCAAGTAGAACTTGCCCGGCCGCAGATTGCTGATCTCGTAAGTGCCATCGTCCTCCGTTTGCACGTCGCGCACCCGGAGGATGCGCTCTGCCGTGTCTACCTGGTCGACAGCGGTCCGTTCGCGATAAAGGCTGATCTGTGCGCGCTGTACGGGGTCGCCGTTGTTGTCCAGGATGCGGCCGTGCAGCAGCGCCGTGGGTGTGAGCTTCAGCTCAAGCCAGTCAATGGGATACCCGCGGCCGAGCACGATGGCGGTGGAGAAGGTGCCATGCTCCTGATAAGCCGACGGCGTGTAGCCGGTCGCGGAGGCCTGCAGGTGATATTTGCCGGCCGGCAAAGCGTTGAAACGGAAACGGCCATCATTGTCGGTCAGAGCGCTGCTGGCGGGCTCGCGCGCGGTGCCGGTGACCACCGGGCTGAGCGTCACCATTGCGTGGGGAATGCCATGGCCGTCGCGCGTGCTGACGACTCTTCCAGCTGCACGCTCGCCCGTTACTGTTGCCTGCGTAGGCTGGCCAGGCAGTGCTGTCCGTCCTCCATTTTGTGGTGCAGCGCTCGATGGCGCTGTCGAGCTTGCAGCAGGAGTGCGGTCAGTCTGCGCCCCAAGAACCGGTACGAGCAGCGAACAGAGCAGCAACGGAGCCGGCCATGTACGGCTCATTCGCTTTCCTCGTCGGCGCTGTCGAGCATCGGAACCGTGACATCTGCGGTCTGGCCGGCCGTGATGGTCATTGCCGCTCCCTTTCCGTCGTAACGGTGCATGGCTTCCGCATCGCGAAAGGGAATGTTGCCGCGGTAAGTTGCCGCCGCAAAGACGCGATAGCTTCCCGGTGCGATGTTGTTGATGGTGAATGTCTTATCAAGCCCGGCAAAGCCCTGGGTCACACGCGAGGCATGGTCCGTGGGCACAAGCACCACATAAATAGGCTGGGCCGGTCCGTCCGGCGCACCGGTGACTTTTCCGGTGAGCGTGCCAGTATCGTCACGCATGGTGACTTCGATCGGATCCGCGGTGCCGCCCGGGTTCACTGTCAGCGGATGCGCAAGCAGATCCACGCCGCCGGCAGTCATGCTGGCCACATAGCCTCGGCTTGGCGTCACCTGCACATGGTAACGGCCGGGCTGAGCATTCTGCACCACAAGTTCATTTGCGCCGGTGCCGGGCAGGTGCTGGCTGTTCGCAAACGAACCGCCCATGTCCCGCGGCCGTAGAAACAGTTGCAGCGGCGGGAACGGTTCCGGCGGGCTGCTGTACTGCCCCTGCGGGCTGACCGCCGCGTAGGTGGTCTCCCCCGTGCCGGTGAATTGCGTATGTATGTGGACGGCAATAGTGCCACCCGCGGCGAGCGCCACTGCCCCAGTCACCAGAGGTGCGTTGCCGATCGTGATCGGTACGAGCGTGGAGCTTTGCTGCTGGCCATAGCTCGCCAGTAGCAGGGTATAGCTGCCGTTGGGCAGGCTGCCTTCCACGCTGCCGGTGCGCATGTTGTAGCCCAGGCGGAATCCGGACATGCCACCGTTGTCCAGCACGCGCACGTTCACCGCGGAGTTGGGCGGCTGCCCGCTCACCGGGATCGCGACCGGGTAGTAGTTGGCCGCGTGCAGGTGCAGGTCGACCTGCGGATTGTCTCCAAAGCGCAGGTGGAGGACGGTGGCACCGGCAATGCCGGGCGTGTCGCCGAGAAATTCCGGCGGAAACTCGCGGGTAACGGCCTTCTGCTGCGGTTGCGGCAGGATGGGCTGGTCGCCTGCCCATTCGTCCGTCATGACCGTGTACTCACCGGAGCGCAGATTGCTGAAGTGAAAGTTGCCGTGGCTGTCGGTTTGGTGGCTGCCCGCCTGCGTCCAGGTGTACTCCCCGTCCTGCACCTGGTGCAGGAGCAGCGTCACGTGTACGTTGGGCGCGCCACCCGTGCCCGGCGCAAAAACCTGACCGCTGATGCCGGCGGATGGCATGAGTGAAATGTTTGCTGGGCGGCTGTCCAGATTGCTGTCCAGCGACAACAGGATGGGTGTGCGCGGCATGGCGTAGCCAGGTTTTTGCGCGGTGAGCTGAACATTGCCGCCGCCATACTGCGCGGACGGTCCAATGTAGCTGATGGAGCCTTCAAAGTTTCGAACAGAAGGCGCTCCGTTTGCCCTGGGCGGCACCACGACATCGATGTTGAAGTGGCCTTCACTGTCCGTCATGGTGGCGAGCCGGCGGTCCATGCTGAAGACCAGCGCGCGGCCAATGGGAGCGTTGGTGATGCCATTTACCACACTGCCGTGCAGGTGATAAGTGGTTTCAGTGGAGGGCTGAGCCGCAGCGCCTTGGGCCTGTGCCTGTTGAGGCAAGACATACTCTCCCGCGCTGGCACCGATACCGCTGTTGACTTGCGCATGCAGGTGATTCGCCGCCGGCATCGAGGCGGCTCCCACAACAACGGCGACCATTGCGAGTGTCAGGTGCATGCGGCTCTGATCTTAGGTGATCTGCTTGAGTGGACGGTTCCGGAGCTATTTAGTTGGGTGATCCATTCGTTTTGCGGTTTCCGCATCTGCCGAGGGTACGGTGGGATCGGCCGGCGCGGGCACCGCGGCGGTGAACTCTGGCGCGGCAAACGGATGAGGCGCTGTGGGCCCTTCGCCAAGTTGCTCGCCCGCGCCCTGCATGGTTTGGCCGGTGAGTGCGCTCCCCACGGCGCTGTCCATCATGAGTTCGGCAAACCGATGCGTTTTCTTGTCAAGCATGTCAATGGCGCGCCGGATCAGCTGGTACTCGCCACCCTTTACACTGGCTTTCAACTCAATGACAGCTGTGTGGATGTCTTGAATTTCGTTGAAGGAAAGCTGCTGCCAGGCCGGGTGTTTTTCGCCCTTCTCGACGGCTTCCAGAATCGTTGCAGCCTCGTTTTTTGCTTCGATGGTCTGACGCTCGTTCAAATCCGCCTCTGCATGGTCGAAGCTGTCCAGGATCATGGTTTCGACCTGTTCGTCGGTCAGGCCATAGCTCGGTTTCACTTCCACTTCGGCTTGCTGGCCGCTGCGCTGTTCGCGTGCGCTGACCTGCAAAATGCCGTTCGCGTCAATGAGGAACTTAACCTCGATCCGCGGCAAACCGGCGGTCATGGGTGGAATGCCCTTCAGGTCGAAGCGGGCCAGGGAGCGGCAATCCTTTGCCAGTTCGCGTTCACCCTGCACCACATGGATGGCGACGTTGGTCTGGCCGTCGACACCCGTGGTGAAGTGGTCCGTGGCGCTGGCCGGGATGGTGCTGTTGCGCTGGATGACTTTGGCAACGACGCCGCCCAGAGCCTCAATGCCGAGGGACAGGGGCGTCACGTCCAGCAGCAGGAGATCGCTGGTGGCCGCGCTGCCGCCGGCGAGGATGTCTGCCTGCACGGCGGCACCCAGGGCAACGACTTCGTCGGGATTGAGCTCGGTGTGGGCGGACTTGCCGCGCGCGGAGAGTCCGAAAACATCATTGACCAGTGCGCGGACAGCGGGAATTCGCGTCGAACCGCCGACCAGCACGACTTCATCGATGGCAGCAGGGGTGAGGTTCGCGTCCTTGAGCGCCTGCCGGGCGGGGGCGGCTGTGCGCTGGATGACCGGCGCAATCAACTCCTCGAACTGCGCGCGGGTGATCTCGCGTTGATAGCGCTTGCCCGCGCCGCCCTCCGCAGCACTTAGATCGACATCGAAGTGTGCCGAATCCTCAGAAGAAAGCGCGATCTTGACCTCAATCACCGCCTTGCGAAGCGCCTGGACGAGCATCGGCGAGGGTTCCGCCTTCAACTCTGCTTTGACTTCGTCAAGGGCAATGGCAAGCAGCAGATGGTCGATGTCGTCGCCGCCCAGGTGTGTGTCGCCATTGGTGCTGATGACCTCGAAGATGCCGTCGTGCAGCTTCAGGATCGACACGTCAAAGGTGCCTCCGCCAAAGTCGTACACCGCAACCGTGCCCACCTTGGAGCGGTCCAGGCCATAAGCCAGCGCCGCCGCCGTTGGCTCGTTCACCAGCCGCAGCACCTCCAGGCCGGCGATGCGTCCGGCATCCTTCGTCGCCTGGCGTTGTGCGTCGTTAAAGTAGGCCGGGACAGTGATGACAGCACGCGTGACGGGCGTGCCGAAGTAGCGCTCGGCATTGCGCTTGAGCTGCTGCAGCATGAGCGCGGAGATTTCCGGCGGCGTGAGTGTGCGGTCGCCGACCTGGAGCTTGAGCGGCGCGCTGACGGCATCGTTCTCGTTACTGTCGGGAGCGGCCTGCTCGACGACATGGAATGGGAAGAGCTTCAGCTCCTCGCGAACATCCTCAAGGCCGCGGCCCATCAGCCGTTTGGCGGAGTAGACCGCGTTGCCGGGAGCGGTGAGCAGTGTGCCGCGCGCGCCATTGCCCACGGTGGTTTTGCCGTTCTCAATGGCAACAACGGAGGGAACGAGAGCCGCCCCATCCTCGCCGGGAATGACGACGGGCTTGCCATCCTGCAGGTAAGCCACAAGGGAATTGGTGGTGCCAAGGTCAATGCCGACGACGCGCGAACTTTCAGCCATGATGATGCGATGCTCCGGGGCGGCAAAGCGACGCTCTAGGAGCTTCATCCAGCCGAGCACCACGGCTTCATTGTCGCATTGGTAGCTCCGGGCTTTCGGCTATATCTCGCGAGAAGCGCAGCGCTTCTCACCGCAGCAGGGTTAAGGTCACATGCTGCTCTGGGTCGCCGCGCTTCACGTCGATCGTTGAGCACTGCATCCGCAGGTTGCGGGCGCTTGCGCAAAATTCAAATTGCCCGAGTGCGGGGATGTGCAGGTGGAAGCTTCCATGCCTGTCGGAGAGTAGCGTTTGAGTGGGCCATTTACAAGCACAAAGGCCGTCTGCTTTGGTAAAGCGCACCTGCACATGCGCGGATGAGACAGGCTTGCCAGATTTCGTTTGCACGGTGCCGCTCACCCGGACATCGCGCAGCTCACTGATCTGAGACTTTACCGGTGCAGGTTCCACTGCCGCGCCGCCTGAGCCGACGGTAAGAGCCACATCAAGAGCGTCCAGACGTGCATTCGATAGCAGCAGGTGTGCTGGTGCGAAGCCGGGACTGGTGATGGCGACGTCTGTTTGGATGAATTGCTGAGAAGACGAGGCGAAAGAGGTTTGGCCTTTTTCGTTGGTGATTAGCCAGGCAGCCGGCAGACCCTCTTGAGTGATCGCAACCTCGGCACCGGGAATAGGAACTCCGGATGGATCGCAAATGCTGAGTTGCCCGCTGATGAGTTCTGGGCAT
>CAXTPQ010000001.1:17412-27100 GCA_964246215.1 uncultured Terriglobus sp. | reverse complement strand
TTTGCGAGCTTGAAGTACTTTGCAGAGACGCTGAGATCGTAGGCTTCCCAAATGTGTAGTGGCAGGAAAGCTTCGCCGGACTGGTCTGTTGTGGCGGCCGCTTCCGACTTCGACGCATCCTGCGCGAGTTCTAAGCTGACCGTCGCACCGGGAATGACGGCACCGCTGGTGTCAACGACTGAGACAAGCAGCTGTGGCTGTTGGCGCTGCTGGGCGAGTGAATAAGTTAAGGCAGGCAGTACCACCGCCAAACCCAAGACTAACCTGCGCGTTTTCGATGAGTTGACCAAGTCCAATGCCCCTTATGCGCGGTTAGCTTAGACGATTCCACCCGGCCTGATCTGACAATTTCGTTATGAATGTTCCCAATCTTGTATAGATAGCCCGCCAGCTCACCTGCGGAGTCGTTATATGCGCTCAGCGCAGCAGGACGGTGGCGACCTGTCCGGCCTGCAATTGCTCAACCGAGGGAGGAACGACGAGGTAGCAGTTGGCGCGGGCGTTGGAATGGAGGTCGCCGGAGCCCTGCCAGCCGGTGGGGATCACGGTGGCTCCGGTCAGCGTGGCATCCATGCGCGCGGGCAGAAAGCGGGTCAGTCCTGGCTTCACCGCGACATCTTTGCCGAGCGTGGCCTGCGCGAAGTGGGGCTGTGCCTGCCGCTCACCGCCCAGTGCACGAAGCAAAGGCATGGCAAAGAGCATGGCAGTGACCTGAGTGGAGACAGGATTGCCCGGCAGTCCGAAGACCCACTGCTCGGCGTGTTCGTGTGTGGCGGGCAGCCGGCCGAAGACGGCCGGTTTGCCCGGCTGAATGGCAACGCCGGTGAAGAAGAACTCTGCCCCCTGGGCAAGCAGGGCATCCTCCACCAGGTCATATTTTCCGGCGGAAACACCGCCTGAGAGCAGCAGCATCGCGGCACCGCGAACGCCGGCGATGGTGCGGTCCAGAGCTTCCCGCGTGTCCGCGACCGGAGGCAGCACCTGCGGAATGCCGCCATTTTGCCGGACCAGCGCGGCCAGGCCGTGCGAATTGGAATTGCGGATCTGCATGGCGCCGGGCGTCTCTGCAACTTCCACAAGTTCGTCGCCGGTGGCCAGGATGGCGGCCCGGGGTTGCTGGAACACCTGCAAACCGGCGGCGCCGATCGAGGCTGCGAGCGCGAGTTCCGCAGCTCCGAGCCGGGTGCCGGCGGCAAGAACACGATCTGCCTGCGTGGCCTCGGCACCGCGCGGTACGATGTTCTCGCCGGAGCGGAGGTGTCGCCCAGCTTGCGGCGAGATGGCAGTACCGGAGCGGCTTGCGTGCTCGACCATCAACACGGCATTCGCCCCATGGGGAACGGGCGCGCCGGTCATAATTTCAATCGCTTCTCCGGGCTGCAGGGCAGGGCCGCGCCACTCGTCGCCGGCCCGCAATAAACCCATCACGTGGAGTGACCCGCCAAGATATTCCGCCCGGAGCGCGTAGCCGTCCCGTGTGGAGCGGTCAAAGGGCGGCTGATCGCGATCGGCGTGCAGATCCGTCGCCAAAACGCGCTCCGCGGCTTCGGCAAGCATGATGGCCTCCGTAGGAGGCGTGGCACAGGAGGCAGCATAGCGAGCGACGAGGTCGAGGGCGTCCTGGCAGGAGAGGAGTTGGCTCATGGTTCAAGTATGGCGGCTTGTGAGGGAAAGCTTGTTCTGACTGGCGAGAGGAGATGGTCGGCTGCTGCTTCTGATTGAGGCTGTGCCGGTGTGCCGTCGCTGAGCCGTCAGCGGAACAGCAGGCAGCGACGGCCCTGCACTTGGAATGAGGCATAGGCATGTGTCTTCGTTTTTTGCTTGCAAGTTTCGCGGCAGAGGGCGAAAATAAGGCGAACAAGCAGTACAGCGGGGACTACAGTCCAAGCCAAACAACGACCTTGAGAGTGAGCAGAAGAAGCACAGCCGGATCACATGTGAGACAAGCCGTTGCTCGCGACACGGAAGACCTGACTTGCCCGGCGACGACCGCTTCTGCTCGAAAAGCTGCATCCGGACTCGCAGCACGCCCACCCAGGGCGGCGATGTCGGCGCCGCACCGTGGGCCGCGTGCCGCGAGTTCCGGATGCAGTACGAAGCATACTTCCGGCGGCTGTGAATCCGCGCGTTCGTATTACCTAAATGTCAGGCATTTTGGCGGTTGGTGCGGTACTGTTTGCGGAGCATGCCCAGCATCTGGTGTGAGGCAACGATCCAGGGAACAAGCAAAGAGAACAGCCAACGGGCGAGCAGTATGGTTGCGAGACGCTTGCGCAACTCCGGCAGGCGCGTGAACTCCCGCACATCCAGGCGAAAGGCAAAGTAGGTTTCCAGGAGAAGGACGGCAAGGGTGAACCACCATGCCTGTGGAAAAGAGGTTAGAAGCACGGCAGCCAGCAGCATCGCCACGCAGCGCAGCACATTGCGCAGCAGACGAATGGGCCTCATCCCGGCAACACCGTCGGCAATGGCATAACCACCGATCTGGCCAAGGGCTCGGCGAAAGCCATTCCGCGGTGTGTACACCGCCTTCGCTTCAGGAACAAAGGCGGTGCGTGCGGTCTTTCGCATCTTTTGGTCGAAAAGAACGTCCTCGCCGATGAACAGAGTCTCGGGAAAGGTGCCGGCGCGACGCCATGCCTCGCGGGAGAAGGCCATGGAGCGTGCAGTGCAGGATTTGGTGGGCTTGGCGGGGTCGAGCTTGATCCCTAGAAAAGGAGCAGCGGCGACATCCCAGAGTGACGCTGTGGCGAGATCAAGCCGGGAACCGCCCAGAACATAGCCGGCGGTGCCTTCCCCCAACGGTACCGTCAGATTCAGGAGCCAATCCGGATCGTAGCGGCAGCCGGCGTCGACACAGGCAATCAGGTGATGCTGTGCGGCCAGGATGGCGACGTTGCGGCCACGAGCGATGGGCCCAGAGGAGTAGCGCCGGCTGCATGTCTCGTCGCGGATGGGGCGCAGTGCGGGCAGATAGGCCTGTGCGGCGACAAGTTGTTCCCATGTTCCGTCAGTGGAACCGCCGTCGACGATGAGGATTTCGTCTGGCTGGCAGGTTTGGCGTCGCAGCGATTCGAGAAGCAGGGAAAGATCCGTAGCTTCATTCAGGACTGTGGCAATGACCGAAACAGCCGGCATGATCTACAAGGCCAGCCGCTGGTAAACGTCACGACGGCGTCTGGCTTCCGCTATGAGAATCAGGAAAGCAGCCTCTTCCAAAAAGCAGATTAGCCGATAGTCCCTCACCCTGTAGCTCCTAAAGACCCTAGTAAGCAATTCTTTCTTCGCGGTGTACCGAGTTGCTTCGGGTACTCCAGCTTAAGCACGCGTTTGTACGGGTGGAGAAGCAAGCGGCGTCTCACCTGCGGGTCAAATTTGGCCAAATCTCTCTGCGCGTGTTCTTCAAACCTGATGCTCCACGCTATATCAATTCATAACCTCATCGAGCGGGTACGTGTTGCTCTTCCCACTATGAACGCCGTCGAGGCGCCGCTCTACGACCATGGCAGCTTGCAGGTCAGATCTAGGCTCGCGCACGCCGTCCAGAATGATTTCCTCCCGGATTCCCGAGCCCATCACTGTGAGTCCCGCTCAAAGCCAGTTCAGTTTCAGTGTGAGTTCCACGGTCATACTCCACTCTTGCAAAAGCATAACTCCCGTGACGACACTACCGCGAACGCGATACTCTCGTACACGCTGCCACTGCATGCATTTGAGGCGATCCGGTCCATGGCCATTTCCGCACCTGTTTCCACGATGAACGCGCCCAGCCGCGCGACTACCGACTATCGAGCCATGTCCGTGGCGACTGCCCTGTTCTTTATGTGGGGCTTTCTCACCAGCCTGAATGACATTCTGATTCCGCACTTGAAGTCGATCTTTTCGCTCAGCAACGCGGAAGCGGCTCTGATCCAGTTTGCCTTTTTCGGCTCATACTTTCTGTTCGCCATCCCAGGTGGCAAGCTGGTGGAGTACCGCGGTTACAAGCAGACCATGGTCATCGGCCTGCTGGTGGCTGCTGTGGGAGCGGTTCTGTTCATCCCGGCGGCAAAGCTGGCCTCCTACCCGGTCTTTCTTGCCGCTCAGGTCGTTCTCGCGGCTGGCATCACTTTCCTTCAGGTGTCGGCGAATCCTTATGTCACCAGCATCGGTCCAGCGCCTACCGCGTCCAGCCGCTTGAACTTGTCACAGGCTTTCAATTCTCTGGGTACCACCGTCGCTCCCTGGATTGGAAAGCACACGATTCTGGCCGGGGCTGTTGCGCTGACCGCGCTGGAACTAAGCCACCTGTCACCGGCGGGACTGAATGCCTACCGCACGCATGAGGCGTCCACCGTTCGCACGCCGTACCTGGTGATTACCGGCATTCTGCTGCTGCTCGCGGCGGTCCTTGCCGTGATCAAGCTGGGCCGCACCGTGGATCAGACCGTGGATTTTCGGCCCATTGCGGGCTTCGGTGGAAGCATTTGGGGGCAGAAGTGGCTTCTGCTTGGGGCGACCGGTATTTTTCTCTATGTTGGCGCGGAGGTTTCGATCGGCAGCTTTCTAATTGGCTATTTCGGGCGGCCTGAAATCGGCAATTTAACCGCTGCCCAGGCTGCGGGATACGTGAGCTATTACTGGGGCGGTGCCATGATTGGCCGCTTTATCGGTTCCGCGGTGCTGCAAAAGGTGCGCACCGGTACCGTGCTGGGTTTCTGCGCCGCCGTTGCGTTTCTGCTGGTAGGGGCAAGTATGCTCTCGACCGGTCATGTGGCCATGTGGACGATCCTGGCGGTCGGTCTGTTCAACTCCGTCATGTTCCCAAGCATCTTCACCCTGGGCCTTACCGGCTTGGGCGAGCTCACCAGCAAAGGTTCGAGCCTGATGGTGCAGGCGATCGTTGGAGGAGCTTTGCTGCCGCTGCTCTATGGCAAGCTGGCCGATGGCATCGGCTACCAGCATGCATTTGTCGTGCCGGCACTTTGCTACGTGTTCATCGCGGTGTATGGCTTTGCGGCGGCGAGGCGGCCGTTACTGACGGATCCGCTGGCGGGTGCCACTTAGGCGTTGAGTCTGCACCCCGGCGATGATCGTTCAGATAGTATGGCGGATTTCCGTTCGCACACATGGCTCGGTTGAGATGTCGGAGAAAGAAATGGCATAGGGCGCGCAGGATGACCATGCCACTTCTGTTCCATGTCTCGCGCGGAGTGCTTTGTTATACTCGCGCTGACTGGTAGGCATTGTTGCCTGCTGGTCAAGGCTTCCCCTGGCCACCCCCGAAGGCGCTCTGCGCGTTGCGAAGGATCTCGACACACCATGACAGAAGTTGCCATGCCGGCCGTCTCTTTCGCGGAACGTTTGAAGGCGCACTTACAGATCGCCCGCCTCGATCATTCCATCAAGAACCTGTTTGTATTGCCAGGCGTCATTGTGCCGCTCAGCGCGGACCCACGGCTGCTAAGCGTGCACCTGATTCCCACGCTCCTGCTGGCGTTTGTGTCCATCACGCTGGTGGCGTGCAGTAATTACGTCATTAACGAGGTGCTGGACGCGCCCTTCGACCGGCTGCACCCAATCAAGAAGAACCGGCCCGCCGCGCGTGGTGTGGTGCATGTGGGCGCGGCTTACGTGCAGTGGTTGTTGATGATGGCCGCCGGCATCGGCATTGGTCTGTTGATCGACCGCATGTTTGCCCTGATGGCGCTGGTGCTGTGGATCATGGGCTGCCTTTATAACTTTCCGCCGATCCGTACCAAGGACGTGCCGTACCTGGATGTGCTGACGGAAAGTGTGAACAATCCGCTGCGCATGCTGCTGGGCTGGTACGCGGTGACAGCGGTGCTGGTGCCGCCGGTATCACTGCTGATTGCTTACTGGATGATCGGCTGCTACTTCATGGCGCTGAAGCGGTTCAGCGAGTTAAATGAAATTGGGGACCGCTCGGTGGCTGGGTCGTACCGCGCTTCATTCAAACGGTACACGCCGGAGTCATTGCTCGTGTCTGTGCTGTTTTACGCTTCGACGGCCATGCTGTTTCTGGGTGCGTTCATCATCCGTTACCGCATGGAGTTGATCCTCGGCTTTCCGTTGGTCGCACTCACCATGGCAATTTATCTGAAGATTGCGTTCAAGCCTCAGTCGGCGGTGCAGAATCCTGAAAAGCTGTATCGTGAGCCGCTGTTGATGGCCTCATTCGTGGCGACGAGTCTGGTCATGGGAGTGCTGCTGTTTGTTCAAATGCCACGATTGGAGCAGTTTTTTACGCCGACACTGCCCACGGCACCAGTTGGCCATACACCGCTGACGACGTTGATTGTGGCGTGTGGTCTTTCACACGAGTGCGCATGATCGGATCAGGCACAATTCATCTGGAAGAAAAAACGAGTACCAAAACTGGGCGCGAAATCGTACCTGCCGCTCTGATTCTTATCTCAACTGCTGCCCTGTCCCTACTCTGGTCGCAGGTCCGGTTGCTTTGGCAGGATGAGTTTTTGTCCTTTTACAGCGATAGCGTGCCCGCTCTCAAGCAGGTATGGCACGTGCAATTGCACACGCCGGTTTCGCTTGATCCTCCTACTTATCACCTGCTCTCTCACTTGAGCATGCTCGTGCTTGGCCGTAATGCGATCGCACTCCGATTTCCTGCAATGCTGGGATTTTTACTTCTGCAAGTCTGTCTATACGTTCTCATTCGGCAACTTTCCAGTACCCGGGCAGCGCTGATTGGCATGCTTCTGCCAGTTTGCACCGCTTCCTTCCGCTACTCCGTGGAGGGCCGCCCATATGGTCTACTGCTTGGTTTGTATGCGCTTGCCCTGCTCTGCTGGTGGATCTCAGCACGACGGAAGGATCACGTCATGCTAAAGCCAAGCCGGCTACTTCCGCTGCTTGGGTTAACGATCACGATTGCTCTGGCATTCACTAGCCATTACTTTGGCGTTCTGATAGTAGTACCTATACTCCTGGGAGAAATTGGGCGTGCCCTGCAGCGGCGCAGTCTGGACTTTCCGATGCTCGGAGCGGTCCTGCTGGGCCTTGCAGGCATACTTATTGTTCTGCCTTTTAAGATTGCACTTAAGCCGTACCAACGCCACTACTACACCAGTGGCGTGAACCTGCGAAATATTTCGCAGGGCTATCGCGAACTCTTTATTCGATATAACTCTTGGCCCATGCCGCTGCAGCGAGTTTTGGCGATGCTGATGGTGCTTGCTACGTTCTACTTGTTAATAGTGACGTTCCGGCGTGCGCACTTTCGGCCTGCGGGTGAGCCGGCCTACTTGTGGTGGGCGTTACTCGGCTTGCTGTTTTTGCCATTCTTCGGCTATCTGTTCGGTAAATTTGTGACACACACCATGGAAGTTCGCTACGTTGTAGCCGCCCTGATTGCGTTCGCGATTCCGGTCGCGCTTGTACTGGAGCGTCTGCTTCGTTCCGATCTCGTGTTTGCCGGAATTTTCACAGCGCTTACGCTGTTTGGCCTTTTGGTGAATGTGTCTCAAATTATTCAGGAGCAACGGCACAGTACGGAACTCATCGCGAGCCTGACGGTGCCTGCGTCATTGCACGCGGAGCTAATATCCAGGCCAGGCGAACGGCTCTATACCGATAGCCTGAATAACTTCTTTCAGACGGGCTACTACGCACCAGATCCACTGGTTCGCTCACGGCTCTCGTTTCTCTACGACGAGACAGCGGAAGTGAACTGGTTTGGTCACAACACAAACGCAGTGACGGCGGCAAATCTTTCACAATTTACACAGCTTCAGGTGACACCCTACTCCGAATTTTTGGCGAGACCCGATACCATGCTTCTCGACTTTCATACGGGGTGGGAGTGGGTTGGCAGAGACTTGCGGGCGCGTCGCATCTCTCAGCAGCCGCTCGGTCGTGCACTCTCCGGGGACTTATCGATGGTGCATGGATCGGGGGCGCGGGAACCGGCCATGCTGGGCCACTGACGAAGACGCCTCTGCACAGTGTGTCTGCAAGCATCAAGCTGTACTTTCTGGTACGGGAAGATATAAGAGGTATTCATCGGATTGAATCCGTCGCGCACGGCAAGATCGCCTCTGTCAGAAGAACGGGCAGCAAGTGGAGACCTGCATACAGCTACCGGTTCTGGAAGGGATCTGCCCAACCTGGACCTCTTGCGCTCGTTGGCCGTGCTTGCTGTTATGGTCTCTCATACGCTCACGGTCATCTTTCCGGGTCGGCCATTAGGAAGGTACGGACCTTTCGGCGTAGCTCTTTTCTTTCTTCACACTGCGCTGGTGCTCATGTGGTCGCTCCAGCGCAGACCAAACGTGGTGAATTTCTATATCCGGCGCACGGCGCGCATCTATCCTTTGGCGACTCTGGTGACAGTGGTTGTGCTGGCCACGCACATCCCAGTCAGCGTCGGTGGAGGGCATGGGTATTTCACATACACCCGCCTGAGTGGTTTTCAGATAGCAGAGCATCTTCTGCTCGTTCAGAATCTTTTCAGCGGCAACCAGTTGCTCTATGTGATGTGGAGTTTGCCTTTGGAAGTACAGATGTACCTGCTTCTCCCGCTGCTCTTCTTTTTTCTGCAACGGGTGCAGAGTACTGCGCCACTGTTGGCCTTTTGGTTGCTGGCCTGGGTCTTTTGTGCAAAGGAGTTCAGCGGCGTCGATCTCAATCTCGTTTATGCGATCTGTTATTTTTTGCCCGGCGTCATTGCATTCCAGCTTTTCGCCCGTCCGGCCCGTCGGCTGCCGGCATGGCTCTTCACGGTAGTGCTTGTAGCGGCGTTCATCGCAGGCGGCCGTAGTCATGACTGGCACTTCGCCGCGCTGCCCGCGCTTGCTCTTGGCCTGTTGCTACCCCGCTTCGAGCAGCTGCGCACACCCCTGATTACCCGTCCGAGTTGGTTCATCGCACGATATAGCTATGGCATTTACCTTTTGCATCCTTTCGGTCTGGTTTTCGGATTTTATTTAGCGCATGGTCTGCCCTTGCCGCTTCAACTTGTAATCCTCATCGGCAGCACTTTGATTCTCTCAATGCTTGCTTTTCACCTAATAGAGCAGCCCTGCATACGTCTTGGCAGCCATTTGGCGGCACGATGGTCGCAAAGAAATTTGCCGCTGAGCGCCATCGCTGAGGGTATGTAGTGACGAATACTGAAGCACAGAACGGTAACCATCGGCGAGGCAAGCGCCCGGTGGTGTTCCTTGTTGTGTTCATTCTGCTGACATACGCGTGTTATTTCGTGCACCTGCGCGCCGATTTCCCAAATGGTTCGCCTTGGAATGACTGGGCAAAATTCACTGACGAAGGCTGGTACGGCGGCGCGGCACTGCACCAATCGTTCACGGGGCATTGGTATGTCGCTAACGGCTTCAATCCGGCGGTCGGCCTGCCCGTATGGCCGCTGATGCTGGCCGGGTGGTTCAGCGTGGCCGGTGCGAGCATGTTGGCTGCGCGGGTGTTCGCGGTCTTGCTGCTGGGTGGTTCGCTCCTGCTAATGTACCGGCTCCTGCGGCCTGTCTCCGGAATGCACTTTGCCTTGAGTGCGACGGCGCTGGTCCTGGTCAATCCTTTTGTTTTCAGCTTTCATCGGCTGGCCATTCTGGAGCCGCCGATTGTTTTTCTGTTCATGCTCGCATTGTGGAGCGCAACGGCTGCGGGCAGGTTTTCAGCTATGTACGGCCGCGCGGACTCCGCGTTGCCTTCGTTC
>CAXTPQ010000001.1:13242-17312 GCA_964246215.1 uncultured Terriglobus sp. | reverse complement strand
ATTTTCTTGCAGATTACCGCGAACTGTTCGCTATCAACAATGACCATGCGCATGGCCGCATATTGCTGCAGGTGATGGCGCGTGCGGTGGGCGATGCGACCTGGATTCAAGCCATTCTGGTGCCGTTGGCGTTGCTGGTCGTCGCGGCGTCGCTCCGCTTTCTCCGCGAGCTTTGGCGCGTTCCATTGTTCGGCGCAAGTGTACTGGCATTGGCGGGAGACATCGGCTTCATCGGATGGCATACGTGGTTCCAGCCTCGCTACTATCTTGTGTGCGTCCTGCCGTTCACCATGGTGCTGGTGATGGGTCTGCGAGCCGTTCACGTAAGAACGCAGAAGGTGGCAGCCAGCCCATGGAGAGTGACCGGGCGGATCGCATTATTTGCCGTCGAGGTTGCGGCTGCAATGATGCTGGTGCAGACTGCGGGATACCTGCTGCACCCCCGCTACACCATGCTGAGTGCGGCCCGTTCCATCGCCGCGACGATGCGGGCGGATCCATCGCATTCGCCAATTTTACTGGCGAGCTCCGCCGACAATATCAGTCTGCTGACCGGCGTGCGGTCCGTGAATCCAGAGTGGCCGCTGGGTGGTCTTCCAGCGCTGGTGCGGCAGGAGCAGCCGGGCTGGTACGCGGCCTATAACCCCTGGGACGACAAGCATGTCGATGAGGTTCGCGCGCTTTATCGCATGCAGGAGGCCGGGCGATTTCAGGTCTTTGACGACACCGATCATCGGGCGCTGATCCTCTACCGGCTCGACATGCCGCGATAGGCTTTACTCTGCCAGTCCGATCACGCTACTCCCAGGTCTTTCGTAATGGCGGTTCCAGAATAGTGCGTGGGCAGTTGCCGCCTTTCGCGGACCAGACGTCCAGGCTGCTGCTGGTGCGCCAACCATGGTCGAGCAGGCCACCACGGAGGGCACGCGCACTGGGCGGCAGTTCCATCAGGTCATAGCGGGCAATAACGCCGGGTGTGTCATGCGGCGACCAGTCCAGCACGCGATAGCCGACGATCAGGTCCGGCTGCACGGCCAGCACGTATTCAGCCGGGGTACCGCCGCGAGGGAAATGTTTGTCCAGCGGCTGATAGCGCAATGCCTCGGGCGACGCGATGCCGACACTGTCGTAGATGTAATTGTCAAAGGCCCAGCCGAGTGCGCCGATCTCCGGTGTCAACAGCCGGCTTCCCGGGCAGATCTGCTTCAGCAAGGTGCCGAGTTCCAGGTAGCCCTGCACCCGCGTGGAGTCCCCGCCATCGACATATGACTCCGTTGCCGGCGTCGGATGGACACCCGCGTAAAGCATCCGCGCTGCCTGGCGGGCAGGCTGTGCAATCAAGAAGAGAAGGCAAGTAAGTGTGCCGAGCGCCAGCGTCCATCGCAGCAGGCGTGTTCCGTTTGCGCACGCAGTGCCCAGCAGCAGGCCAAGCGCGAGGGGCACGTACACCAGCGGCCTGTACCAGTCGAAGATGACGGTGTGGTGGGCAACGTAATTGCCGGCCATGAGCATTCCCGCGATCAAGGCGGCGAGCGCGAGACATCGTGGTGTGCCTCCGGGTGCTTGTGAAAAACGAATCGTTTGCCATGCCACAGTGGCGAGCAGACCGAGCAGCAGTGCGAGAAAAGCTCGTCCCGCAGGCGGCTCGACAGGAATTGATGAAGAGCCTGCGGCAGCGTGAAGCCGTAGGTGATCTGCTTGGCGCGAATCGAGTTCGGCAGCAGCACGCCGAACTGGTTCCAGGTCCAGGCGGCGGCGGCGGAGACGACGGCTACTGACGCAAGCACGCTGCCCAGGGCCCGGCGGCGCTGTAGCCAAAAAGCCAGCACCGCCGCGAGAAACAGAATGGGCAAGAGCTCCAATCGCGTGCACGCGGCAAGTGCCAGCAAGGGAAGCGTGGCAAAACGCTGGCGCAGCGCGCAGAGCCAGGCTCCGAGCAGAAGCGCAATGGCCAGCGGTGTTTCCATCTGGCCTATGGAACTCGGCAGCAGAAGAACAATGGTGCCGAGGCCGGCAACCGTTGCGAATGCGTTGCGGATGATGCGCGAAGCAAACGGAAGCGAGGCGACCGTAATGCGAACCGACACAACGGCTGCCGACCAGAGCAGAACGGCTTCCAGAAGCGGCAACGCCCAGGTGTGGCCTGGCATGTCGAACGCCGCGATCAGCAGCGTCCACAGCGGTGAGGAGGTGGCCATCACCCGTTCTTCCACGTTGAACCAGGCATGGCCGGTGTGCAGCAGGTTGCGGGCGATGCGCAGGTGAATGTAGGTATCGTCAAAAGCCATGCCGCGCAGACGCCAGTGCAGCAGCAAGCTGAGGAGCAGGCCCAATACCGCGACGGTCAAAGCCGGCAAGGGCCCAGCCTGCTTGCAATCGTTGCCGCAAGCTGCGCTTTTCTCCTTTTGGTAGCTGGGCCAGCGTGGCGCAATGCTTTGGCAGCAATGGTCGAGGCAGACATCGCCCTTTCAGCATAGAGCTTGTGCGGGCTGAAAGCGATGCTTCTGCACCCTTCGTGTTAGGCGGCAGGCACGACAAGCGTGCCGATCGAGTCCGGGTCGAGCGTGACGGAAAGCCGGGTTGTGCCGATCAGAACGTCCAGTGGACGCGATGTCTTCAGCTCGTTGCGAACAGTAAGAACATGGCTGCCATCCGGGTTCTGGAAGGCGAGCAGGTCCGTGCAGGTTCCATCCGTCGGCAGGCTACGGGCACCGTTCTGCACAAAGCGGCTCGCATGTTTGAGCACGTAGTACTCGTGGTTGTAGCGAAAGCTGTGCGCCGCGGCGTCTACGGTCACAAGGGAGTTTTGCGGCCATCCCCAATGGCTTTTGCCGCCCGTTTCCAGCGCCAGATTCCAGTACATGTAGGCGGACGCGCCATCGTCGAAGTAGTGCTTCATCAGCCGCCAGCAATAGCCGGCGTAGCTCCACTCGTTCTTGCCGTCGCCGCACTCCTGCTCGCTCGCCCAGATGCTCAGTTCGGGGTGCTGCATGTGCACGGCGCGGATCGCACCTTTGCCGGCCCACTGCATACCCACGCCCTTGATCCACCGGTTCGCCCCGGGATCGCTGAGGACGTGATTGAGCAGTTCCGGATTGCCGCGTTCCAGCGTGCCGAAAAAGACTTGAACGTCACGCTGCTGCATAGCCGGGCCGAGGTGGCGAATGAACTTCGCGAGACCCTCGGGCGTCCAGGTGCAACTGGGAAAGGGCTGCGCGGAGTTGAACTCGTTCTGCGGCATAACTGCCTCGATTCGGATACCGTTCTGCCGGTAGCTGTCGATGAACTTGCCGAAGTATTCCGCGTAGGTCTTGAAGTAGCGTTCGTCCTGGATGAAGACATCCTGGCCCTCGTGCCGCAGCTGGTCCGGCTGAATGCCGTTGGGCGGCCAGCCTGGAAAGTTCTGAGCCTCCGCGTAAAATCGATTGGTTTTCATCCACTGTGGCGGACTCCACGGCGACGCCCACAGGCGCAGCTTCGGCTGATGCTTCTGCGCGGCGTGGATAAAAGGAACCAGCGTGGCCTGGTCATTGCCGATGCTGAAGTGTTGCAGAGCGAAGTCCTCAGCTATTTCATCGTAGGAGTACCAGCCGCGCGAGAAGTCATTGGCGCCGATGGGCATGCGGCAGAGTGTGAAGTTCGCACCCTGGCCGGGTGAGAAGAGATCCGCCATGATGCCGTCGCGGTCAGCGGGAGAGAGCTTGTTCAGCGCATCCCAGCCAAGCTCATTGAAGCAGGCACCAAAGCCCTGGACAGCTGGTCCAGCCGGCTCCGGCAGCAGACGGACATCGAGAGCATCCCACTGGAAGGCGTATGGATGAGGCGAACCGGTTTGCCATGGTTTGGCTTCGGTCGTGGTGATCCACTGCACGCCCTGACCGCTGTGCTGCTGGATTGGCTGCTGTGCATGGATGGTTGCGGGCAGGGATGCGGCGGCGGTCGTCACGGCCGCGGCTTTCAGAAAATCCCGGCGCGTGGTTTGGCTGATGCTGGAAGTGTGGCGCATTCAGAGATTCCTATAGCGATGGAGTCGTTGACGTTTCCCACTGAACGACGATGAAACTGCCGTT
>CAXTPQ010000001.1:2025-13142 GCA_964246215.1 uncultured Terriglobus sp. | reverse complement strand
ACCGCATAAAGTCGAGTCAGGCCGGGTCTCCGGCGGTCATGGTGAAG
The DNA here is from genome assembly GCA_964246215.1 of uncultured Terriglobus sp. Classification (GTDB taxonomy): domain Bacteria; phylum Acidobacteriota; class Terriglobia; order Terriglobales; family Acidobacteriaceae; genus Terriglobus. Next base: position 13,095 of record CAXTPQ010000001.1, on the reverse strand, counting down.
TGAAGTGTGCCGCCCTGGATCAGGCTGCCATGGGCAATATTGGGACCGTTGACGAGCTGGTCGCCAAAGGCGATGGTGCGCACCCGCCAGTTGGCTGGAGCGTTGTTCTCGGCTTCTATGTGAAGTGTTTTGCCGCCAGGCAGGCGCACCGTGGCTGCTGGGAAAAGTGGGCTGCCAAGCGTGTATTCCGGCTTGCCGGGGCAGGTGGGATAAAAGCCGAGCGAGCTCAGGATGTACCACGCCGCCATGGAGCCCGTGTCTTCATCCCCGGCGAAGGTATCTGGTGTGTAGAGCTGATTGAGTGTGCGGCGCACCCATCGCTGCGTTTCCTCGGGCCTGCCGGCCAGAGCGAAGAGATACAGCAGATGATGGGACGGCTGGTTGGAGTGGGCATACTGGCCGAAGTCGACAGCCGCCATCTCCGACATCTCGTGAATTTCATAGCCGTAGATGCCGATCTCAAAAACGGGTGGCACGGTGACAAGCTGATGCAGCACCTTGGCCGCGGCGTTGTTGCCTCCCATTGCCTGAAAGAGACCGGCATAGTTTTGCGCGGCATCGAAGCGGTGCTGCCAGGCACTGCCCTCCACGTAAGGCGCGCCCCACCGGTAAGAATGGAAGGGCTCAAGCCAGGAGCCGTCCTCCTTCCTGCCGCGAAAAAAGTTCGTCTTTGGATCAAAGAGCTTGCGCCAGTTTTCGGAGCGGTCGCGGAAGAACTTGGCGTCGTCGGTCTTGCCCAGCTTGGCAGCCACCTGCGCTACACAGAAGTCGCCGTAGGCACCGTCCAGCGACTCGGCCACGGCTTGCTCCACGCGGTCTGCCGGCACATAGCCGAGACGGTTATAGTACTCGAATCCGACACGGCCGTAGCCCTTGGCGGGATTGCCGGCGCTGGTGGCGTGCTTGTGCAGGCCTTCGTAAGCCGTAGCGTAGTCCACACCGGGAATACCCTTCACCGCCGCATCGGCAAAGACGGCATCGATCAGCGAACCGGTCATGCAGGCGCGGTAGCCGGGCGAGGGAAACTGCGGGAACCATCCGCCTTCTTTGTAGGCATTCGTCCAGCCCTGCAGGATTTCGCTGAGCCGCTCTGGAAAGAGCAGCGACATCAGCGGATACCAGGCGTGGTACACGTCCCAATAGCCGTGGTCGGCATACATGACGCCCGGCGTGGGTTGTCCTGTAAACGCGCTGTAATGGTATGGCTGGCCGCTCGCATCGGGCTCGTGAAAGACGCGCGGAAAGAGCAGCGTGCGGTAAAGGCAGGAATAAAAGGTGCGGCGCTGCTCATTGGTGGCACCGCTGATCTCAATGCGGCTCAGGTGGCCGGTCCACACCTTTGCCGCGGCGCTGCGGAGTTGGTCCGGCGTCTGCTTGCCAAGCTCACGTTGCAGATTGATTTTCGCCTGTTCTGTCGAGAGAAAAGAGGTTGCGATGCGGGCGGTGATCTGAGCCGCCTGACCAAAGTGCAGAATGCCGACGCGGCTGCCGTGGATCGTCTTTGTTTCAAAGCGCTGCCACGGGGTGTCCGTCTCCACCACGTAATAGTTGGCGAAGTTATCCGGCACGGCACCGGTGTTGGCCCGGGATTCAAAGGTGATGCGGCGGGTGGCAGCATCGGCGACGATCTCGCCTTTGTCGCCGGGGATGTCGATCAGCAGGCCGCACTCGCCGGTCAGACCATCCTGCAGGAATTCAGTGGTGAGCAGGGCGCAGCGCTCCGTGGGGATGAGCTCGGCGCGCGCCCGGAAACGCAGCAGGAGCAGTTGGAGGCTGTGTGGCGCGAGCTTTGCGTCTTCAACCGCGTAGGACGAGGCACGTGCGCGGGGCTCCGGGCGAATCTCTCCGCGAAAGGGAAGGAAAACTGCCTGGCCATAGTCGCCGAGCCATGGGCTCAGCTGGTGCGTGCAGCGGAACCCTTCCATGCGGCGTGTGCCGGGATGAAAGAACCATTCATTGCGGCCATCGCTCTGCAATGTCCAGTGCGCCATCCCGAAGGGCAGCGCGGCGATGGGCAGCGTATTGCCGCGGGAGAACTCCGGTGTGGACGCGGTGCCTTGTAATACATTCACACATTCGAGTGCCGGGCGGTCAGCCGGTGTGGATGCATCGTGCGCTGCGGACGTGATGGTTGTTGCACCGGCGGCCACCGGAACGGCGGTACTTACGGCAGCGGCACCTGAAGCTTTCAGGAAGGCGCGTCTGCTAACGGAGGCTTGCGACAATTCGGTTGGCTTCAAAACTGATTCTGCTCCTGTAGCCGGGCTGAGCACGCCCGCTCAGCACTGCTTTCAGCAATGGTGTGAGCCAAGGGGTGCGCTCGTTTCGTCACTCCAGCGTACTCCGTCCGGCGGTTTGCGATGCGGGCAGAGCTGCAATCAGCCGGCTACACGCAAAAATGCCCGGAACCCTTTGAGAGGTGCCGGGCATTTTTGCTTGCCTGACTTACTGAATCCACCGCTCTGCTGTAGCAGCGGGTTGCCGGATACTGCGTCGTGTGGCTACTTGGTGGCCTTCTTTGCCGCGGTCTTCTTTGTGGCTGTCTTGGTTGCGGTTTTCTTTGCTGGTGTCTTTACAACGGTTTTCTTGGCTGCGGTTTTTTTGGCCGGTGCTTTTTTGGCTACGGTTTTCTTGGCCGGAGCCGCCTTGGTCGCCACGGCTTTCTTGGCGACAGTCTTCTTTGCAGGTGCCTTCTTAGTTGCCAACGTCTTACCTCTTTGCGTGGATTGGACTGCTTTTCTCCCTGCAGTCTTGCCGCCCCGAACCGGCGATGATTTGCTCACCGGCTTTTTCGTGACAGACTTCTTCGCGCTCTTGGCGGGCGCAATCTTTTTGGCGGAACTCTTTCCGCTTACATTCTTGGCGGGGCTTTTTGCGGCAGTTTTTTTGGCCGCCGTCTTCTTGGCGGGGGCACTCTTGGCCGCAAAAAGTTTTTTGGACGGAGTGGATTTTTTCGCGGCGGACTTGCCGCGGGTCACCGGCTCGGTTCTCGTCTCAGCACTGTCGAACAAGGCGTTCGCGGGACCCTCTTCCTCGTCGTCCGAGTCCTCATCGTCCAAGTCGTCTTCGTCTTCGTCGTCCAGGTCGTCTTCATCAGCTGCATTTTCGTCGGCTTGAGCTGCCTTTGTCTTCCGCTTGGTGGACTTGCCTGGCCCGGCGGTTGCGCTCGCGCCTTCACTGAACGCAGCGGATTCCGTCAGTTCAGCCTCTGCCGGGTTTTGCTCCGGTTCTCCGGATTCGCGATCCGGAGGCGTGTAGGGATCGACCTGTGAAGAAGGCGACGCATATAGCGTCGCCTGTTCCGGGTGGTGCTCATTGTGAAGCATGGCATCGTTGCCTTCAACGTTCAGCTTGCTGGCACCGGCCACATCTTCGTCATCGTCCTCATCATCTTCGTCGTCCAGGTCGTCTTCTTCGTCGTCGAGGGTGTCATCTTCTTCATCCTCGTCTTCGTCGTCATCGGTGGTTGTGACTTCTTCATCCTCGTCGTCATCATCCTCAACGTCGTCTTCGGTATCTTCGTCATCCTCGTCGTCGTCGGTGTCCTCATCCTCTGCTTCATCATCGTCGTACTCTTCCTCGTCAGCGGCGGCGGCAAAGAGCTTCAGGTCATCGTCTTCATACAGCATGGTGGATCCCTCCAGCAGTGCGATGCCCCATAGGATGCAACAAAGAGACGTTGTGCAATACAGCAATATGGTGCACCGCTCATGGTGCAATGGCAAGCAGAACTTTTGCACGCGGCAGAAATTATTTTGTTGAAGCTTCTTCGTTTCTTGGGTGCCACGGGGTGCGCACGATTCATTGCGCGTCTTTGGGGCGAAGATGGATCGCTTCCTGTGTCGAGCGGCACCTGCGGCAGGACAAGAGTTTTCTGCATCGACAGGCAAGCAATGCGCCGTCAGGATCGGGTTATGCTTTCACGACGAAGCGTCGAATCACCAGAAAGCCGCATCCGGCGAGAAGTACGCCGCTCGCAAGAAACACCATGTCCCAAAGCAGATGATTGCCGTTCTGGTAGACGTGGTGCAGCTGCAGGATCTGATGGTCAATCAGGCCCTCCACCACGTTGAAGAGACCCCAACCGGTAACAAGCGAAGCAAGGAGCAATCTCCCGGACAAACGGCTCAGAGTCTGCCTCGCCGCGCGCCACAGCAGAAAAATGCCAAAAGCGACACAGACCCACGTAAAGGCATGGAAGAGTCCATCCCAAAACATGTTGATCTGCTCGTTGATCAGGCTGTTTTGCGGCACGCGATTTGAAAGCATGCTGTGCAACTGCAGGATCTGGTGAAAGAGAATGCCGTCCACAAAGCCGCCCATGCCAATGCCCAGCACAAGGCCGGCCAGGACCAAGGGCCGCGGGGACTCGGCAGGGCCGCTCAAAAAGCGGTCTCCTTCTCCTTTTCAGGAACGGGCAGACGTTGAACCAGCAGCATGATGGCGGCCGCGAGTATCGGAAACGGCAGCATGACCTGAAAAAGAGTGGACCGGAACCGGTGCTGGAAGATATCGGTTCGCACCTGATGAGCTGTATTGGACTTGCAAACCGTGCAGGCGTGAGCTAGGTTTATGGCGCTGCAAGACAGTGCCAGCAAAAACAGAGGAACGAACCGCTTGGCGGCGATGCTCGCCCTCTCTATGCACATGGCCAAAGCCATCTCGCATCTCGTTTCATCAAAGCACCCTGGAGCAGCAATTGCCATGCTGCGAAGCCAGTACAGCGAACCAGAACGCTCATCAGGACTCGCGCAGGCTGCCGGGAATGGCAAGCGCACCTTTGTTGTTCTTTGGCTGCGGCGTCACCGGCATTGCCGGATGGCCAGAACGGAAGAAGAGCAGGCCCGCGATCAGAGCGATGAAGATAATGACGAGGAAGCCCAACAGCACCGGCTTGATGCTCGCGTTTCGGTAGATTCCGTCTCTTTCTTCTTTCATCGTCTCTTCTCCCGTTTCAGGCTAAATTGTTGTTCTTCTTCTGATGCCACGCTTTGCTTGCCTCTCACGCAGAACGTGCGCCAGGAGATGCCGTGAACGGCAAATACACTTGTCCGGAACGCATTTGCTACTTGCCGCCGGGCACGCCGGGGCACTAAAGTGTGCAGGAGGGTTCCGGAGGGGGAGTGAACCATGGTGAGATGGATGTGTGCGGCGGTCCTGTTCACAGCGACTGCTGCCTTTGCTGAAGAATCGAAGGCGGCCGGCAGCTGGAAGATCGACGGAGATGTCCAGGGTCACCCGATCGTTGAGACCTGCAAACTGAGCGGGCCGGACGACAAACTGACCGGAAGCTGCGTGGGCGAGAAGACCGTGGATGCCACGGCGACCTTTGACGGGAAAACGCTCACACTGAAACATCCCGGCGAGTACCAGGGCCAGGCGCTCACGGTAACCTTCGCCGGCAAGATGCAGGACGACGGTACGCTGAGCGGCACCATTGACGTGCAGCCGCTCGGCTACGACGGTACCTTCACCGCCAAACGGAGTGAGGCGAAAACCGCCACCGCCGCCCAGTGAGTTCACCCTTTCGTGTCGCGATCGTTTCGCCGCATCGTGATGATGCGGCGTTTTCCTGTGGCCTGCTCATTGCGGCCCTGCTCTGCGCTGGTGCGCAGGTCACGGTATTGAACATCTTCACCGTGAGCAGCTATACAGTGGTGCCGGAACGCTTTCACCGTCTCACTCATGACGAGGTCGTCAGCGCCGTCAGTGAACAACGGCGGCGCGAGGACGAGGACTTCGCACGGAAAGCAAGAGCCGTAGGCCAGGGCAGTTTGCATTTGCATGACCTGGCATGGAAGGACGCCCCGTTGCGTCTCGACATCCCGACCCACCAGGTAGTTGCCCTCCCGCTCGCGGAGGAGGAGTGGAAAAGGCAGGCCACGCAACTGTCTCAGGAGATCGCTTCTGTCACTGAACAGGATGCGGTCTTTGCTCCGCTTGGGCTGGGCGGCCATGTGGATCACGGTATCGCACGGGATGCGGCCATGCTGGCAGTCGACCCGGGAAAGCTCGGCTTGTATGAAGATCTGCCATATGCCGCCAGAATGAGCGCGGAGGAGTGGAGGCGGCAAACAGCGGCAGCCCTGGACCGCTGCCGGCGTATCGATTTTGGCCGTCAAACAGTACGCCTGCCGCACGGGTCGCATCTGAAGTCAAAGTTCGCCAGCAGTTACCCCAGCCAGGTAGCTGGCAGCGTGGTGCAGGAGATTGCTGCATACAGTCAGGCCCTGCAGGATGCCGAGCGTTGGTTCGGCGGAAAAGCCATGGCCGACTGCCTGCGCAAGGTAGTCAGTGGGATTGCAACAGTGACGAGGGAAGCGGCCGGTGAGTGACGGAAGTCGAGTAGAACTGAACGCGGAGCCGTGTTCCGACTCCGCGGTAGCCTGGGCTTCTACGAGGCCGCAGGTTTCCGTGCTGATGACTGTGTGGAATACCGCGCAGTATTTAAGCGAAGCCATCGATAGCGTCATCGCGCAGCGTACAGATGCTACATGGGAACTGATCATTGTCGACGATGGATCGACGGATGGTAGCCTGTCGATCTCATTGAACTTTGCCGCACGCCACCCTGAGTGCATTACGGTTCTTCGTCACGCGGGCGGGCGCAATCGCGGCATCAGCGCTTCACGAAATCTTGCACTCCGGCATGCTCGGGGTGAGTTCATCGCCTTTCTGGACAGCGACGACGTCTGGTTGCCACACCGGCTGGAGTCGCAACTGCAAATCCTGCAAAGCCACCCAGAGGCTGCAATGGTGTACGCCAACGCGGAACGCTGGTGCGACTATGACCTGCCCTTTGACCGGGTGACATCGGAACGCGCCTGGTGGGGCCGCAATTTCTTGCCGCCCTTGCTGCCGCCCGGTCACAAGCAAGGCCTGCTCCAGCCAGGAGAGCTGTTGAGGATGTTCATGGCGGAAGAGAGCATGGTGCCTTGCATCTGCAGCGTGCTGGTGCGTGCTGACGTGGCAAGAAGGGTGCGGGGCTTTGAAGACCAGTTTCGTGGCCTGTATGACGACCAGGCTTTCCACGCCAAAGTTTCCCTGCAAGCACCCGTGTATGCCAGCCTGGATTGTGTGGCTCGCTACCGGCAGCATGGCTTGTCGTGCTGCGCGAGCGGACGCCTGGATGAGCGCAAGCAGCAGGAAGCCCTGGCTAGATTTCGCGCGTGGCTCGCGGATTACAGAAGCAGGCTAGGAGTGCGCGATGAGGCCCTAATTGCGGCAGACTGACCGCCTCAACCCCATCTACATCAGGGCTGGCGTGAGTCCAACGCCGCAGGTTTGTATTTCAGCGGTGGCGAGATGAAGATGCGGTTCAGCACGGCGGCCAACCGCAGGCCCGCCTGCTCCAGCCGTTGATCCACCACCGGCAGTTCGCGTTCGTAGTACGCCTGGTCCACCGGACCGCCCTTCACCACGATTGCCGTGTCCGCGGCAACCTTCGATTCGCCCGCCCAGGCCGCGGGGTCGTCTGGAGTGACCACCGGTGGCGACTGCCTGATCTGCTTCTCAAGCTCACGGAGGTATTCCGCATCGGTCAGGTTGCGATGCAGGATCAGACCGCTGTCCCAAACTGAATGCAGGTTACAGGGATGATTGCCGCCGCAGGTGTCTGAACCGAAGACGACGACCTGAATGCCATTGCCGCCCTTCTCTCCGCCGTAAGCATGCATGGGCTGGTGAACGTCGCCAACAAAGTGGACCAGGTACTTGAGCGCAATCGCGCGGTCAGCGTTGTCCAGTGCGGTATCGGCAACACGGTTTTCAAAGAAGAGAATGCGATCCACCACGCAGTCGCGCCACTTGTCATTCGGTGCGCCGAGTTTCACATTCGGCTGGGGCGGGCAGTCGCGGTCGCGGTTATAAGTTACGGCATCCACGGGCAGATCAACGTAATGCCACGGTGCGGTCTGCGTCTCGAGCGGCCGGTAGGCATCCGGCCAGGAAGCGACATCGGCCAGCGTTTCCGGTCCCAGCAGAGCCTTGACGTTACGGCGGGCTACGGGTGTGAGGTGGTCCATGGCGACCATCGCCACAAGCTTGTGACCCTGCGGACCCCACGCCTGGGTCGGCAATGCAACTAGGCTCAGCAGAAAGGCAAGCAAACAACGCTTCATGTTTCCCAGCATACGTGCGGTAACGGTGCTCTACACTGCGTAAGGAGCGATGGATGATGAAACGCCGGTCATTTCTGCAGGGCGGTGCAATGGCAGGTGCAGCAGCGGTCCTCTCAGGCGGTGAGGGCATGGCAGTGCAGAGTTCCGTCGCCGATCCGGCATCCTCCGCAACCAAAACACAAAGGGAGTTCTACCTGCTGCGGCGTTACCGGTTGGTGCGGGCGCAGGCTGCCGGTTGTGACGCCTACCTGGAAAAGGCGATGCTGCCTGCGCTGCAGCGCCTCGGCTTTCGCGATGTGGGCGCCTTCGGTCTTGAATATGGGCCCGCAACTCCCACAACCTATCTCCTGCTCCGGCATGCGGATCCCGCGCGCTTGGTACAACTCCAGGCCGGCTTGCAGCGCGATGCGGAGTTCGTGTCACTGGCTGCCCCTTTTCTTAGCGCGCCCGCAGCACAGCCTGCTTTCGATCGGGTGGACGACACGCTGCTGGAGGCCTTTGCAGGCAAGCCTCTGCTTCAGGTGCCGGCAAAAGGCAAGCGAGTATTTCAGCTCAGGACGTACCAAAGTCCGTCCATGGCGGATCACCTGCGCAAAGTGGAGATGTTTCATTCGGGCGAGTTCGAGATCTTTGCCCAATGTGGCATGCCTGCCGTTTTCTACTCGTCCACAATCACGGGCGAAGACATGCCGAGCCTCACCTACATGCTGCGCTTCGACAGCTTAGCGGATCTGGAGGCTGGGTGGAGTCGGTTTCGCGTCAACCCAGCCTGGAAGTCGCTTTCGGCTTCGCCCCGCTTTGCCGGCGAGGACCTGGTTTCCCGCATCACTAATCTTGTGTTGTCGCCCAAGCCGTTTTCCGGCATCTGATCGCCTGTACCCGCGTCGATGGCCGAAATGCGCCGCTTCTCACGGCGATCAGGAGGCTGGAAACTTTCGTCCTGCCCGTCCGTATTACAACCTAGCCGTGCGCACAACGTGTGGCTCCGCTCCTAAGTCTTGAAAGGCACGACGGTATGCAAAGAGCGATCTTTTTGCCGTTACACAGGATTCTGATTGGATCAACGCTGCTGCTTCCACTTTGGATAGCGGCTGAACCAGCGTTTGCGCAAACGGCAGCCCAGCCCGCCGCGGGCACAGCCCGGCAGATCGGCACGGTGAAGTCAGTTTCCGGAACCGCGCTGACCATCGCCACGGATGCAGGCGCCGCGGTGGACATGACGCTGAGCGACAACGCGCGTATCCAGCAGCTGGCCCCTGGCAGCACGGATTTGAAGACCGCCCAGCCCGCGACGGCCGCCGACATCAACGCTGGCGACCGCATTCTGGTCATGACCAAGGCCGCTGATGGTGGCGCACTTTCCGTTACCCGGGTTGTGTTGATGAAGAGCGCGGCCATTGCACAGAACAATGCCACGCGACAGGCCGATTGGCAGCGGCGCGGCTCTGGAGGCATCGTCACCGCGGTCGATCCCACAGCCGGAACGGTGAAGGTTAAATCCGGTGCCAAGGAAGTTGCCATCCAGACCTCGGGCAAGACGATTTTCCGCCGCTATGCTCCCGGTACGGTCAAGTTTGAGGAAGCCACACCGAGCACCGTCGCCGCACTGCAGCCAGGCGATCAGTTGCGCGTGCGCGGCGATAAATCCGCGGATGGAACCACGATTTCCGCGGATGAAATCGTTTCCGGCTCGTTCCTGAATCTGGCGGGTACGGTCACTTCCGTCGATGCGGCTGCAAAGACGATCGTGCTGAAAGACCTCGCCACCAAGAAGGATGTGACTGTGGCGGTGGGCGATGAATCCGATTTGCGCATGCTGCCGCCGGAGATGGCGGCACGATTCGCGGCCCGCTCCGGGAATACAGGCAACTCAGCTGGACATGTGAGCAGTGGGGTCGCGGCGGGAGATAAGCCGGCCAATGCTGCCGGCGAACGCCCAACGGCGCGGCCCGCCGGTGCCAACCCGGCAGATGGACAGCAGAGTGCTTCTTCCGGTCGTGACTCTGCCGGCGCTCCCGAGGGCGGACGGTCCGGTCAGAGCACTGCCAGTGGAGGGGACCTCTCGCGTGTGATCGAGCGCCTGCCCAAAACCTCTCTCGGCGAACTTAAGCCCGGTGAGGCCCTCATGATTGTGGCTTCTGGCCAGGCTGGCTCAGCCAGGGTCACTGCTGTGACATTGTTGACGGGCGTGGAACCGTTGCTGGCTGCGGCTCCGCGTGGCGGTGCCGGCTTCAATGCCTCGAACTGGAACCTGGGTGGCGGCGCTGGTGAGGCAGGCGGTGAGGCCGGCGGTGCGTCTCCGCAACGCTGACGGACGCTCCAAGCGCCCGCAAATGTTAAGCAATGATTTCGATTTCGAGGTACGAATGTCTGTCTGCCGCCTCTTGCCAATTTGTTCCGTTGCCGTCATGTGTGCCGGAGTTGCCGTTGTCTCGGGCGGTGGCCCGGTTGTGTATGCCCAAGTGGGCGCGCCTGCCGGACCGCAGACGGGCGTGAAGACGGGTGGCTCGGTGACCGGTACGGTGCTCGATCCGGATGGTGCCGCGATTCCGGGTGCCACGATTCTGCTCACGCCGCCAAAGGGTATCGCAATCTCCGCCAAATCCGGTGGGGATGGCAGCTTCAGCGTCGTATCCGTACCCGCGGGCGTGTACACCGTCACGGTGACAATGCAAGGCTTCGGCACCTTTGTGAAGCAGAACGTGCGGCTGGGAGCACAGCCGCTCAAAGTCGATGTGAAGCTGAGCATTGAAGAGCAGAGCACGACCATAACGGTCACGGCGAACGACAATGCCGTATCTGTCGATCCGGACAACAATGCCAGTTCTTTGGTGGTAAAGGGTGCCGACCTGGACGCTCTGTCGGACGATCCGGACGAACTCTCCAATGAACTCACGGCACTCGCCGGTCCAGCAGCCGGACCGAACGGCGGGCAGATCTATGTGGACGG
>CAXTPQ010000001.1:0-1925 GCA_964246215.1 uncultured Terriglobus sp. | reverse complement strand
GTCTTTGCCCCTCGTGTGCGTTATGACTTCTCTCCCCGCATCGACTACGCGATCGCGGAAAGAAACACACTTACCATGCGGTATGAGTTTGAGCATAGCGATCAAACCAACGCAGGCGTGGGAAACCTAACGCTGCCCACCGCCGGCTATTACACAACCTCCCGCGAAAATAACATTCAGATCAGCGATTCGCAGGTCTTCAGCGCCAAGCTGATCAATGAAACGCGCTTCCAGTTCTCCCGTGACCAATCGTCGCAGCTGCCAAACTCATTGGCACCGACAGTGGCGGTGATCGGCAATTTTGTGGGTGGAGGTAACGCCGGCGGCACGCAGACCTCGACTTTCGACCATATTGAGGTGCAAAACTATACTTCCGTGCAGCTTGCGAAAAACTTTATCCGGGCCGGCATGCGGGTCCGCATCAATCGCCAGGCGCAGTTCTCCACGGCGGGCTCCAACGGAACCTTCTCTTACCGCACCATCGCGGATTATCAGAACAGCAATCCGTTTCAGTACCGCGTGACCCTGATCAACAATGCACATGTAGGCACGCACCTGACCGATGTGGGGCTTTACGCTGAAGACGACTGGAAGGCACGGCCGAACCTGACCCTTACCTACGGCCTGCGCTATGAGGCGCAGGGAGCCATCCAGAGCTCCCATGATCTGGCACCACGCGTCTCCGTTAACTATGGGGTCCCGCGCAAGGGCGGCGATCCGAAGACGGTGGTCCGGCTGGGATATGGCATCTTCTATAACCGGTTCAACGTCGGCGATGAAATCAACACGATCGTGCAAAACGGCACCAACGAACTGGTGCAAAACTTCCTTGCCCCGACCGCAGGATGCGGGCCGGGTAATGTCTCCCCATGCGGCGCAAACCAGGCTGCGAAAAATACGATTTACACCTTCGGTCCTGGGCTGCGCAGCTCCTATAACTCCCAATTCGCGGCGGGTGTGGACCAGCAACTCCCAGCCAAAGCGTCTTTGTCTTTGACTTATCTGAATACAATCGGCCTCCACCAGTACTTCTCACGTTCCGTGGCCAACCCGGCAGATACAAACCTGCTGTACCAGTACCAATCCGGTGGCACGTTTCGAACAAATCAGTTACTGGTGAATGTCCGTGGACAGGTCACGCCCAAACTCTCAATCTTCGGCTTTTACTCACTGCGTTTCCAGAACAGTAATACAAACGGTTCCAACAGCTTTCAAACAGATCCACTCAACCCCAACACGGATTATGGGCGTACGGGCAATCGCTCCAGCATCTTTGCCTTTGCAAGTTGGACGGCACCGCTGAAATTATCGGTCAGCCCATTCATGATCTTCAACTCGGGTACGCCGTACAGCATCGTCACGGGAACAGATGTCAACAACGACTCGCAGATCATTGACCGTGCTGCTTTTGCTCCGGGCGTCGCCAACGCAAGTTGCGGCAACGCCCTCGCGTTCTCCACGCCAGTGAATACCGATTCCTACGCGCGCGTTCCCGTGGGCTACTGCACCGGTCCGACGCTGTTCACCTTCAACACCCGCATCGTGCGTGCATTCGGCTTTGGGCCGAAGCTCGCAGCGGCGGCCGCTGCTCAGGGTGGTGGTGGCGGCTTCGGTGGACCCGGCGGCGGTGGACGTGGCCCGGGTGGCCCGGGCGGTGGTCGAGGTTTCGGCGGCGGTGGATTGGGCAATGGCGTTTCGACTGGCCGGAAGTACACCGTTTCCGTCGGAGCTCAGATTCTTAACCTGTTCAATAACGTGCCCTACGCTGTTCAGAACAATAACCTGACGGCCTACAGCTCCGATCCGGCCCGCAATCTGTTCGGCTATTCGCAGTCACTGGCGCAGGGCCCGTTCTCAGAAGGATCAGCGGTACGCCGCATCTTCCTTCAGGCCAACTTCAGCTTCTAAAAGCGTTTCTCGCATAG